>NZ_DATBFE010000071.1:0-84613 GCF_036558665.1 Reyranella sp. | reverse complement strand
GACGACGCCGAAGCGCGCATCGGCCCGGCCGATCATCACCCGATCGAGCCGATTGGCGCGCCAGTAGGCGAGCGCCGCCGGATGCTTCAGCGTGACGAGGCGTCTCTCCTGACCAAGCCAGTCGTCGGGCCAGCGAATATGCAGCCCTTCGGGCGGCATGACGAAGTCCGTCGGGCTACAAATTCCGACCTGGTGCGGATCGATGTGGACCGAGGCCGACGAATCCACGGTCTCGCTCAGGACCTTGAAGCCGATCCAAAGACCGGAGTAACGCGACATCGCGAACGCGTGCAGGCCGAGGTCCAGATACTCCTGGACGCTGGCAGCATGGATGATCGGAATGCCGGCGGCGATGAAGGCAGGCTCGCTCTGATGGGCCAGGGTCGAGGACTTGGCCATGTGGTCATCGCCCGCGAGGGCAATCACGCCGCCGTGCGGGGATGTGCCGGCGTAGTTTGCATGCTTGAGGGCATCACCCGAGCGGTCGACACCCGGCCCCTTGCCGTACCACATGCCAAAGACGCCATCGTAGCGGGCGCCGGGATAGAGGTGGATCTGCTGGGTGCCCCAGAGGGCCGTCGCCGCGAGGTCCTCGTTCAGCGCCGGCCGGAATTCGATGTGGTTCTTCTTGACGAAGCGCTTGGCCTGCCACAATGCCTGGTCAAAACCACCGAGCGGTGAGCCGCGATAGCCGCTGATGTAGCCACCCGTATTGAGGCCGGCGGCGACGTCCCGCTGGCGCTGCATCATGGGCAACCGCACCAGGGCTTGCGTGCCGGTCAGATAGACCCGCCCGCGTTCCAAGACGTACTTGTCGTCCAGGGTCACCGTCTGGGACAAGGCAACCTCCATGACCGTCCTACCGCCGATCACGGTAGCGACAGAATGTTGCGCCTTTCAATCAGGAAGGCGAGTGACGCTGCAAAAAGATGTTTGCTGCGTTTGCTTCCGTCGAATCTCGCCGCGCGTTTCAAGGTTCCGTCTTTGCTTGAAACGTTGTAAGCACCGCGAGCGCACTCTTGGTCCGGCGGCAAGCCTATCGTTCATGACCATCTTGATTACCGGCGTTGCCGGCTTCGTCGGCTCGCAAGTAGCGCGAGCCTTACTGGCACGTGGCGAGCGCGTCGTCGGCATCGATAATTTCAGCCCCTACTACGATCCGGTCCTGAAATTTGCCCGGGTGAAGCCGCTGCGCGATAACAAGGCCTTCACCTTTCTGGAGGTCGATATTGCCGATCGGGAGCCGATGTTGACGCTGGCCGAACAGCATCCCGAGGTCGATCGCATCATCCATCTGGCTGCCCAACCAGGCGTCCGACAGTCGGTTACGGACCCTTATGTCTACGTCCAGACCAACGTTATGGGCCATCTGGTCGTGTTGGAGCTGGCGCGGCGGCTTTCCCGTCTGAAGCATTTCGTCTATGCCTCGTCCTCGTCGGTCTATGGCGCCAATTCGCGCTTGCCCTTCCGGGCGGCCGACCGGGTCGACCATCCCGTATCGGTTTACGCTGCGACCAAACGGTCGGGCGAGCTGATGACCGAGACCTACGTGCATCTGCACAAGCTCAGGGCGACAGGGCTACGATACTTCACGGTTTACGGACCCTGGGGCAGACCCGACATGTCGCCCTATATTTTTGCCAAGGCGATCCAGGAGGGAAGACCCATCAAGCTTTACCATCTGGGCTTCGCCAAGCGCGATTTCAGCTATGTCGACGACATCGTGGCGGGCACTTTGGCGGTGCTCGACAAGCCGGCGCAAGAGCCCGGCCATCGGCTCTACAATCTCGGCGCCGCCGACAGCGAGGAAATCGTCCACATCATCGAACTGTTCGAGAAGGCACTGGGCAAGAAAGCGGTGGTCGAGCTGCGACCCGGCGAGCCCGGCGACATGCTGGAGACTGCGGCCGATATCACGGAAACAAGGCGCGACTTCGGCTGGACGCCCAAAGTCGCAGTGGAAGAGGGTATCCCGAAGTTCGTAGAGTGGTTCAAGGCCTACAACGGGCTCTGACGGCGACTGGGTTGACCACGCTTCTCGAACTCAAGAACCTGCGGCGCGCCTTCTACGGGCTGGATGTGCTGCGCGGTGTCGACTTCTCGGTCGCGGCCGACGGCATCACCGGCCTGATCGGTCCGAACGGTGCGGGCAAGACGACGCTCTTCAACGTCGTGTCGGGCCTCGTGCCGCCGGATGCGGGCTCGATCCGGTTCGCGGGGCAGGAAATCGGCGGCTTGTCGCCAGACAAGGTGAGTCGCGCCGGCCTCGTCCGCACCTTTCAGGTTGCGCGTGGCTTTCCCAGGCTCTCGGTGTTCCAGCATCTGATGCTCTATGGTCGCGATCAGCCGGGCGAGAGCCTGTGGCATGCCGTGCTCGACACCCGGGCAGCCCGTGATCGGGAATCGGCGCTGGCCGAGCGCGCCTGGGAAACGGCGCGCTTTCTCCGGCTCGACCGGCTGATCGACAATCCGGCCTTGGCCTTGTCCGGTGGCCAGAAGAAGCTGCTCGAGATTGGCCGGGCTCTGATGGCCGACCCCAAGCTCGTCCTGCTCGACGAGCCGACCGCGGGCGTCAATCCGACCCTGCGCAACGAGATTGGCGAGCGGCTGCTCGAGCTGCCCAGGCGCGGTGTCTCGGTGCTGCTGATCGAGCACGACATGGGCTTCATCGCCGAGCTCTGCGACCCCGTAATCGTGATGGCCGAAGGGCGGGTGCTGGCCCAAGGCCGCTTTGAAGCGGTGCGCAATGATCCCCGGGTCCGCGAGGCCTATCTCGGGCGTCGGGCGGCATGACGTTGCTCAGCGTTTCGGAACTGCGAGGTGGCTACGCGGTCGCCGACGAGATCGTGAAGGGCGCGACACTGCACGTCGATGCCGGTGAGATCGTGGCCCTGATCGGGCCGAATGGTGCGGGCAAGTCGACGCTCCTGAAGCTGATCGCAGGCCTGTTGAGGCCGCGAAGCGGACAGGTTCGGCTGCGTGACCGCGATATCGAGGGCCTGGATGCGCCCGCGATCAGCCGGCTCGGTATAGCTTTCGTTCCGCAGGAGCGAAACGTCTTCGGCGCCATGACGGTGGCCGAGAATCTGGAGATGGGCGGCTACCTGGACGCGGGCCACCTTCGTCGGCGCCGAGACGAGCTGTACGACCGCTTCCCCATGCTGGCCGACAAGCGACGGGCGGCAGCACGGACCCTGAGCGGCGGGCAACGGCAGATCCTGGCCATGGCCATTGCCCTCATGAACGCGCCGACCCTGTTGCTGCTGGACGAACCCACGGCAGGGCTCAGTCCGCAAGCTGCCGAGGATCTGTTTGGGACCGTCGTGGCCCTGAACCGCAGCGGCGTCGCAATTCTTATGGTCGAGCAGAACGCCCTGGAGGCGCTTGCCATCTCGACGCGGGCCTACGTGCTTGTCCAGGGTCTCGCCGAACGGGAAGGGCGAGCCGAAGAGCTGGCGTCGGATCCGGCGGTGCGCGATCTCTTTCTCGGCGGCAAGGCCCAGCCTATGCTCGCCGGTCACACCGGGAGACATTGATGACACGCATTGCCTTTGGCCGTCGTGCTGCTCTTGTGTCGGGAGTTGCCGCCGTCGCCGCTCCCGCCATCCTTCGGGCGCAGGCCGAACCGGTAAAGATTGCCACGCTGACGCCTCTCACCGGAGCCGGTGGCCCCTACGGTCCCGTCATGGCCAAGGTCGCTGCCTCGGTCGTCGAGGAAGTGAATGCGGCTGGCGGTGTCCTCGGCCGCAAGGTGCAACTCGTCAGCGAGGACGATCAGACCAATCCCGACGCCGGCGTGCGGGCGGCGCGCAAGCTGATCGATGTCGACAAGGTGGCGGCGATCATGGGCACGTGGGCGTCGTCGGTGACGACGGCCGTCGCTCCGCTCTGTTGGGAGAGCAAGACATTCCTCTGCACCGTCTCGGGCGCCGACTCGATTACGCAGTTGCCGCATCAGGGTTTCCTCGTGCGCACCCAGCCCAATTCCACGCTGCAGGTGGCCCGGTCGGGCGAATTCATGCTCTCGCTGGGAGCCCGCAAGATCTACACTATGATCCCGCAAACGCCGTTCACCCAGACCACTTTCGACCTGATGGGCAAGCTCGTCGCTAAGGCGGGCGGCACGCACCAGGGCCTTGTGTACGACGACAAGAAAACGACCTACCGCACCGAGGTCGATCAGGCGTTGCGCACCAATCCGGACATGATCTTTGCCGCGGGTTACACGCCCGACACCGTTGTGCTCCTGAAGGACATCTACCGCGCCGGCTTCAAGGGCAAGATCATCGGCTTCGGCTATTCCATAAACCAGAAGCTTGTCGACCAGATCGGCCAGCCGGAGGTCGTCGAAGGTGTCTATACCTACTCGCCGTCGCCGGACGAGGGCAGCACGGCCTACGAACGCGTCAAGAAGGCGACGGGGCTTGCCAGACCCGATCCCTACACCTGCCAGGTGTACGACCACGCGAGCTTGGTGCTGATGGCAATGGAGCAGGCCAAGGTCGCCACGGGTGTCGCCATCAAGGACAATATTCGCAAGGTGTCGCAGGGCGGCGGCAAGGCGGTCGACAACGCTGTCGACGGTCTGAAGGCGATCGCATCAGGTCAGAAGGTCGACTACAGCGGCGCGTCGGGTCCCTGCGACTTCGACGACAAGGGCGATATCATCGATTGCAAGTTCCGTTACGAGCAGATCAAGGGCGGCAAGTTCACCCTGGTGAAGATCGCTTGAGTGGCGAGGGCGATGCTCATTCGGACTGCGAGCCTCCGGCTCGCTCATGATGGTGAGCGCGCAGGACGCGCGCAGTCCGCGAGTCAATGAGTCTCGTCCTCCAGGCGCTGGTGAACGGGCTGGTGTCGGGCACGCTGCTCGCGGTGCCCGCGATCGGCTTCACGGCGATGTTCGCCGTGCTGCGCTTTCCGAACTTCTCCGTCTCGGGCGTCGCCACTCTTGGCGCCTTTGCGGGTTACGTCGCTTATGCGGCCAGCTTCGGGCTGGTCGGATCGCTGGCTGTAGCCTTCGCTGTCGCCGGCGCTGTCGGCTTGTTCTTCGATCGCACGGCTCATTTGCCGCTGGTGCGACAAGGAGCCTTGCCGGCGGCGATCGCGTCCATCGCCTCCGGCCTCGTGCTCGAGAACCTCGTGCGGCTGGGCTTCGGCAACGATCTCCGTGGCTTCGATCGGCCGATCGCGCGCGACATCCATATCGCCGACATCCGGGTCAGCCCCCAGCAGCTCGAGACGATGGGCATGGCGCTCGCCGTCATGCTGGCGGTCTTTGCCGGGCTCGCTTTCACGCGCATCGGCAAGGCGATGCGCGCCTCGGCCGACAATCCCGAGCTTGCGGCGCTGAAGGGCATACGCCCCCGGCGGGTGGCCATGATGGCAAGCTTCGTCGGCATGGGGCTGGTGGGCATCGGCGGCATGTTGCTGGGACTCGACAGCTCGATCGATCCTCTGACCGGCACACGTATTCTGCTGTCGATCTTCGCATCGGCCGTGCTGGGTGGATTGGGCAGCCCGACCGGCGCAGTGCTTGGCGCCTGCCTGATCGGCGTGGCCGAGGAGCTGTCGGTCCTGGTCGTGGGCTCGCCCTACCGGACGGCCGTCGGGTTCTTTGCCATCCTGATCGTGCTCACTCTTCGGCCGCGCGGCTTGCTGGGCGAGCGGGCCTTCTAGCGATGCTGAACTATCTCCTGTTCATCGCGACCATGGGAAGCCTCTACGGCCTGCTGGCGCTCAGCCTTAACCTGATCTGGGGGGGTGCCGGGATGGTCAATCTCGGCCTCGCCGGCTTCTTTGCCGTCGGCGCCTATGCGTCGGCCCTGGTCACGACTTCGGGTCACGGCCCGATCCTGGCCGGCTGGATGCTGGCACTCATCGCTGGCGGCTTCGCAGGGCTGGTCGTCACGCTTTCGACCACGCGACTGCGCGAGGACTATCTCGCCATCGTGACGCTGGGCTTTGCCGAGGTCGTGCGCCTGCTCGCCGCCAACGAGACCTGGCTGACGCACGGCACGGACGGCATCTCCGGCATTCCAGGCCCGTGGAAGGCAACCCTCGGTCCCGATTTCAATGCGGCCTATCTGGCGATCGTGCTCGCGGTCCTCGGGGCAGTATTTGTCCTCGTGAGACGCCTCGACCGCTCGCCTTATGGCCGTGTTCTGCGAGCGATTCGAGAGGATGCACAGGTGGCGCAGGTCGCGGGGAAGAGCGTGCTGCGCTTCAAAGCGGAGGCGTTTGCCCTCTCCGCGGCGATCGCGGGTCTTGCTGGCGCCCTCTACGCCCATTTCACGTCCTACATTGCGCCGGACCTCTTTCTGCCGCTGATCACGATCTATATCTTCCTCGCGGTGGCCGGTGGCGGAACGGGGCGCCCGGCCGGCGCGCTCGTCGGCGCTTACCTTCTGATGCTGCTGCTCGAATCGGCGCGCTTCTTCGTCGAGCTCGTTCCCTCGATCTCGGCCGTGCAACGCGCAGCCCTCAAGGAACTGCTGATCGCCGTCACGCTGATCCTCGTCCTGCGACTGGCGCCCGGCGGACTCATGCCGGAGCGCATTCCGGTCGCGCCTCGACCTCGAGCACAAGGAAAGAGATGACACCATTCGACGCCTGTCTCGCCGCCCTCAAGCAGCCCGGCCCTCCGGACAATCTGTTTTCGACGGTCGATCGCGCCCTGGCCGAGACTGTCGGCCACAAGCTCTTCACGCTTCTCTACGTGGCGCCGAACGGCAAGCGGGTGAAACGCATGTATACGAACCGGCCCGGGGAGTATCCGGTCGGCGGCTACAAGGAAATCACCGATTCGCCATGGCACCGACAGGTGATCCAGGGCCGGCGTGCCTGGGTCGGC
Organism: Reyranella sp.; assembly: GCF_036558665.1. GTDB lineage: Bacteria > Pseudomonadota > Alphaproteobacteria > Reyranellales > Reyranellaceae > Reyranella. Next base: position 77,760 of record NZ_DATBFE010000071.1, on the reverse strand, counting down.
TACGACGCCAAGGATATCGCCTGGGCGTTCTTCGACCACGAGCTCATCGTCTCGCTCGGCTGCGAGTCCGCGATGAATGTGCCCGTGATCTATGCCGGCCGCGTGCTGGGGACGCTCAATCTCCTGGATGCCGCCGGTCACTACAAGGAAAGCGACGTCGCCCGGATCGAGCCCTTCGCCGCACTGTTGATCGGTCCCTTCCTTGATGCCATCGCCGCCGATCCCGGATGAGACGCTTCATCCTGACCGGCACGCCCGGCGCGGGAAAGACGGCCATCCTGCGCCAGTTGGAGATCGAGGGCTTCGGCGTGGTCGAGGAGGCAGCTACCGACGTCATAACCCTGGAGCAGGCAAAAGGCATCGCCGAGCCTTGGCGCAATCCCGCCTTCATCGACAAGGTCGTGAATTTGCAGAGAGCACGAGTCGTCCGGTCGGCGTACCGGCAGGGCGAAGTCCAGTTCCATGATCGGTCGCCGATCTGCACGGCGGCTCTTGCCGAGTTTCTCGGTTATCCGCTCTCCAGCGCATTGTCGCGCGAACTCGAACGCCTCGAAAAGGAGCGGCTTTACGAAAGGCGGGTCTTTTTCATTCGGCCATGGGGCTTCGTCACGCCAACGAAGGCGCGGCGAATCAGCCTCGAGGAAGCCCGTCGTTTCGAAGCGCTGCATGAACGAACGTACAGCGCGCGCGGCTTCGATCTGATCTTCATTGCACCGGCAAGCGTGCTAGACCGGGTTGCCGCGATCAGACGTGCACTCTAGCCGCGCGCCGGCCGAAGTCCCATATCCGTGGCCGAGCAAGGAGTTGGTATCGATGAATGCTGTGCTGGGCGATCTGCCGACGTGGAACCTCTCCGATCTTTACTCCAGTCCGGCTGGCACGGACCTCGAGGCAGATCTGAAGCTCGCCGCAGAGGAGGCGAGCGCTTTCGCCAAGTCCTACGAGGGTCGGGTAGCCTCGCTGGACGGCAAGGCTCTGGGAGCGGCCATCGCTCGATACGAGGCGATGCAGGACCGCATGGGGCGCATCGGCTCTTACGCTTCCTTGTACTACGCGCAGGACCAGGCCGATCCGGAACGTGGCCGGTTCTCGCAGGATGTCTCTGAACGACTGACCGATATCGGCACCAAGCTCGTGTTCTTCCGTCTCGAGATCAACAAGCTCGAGGACGCCGACCTGTCAGCGAAGCAGCGGGATCCGGCGCTCGCCAAGTATGGCCCATGGCTGCGAGACCTCAGGATCTTTCGTCCCCATCAGCTCTCCGACGAGCTCGAGAAGGCGCTGCACGAGAAATACGTCGTCGGTCACGCGGCCTGGTCGCGCCTGTTCGATGAGACGATCGCGCGCCTGCGCTATCCGTTTCGTGGCGAGATGCTGAGCGAGCCCCAGATTCTCGACAAGCTCTCGGACAAGAATGCCGTCGTCCGCAAGGAGGCGGCCAAGTCTTTCGGCAAGGTGCAAGGCGACAATATCGCGATTTTCTCGCTGATCACCAATACGCTCGCCAAGGACAAGGAGATCGAGGACCGGTGGCGCAAATACGCGCGTCCGCAGTCGGCGATGAATCTCGCCAACGTGGTCGAGGACGAGGTGGTAGATGCCCTGGTCTCGGCGGTGAAGGCCGCCTATCCGCGCCTGGCACATCGCTACTACGGGCTGAAGGCCAAATGGTTCGGCGTCGGCAAGATGCCTTACTGGGACCGCAACGCACCCTTGCCCGAGCACGACGACCGCACGATCCCGTGGAGCGAGGCCGAGAAGATCGTGCTCGACGCCTACAATGCCTTCTCGCCCGAGCTGGCTGCGGTCGGCCGCAGGTTCTTCGGCACGGGCTGGATCGATGCGCCGACGCGCCCTGGAAAGTCGCCCGGTGCCTTCGCCCATCCCACCGTGCCGTCGGCGCATCCCTATCTGCTGCTGAACTATCAAGGCAAGGTGCGGGACGTGATGACGCTCGCGCACGAGCTTGGCCACGGTGTGCATCAAGTCCTGTCGGCGCGGCAAGGCCCGCTGATGGCGGACACGCCGCTCACGCTCGCCGAGACGGCCTCGGTATTTGGCGAGATGCTGACCTTCCGGTCGCTGCTGAAGACCGCGCCCGACAAGAGCGGGCGCAAGGCGATGCTTGCCGCCAAGGTCGAGGACATGCTGAACACGGTGGTACGCCAGATCGCGTTCTATGATTTCGAATCGCGCCTGCACGTGGAGCGGCGAAAAGGCGAGCTCACGCCCGACGCCATCGGTGAGATCTGGATGGCGGTGCAGGGCGAGAGCCTGGGACCGGCCTTCAGCTTCGACGACGAGTACAGACACTACTGGTCCTACATCGGCCATTTCATCCATTCGCCGTTTTACGTCTACGCCTACGCCTTCGGCGACTGTCTGGTGAATTCGCTCTACGCCGCCTATCAGTCGGGCCAGCCGGGATTCGAGGCCAAGTATCTGGACATGCTGAAGGCAGGCGGCGTGAAGCGGCACAGGGAGCTGCTGGCGCCGTTCGGACTGGACGCCTCCGACCCGGCATTCTGGGACAAGGGGTTGGGCGTCATCTCGGGCTTCGTCGATGAGCTCGAAAAGTTCTAGGCATGGCCGGCGAGGGTGACAGTCTGGGCGGCCGCCTCGGCCGATATGCCCGGGTCGGTGCGTCGGTCGGAGGACTGGCGGCGCGGCTGGCGGGCGAGCGTTATCTTGGCCTGTCGCTCGACCGCGACCGCCACGCTGCGGAGCTCAGGAGCGCGTTGGGCGGCCTGAAGGGGCCGCTGATGAAGGCGGCACAGTTGCTCGCGACCATCCCCGACGCTCTGCCGCCGGAATATGCGCGCGAACTGGCGCAGCTCCAGGCCAACGCGCCAGCAATGGGCTGGGCGTTCGTGCGCCGGCGCATGGCGGCCGAACTTGGGCCGGACTGGCAGACGAAGTTCGTGCGTTTCGACAAGGAAGCGGCATTTGCCGCGTCGCTCGGCCAGGTGCATCACGCAGTGCTGCTCGATGGTCGCGACGTGGCCGCGAAGCTGCAATATCCCGATATGGCGTCGGCAATGGAGGCTGATCTCAATCAGCTCAAACTCGTCTTTGCCGTCGGTCAGCGTCTTGATCCGGCCATCCGTACCGACGAGATCCATGCCGAGATCACGAATCGTCTGCGCGAGGAGCTCGACTACCGCCGCGAAGCCAGGCACGTCGACCTCTACCGCCATATGCTGCGCGACGAGCCGAACGTGTACGTGCCCGAGGTCGTGCCCGGCCATTCCTCCGACCGGCTGCTCACGATGACGTGGCTGTCGGGCGCGCCGCTGCTCGAATGGAAGGCCCGCTCGCAGCAGGAGCGCGACGCATTGGCCGTCAACATGTTCCGCGCCTGGTACGTCCCCTTCTACTCCTACGGCGTGATCCACGGCGATCCGCATCTCGGCAACTACACAGTGCGACCGGACGGGGCGGTGAACCTGATGGATTTCGGCTGCGTGCGCGTCTTTCCGCCGCGTTTCGTGCGCGGCTCGATCGAGCTTTATCGAGCCTTGATGACGGACGACCAGGATCGAGCGGTCGGCGCCTACGAGGATTGGGGTTTTGCGGGACTGTCGCGTGAGATGATCGCCGTGCTCAACCGCTGGGCTGCCTTCCTCTATGGCCCGCTGATGGATGACCGCCCCCGCCGTCTTACGGAGGGCGTGGCGGAAGGCCTCGGCCGGGATACGGCGCAGAACGTGTTCGGGGAGTTGCGGCGCCTGGGAGGTGTGCGACCGCCGCGCGAGTTCGTGTTCATGGACCGTGCCGCCATCGGGCTTGGCGCCGTATTTATCCATTTGCGCGCCTCGATCAATTGGCATCGGCTGTTCGAGAGCCTGATCGAAACGTTCGACCTCGAGACGCTGGCTGCGCGACAACGGATGGCGCTGGTGGAGGCACGGCTCGCATGAACATCCTGGTCACGGGATCGTCGGGTTGGCTCGGCCAACATCTGGTGCCGCGGCTGAAGCACGGGGGCCATCACGTGATCGGCCTCGATCCGGTTCCGGGCCAGCATACCGACATCGTGGGTTCGGTGGCCGATCGGCCGACTGTTCGGGCTGCGATCCGCGACAATTCGGTTCAGGGCATCGTGCATGGCGGGGCGCTGCACAAGCCGCACGTTGCGACCCACGACTCCTCTCAGTTCATTTCCGTGAACGTTCAGGGCACGTTGAATCTCCTGGAGGAAGCGACGGCCCCGGGCTCTCCCGTCGACCGCTTCGTCTTCACCTCGACCACGTCGCTGATGATCTCGCGTCAGATCCGCGACGCGCACAAGCGCGGCGTCAATCGCGCCTTCTGGATCGACGAGGAGATGACGCCGCTCGAGCCGCGCAATATCTACGGTGTCAGCAAGCTTTCGGCGGAGCATCTCTGCCGAATGGTGCATGACGCCTCGCGCCTGCCGGTCATCGTGCTCCGCACCGCGCGGTTTTTTCCCGAGGAAGACGACATGGCGCACGAGATCATCCAGTCCGATGCCAACACAAAAGCGAACGAGTTCCTGTTCCGCCGGCTCACGGCCGAGGATGCCGCCCGGGCGCACATCGTGGCTCTCGACCGCGCGCCACAGCTCGGCTTTGATACCTTCATCGTTTCGGCATTGACGCCCTTCAGCCCGGAGGACAGCGAACAGCTCATGGAATACGCGCCGCTCGTGGTGCATCGCTATTTTCCCCGCTATCGGGAGATCTACGCCCGGCGCGGCTGGACGATGTTCGACCATATCGATCGCGTCTACGATTCGACCAAGGCCATGCGTCGGCTGGGCTTCGTCTGTTCCACCGACTTCGGCGATATTCTCAACCAGCTCGACCGCGAGGACGGCGTGGTGGCGCCGGCTAGCCGCGTACCCTGGGCATCATGATCAGATCCCACGGGCTCGGCACGTCGCCGTGCGGGACCCAGACGAGGGCAGGAGCATCGAGGGCGAAGGCCTTGTGCAGCGCATCCTCGAGTTGTTCGGCGTCGCTCGCCTTGAACGAGGCGATGCCGAAGGAGTCGGCCAGCTTCCCGAAGTCGGGATTCTGCAAGTCCGAGGCGATCAGCCGGTTGCCGTAGCGTTCCTGCTGGATGCGCTTCACGTTGCCGAAGCTGCCGTTGTCGAACACCACCACCACGACGGCGATGTTGTGGCGCGCCGCCGTGGCGAGCTCGCCCATCTGGTAGAGGAAGCCGCCGTCGCCGGCGATGGCCAGCACCTTCCTGTGCGGCATCGCAGCCTTGGCGCCCAGCGCCGTGCCGAAGCCCCAACCGAGATTGTCCTGATAGCCGGGAGAGAGAAAGGTGCGCGGCCTCTCCATCGGCAGCGCGATCCGCGACACAAAGCCGATCTGCGAGACCTCGTCGACGAAGATGCCGTCTTCCGGCAAGGCCGCCCGGATCGCCTTCAGGAAGCTCACCTGAGGTTCGAGTCGCGACAGGCGGCCGGCGAGCCAGACGCGATGTCCGTCGAACTCCTTGGCCCGGGAAGGCCGCTCGCGATTGTGCCTGGGCAGGGCGTCGATCAGTGCGCGCAACTGAACGGCTGCATCGCCGGTCAAGGCGGCGTCGGGCTTGCGCAGGCGGTCGGGTTCTTCGGGATCGACGTCGACGCGCACCACCTTGAGCTTGTCGTCTATGCCCCAATTGGCGTTCTGGATGAAGAAGCGGGTGCCGATCGCCAGCACGGCGTCAGCCTCTTTCCACAGGCGATGGCCGACCGGCATGTCGACGGCGAGCCGGTGGGAACTCGGGATGACGCCGCGGCCTCGCCGGTAGGAGCTGACGGGCGCCTCGAGCAGCTCGGCGATCTTGACGACTTCCCTTGATGCATCCTGCGCGCCGCCGCCCAGCACGAGGATCGGCCGCTCAGCTCGGCCGAGGATCTTCGCCGCTATCTCGATCGCCTCGTCGTCGACGAGTTGCGGCGGCAACGGCAGGGGCATTTCGGGAAGTACGACGTCGGCGCGCTTCGCCCAAGTATCGAGCGCGCATTCCAGTGCGACGGGACGCTGGCGGCCGGAAGTAGCCTGCCAGACCGCGTGCGAAACCAGGTGGGGTGCCTCTTGCGGGCTCCTGATGCGCTCGGCCCACTTGGTGACGTGACGCACAAGGCCGAGCTGATCATGGATTTCGTGCAGATGGCCGTGGCCGCGATCGATATCGGCCTGGGGGATCTGTCCGACGAGGCCGATGACCGGCGCATTCATGCCGTAGGCGGTGAGCAGCGCAGCACCTGCATTCAGCAGGCCGGGCCCGGGCACGACCGCGAAGGCCTGCGGCTTGGCCGAAGCAAGGGCGGCGCCCAGCGCCATGTAGGCTGCGGTCTGCTCATGTCGCGGATGGATCACACGCAGGCGCTCGGCGGCGTGATAAAAGGCGTCGAACAGTGGATCGTTGTGCAGGCCGGGCAACGCATAGACAGTGTCGAGCCCATGCCGCAGGAGGGTCTCGACGGTGGCTTCGGCGGTGCTCATGCGCGGCATGCAGCAAGTCCTTTCAGAGCGCGGAAGATGGCGACGGCTCGTCTAGAGGCTCCCCGGCCCGCGATCAAGCGACGCTCCTTCCAACGGCTCTTCCTGGCAGTGATGGCGTGCCTGGTGTCCGTAACCCTGACGGTGTGGCTCGCCGAGCGCTTCCAGGAGGTCGTCGCCGGCGGCGTCATGACAGCGTCGCTCGACAGGATGCCGGTCGTGGAAGCAGCGTTGGTGCTGGGAACGTCGAAGCTGCGGGCAGACGGCAGCGCCAATCTTACCCTCGACTATCGCCTGGATGCGGCGGCCATGCTCTGGAAGGGCGGGAAGGCCAGATACTTGATCGTGAGCGGCAATCATACCGGCGACTACGACGAACCGTCCGATATGCGTGCCGGCTTGATCGCACGCGGCGTGCCCGCCAGCATGATCTATCGCGATGGCCGAGGTTTCCGTACCTGGGACTCCATGGTGCGCGCGCGCAAGGTCTTTGGCCTCAAGCGACTTGCCATCGTGTCGCAACGGGCTCACGTGGCGCGTGCCGTCTTCATCGCGCGCAGCCTCGGCATGCAGGCCTTCGGCTTCGAAGCGGTGGAAGAGGACGATCTTCCGATCAGGATGCGGGTACGTCCCTATTTGGCCGCTGTCCTTTCCTACTACGATGCATGGCGAGGGCTGCTGCCGCTTCAGCTCGGGCCGCAGGTCGCCATCGGCATCGATCCGGCGAAGTGATGCGCCTCGCGCTCTATGTCCTGCTCGTGGTTGCCGTTGTCGCGTTGGTGGCCGCGTTCCTGTCGTGGGTCGCGCAACGCCGCCTCGAAGCCTTGGCCGAATCGTTCATAGCGGCCGATCCTGCGCGCCTGCCGACCGTCGATGTTGCGCTGGTGCTGGGTGCGGCGCCGATCGGTCCGGAAGGCGGGCCCAACCGCTATTTCGAACACCGCCTGGATGCGGCGGCCGCTCTCTGGCGGGCCGGGAAGGTGAAATACCTGCTGGTGAGCGGCGACAATCGAGGCGCCTACGACGAACCGACGGCGATGCGCACAGGGTTGATCGCGCGCGGCGTGCCGGCGGAGCGGATCTATCGCGATTTCGCTGGCGTACGCACCCTCGACTCGGTGCTGCGCGCGGACGAGGTTTTCGGCCAAAAGCGCCTGATCATCGTCTCGCAGCGGTTTCACCTTGCACGCGCGGTCTTTCTCGCACGCCAGGACGAGATCGAAGCCTGGGGCCTCGCCGCCCGCGACGTCGCCCGGCCGTACAGCTTCCTCACGACGCTGCGCCGCTATCCTTCGGCGGTACGGGCCTATTACGACGTCTGGTTCGACACGCCGTCGCGGCATGCCGGCAAGCCGGTCGTCATCGGAGTCGACCCGCCGAGCTAGCCGCCATGTCGCGCAGCTCCGGCACCGGCGACACGACGGGCTTGCCGGCGAAATGCGCGTCGAGATTGGCGCGCACGAGCGCTGTCATGCGCTTCTGGGCGTGCTCCGTGCCACCGCCGAAATGCGGGGTCATGACGAGGTTCTCCAGCGACATGAACTCGTCGCGCACGTGAGGCTCCTCGTCGAACACGTCGAGCGCTGCGCCTTCGATCACATTGTTGCGCAGCGCTTCGGCCAGCGCTGCCTCGTCGACGGCCCAGCCGCGCGTGATGTTGATCACGTGCCCGCGCGGTCCCAGCGCCTTCAGCACGTCACCATCGATGATGTGCCTGTTCGAGGCGTCCGAGCGCAGCGCCACCATGAGGATGTCGCACCACCCGGCAAGCGCGAGCACGTTGGGAAAATACGGGAAGTCGACATCGCCTCGCCTGTTGCGGTTGCAGTAGCCGATCTCGACACCGAAGCCCTTCATGCGCCGGGCGATCTCCATCCCGATCGCTCCAAGGCCCAGGATGCCGAACTTCGCGCCGGTAAGCCCCGAGATGGCGCCGAAGCGGTTGGGGATTCGCTTGGTCCACTCGCCGCGCCGGATCATGCGATCGGCACGGGCGATACGACGGTGGGTGGCGAGCACGAGGCCGACCGCCATCTCGGCGACATCGGGTGCGTTGGCATCGGCGCCGTGGGTAACCATGATGTTGCGTCGTCGCGCAGCCTCGAGATCCATTCGTTCGTAGCCCGTGCCGTAGCAGCAGATGATCGAGAGCCGCGGCAGCGCCGCCATCAAGGCGTCGGATGCGCCGACGCTGCCTGTCGTCACCAAGGCTTGGACGTAGGCTGCGGCGCCGGGCGGGATCGATGCCGAATCGGGCCGCTCCATGTGGCCTGCAATCGCATAGCGTTCGCCGAAGGCGGCAAGTGTCGGCTTGGTGAAGGTGAAGCCGGTGAGGAGGGTGGGGCGATCAGCCATGACCGCGTCTAACATGCATGCATCTGCGCAGGAGGTAAATGCACGCGTCTCACGCGGCGAAAAAGCGGCTTGGCAAAGATGCCATGGCTCGGCATGTTCGCTCCCCGACCCTTCGCGCCTCCAACGGACCTGACAGCGCTCCATGAAAATCGCCATTCTGAAAGAACGCCGGCCGCACGAGACCCGAGTGGCGGCGACGCCCGAGACCGTCAAAAAACTGAAGGCGCTGGGAGCAGAGGTGATCCTGGAAACAGGCGCGGGCGCCGCCGCAGCCTATACCGATCAGGCCTACGCCGACGCTGGCGCAAATATCGTGCCAGACGCGGCGTCTGCCGCGGCGGCGGGCGATATCGTCTTCAAGATCCAGCGACCCATGGCGTCGGAGGAAGGGCTCGACGAAATCGGTCTGCTGCACGGCGGTCAGACGCTGATGTCGCCACTCGGTGCGCTCACCAACCGCGAACTGGTGGGGGCGCTTGCCGCGAAAGGCGTGACGGCATTCGCGCTGGAGTTGATCCCGCGCATCACCCGAGCCCAGTCGATGGATATCCTGTCCTCGCAGGCCAATCTGGCCGGCTACAAGGCGGTCCTTCTGGCAGCGGACAATTTTGGCCGCATCTTCCCGCAGATGATGACGCCCGGCGGCACGCTCGCACCGACGCGCGCCTTCATCATGGGCGTGGGGGTCGCGGGCCTGCAGGCGATCGCCACGGCACGCCGGCTTGGCGCCATCGTCACCGCGACCGACGTGCGGCCGGCAACCAAGGAGCAGGTTCATTCGCTCGGCGGCAAGTTCGTCGCCGTGGAGGACGAGGAGTTCAAGGCGGCCGAGACGGCGGGCGGCTATGCGAAGGAGATGAGCGCGGAATATCGCGCCAAGCAGGCCGCGCTCGTCGCGGATCATGTCAAGAATCAGGATATCGTCGTCACCACGGCGCTGGTTCCCGGACGCAAGGCGCCGATCCTGGTGACGGAAGAGATGGTCAAGACCATGAAACCCGGATCGGTGATCGTCGACATGGCGGTGGAGCAGGGTGGCAACTGTCCACTCTCGGAATACGGCAAGGTGGTGGAGCAGTATGGCGTGAAGATCATCGGCCCCGCCAACCTGCCGGCCGAATTGCCGACCGACTCCTCGTCGCTGTTCGCACGCAATCTGCTGAACTTCATCACGCCCATGGTCGACAAGGAAACCAAGACGCTGAAGATCGATCTCGACGATGAAGTCGTGAAGGGCACGCTCGTGACCCGCGACGGACAGATCGTGCACCCCTCCCTCAGCCAAGATCCCGGCCAGAACTAGGAGAAGGCCATGGACGACAGAATCGCCGGCGAAGCGGCCAGGATCGCGAGCCAAACGCAGGAGCTCGCCGTACACCTCAAGAACCTGGCGCAGCAGATCACGGATCTCGCCGCGCAAACTCCGGCCGCGGCCCCTGAAAGCGGGCACATGCCGTTCGTGGCGCTGCTCACGATCTTCGCACTGGGCTGCTTCGTCGGCTACTACGTGGTCTGGCGGGTGACGCCGGCGCTGCATTCGCCGCTGATGTCCGTGACCAACGCCGTATCCTCCGTGATCATCGTCGGCGCGCTCCTGGCCGCCGGATTGCGCGGCCTGGGGGCGGCGCAGCTTTTCGGCGGCATCGCGGTGACGCTTGCTGCCGTGAACATCTTCGGCGGCTTCATCGTCACCCATCGCATGCTGTCGATGTTCAAGAAGAAACAGCCGGCCAGGAAGTAGGCGAGGCAGCAACAGTGATCACCCATGAACTGGCCGCTTACGGCTATTTGATCTCGGCCATCTGCTTCATCATGGCGCTGCGCGGGCTGTCCTCGCCTGTCAGCGCGCGCGGCGGCAATCTCTATGGCATCGTCGGCATGATCGTGGCGATCGGCGTCACCGTCGCTTCGCCCGGCATCGTCTCGCCATGGCTGATCGTCGTCGGCCTGCTGATCGGCGGCGCGATCGGCACGGTGGTAGCGATGCGCATCCAGATGACGGCGCTGCCCCAGCTCGTCGCCGCCTTCCATTCGCTGGTCGGCCTCGCGGCGGTGTTCGTGGCTGGTGCGGCATTCGTCTCACCGGATGCCTTCGGTATCGGCACGCCGGGTCACATCCGTACGCAAAGTCTGGTCGAGATGGGGCTTGGCACCATTATCGGCGCCATCACCTTCACCGGCTCGATCGTGGCCTTCGCCAAGCTGCAGGGCCTGGTCTCCGGCGCTCCGCTGGTGTTCCGCGGTCAGCATCCGCTCAATGCCCTGATCGGCATTGTCCTCCTGCTGCTGCTGATCTGGTTCGCCAATGCCGGCCATCCGGTGACGTTCATCCTGCTGATCCTGTTGTCGCTCGCCGTCGGCTTTCTGCTGATCCTGCCGATTGGCGGCGCCGACATGCCGGTGGTGGTGTCGATGCTCAATTCCTATTCGGGATGGGCGGCGGCCGGCATCGGCTTCACGCTCGGCAATACGGCGCTGATCGTGACCGGCGCGCTGGTGGGCTCGTCGGGCGCGATCCTGAGCTACATCATGTGCAAGGGCATGAACCGCTCGATCTTCAACGTGATCCTGGGCGGTTTCGGTACCGATTCGAGCGCGGCCGGACCTGCCGTTGCCAAGACCGACAAGCCGGTGAAGGCGGGCTCGGCCGAGGACGCGGCCTTCCTGATGGAGAATGCGAGCTCGGTGATCATCGTGCCGGGATATGGCATGGCGGTCGCTCAGGCACAGCATGCGCTGCGCGAGATGGCCGACATCCTGAAGGCGCGCGGCGTCAATGTTCGCTACGCCATCCATCCCGTGGCCGGCCGCATGCCGGGCCACATGAACGTCCTGCTGGCCGAAGCCAACGTGCCTTACGACGAAGTGTTCGAACTCGACGACATCAACCGGGATTTTGCCTCGACCGACGTGGCGTTCGTGATCGGCGCCAACGACGTCACCAACCCGGCGGCCAAGACCGATCCGAAGAGCCCGATCTACGGCATGCCGATTCTAGACGTGGAGAAGGCGCAGACCGTGCTGTTCGTGAAGCGCGGCATGTCCTCGGGTTATGCCGGCGTGGAGAACGAGCTCTTCTTCCGCGACAACACGATGATGCTGTTCGCGGACGCCAAGGTCATGTGCGAGAACATCGTCAAGGCGCTGGAAGGCTCGGCGCACTGAGGCCGTAAATGGAGAAGGCCACCCGATGGTGGCCTTCCCCTGCTTTTTCGATTGGTCACCGGGTATGCGGTGAGATCACGTAGCCTTGTCCGTTCAACCGATCGCCGCGGCTGTCATAGTGGAAGCCATATTCGTCGGTGATCGCCACACGATGGCGCATGCGTCCGCCCGCCCCGATCTCCTCGTTCATCGGTGCGGCGGCCTGCTGCTGGTTGTAGTAGGTCTGGCCCGGCGCCCACTGGCCGGCGCTCGTCTGCTTGTTCTCCTGCTGCGTCATGCTGCTGGAGGTGGTTGCTGCGCTCGGGTTGTTGCCGACATTGGGCTGAGTGCCGACATCGCGTGTCGGTGCCGCGCCGCTGGCACCGCCGGGGCCGCTGCTGGGACCCGGCGGCATCCAGTTGCCTTGCGCCAGCGCGGCCGAGCCGGATAGGACCACGGCACAGGCTGCGATCAGCGAGATCTTGGTCATCGGCCTTCTCCTCTGAATGTTCCAACAAAAGAACGACAGGGCCGTGGGACCGTTGCGCGCGCCGCCAAAGGGTTCAAACCAAGGCAAATGCGGCCGGCCCGAGGCCGGCGCCAGTCGCTCCGTGCCAAGCTGACCCCCGGAAATTGCGAATGGCCTTTTGCGCAATTCCCGAGGGTCGTTCGTTACTTGACGCATTGAACCGTGCTGCTTCCCCCGGCAGGAGGTTCGCATGCCCAACGAAGGGGGGATGGGCAGTAACACAATGTTCGAGCCCGGCCCGATGTTGCAGGCTCGCCCCGACGCTCGCCGACGAAGTCACATCCAAGCCACAGGGAAGATCCGCCTGCTGCGCGGATTCTCGGCAACTCAAGGCTTGGGAAGGGGCAGAGGCCGCCGTACCATCGTCAAACGCCGGGTACCGCCGTCGGTGCGCCCGGCCAGATGAGGGACCGCCGCTCATGCACCACGAACTCATTTCCGGCGACAATCACATCGATCTCACCTATTGCCCGACCGATCTCTGGTCCTCTCAGGCACCTGCCCAATGGAGGAAGACCGCGCCGCGCGTCGAGGAACGCAATGACGGGCAGCACTGGTTCGTGGATGACAAGGATCGTGGCATGTGGAACGGCGTCGGCCCGGGTTTCCTGCCCTACACCAAGGGCTCCTTCGGCCACATCGACGAAATGAAGGAGGCCGGCTTTGAATGGGACAGCTATCCCGGAGCGAAGCCGCGGCCGACCACGCCGCAATTGCGCCTGGCTGATCTCGACCGCGACGGGCTCGAGAAGGAGATCATCTACGGCTGCCTGATGGTCAACGACCTGATCGAGGAGGCTGACCTGCGCGCCTGGGTCGACGCACGCTACAACGACTGGGCGGCCGACTTCGCGAAGCGCTCCGATCCGAACCGCGTGTTCCCGCTCGCCATCATACCCAACACCGATCCGGCAACGGCTGCCGCCGAAGTGAGGCGTTGCGCCCGCATGGGCTTGAAGGGCGGCGACCTCGCCTTCAAGCGCATGAGCCTGCCGCTCTATCATCGTGACTGGTTCGTGCTGTGGCAGGCCGCTGCCGAATGCCGGTTCCCGATTTCGTTCCACTCGACCGGCTTCAAAGGGCTGCGGGCGCCGGATACGCCCGAGATGGAGAGGCAGCTCGCGATCCAGTGGCGGCTGGTACGATCCGCCCTGTTCCAGCTCGATACGATGGAGGTGCTGGTCTCGCTGCTGGCATCGGGCGCATGCGAGCAATATCCGGACTTCAATTTCGTGCTGGGCGAATCGGGCGTGACGTGGCTGCCCTATATATTCGACCGCCTCGACACCGAGTATCACGACCGTGCGCGCGGCCTCGGCTTCCGGCTGAAGCCCAGCGACTATTTCAGGCGCCAGGGCTATGTCACTTACCAGCAGGACAAGTATCTGGAGCCGATCGTGCCGCTGATCGGCGAGGACAATATCATCTGGGGGGCCGACTACCCGCATCCCGATTGCATCTGGCCGAACTCGCGCGAGACGCTGGCGAGGAACCTCGCCGGGTTCGCCGAAGGCGTGCAGAAGAAGATTGTCCACGACAACGTTGCGCGCCTCTACGGGCTGAACTGATTTCCCGGCAAACAAAAAACCCCCGGCGGTGCCGAGGGTCGTCATTTGGTCCGAACTGGAAGAGCTAGTAGCCTTCGCGCTCCATGCGCTTGCGCATCAGCTTGCGGGTGCGACGGATCGCTTCTGCGCGCTCGCGGGCACGGCGCTCGGAGGGCTTCTCGTAGTTACGCCGGAGCTTCATCTCGCGAAAGATGCCTTCACGTTGCATCTTCTTCTTCAGGACGCGGAGCGCCTGATCGACATTGTTTTCGCGGACGAGAACCTGCACTTCGATCGCTTCCTTCCAAGCTGACGGGCCCTGGCGAAAGCCCCGGGGCCGCGAATTCGGGAGGCGGGTAGGTATCATACGCCCCGGCCCTTGGGAAGCCCTGCACGGAGGCCTATATTTGTCCAATGGATGAGGCCAGTCCCTCTCAGGACGATCTGGATTCGGCCCTGCGCGACCGACTAACGGACGCCATCGCCAATGAGGCCGCCTTCGACGGCTGGAGCCGGACCTCAATTCGGGCCGCAGCGCGGTCCCTCGACCTGCCCCCGGGCGAAGATGAGCGTCTGTTTCCCGGTGGGCCGCTTGACGTCCTGGCCTATGTGAGTGAGCGGGCCGACCGGCGCATGGTCGAGGATCTGGAGGCCGAAGGCGTCCTCGGTCTCAAGATCCGCGATCGCATCCGCGCCGCCGTCCGCATCCGCCTGGAGCGCCACGCCGGCAACCGTGAGGCGGCGCGACGCGCACTGGCATTGCTGGCATTGCCGTTCAACGCCCCGCTCGCCGCGCGGCTGCTTTACCACACGATCGACGCCATGTGGTATGCGGCCGGCGATACCAGCACCGATTTCAACTTCTACACCAAGCGGGCGACGCTGGCGGCGGTCTATTCCTCGACCCTGCTTTACTGGCTGAACGACCGATCGCCCGGTAGCGAGGCCACCTGGAGCTTTCTGGAGCGGCGGATCGACAATGTGATGCAGGTCGAGAAGCTGAAAGCCCGCATGCGTTCGTGGCGCCCGGGCGACCGGGTTCGTACCGCCGCACGCCGCTAGGCTGACCGCTTCGGCGGGATGACGTAGGTGACATGCCCCATCTTGCGGCCGGGGCGGGCCTTGCCCTTGCCATAAAGGTGCAGCCGCGCCATCGGCTCGGCGAGATAGCGCGCCCAGTCGTTGGCCTCCTCGCCGATCAGGTTGACCATGCGCGTAGGGGCGATGATCTCGACCGCGCCCAATGGCAGGCCGCAGATGGCACGCACGAGCTGCTCGAACTGGCTGGTGGCGCAGGCGTCGATCGTCCAGTGGCCCGAATTGTGCGGCCGAGGGGCCATCTCGTTGGCGAGCACGCGGCCATCCTTGGTCACGAACATCTCGAGCGCGACCAGACCCACCAGATCGAGGCTTTCGGCCAGTTTCAGGCCGTAACTTTCGGCAGTTGCCTGTATCTCTGGCGGCAGGCCGGCGGGCACGGCCGTCGTCCGCAAGATGCCGTCGCGATGATCGTTGAGGCCGATCGGAAAGCTGCGCGATCGACCGTCGAGGCCGCGAGCGACAATGGCCGAAATCTCGCACCGGAAATCGACCAAGCCCTCGAGGATGCATTCCCGCCGATCGAGTGCATGCCACGCTGCAGCGAGTTCCTCCCGTGTCCCGACGCGAGCCTGTCCCTTGCCGTCATATCCCTCCGTGCAGGTCTTGAGGATGCCGGGCAGCGCGGTGGCCGCTGCAATGTCGGCGTCGCTTGCGACCCGCTGATACTCCGCGGTTCCCAGTCCGGATTCGCGAAAAAATTCCTTCTCGCGCAGCCGATGCTGGGCAAAATGGATCGGCTTCGTGCCCGGCCGTACGGCGCGATGGCGTGCGCATTCGGCCACCGTCGCCTCGGGCACGTTCTCGAACTCGTAGGTGATGACGTCGACCTGTGCGGCAAAGCGGGCAAGGGCGGCGCGATCGTCATAGGCGCCCTGGGCATGGGCGACGGCAACATCGCCGGCGATGGAATGCGCCTCAGGAGCATAGACGATCGAACGGTAGCCAAGCCTGGCGGCCGCCATGGCGGTCATGCGTCCCAGTTGACCGCCTCCCAGGATGCCGATGGTCGATCCGGGGGGCAGGACTTCGCCGTCCTTCACACTAGGGACATCCTGCGTGCTCGTGAGCGGCCTGGAAGTCCGCGGGCCAAACTGCGACTTGACCATCTCGTCAGCGCTGGCCCGCCGCCTCGTCCGAGGGTGCATGCGCGACCGCATCGGTCTGGCCCGCTCGCCAGTGTTCGACGGCGGCCATGATCTTGGCGTCGCCAAGACCAATGATGGACGCCGCCAAGATGGCGGCATTGACGGCCCCCGACTTGCCAATAGCAAGGGTTCCCACAGGTACTCCAGCCGGCATCTGGACGATGGAAAGAAGACTGTCCATGCCCTTCAGGGCTGCGCTTTCGACCGGCACACCCAATACCGGCAACGGCGTCATGGAGGCGGTCATGCCGGGCAGATGCGCAGCGCCTCCGGCTCCGGCAATGATCACCTTGAGGCCGCGACGCCGGGCCCCCGAGGCATAGGCAACGAGGCGTCTGGGAGTGCGGTGGGCGGAAATGATGCGGGCCTCGCAGGCGATGCCCAGAGCCTGGAGCGTATCGGCGGCGTGACGCATGGTCACCCAGTCCGACTGGCTGCCCATGATCAGGCCGACCAGTGGACGGCGTTTGACGGAAGATTTGGCCATTTGGCGTTCGGGAAGCGTCTGCTAGGCAATGATGTCGGGGATGAGCTGGCTTTCCAACTTGAGAATCTGGTCCTTGAGGCCAAGCTTGCGCTTCTTCAGTCGCTGCAGCTGGAGCTGGTCGAAAGGAGCCTTCTCGATCAGGCGGTCGATCACCTCGTCGAGGTCGCGGTGCTCGCTCTTCAGCGCTGCAAGCTTGGCTCTGAGTGCCTCAGCGTCCTGCGGTTCCGAAGGCCTGTCGTCGTTCATGCCCGGCGCGCTCGTCCTGGTGGGCTAGCCACATGGATGCGCGCCGTGTACCCCTTCGGCCGCCCAAAGGGAAGCATAACCCTACGCGCTATGTCGGATTTTCTGCCCCATCCTTTCTGGAACTTCTCGCTGGAACTCTATGGCGGCGAAGGGGTGGCCGAAGCCTGCCTCGACCTGCAGGAGCGGCGAGGATGCGACGTCAATGTACTGCTGTTCTGCTGCTGGCTGGGAGCGTCGGGCCGTCCGACCCTGACGGCAGAACGGTTGCGCACGATCCTCAAGGTCAGCGATGTTTGGCAGGCAGAGATCGTTCGACCGTTGCGCGAGGTGCGGAAACTCCTCAAGGACCGGAGCTGGGCCTCGGCCTTGCCGGAGACCGTCGAGGCTACCCGTCGGCGGGTGGCCGACGCGGAGCTTGCGGCCGAGCATGCCGAGCAGCTCAAGCTGGCGATGCTCCATGCGCCTCTCGCCGAGCGCGACCGTCCTGTGGATAAGCGCCTGCGGGCGGCAGTGGGAAATCTCGGCGTCTATGCCGTGTGTCTGGGCGTGACTCCGGACGAGAAGGATAGGCGGGCCGTCGCCGCGCTGGTGGCGGCGACGTTTCCCGATCTTGTGAGGACGGAGATCAACCGCACAGTCGGTCTTGCCGGGCCGGTCGACAACCACTAGGTCCGCCAGCGCTTCACCTTGCCGGTATCGAGGTCGAAAAGATCCAGAATCCGTCCGACCGTGTGGTTGACGACCTCGTCCAGTGTCTTTGGCCTGTTGTAGAAGGCAGGCACAGGGGGCGCGATGATCACCCCCATTTCCGCGAGCGACGTCATGTTGCGCAGGTGAATCGCATGAAGTGGCGTTTCCCGGGCAACCAAGACCAATTTGCGGCGTTCCTTCAGCACGACGTCGGCGGCTCGCGTCAGCAAGTTGCTGGTGATGCCGTGGGCGATCTCGCTCAAGCTGCGCATCGAGCAGGGCGCCACGATCATTCCCATGGTCCGGTATGACCCACTCGAAATCGCAGCAGCCAGGTCGTCGATTTTGTATGCCACATCCGCGAGCCGCCGCACGTCGCTCGCCCTGAAGTCGGTCTCGTGTGCGAGCGTCAACTCGGCCGTGCGCGTCATTACCAGATGGGTTTCCACCGGCAGCGCCTTCAGGCCCTCGAGCAGCCGAACACCAAAAATCACTCCGGAGGCACCGGAAATGCCCACGATCAGCCGGCACGGGTCAGTCATGCTGACCATCCTACCCGAATTCGCATAACCGGCGGCGACGGTCGATTTGGCCGTGACTTGCGCTGCCGATGGAGTCACAGTTTTTGGGTCGGCAACCAGCTCGGAGGTGTCTATGAGTGCCGTAGACCACATCGAAGCGTTGAAGGCCAAGCATGCGATGCTGGAGCATGCGATCAATGAAGAGAATGCCCGCCCGCACCCCGATGACGAGGCGATCTGCAGCCTTAAGAAGCGAAAATTGCAGATAAAGGACGAGATCACGCGGCTGATCTCGCAAAAGCCTCACTAGACCCACAATCCGATATCGTCAGAAGACCTACCCCCGCTGGGGAGGGTAGCCATTCGGCAACGGCCCGCGGGCGTGGTCCGCCGCGTCGCTTTGCGGCGGAACGGCTACTGGAGTTTGTGCAGGTTCACGGTCCATGTGGTCGGTCCGAACGCGCCCCCTCGGGAATAGCCGCCACATTGCGCGACATTGTCTGCACCACGCCGGCACACGAGCCTGTCGGCGAACCAGTGCGAGCCGTCGTTGCAGGTCGTATCCCGGTCGTGCAGTGTGAGCGTTGAGCCGTCGAACTGCGCCTGGGCGGCAGTACGACAGGCAACGCGGCCGCGTCGCCATTCGAGCTGGCCATAGCCATTGGAATCAAAGCAGTAGGAAGAGACGCCAGGCTGGAACTGCGTGATCTCGTGGCGGAACGGATCGCTGCGCCAGCAGCCCTCCAGGAAGGAGAAGTCCCGGGTCGGGCCGCTTGGCAGGCGGAGGCGATTGTCGGATGGCGGGCGCGCCTGCGGTGTCGCCTTGGGCGGTGGCGGCGCGACGGCGGCTTGGGCCGGCGGCTTGGGTGCCGGCGGCGGGCTCGGCGGCTTGCAGTCGCCGATCCGCTTCTTGAGCTCCCCCTCGACCGTGGCCAGCTCGATCTGCAGTGCCTTGGCGCGCGCGTCTTCCTGCGACAAGGACGCCTTCAGGATCGGTTTCCGATCGACAGGCGCCGCGGCGGCCGGCGGCAGCGCATCCGGCGCTTCCCGGGTGGCGATAGCGAGGGCCGGGGCGACGGGCAGCACGTCCCGCAGCAACCAGACGCTCTCCAGCAACAGGGCCAGCAAAGGCACGGCCAGCAGGAGCGTCCGGAGCCAGGGGATCGACGTGCCGCGGACGGCAACGGACGGGGCTACAGGCAGCTGACTCGGCGTGGCGAGGACGGAACGACGCATAGCCACAGGGCGGGGCAGCCTCGGCGGCAGCAAGCCGCTTGCCGCTTCCTTCTCGTAGCCCCAGCAGACCACGACCGGCTTGTCGCCCACCACGAACACGAACGATTCGGCGGGCCGGCGAGCGGCAAGCTGCAGCGAGCGGCCGATCAGGCCTGTGTCCTCGGCGCTGCCGGCGGCGGCGAGGCTCTGCCCGAGCCGGCCGATCTCGATCAGGCCGCGATCGACCCGTGACAGGATCTCGCCGCGCTCCCTGGGGTCGAAATCGGTGATGTTGCGGACCCCGCCGGTCCAGTTGGCGTACCAGTCGATGCCCTTTCCGTCGGCGTGGAGTTGCGGCTCGGCGAGAAGGTCGGCAATCCCGTCGCCGAGCCTCCGGCGCACAATGCGGCCGAGCTGGATGGCCGAATTGTGCAGCGGTTCACCACGCACACCCAGGGGCTGCATGCCGCTGCCCGTGGTGACAACAAGCGTACTCTCGCCCGACATTCCGCGGCGAGATTAGGCGGCCGATTGTGGCGGAGCGATGGTACGGGAGCGGCTGTCAGACCGCCTTCGCCCAATCGCGCAACACGAACTTTTGGACCTTGCCTGTCGAGGTCATGGGCAGGTCGCGAAAGACGATGTGGCGCGGGCACTTGTAGCCTGCAAGGTTGGCCCGGCAGTGGGCCACGATCTCCTCGGCGGTGGCCGCCGAGCCCGGCTTCAGCACGACGAATGCACACGGGGTTTCGCCCCATTTGTCGTCGGGCTTCGCCACAACCGCGACGTTGGCGACCGCGGGATGCTTGATGATCACGCTCTCGACCTCGATGGTCGAGATGTTCTCGCCGCCCGAGATGATGATGTCCTTGGAACGGTCGCGCAGTTCGAGATAGCCGTCTGGGTGCAGCACGCCGAGGTCACCCGAGTGGAACCAGCCGCCCTCGAATGCCTCGCGCGTGGCGTGAGCGTTCTTGAGGTAGCCCTTCATCACGAGGTTGCCGCGGAACATGACCTCGCCCATGGTCTGTCCGTCGCGCGGCACCTCCTGCATGGTCATGGGATCCATCACCGTCACGGCGTCCTCGGCGGCATAGCGGACGCCCTGGCGCGCCTTCAGCCGTGCCCGTTCGGCCGGATCCAGGGTGTCCCAATCGTCATGCCACGAGCAGACCGTCGCCGGTCCGTACACTTCGGTCAGCCCATAGACGTGTGTGACGCGGAAATTCTCCTTCTCGAGCGCCTCCAGCACCGCGGCCGGCGGTGGGGCGGCGGCGGTCATGAACTCGACGCGGCGCTCGAGCGGCCGTCGCTCCTCCGGCGTGGCGCCGATGATGAACTGCATGATGATCGGCGCGCCGCACATGTGCGTCACGTCATGATCGACCAGCGCATCGAAGATGGTCCTGGCCGATGCGCGGCGCAGGCAAACCGACGTGCCCGCGACGAGCGCCAGCGTCCACGGAAAGCACCAGCCGTTGCAGTGAAACATCGGCAGCGTCCAGAGATAGACAGGATGCCACCCCATCGCCCACTGGGTTGCATTGCCGTAGGCGGAAAGCGCCGCCCCGCGGTGATGGTAGACGACGCCTTTGGGATTGCCTGTCGTGCCCGACGTGTAGTTGAGCGAGATCGCGTTCCACTCGTCAGCGGGGTAGTCCCACGCATAGTCGGGATCGCCCGAGGCGATGAAGTCCTCGTACGTGGTATCGCCGATCTGGGCACGATCGTCGCATTGCGGATCGTCGATATCGACCACCAGTGGCTGTACCTTGGCGAGCCCCAGCGCCTCGGTCATGACGCGATGATATTCACGGTCCACCAGCAGCACTTTTGTCTCGCTGTGGTCGAGGATGAAGGCCAGCATCGCGGCATCGAGCCGGGTGTTGAGCGAGTTCAGCACGGCGCCCGTCATCGGCACGCCGAAATGGGCCTCGTACATCTCGGGGATGTTGGGCGCCATGATCGTGACCGTGTCGCCGGTTCCGATGCCGACCTTCTCCAGCGCCGAGGCGAGCCGGCGACAACGCGCATAGGTGTCGGCCCAGGTCTGCCGGCGCGGCCCGTGCACCAGTGCAAGACGGTCAGGATAGACGGAGGCGCTGCGCTCCAGGAACTGCAGCGGCGTCAGTGGTGCATGGTTCGCCGGCGTCTTGTCGAGATCGCGTTCGTAGATGCTGGCGCTGAGCGGCGGCGCCTTGTGCGGTGCCGGACGTGACGTCGGCAGGTGAACTACTGAAGCCCGGTTCTTGGCCGATCGCCGGAGCACAATAGGCTTAGGCGCGGGCGCCGCCTTCGGCGCAGGCTTCGCCGCTCGACGCGTCGCCTTGACGACCGGCTTCCGCGCCTTGGCGGCCTTGCGTCTTGGCGGTCGCGTCGTTTTGCCCTTGCCGGTGCTCTTGCCTTTTCCTTTGGCCATGCGTCTTCCCTACCCGAGGCCCTTGTCAGTTGGTCGATCCTAGCGCATCAAACCGCGCAGGAGGAGGGAGGGAAACAATGGCCGTCGGCGACAAATACCACGCAGTGCACAAGCACTCACTCGATGATCGGGACGGCTTCTGGACGGATCAGGCAGAAGCGATCGACTGGACGAAGCGCTGGGACAAGGTGCTCGATTCGTCGCAGGCGCCGTTCTACCGCTGGTACGCGGGCGGCGAGCTCAATGCCTGCCATAACGCGCTCGACCGCCATGTCGAGCGTGGCCGCGCCGACCAAGCGGCGCTGATCTACGATTCTCCCGTCACCGGCAGCAGGAAGACCTTCACCTATCGCGAGCTGCGCGACCATGTCGCCAGGCTCGCCGGCGCCATCGCCACCCTGGGTGTGGGCAAGGGCGACCGTGTCGTCATCTACATGCCGATGATTCCGGAGGCGGTGATGGCGATGCTCGCCTGCGCGCGGCTGGGCGCCATCCATTCGGTGGTGTTCGGCGGCTTCGCGGCCAAGGAGCTCGCGAGCCGCATCGACGACTGCCAGCCCAAGCTGGTGCTGACGGCCTCGTGCGGCGTCGAGCCGGCGCGTGTGGTGCACTACAAGCCCATGCTCGACGAGGCGATCGAGCACGCGAAGCACAAGGTGCCCAAGGTCATCGTCTTGCAGCGGCCGCAGGGGCCGGCAACGATGGTGAAGGGCCGGGATCTCGACTGGACGGAGACTGTCGCGGCGTCCGTTCCGCATGGCTGCGTGCCGGTGAAGGCGACCGATCCGCTCTACATCCTCTATACATCCGGCACGACCGGCTTCCCCAAGGGAGTGGTGCGCGACACCGGCGGCTATTGCGTGGCGCTCCACTGGTCGATGAAGAACCTCTACGGCGTCGAGCCGGGCGAGGTGTGGTGGTGCGCCTCGGACGTGGGCTGGGTCGTGGGGCACAGCTACATCGTCTACGGTCCGCTGATCTACGGCGCGACCTCGATCCTTTACGAGGGCAAGCCCGTGGGCACGCCCGACGCTGGCGCCTTCTGGCGCGTGATCTCCGAGCACAAGGCGGTGGCCCTGTTCACCGCGCCGACCGCCTTTCGCGCGATCAAGCGTGAGGATCCCGAGGGCAAGCTTCTCAGGAAGTACGATCTCTCGAAGTTCCGCACGCTCTTTCTCGCCGGCGAGCGCGGCGATCCGCCGACCATCGAATGGGCGCAGCGGCTGCTGGGCGTGCCGGTGGTCGATCACTGGTGGCAGACCGAGACCGGATGGGTGATCTGCGGCAATTTCGTCGGCCTCGATCCCATGCCGATCAAGCCGGGATCCTGCTCGGTGCCGGCGCCCGGCTGGCACCTCGAGGTGCTCGATGAGACCGGCCATCCGGTGAAGCGCGGCGAGGTAGGTGCGATTGCCGCCAGGCTGCCGCTGCCACCGGGCACCTTTCCGACGTTGTGGAACGCCGACGAGCGTTACAAGCAGGGCTATCTCACGGAGTTTCCGGGCTACTACAAGACGGGCGATGCGGGCTTCATCGACCACGACGGCTATGTCTCGGTGATGACGCGCGTCGACGACGTGATCAATGTTGCGGGCCATCGGCTTTCGACCGGGCAGATCGAGGAGGTGCTGGGCGCACACGACGACGTCGCCGAATGCGCGGTGATCGGGGTGGCCGATGAGCTGAAGGGACAGGTGCCGCTGGGCTTTGTCGTATTGAAGGCGGGCGTCAGCCGACCGGACCAGGAGATCACGAGCGAGATCGTGCAGATGGTGCGTGACCGCATCGGCCCTGTCGCCTTCTTCAAGAGTGCGCTGGTCGTGCAACGGCTGCCCAAGACGCGCTCAGGCAAGATACTGCGCGGCACCATCCAGAAGATGGCCGACAACCAGCCCTGGACCATGCCGGCAACGATCGAGGATCCGGTCGTGCTGGACGAGATCAAGGATGGCCTGAAGGCTGCGGGGTTCGCGGCGAAGGGGTGATATCTTCAGGACCGCGAGCCTCCGGCTCGCTCGTTTGCGCGTTCACATGCGTCTGAGCCGAGCGAGACGCTCGCGGTCCAAAAGAACTTGAGCGAGTAGAGAAGGAACGTGGGTATGACTCTCGATATCAGCCGCCCGGATCTCGTCGTCGGCATCGTGGGCGCTGGCGCGATGGGGCGAGGGATCGCGCAGGTGACGGCGCAGGGCGGCATGAAGGCGATCATGTTCGACGCCGCCGAGGGTGGCGCGGCCAAGGCGAGAGCAGGGATCGTCGAGACGCTCAAGGGGCTGGTCGTCAAGGGACGGCTGACGGATGCGGACGTCGCCAAGACCGAGGGCCATCTCGCCGTCGCCGGCAAGCTCGAAGATCTGAAGGCCTGCCACATCGTCGTTGAAGCCGTGTTCGAGAATCTCGACGTGAAGCGGAAGCTGTTCGGCGAACTGGAAGCGGTGGTGGCACCGGAAACGATTCTCGCCTCCAACACCTCGTCGATCCGCATCGCCTCGATCGCAAGTTCCCTGAAGCGCCGCGATCGCGTCTGCGGCATGCACTATTTCAATCCCGTGCCGCTGATGAAGCTCGTCGAGGTGATCCGCGCCGCCGACACCGCGCAATGGGCGATCGATGCCATGGTGGCGCTGGGCAAGCGCCAGACCCGCGTGCCTGTCGTGGTGGGCGATACGCCGGGCTTCCTGGTCAATCTCGGCGGCACGGCGATCGGCACCGAAGGCCTGCGCATCTATCAGGAAGGCCGGGCGACGGTCAGCGAGATCGATGCCGTGATGCGCGACAGCTGCGGCTTCCGCATGGGGCCGTTCGAACTGATGGACTTGACCGGTATCGATGTGAACTTTCCCGCGCGCAACATCATCTACGAGGGCTTCTTCCACGACCGGCGCATGACGCCGAGCCCCTATCACGAGAGTCTCTATGCGGCCGGCAAGTTCGGCCGCAAGACCGGCGCGGGCTGGTACAACTACGACGCCAAGGGCGCGAAGATCGATCCCCGCGCCGATCACGTGCCGTCGGTCGTGCCGGCGACGAGCGTCGTGGTGATCGACAGCCACAACGACAAGCTCGTCGGCCTCGTGATGTCGTCTGGCGCCAAGCCGCTCGCGGCCGACGACGGGCGGAGTCCGATCCTGGTGGCGCCGATCGGCAAGGACTGCACCACCGTCGTCGTCGAGCGCGGCCTCGATCCGCGGCGCACCGTTGCGATCGATCTGACGGGGGACATTGCCAAGCGCCTCACCATCATGACCGCCCCCGGCGCCGACGATCTGGTGCGCGATGCCGCGGCCGCGATCCTGGCCCGCTCCGGCGCCAAGGTGACCTTGATCAAGGATTCACCGGGCTTCATCGCCCAGCGCATGTGCGCGATGATCGCAAATCTTGGCTGCGAGATGGCGATGATCGGGATCGCCTCGGCCGCCGACGTCGACACCGCCATGACGCTCGGCCTCAACTATCCGCGCGGCCCGCTGGCGCTGGCCGATTGGCTGGGCGTCAAGGATTGCCACGAGATCCTCGTCCAGATGCAGGCCATCACCGGCGACGACCGCTATCGCCCCAGCCAGTGGCTGCGCCGCCGCGCCATGCTCGGTCTCAGCGCGACGACAGTGGAATGAGATCCCTCTGCGACAGGGTCGCCCGGAAGCATTCCAAGGTTGACGTTTACGTAAAGGTAAACTAGCTAAGCCATCACTGGCGCGCTCCCCGCCGGAAGACCAGAGTCGGCGGCAAGACAGGCCCCAACAACAGCAGAGGAATCCGCCGTGACCGCCTTGGCCGCGCATTACACGCCCGAGCATGAGCTTTTTCGCGAGACCTGCCGGCGGTTCTTCGAGAAGGAAGTCGTCCCCTTCCATATGAAATGGGAGCAGGAGGGCATGGTGCCGCGCGAGCTGTGGCGCAAGGCCGGTGCGCAGGGACTCTTGGGCATGACGATGCCGGAGCAGTACGGCGGGGCCGGCGTGGACTTCCTGTACAGCGCCATTCTTATCGAGGAACAGGGTCGGGCAATCGCCTCCGGCCCCGCCTTCTCGCTGCACAACGATATCGTCGTTCCCTACCTGCTGTACTACGGCAGCGAGGAGCAGAAGAAGAGGTGGATTCCAAAGGCTTGCTCAGGCGAGCTGGTGACGGCTATTGCCATGACCGAGCCCGGCACGGGCTCCGATCTGCAGTCGGTCAGGACCAACGCGGTGATGGACGGCAATCACTGGGTGATCAACGGCTCCAAGACCTTCATCAGCAACGGCCAGCTGGCCGATCTCGTGATCGTGGTCGCCAAGACCGATCCCAAGCTCGGCGCCAAGGGCACTTCGCTGATCGCGGTCGAGACCGATACGCCGGGCTTCAGGCGCGGCCGCAATCTCGAAAAGATCGGCATGAAGGCGCAGGATACGTCGGAGCTTTTCTTCGACAATGTCCGCGTGCCCGCCGATCACGTGCTGGGCGGCCCGGGCATGGGCTTCATCCAGCTCATGCAGCAGCTTCCGCAGGAGCGACTGGTGATCGCCATCCAGGCGATCGCTGCCATTGACGCGGCGCTGTCGCATACGCTCGCCTACGTGAAGGAACGCAAAGCCTTCGGCAAGGCGATCGTCGACTTCCAGAACACGCGTTTCACGCTGGCCGAGATCAAGACCAAGGCGCATATAGCGCGCGTCTTCGTCGACGACTGCGTAGCACGCCATCTCGAGGGCGAACTCGACGTCGCGACGGCCGCCATGGCCAAGTACTGGACAACCGACCTCCAGTGCGAGGTGATGGACCAGTGCCTGCAGTTCTTCGGCGGCTACGGCTACATGTGGGAATATCCGATCGCGCGACTCTACGCCGACAGCCGCGTGCAGAAGATCTACGGCGGCACCAACGAGATCATGAAGGAACTGATCGGAAGGACGCTTTGAATTCCTCTCCCCCGATAGGGGAAGAGGTCAGGTGAGGGGGTTGAAGGGGGTGTGTGCCACCCCCTCACCCGCCCTCTCCCCCTCGCGGGGGAGAGGAGGAAGATAGGGATTCAAGGAGAAGCACCATGACCGACGCATATATCTACGACGCCGTCCGCACGCCGCGCGGCAAAGGCCGCAAGGACGGCGCGCTGCACGAGGTGACGCCGATCCGACTCGCGACGACGGCGCTCGAGGCGATTCGCGACCGCAACCGGCTCGACACGAAGCTGGTCGACGATGTGGTGCTGGGCTGTGTCATGCCGATCGGCGAGCAGGGCGCGGACATCGCCCGCGTGGCCGCCGTCCGCGCCGGTTTCGACGAGAGCGTACCAGGCGTGCAGATCAACCGCTTCTGCGCCTCGGGTCTCGAAGCCACCAACATGGCTGCCGCTCAGGTGATGTCGGGCCAGAGCCAGGCCACGATCGGCGGCGGCGTGGAGAGCATGAGCCGCGTCCCGATGGGCTCCGACGGCGGCGCCTGGCCGGTCGATCCGGCGGTGGCGATCCCGATGTACTTCCTGCCTCAGGGGATCTCGGCCGACGTGATCGCGACCAAATACGGCATGAGCCGCGACGATGTCGACGCCTACGCTGTTGAGTCGCAGAAGCGTGCCAAGCACGCCTGGGACAATGGCTACTTCAAGAAGTCGATCGTGCCGGTGAAGGACCGGAACGGCATCGAACTCCTGAACCACGACGAGCTGATGCGGCCCAATACGACCATGCAGACGCTGGCGGCGCTCGAGCCCAGCTTCAAGATGCAGGGCGAGGCCATGCCCGGCTTCGACGCCGTGGCGCTGCAGCGTTATCCCGAGATCGAAAAGGTAAATCACGTCCATCACGCCGGCAACTCGTCGGGCATCGTCGATGGCGCCGCCGCGATCCTGATCGGCACCAAGAAGTTCGGTCAGAAGGCTGGCCTGAAGCCGCGCGCTCGTATCCGCTCCTTCGCCTCGATCGGCTCGGAGCCCGCGATCATGCTGACCGGACCGGCGCCGGCTTCCGAGCGGGCGCTGAAGCGCGCCCGCATGGAGGTGAAGGACATCGATCTGTTCGAGCTGAACGAGGCCTTTGCCGCGGTCGTGCTGCGCTACCTGCAGATCCTCAAGATGCCGCACGACAAGATCAACGTGAACGGCGGCGCCATCGCCATGGGCCATCCGCTTGGTGCGACCGGCGCCATGATCCTGGGAACGTTGCTCGACGAGATGGAGCGACGCGACCTCTCGACCGGCCTGGCCACACTCTGCGTCGGCGCCGGCATGGGCACCGCCACGATCATCGAACGCGTGTGATCAGACTCTTCCGGACCGCGAGCGTCCCGCTCGCTCATGATCGTGAGCGAGCCAGAGGCTCCGGGTCCGGAAGACGATGACCGCTGCTCCAGCAATAGGGATTCGACCAATGATCAATTACAACGTCGACAGTGACGGCATCGCCACCATCACGTGGGACATGCCGGGACGCACGATGAACGTGCTGAACGAGGCCTCGCTGGCGGCTTATGCCGAGGCGCTGGAGAAGGCGCTCAAGGACGAGAAGGTGAAGGGGATCATCCTCACCTCGGGCAAGGCCGACTTCATCGCCGGTGCCGATCTCGACATGCTGCTGAACGTCGACACGTCCGATGCGACGAAGCTGATGGACCAGTTCAGCCAGCTCCAGAAGATGTTCCGTCGCCAGGAGACCGGCGGCAAGCCGATGGTGGCGGCGATCAACGGCACGGCGCTGGGCGGCGGATTCGAGATCTGCCTCGCCTGCCACCATCGCATCGCGGCGGCCAACCCGAAAGCCAAGGTTGGACAGCCCGAGGTGAAGATCGGCCTGCTGCCGGGCGGTGGCGGCACGCAGCGGATCCCGCGGCTGATCGGCGTGATGAACGCCGCGCCCATCCTGCTCGAGGGCAAGGACCTGCCGGTCGAGACCGCCAAAGGCATGGGGCTGATCCATGAGGTCGTGCCGGCGGATCAACTTCTGGCCAAGGCCAAGGAGTGGCTGGTGGCGCCGGCGTCGGAGCAGGTCGTGCCGGAATATGCCGGCAAGGGCGCCAAGGCAATCGACGGCCGCGCGGTGCAGCCTTGGGACCGCAAGGGCTTCAAGGTACCGGGCTTCCCCGGCGGTCAGGTGTGGAGCCCCGTCGGCGTCCAGACCTTCATCGGCGGCAATGCCATGATTGCGGGCAAGACCAACGGCGTCTATCCCGCGCCCAAGGCGATCATGAGCTGCGTTTACGAGGGTCTGCAGCTTCCCTTCGATGCGGCGCTCAGGGTCGAGACACGCTATTTCGTGTCGCTGCTGCGCGATCCCGTGGCCAAGAGCATGATCCGCACGCTGTTCTTCGGCCTGCAGGAAGCGAACAAGCTCGCCCGCCGTCCCAAGGACGTGCCGAAGCAGGAATACAGCAGGATCGGCATCCTCGGCGCCGGCTTGATGGGGGCGGGCATCGCGGCGGTCTCGGTGAAGGCAGGCCTCGAGATCGTGCTCGTCGACCGCGACCAGTCCTCGGCCGACAAGGGCAAGGCGCATATTGCTTCCGAGCTCGACAAGCTTGTGAAGCGCGGGCACATGGACCAGACCAGGCGGGACTCACTGCTGGCCAAGGTGACAGCAACGCCGGACTTCGCCGCGCTCAAGGGCTGTCAGCTCGTGATCGAAGCGGTGTTCGAGAATCGCGAAGTGAAGGCCGAAGCGACCAGGAAGGCCGAGGCCGAGCTCGCGACGGATGCCATCTTCGCCTCGAACACCTCGACGCTGCCGATCACCGGTCTCGCCGAGGCGTCGGCGCGGCCCAAGAACTTCATCGGCCTGCATTTCTTCTCGCCCGTCGAGAAGATGCCGCTGGTGGAGATCATCGTCGGCAAGAAGACCTCGCCCGAGACGCTCGCGCGCTCGATGGACTTCGTACAGAAGATCCGAAAGACCCCGATCGTGGTGAACGACAGCCGCGGCTTCTTCACGTCGCGCGTCTGCGGCGCCTTCATCAGCGAGGGCCATCGGTTGCTGAAGGAGGGCGTGCCCGCGGCGATGATCGAGAACTGCGCGCGTCTGGCCGGCATGCCGGTGGGCCCGCTGGCGCTGAACGACGAGG
Source organism: Reyranella sp. (assembly GCF_036558665.1). Lineage (GTDB taxonomy): Bacteria > Pseudomonadota > Alphaproteobacteria > Reyranellales > Reyranellaceae > Reyranella. The sequence continues at coordinate 47,863 of NZ_DATBFE010000071.1, read as the reverse complement.
TCGCGATCGATCTTTCATGGAAGATCATGGACCAGACACGGCGCGATGCCGAAGCGGCCGGCAAGAAGTACGACGCCTCCGGCACCGAGGACGTTCTCGAGCTGATGGTGAAGAAGCTGGAGCGCTTCGGCCGCAAGAACGGCAAGGGGTTCTACGACTATCCGGCCGATGGCAAGAAGCGCCTGTGGCCGGACCTCGCCAAGCACTTTCCGCCCAACCCCGAGCTGCTCTATGGCGAGGGCGAGGCAAAGCGCGCCAAGGAGACCGAGATCAAGAAGCGCCTGCTCTACGTTCAGGCAGTCGACACCGCACGCTGCCTCGAAGCCAAGGTGCTGACGGCGCCACAGGACGGCGATGTCGGCTCGATCATGGGGCTCGGCTTCGCACCGCAGACTGGCGGCGCGATCAGCCTGATCGACCAGGTCGGCGTGCAGCAGTTCGTTGCCGAGTGCGGCCAGCTCGCCAGGAAGTACGGTCCGCAATTCAAGGTGCCGAAGCTCTTGCGCGACATGGCGGCGAAGGGTGAGAGCTTCTACGGCCAGCAAGTTGCTAAGGCGGCATAGCGCGGCAATTTCGCCAAGGCGCCACGCCCGCTTGCGTCGACGTAAGGTCGCGGCAAATATCCCTCCCGATCCGAAATCGGGAGGGACTCCTCGTGAACATCCAGGAAATCGAAGCGCTGGCCGATCGTATCGCCGAGTTCCGCCGCGCGCGGGTCCCGATGGACTTCCTTGCCGGCGCGACCGCCGGGCTTTCGGAGGAGGAAGCCTACAAGGTCCAGTTCGCGGTGCATGACCGGCTCACCGACAGAGGGCAGAACCGTCTGGCAGGATGGAAGGTGGCCTTCGCCGTGCCGGCGCAATACGAGCCGCTGAAGCTCTCGGGGCCGGCCTTCGCCGGCATCTATCAGGATGGCGTCCGCCAAAGCGGCGAGGTGTTTCAGCCCGGCTGGCCAATCAAGGCCGGCGTGGAGTGCGAGATGGTGGTGCGGATCGCGCGCGACGTGGCCGCCGGCAATGCGCCTTACACCGCCGACAGCATCAAGCCCTGCGTCGCCAATCTCTATTGCGGCATGGAAGTGGTCGAGAATCGCTACGGCGACGTCTCTCAACTGGGTGGCCCCGGCCGCATCGCCGACGACGTCCTGCAGGCCGCGTGCATCGTCGGCACGGAGATCAAGGACTGGCAGAAGCTCGACTTCGCCAAGGTGCAGGGGCGCACCGAGTTCGAGGGCAGGGAGATCGGCGCCGGACCGGGCGCCAATGTCATGGGCGGCGCCTTGATCTCGCTCGCCTGGCTCGCGAACAAGCTGATCTCGCATGGCAAGCACCTGCAGGCCGGCGACGTGGTGCTGACGGGCTCCGTCCACCCGCCGCAGTTCCTGGCGGGGCCGGGGAAGGTCAAGGCGGAATTCGTCGGCCTCGGCAGCGCCGAGATCACCGTCAAGTAGGCCCGGCTGCCGCAGACGCTCTCAAAGGCGTGCGCACTTCAGTGGCGCATTCATAGCGTGACCATGTGAGAGGGGGATCACGACACCGGCCGGGACTGCGGCAGGCGCTCCTTTGTGGCATAGACGGGCGGCGACAGGTCGTCGGCGTCGCGGCCGGCCCAGTCGCGTTCACTGACGGTCTCGAGGCGCCTGCGCTGGCCTTCGATCAAGCCGGCTGTCGCGGCCTCGACGTCGATCGTGAGGACCTTGCCGTCCTTCACGACTTGCGTGCCGTCGACGTAGACGTGGCGAATGGCACGCTCGCTCGCCGAATAGATCAGGCTGCGCACCGGCTCGTGGCTCGGCTGCATGTAGGGATGGCTCATGTCCACCAGCGAGAAATCCGCCTTGCAGCCGGGCGCCAGCCGGCCGAGATCGGGTCGGCGCAGCATTTTGGCGCCACCGATTGTCGCCGCCTCGAAGGCGTGCCGCGTGGTCCCCATCTTGTAGTTGCCGGTGAAGGCGCGGGCGACGTAGCAGGCCAGACGGATTTCATCGACCATGTTGTGCGGGAAGGTGTCGGTGCCGATGCCGACGGTGATGCCGGCGTTCATGTAGCGGCCGAGCGAGTTCATCACCATGGCGCGGCGCGCGAACACGGTCGGACAGTGCGCCACCGCGGCGCCCGAGTCGCGCAGCCGCTCGAAGTCGTGGCCGTGCGGATAGTGGATCTGGGGATGGTCGTTCAGGAAGATGCCATGGCCGATCACGAGGTCGGGACCCAGCACGCCGATCGACTCGAGCCATTCGATCGGCGTCTTGCCGTGGCGGCGCACGATCTCGTGGAATTCGACCACGGCCTGGCAGGCATGGGTCTGCATCGGGATGCCGCGTCGCCGCGCCTCCTGCAGCGCCTCACGGAAGAAGCCCTCGCTGCAGGTATCGATCTGGGCGGGGCCGGCCATGGCGCCGATGCGACCGCTCGGATGGCCGATCGCCTCGTCGATGGTCTTCATCGACATCTCGAAGGCCCTTTGGCCCGCCTTTTCGTCCCAGGCGTACTCGACGGTATGGCCGTTCTTCGTGAACCAGACGGCCTGGCGCATCATCGGACAGATGACCGCGCGGATGCCGGTTCGAGCGAGTTCGTCGACCCATCCCGCGCGCGCGATGGAAAGATCGGTGAGAGTGGTGACACCGCTTTTCAGGAGCTCCGACATCGCGACCTGCATCGCGGGCCCGGCATCCTCGGGTGCAAGGCCGAATACGGTGAGATATTCGTAGAGAGAGCTCTGGCCAAGCTTGTCGCTGCCATATTCCTCCGTCAGGCCCTTGTTTGCCGGTTCGGAGAACGGATGGCTGTGGACATTGACGAAGCCCGGGATCGCCATGAAGCCCTTGCCGTCGACGGTCGCATCGACGGGGCGGACATAGTCCGGCCCGACATGCACGATCTCGTTGCCCTTGAACACGAGGTCGGCGGAGTCGAGATAGACATGGCGTTGCTCCGCATCATCCCAGGCGACGATGTGATCGAGGTTCGCGATGCGAGTGGTCTTCGTGTCCATCGGTCCTTACCCTTGGCGCGTGAGACTGGCATGATCGGGCCATGACCGCAAAACTCACCGAAGCCGCCAAGGGCGTCTACATCATTGCCGCCACGCCGTTCACCGATGAGGGCGCGCTCGATTTGCAGAGCGTGGATACGCTGACCGATTTCTACCTGCGCTGCGGCGTGCATGGCTTCACGCTGCTGGGAATGATGGGCGAGGCGCACAAGCTCACGACCGAGGAATCAATCGATGTCGTGAAACGCGTGATCGGCCGTGCCGGCGACCGGCAGGTCATCGTCGGCGTCAGTCACGCCGGCATCGAGAACGTCCGTCGCCTCGCTCACGAAGCGATGATCGCAGGCGCTTCAGGCGTGATGGTCGCCCCGCCACCGGGTCTGAAGGGCGATGACGGCATCTACAACTACTACGCCCAGGTATTCGCCGCACTTGGGCCCGATATTCCGGTGGTCTATCAGGACTATCCGCAAGCGACCGGCGTCTATCTGCCGCATCAGGTGTTCGAGCGTCTGGTCGACGACTTCAGGCAGCTCGTGATGCTGAAGCACGAGGACGCCCCGGGCCTTGCCAAGCTGACACGCATCCGCGAGGGCGAACAGAAGCCCGGCCGCCGCCGCGTCTCGATCCTGGTCGGCAATGGCGGGCTCTATTATCCGCAGGAATTGCGGCGCGGCGCCGACGGCGCCATGACCGGCTTTGCCTGGCCGGAGATGCTGGTCGAGGTCTACGACCATTTCATGTCGGGCAGGGTCGAGGAGGCGGAGGATCTGTTCGACGTCTATCTGCCGCTGGTGCGGCACGAGGTGCAGCCCGCGATCGGGCTTGCGCTGCGCAAGGAGGTGCTGTTCCGCCGCGGCGCCATCAAGAGTCCGAAGCAACGTGCGCCGGGTTCGCCGCTCACTGCGACCGACCGCGCTGAGCTCGATTCGCTGATCGCGCGTTTCGAGCGACGGCTGGCGGCCTCCGGCCGGGGGCACAAGGTGGCGGCGGAGTAAGGAGATGTCCGATTACGATTTGATCGTTCGCAACGCCCGCATCGTTACCGAGGATCGCCAGACCGAAGGGGACATCGCTGTAAGGAGCGGTCGCATCGCCGCCATCGAGCCCGATTTCAAGGGCACGGGCACCCGTGAAATCGACGCCGGCCGGAAGTTCGTCCTGCCGGGCGGCATCGACAGCCATGTCCATGTCGAGCAGAAGTCGGGCTTCGGCATCATGTGCGCCGACGATTTCTATACCGGCACCGTCTCCGCGGCGTTTGGCGGGACCACGACCATCATTCCCTTCGCCGCGCAGCATCGCGGCATGTCGCTGCGCAAGGTGGTGCAGGACTATCACGAGGCGGCGACGCCCAAGGCGGTGATCGACTACGCCTTCCACCTGATCGTATCCGATCCGACGCCGCAGGCGCTGGGGCAGGAGCTGCCGGCGCTGATAAAGGATGGCTACACCTCGTTCAAGATCTACATGACCTACGATGCGCTCAAGCTCAGCGACTATCAGATCCTCGATATCCTGGCGCTGGCCCGCCGCGAAGGCGCGCTGCTGATGGTGCATGCGGAGAACCACGACATGATCCAGTGGCTGGCGCACCATTTGGTCGACCAGGGTCATGTCGCGCCCAAGTTTCATGCCATTGCCCATGCGCGCATCGCCGAAGCCGAGGCGACCAACCGTGCCATCTCGCTGGCGCGGCTCGTCGATGCGCCGATGCTGATCGTGCACATGTCGGAGATCGAGGCCATCGAGACGCTGCGGCAGGCACAGAAAAAGGGGCTGAAGATCTTCGGCGAGACCTGCCCGCAATATATCGGCCTTACAGCCGACGACATGGACAAGCCCGGAGTCGAAGGCGCGATGTGGTGCTGCAGCCCGCCGCCTCGTGATTCGGCCGCCCAGGAGGCGGTATGGGCGGCACTGAAGGACGGCACGCTCCAGACCTTCTCCTCCGATCACGCGCCTTACCAGTTCAACGAGAAGGGCAAGATTCCCAAGGGCGACAAGACGACGTTCAAGGAGATGGCGAACGGCGTGCCGGGGCTCGAGATCCGCCTGCCGCTGCTGTTCTCCGAGGGCGTGCAGAAGGGTCGCATCAGCCTGCAGCAGTTCGTGGCGCTCAGCTCGACCAATCACGCGCGGCTCTATGGTCTCTATCCCCGCAAGGGCACGATCGCCGTGGGCTCGGACGCCGACTTCGCGATCTGGGACCCCGACAAGGATGTCACGATCCGCTGGAAGGACCTACACGACAATGTCGGCTATACGCCGTACGAGGGCCGCGAAATCAGGGGCTGGCCGGTCGTCGTCGTGAGTCGCGGGCGGGTGGTTGTCGAGAATGGAAAGCTCGACGCCGAGCGCGGCTCCGGTCAGTTCCTGCCCTGCGCTTCGCCCGACTCGGCGAAACCGCTCGGACGCTCGGCACCGGAGTTGCGGGCGATGTCGCGCTTTGGTGCGAAGCCGCTGTTTTGAGGTAAAAGACATGTCCCGTCGTCTGAAAGTATCGGCCGCCCAGCTCGGGCCCATCCATCGCGCCGACGGCCGCAAGGGTGTGGTGAAGCGGCTGGTGGGGATGCTGAAAGAAGCCGATTCACGCGGCTCGAAATTCGTGGTGTTTCCCGAGCTCGCGCTCACGACCTTCTTTCCGCGCTGGTGGATGGAGAACCAGGCGGAAGTCGACAAGTACTTCGAGGCGCAGATGCCGAGCCCCGAGACACTGCCGCTGTTCGAGCTGGCGCGCTCGAGGGGCATCGGCTTCTATCTCGGTTACGCCGAGCTTGCGGAGGAGGAGGGCAGGACCCGCCGCTTCAATACCTCGGTCCTGGTCGGGCCGGACGGCCGCATCATCGGCAAATATCGCAAAATTCATCTGCCGGGCCATGCCGAGCATCGGCCGACGGTTCCCTACCAGCATCTCGAGAAGAAATATTTCGAGGTCGGCGATCTCGGCTTCAACGTGTGGAAGATGTTCAAGGACGACGTGATCGTCGGGCAGTGCATTTGCAACGACCGGCGGTGGCCCGAGACGTTCCGCGTCATGGGACTGAAGGGCGCGGAGATGGTGGTGCTGGGCTACAACACGCCGACCGACAACGTCTATGCACCCAAGGAGCCGCCCTATCTGCGCGTGTTCCATCACAACCTGTCGATCCAGGCCGCGGCCTACCAGAACGGCATCTGGGTCGTCGCCACGGCCAAGGCCGGCAAGGAAGACGGCTTCTGGCTGCATGGCGGCTCCGCGATCGTCGCGCCGACCGGCGAGATTGTCGCCAAGAGCACGACCGAGGAGGACGAGGTCATTTCGTACGATTGCGACATGGGACTCGGCGAGTACATCCGCAACACCACGTTCAACTTCGCCAAGCACCGGCGGCCCGAGCACTACAAGCTGATCTCGGAACGCACGGGCGTGAAGGTCGAGCCCTCGAATTGAGAGTCTGCCGATGCAGTATGCCGCTTCCGAGGTGACGGCGCACGAGCGCTACAAGATCCTGACGGCCTTCGTGCTGCCGCGCCCGATCGCCTGGGTGACGACGATCGGCCCGACGGGCGTGGTGAACGCGGCGCCCTTCAGCTTCTTCAATGTCTTCGCCGAGGATCCGCCGCTCTGCATGGTCGCCATCAACAGGCGGCCGGACGGGCGTATCAAGGACACCTGGACCAACATCGAGCGATCGGGCCAGTTCGTGGTCAACCTCACGGACGAGCCGCTGGCGCGCAAGATGCACGAGTCGAGCGGCGACTTCCCGCCCGATGTCGGCGAGCCGGCCTATCTCGGCCTCGGGCTCGCGCCTTCGGTCGACGTGGTGCCGCCGCGGCTTGCCGAGGCGCCGTGGTCGATGGAATGCAAAGTCTGGCGGACAATCAACGTCAAGGACGACCGCCAGCTGGTGATCGGCGAGGGCCTGCGCTTCCATATCCGCGACGCGCTCTGGGATCCAAAGGCGATGCGCGTCCGCATGGACAGATACCATCCGGTCGGCCGCATGTTCGCCGACCGCTACTGCCGGACCGATGACCGCATGGAATTCCCCGCAGCCCCCGTCGTGAAGGCGAAGGCGGCGGAATGAAGGACCACCCCTTTTAGGGGTGAGCATTTGCGACCGATCTTCCAGCTCAAGACCAGTTCAACCTCGTGCGGCCGATTGCCATCGAGACGGCCGCCTGGCTGGGTTCGACGACGGGCAGACCGACGTGGCGCTGCAGCCGGTCGCGGTAGCGCGCCATGCCTGCGCAGCCCATGATCAGCACGTCCGCGCCGTCCTCGTCGCGCAGCTCGGCAGCTACCTCGGCCATGCGGCTGAAGGTGCGGGCTTCGTCGGCGAGCTCGACCACCCCGAGGCCGATCGCGCGGTCGCCCGCCATACGGTCGTTGAGACCCATCTGGCCGACATAGCGCAGATGACGCGGGATCGATTTCCGCAGGATCGAGATCACGCCAAAGCGCTGGCCGAGCGTGAGGGCCGTCAGGATGCCGCATTCGGCGATGCCCAGGACGGGCTTCGAAGTCGCTTCGCGCGCGGCGTGCAGGCCGGGGTCGGAATAGCAGGCGATCACGAAGGCCGAACAGTCATTGTCGTGGCTTCGCACTGCAGCCGCAATCGGTGCCACGACGCTCTCGACATGGGCCTGCGTCTCGATTCCTGGCGGCCCTTCCTTCAGGGTTACGCATTCGATGGCCGGGCCGCCGGGCATGCGAAGCGGCTCCATCGCCTTGTCGATGCCGGCGGTGACGGCCTCGGTCGAATTTGGATTGATGACGAGGATGCAGTCGCGATTCTGGGACATGCGGCAAGGATGGCCTTCAAATTGCTATCCAACAATGGCTGTTCTAACGTCTGCGCCTGGGGATTTCAGGGAGGCAAACCGCATGTCGAACCGTGGATGGGCCGTCGCCGTGGCCGCAGTCTTGATGGGCGCCGCAGCCCTGGTGCCGGCGAACGCGCAGGACAAGCTGCCGCCGCTGCGGACCGGCGTCGACGGCACGTTCGCGCCGCACGCCTTTCCGAAGCTGGGTGGCGGCATTCAGGGCTTCAATGTCGACCTGTTCACCGAGGTCGCCAAGCGGATGCACCGGGACATCACCATCGATTCGGTGAGCTTCTCGACGCTGATTCCGGGCATGGAGTCCGGCCGGTACGATTTCATTGCAGCGCCCACGACCGTGACCAAGGAGCGCGCCGAGAAGATGCTGTTCACCGCCGGCTACATCTGGACCGCTTACCAGTTCGGCATCAAGAAGGGCAGCGTGCCGATCAAGGGCTGGGAGGATCTCAAGGGGAAGGCGGTCGCCGTGAACAAGGGCACGCCCTACGAGACGCTCAGCAAGAAGATGGGCCAGGAGATCGGCTTCGAGGTGCAGGCCTACGACACGCAGCCGGACGCCACCCAGGCCGTGCTCTCGGGCCGCGCTTATGCCACGCTCGGCGGCAACACCACCATCGTCTACACCGCCTCGAAGAGCCCGATGTTCGTGGCCGACCTCGAACTCAAGGACACGCGTGCCCATTGGGCGGCACCAACGCCAAAAACCAATCCCAAGCTCAGGGCGCAGCTTCAGGATGCGCTCGATTGCATGAAGAAGGATGGCTCGCTGGTGAAGCTTTCCGAGAAGTGGTTCGGCCGCGTGCCGCCGCCCGATGCCCTGGAGCGCACGATCACGCCCGGCTATGGCGTGCCGGGCATGCCGGGCTACGATCCGACGCCGCATGAACTGCATTGCGGTTGAGTCGGGGGAGCGCGCCCCTCCAGCGGCGCCTCATGATCAGCGCCACTGGAGTGGCCCGCTCCGATGAGCATCGTCGTCGCCCGCGGCATCCACAAACATTTCGGCCATCTGCACGTCCTGAAGGGCGTTGATCTGGAGGTAGCCGAGCGCGAGCTGGTGTTCGTTATCGGTCCCTCGGGCTCCGGCAAGTCGACGCTGCTGCGCTGCCTCAACAGGCTGGAGGAGCCGAGTTCGGGGAGCATTACGGTGGCAGGGATCGACATGCTCGATCCGCGCACTGACATCAACCATGCCCGGCAGCACATCGGCATGGTGTTCCAGTCCTTCAACCTCTATCCGCATATGACGGCGCTCGGCAACGTGACGCTGGCCCTGCGCAAGGTGGCCGGGAAGTCGCGGGCCGAAGCCGAAATGATCGGGCAGGCGGCGCTCGATCGGGTGGGACTTGCCGATCGCGCGAACCATCGGCCTGCCGAGCTGTCGGGCGGCCAGCAGCAGCGCGTTGCCATCGCCCGGGCCATTGCACTCGAGCCCAAGGTCATGCTGTTCGACGAGCCCACGAGCGCGCTCGATCCTGAACTTGTGGGCTCTGTGCTGGCCGTCATGCGATCCCTGCGTGAGTCCGGCATGACCATGATCGTCGTGAGTCACGAGATGGGCTTCGCGCGTGCTGCGGCCGACCGCGTCGTGTTCATGGACCATGGATCGATCGTGGAGCAGGGATCGCCGGCGCAGATCTTCGAGAGCCCGGCGCACGAGCGCACCCGGGCCTTCATCGGCCAGATCCGGCAGCATTGATGACCTCCTCAGCCGAAGTGCCGTGCCGCAGCGCTGCACATGATTGGGCCACCGCCGAGAGTCGCTCCGAGCCATGAGCGCCTGGAATCGCTTCCTCGAGACCTTCTTCAACGCGGAGGTCATGGCGAAGTATCTGCCGGACATCCTGCACGGCACGCTGGTCACGATCGAGCTGGCGGCACTGATCGTCGCCAGCGGGCTGGTTGTGGGACTGCTGCTGGCGTTGATCAGAAGCCTCGCCATCCGGCCGCTCAACTGGCTGATCATCTTCGTCGTCGATCTGTTCCGGTCGCTGCCGCCACTGGTGATCATCGTCCTGATCTATTTCGGCCTGCCCTCGGCCGGTATCTCGGCCTCGAGCTTCGTCTCGACCTGGCTTTCGCTGTCGCTTGTCCTGATGGCCTTCGCCGAGGAGATCTTCTGGGCCGGCATCACCTCGGTCGCCAAGGGACAGTGGGAGGCCGCGCGATCGACCGGGCTTTCCTTCGGCCAGACCTTGATCAATGTCGTGCTGCCCCAGGCGCTGCGGTTGACGATTGCGCCGCTCACCAATCGCACCATCGCCATCACCAAGGGCACGGCGCTCGGCACCGTCGTGGCATTGCATGAGATCCTGGGCATGGCGAGTTCGGCTGTATCGAACTCCTACAACCCTTCGCCGCTGATGATGGGAGCGGCCGCCTATCTCGTCCTCTTCCTCCCGGTCGTGGTGGCGGCGCGCTGGATCGAGACCCGGTTCGCATGGAAGAGATAGTCCAGTCCTTCTTCAACGCCGAAATCGCCCAGGCGGCGATGCCGATCGTCCTTGCCGGACTCCTTAACACGGTGCTGCTCTCGCTGCTCGTCGTGCCGCTCGGACTGGCCGGCGGACTGATTCTGGCGCTGCTCGCTCAGCTCAGGAGTACCGCGGTACGATGGTCCCTGATGGCCTGGGTGGACTTCTTCCGCGCCTTTCCGCCCCTCGTCCTGCTGATCCTGCTGTTTGCGGGCCTGCCGTTCGCCGGCCTGGAGCTCGGCGGGTTCGCTTGCGTCGCCATCGCCTTCTTCCTGAACACCGGGGCCTACTATGGCGAGATCCTGCGGGCCGGCATCGATTCCATCCCGCGCGGGCAGATCGAGGCGGCCCGTTCGACCGGCCTGTCCGGGTTGCAGACCATGGTATGGGTCGTGCTGCCACAGGCGGTTCGCAACGTGCTGCCGGACTTGCTGTCCAACACGCTGGAGGTGGTGAAGCTCACCTCGCTCGGCAGCGTGGTGGCGGTGCCGGAGCTTTTGTTCCAGGCGCGCCAGGCGCAAAGCGTTACCTTCAATCCCACGCCCATCGTCATGGCGGCGCTGATCTATTTCCTGATCCTATGGCCTGTGGTGCGGCTTCTCAGTCGGTTGGAAAACAGGGCGCTGGCCGGCCGGGGATAGATCCGTCCGGCAGTCAGGCTTCTGCCGGTGGCCGGGCCGTGGATCCCGATGAGCGTCACTGCGGCCTGCTCTTGAAACGATGGGCAAAAGCGTCCATATCTGCGCCGTCGATAGACGGACGACTTTTGGCGATGCGCGACATGGTCAACGCAGCGCCATCGACTGATCCCGAACACCAGTGCGCATTCGACGGCCAGCCCTCTTCGATGGAGGGCGGGCAGCATATCCACGTCGTGAAAGGCTACCATTCCCATGACTACGGGAACCGTGAAGTGGTTCAACGCCACCAAAGGCTTCGGATTCATCCAGCCGGACAAGGGCGGCGCCGACGCCTTCGTGCACATCAGCGCGGTCGAGCGCGCCGGCCTCGATGGCCTGCGCGAGGGCCAGAAGGTCGAGTACGAACTCGTCTCCGACCGCCGCAGCGGCAAGATGTCGGCCGACAACCTCAAGGCGATCGGCTGAGCCAGGTATCTCCCTTGCCGAGGCCGACCGCGGATGTACCGGCGGCCGAGGATTTCGCCCCGCAGCCAACCGGCAGCGGGGTTTTCTTTGCCGTGTCGGCTGCCGTCTTCAGCTGCTCTCGGCGTGCATGATGTCGCCAAACAGCTCCCAGGTTTGGCCCTTGAACCGTGCGAGCTGGACAGCCTGGATCGGATAGAAGTCAGTGGGGCTGGTATTGACGGTGATGCCCGGCAGCAGAAGCGGAACACGGAAGTTCTTGAAGCTCGCCGCCTGCTTCATGAGATTGGCCCGTGTCAGCTCGTTGCCGCAGCGCTTCAGTGTCTCGTGCATCAGGGACGAGACGGCGTAAGCGTAGATATGGCTGGCATCGGCCTTGTTGAAGTCCGGCATCCATTTGTCCATCCAGCTCTTCCATGTCTTCATCTCGGGATTCTCGTCCCACTGCTTGTCGGTGGCGTCCATGATGTAGGCGGCCGTGACGATACCCTGGGCGTTCTCGTAGCCTGCCGGCTTCATGACCGCGGCCACCGAGGCCGAGACGTTGTTGAGATAGTGCGCCGGCTTCCAGTTGATGTCGGCCATCTTGCGGATCGCCTGTGCGGCTGACTTCGGGCCCGAGATGTCCATGAAGACATTGGCGCCCGAGTCCTTGAGCTGGATCACCTGGCTGTCAACCGTGGGATCGGTCGCTTCGTAGGTGACCGTCTTCACGATACGGCCGACCTCCTTGCCCAGCCCCTCCTTCAGTCCGCCGAAGTAGTCCCGGCCATAGTCGTCGTTCTGCATCAGGACGGCGATCTTGGCGTCCTTGACGTTGGCGAGGATGTGCTTGCCGTAGATCACGGCCTCAGTGTGATAGTCGGGCTGGAAGCCCATGGTCCAGGGAAAGTGCTGCGGGTCGCCCCATTTCGAGGCGCCCGTCGCCACGTAGAGCTGAGGCACCTTCTTCTGGTTCATGTATTTGTGGATCGCGGTGTTGCACGGCGTGCCGAGCGACTGGAAGAGGGCGAAGATCTTCTCCTGCTCGACCATCTGGCGCACGACCTCCACGGTCTTGGCCGGGTTGTAGCCGTCGTCCATGGAGATGAAGTTCACCTTGCGGCCATTGATCCCGCCACCCTCGTTGACGCTCTTGAAGTAGGCTCCGATGGTCTTGGCGATGACGGCATAGGACGAGGCCGGACCGCTGTACGGATTGGTGTTGCCGATCTTGATCTCGGCGTCGCTCGCACCTTCGTCGTACTTGTTCTGTGCGGACGCAACGCTCACGCGGGAAAGCAGGGCAGCCGCCGACACGCCGCCCACGAACTTGCGCCTGCTGGTGCTCATCGCATTCTCCCCTGGCTGTCGTCGCCGCCGAGTATGCCATGGCGACCGGCGGCGTCGAGGCCGTGCTTGATCTGAGGACCGGGACTGGGCCAACGTTTGTCCATCGAGCAAGGAGGAAACGCACATGTATCCGGGCCAGCACGTTGCCCGCCGCGCCGCGCAGCCCGCTGTCGTCATGGCTGGCACCGGCGAGACGATCACCTATGGCGAGCTCGAAGCGCGCAGCAACCGGCTTGCGCATCTGCTGCGTGCCCGGGGCCTGGGACGGCTCGACCACTACTCGATCTACATGGAGAACAACGCGCGTTACGTGGAATGCTGCGCCGTGGGCGAGCGCTCGGGTCACTACTATACCTGCGTCAACTCCTATCTCACGGTCGAGGAGCTGGCCTATATCCTGAACAACAGCGAATCGAAGGTGTTGATCACGTCGCAGGCCAAGCGCGAGGTGGCGCTGGCGGCCTTGCCTCTTTGCCCCGGGATCGAGCTCTGCCTGGTGGTCGACGGGCCTGGCGAGGGTGACCATGTCCTCAATCTCGAGCAGGCGACCTCAGGCCTTCCCGCGACACCGATTGCGGATGAATCGCTCGGCACTGCCATGCTCTATTCGTCGGGCACCACGGGCAGGCCGAAGGGCATCCTGCGGCCGTTGCCCGAGCAGCCGCCGGCGCAGCAGCTTCCGATCTTCACCTTCCTGGAGAAGCTCTGGCAGTACCGGCCGGATATGATCTACCTGTCGCCGGCGCCGCTTTATCACTCCGCGCCTCAGGCGGCCGTCAACCTGACGATCCGCGTCGGCGGTACCGCTATCATCATGGAGCGTTTCGACGCCGAGCAGTACCTGCAGTTGATCGAGACGCACCGCGTCAGCCACAGCCAGCTCGTACCGACCATGTTTTCGCGCATGCTCAAGCTGCCCGCGGCTGCGCGCACGCACCACGACCTTTCCTCGCTCGAGATCGCCATCCATGCGGCCGCGCCCTGTCCGGTGCAAGTCAAGGAGCAGATGATCGAATGGTGGGGTCCGATCATCCATGAATACTACGGCGCCACCGAGGGGTTGGGCTTCACGGCCTGCAACTCGCAGGAGTGGCTGGCCCACCGCGGCACGGTCGGCCGGGTGCTGCTGGGCGAGCTGCACGTGCTGGACGACCAGATGAAGGAGCTGCCGGTCGGCACCCCGGGCACCTTGTGGTTCAAAACCGCGACACCCTTCGAATATTTCAATGATCCCGGCAAGACCAGGGAGGCTCGCTCGCCCGACGGCACGATGAGCACGGTGGGCGATGTCGGCTATGTCGACGAGGACGGCTATCTCTATCTCACCGACCGCGCGACCTTCATGATCATCTCCGGCGGCGTGAACATCTACCCGCAGGAATGCGAGAATCTGCTGATCACCCATCCCAAGGTCGCCGACGCCGCTGTGTTCGGGGTGCCCAACGTCGATCTCGGCGAAGAAGTGAAGGCGGTGGTCCAGCTCATGCCGGACGTCCACCCCGGGGCGGAGATCGCCGACGAGCTGATCGCTTTCTGCACCCGGCACCTGGCACGGCAGAAGGTGCCACGCTCGATCGACTTCGAGCACGAATTGCCACGGCTGCCGACAGGCAAGCTCTACAAGCGCTTGCTGCGCGACCGCTATTGGGGCAACAAGACGAGCCGCATCGTCTAGCGATGCACCAGTGGAAGCGCAGGCGCTTTGCGCGCATGCTGCGCTTGGTCCGACGGGAAGAGAGGCCATGGCGCTGCAATATTCCGCCCTCTGCAAGGGATGCTGGCAACAGATGCACATGCCGATTCCGTTGCGCGGCGGCTTCTCGCTGCCGTTTCGCGTCGTCGGCATCCGTCCCAGCAAGATGAACCCGAACATCTGCACCATCTGCGAGATGATGTTCACGCGCATGATGAAGGCGCGTACGGTGACGATCGACGCGACCATTCTGTTCGCGGACCTGAGAGGCTATACGAAGCTTTCCCAATCGGTGCCGGCGGCGGAGGTCGCGACCCTTCTCGATGATTTCTACGACCGTTGCGCCGCGGCCATCTGGGAGCATGACGGGCTCCTCAACAAGACCATTGGCGATGCCGTGATGGCGATCTTCAACTTCCCGATGGCTCATGGCGATCATCCGCGGCAGGCTGTGCTGGCGGCACGCGAGATGCAGAGATCCTTCGCCGCGCAGCGGACCCGGTTCGTCGGCGCGCTTGGTGCGGAAGGCGACGAATTCGGCATCGGCGTCGGGATCCATACCGGCGAGGTAAGCTTTGGCGAGTTTGGCCACTCGCACCGGGATCTGACGGCGATCGGCACAGTAGTGAACGTGGCAGCGCGTGCGCAGTCGGTCGCCCGGCCCGGGCAGATCGTGGTGACCCAGGCTGTGCACGATCAGGCGCAAGCGGAGTTGCAGGGCAGCACCGCCCGGGACTACACCCTCAAAGGCTTCGATCAGCCGGTCGCGCTCTACACGGCCTGATCGCTGCTTCAGGCCGCCGCGTGAATGGCAGCCTGCTTCACCTTGCTGTCGACATGACTTTCGAACTGCTGGAAGTTCTTCTCGAAGCGATGTGCGACGTCGCGGGCGGCGCGCTCGTAGGCCTTCTTGTCCCGCCAGGTGTTGCGCGGGTTGAGCACGTCGCCGGGCACGTCGGGACAGGCGCTCGGGACCTGCAGGCCGAAGTGCGGATCGGGCGAGGAGGCGACGGACGCAAGAGTGCCGTCGAGCGCCGCCCGCACCATGGCGCGCGTGTGCCGGATCGACATGCGCTCGCCGACGCCGAAGCCACCACCCGACCAGCCGGTGTTCACCAGCCAGCACTTCACGTTCTGGCGCGCCATCTTCTCGCCCAGCATCTTGGCGTAGATCGTCGGATGGCGCGGCATGAAGGGTGCGCCGAAGCAGGTCGAAAACGTGGCCTGCGGCTCGGTCACGCCCTTCTCGGTGCCGGCCACGCGCGCCGTATAGCCCGACAGGAAGTGATACATCGCCTGCTCGGGGCTGAGTCGCGAGATCGGCGGCAACACGCCGAACGCATCGGCCGTCAGCATGATGATGTTCTCCGGTGTGCCGGTGATGCCCGATTCGCTCGCATTGGGGATGAAGTCGAGCGGGTAGCAGGCACGCGTGTTCTCGGTATACCGCCCATCATCCAGATCGAGCGCGCCGCTTGCCGGATCGTGCACGACGTTCTCGAGCACCGTGCCGAAGCGCTCTGTGGTGGCATAGATCTCGGGCTCGGCCTGGCGGCTGAGCTTGATCACCTTGGCGTAGCAGCCGCCCTCGAAGTTGAACAGGCTGGTCTCTCCCCAACCGTGTTCGTCGTCGCCGAGCAGCGTACGCGAGGCATCGGCCGACAAGGTCGTCTTGCCGGTTCCGCTCAGTCCGAAGAAGACCGCGACATCGCCCTTCGGCCCCACGTTGGCCGACGCATGCATGGGCAGCACGTTCTTGTCCGGCAGGAGGTAATTCAGGAGGGTGAATACCGATTTCTTGATCTCGCCCGCGTACCAGGTGCCGCAGATCGCCACGACCCGGTCGCTGAAATTGACGAGCACGGCGCAGTCCGACGCCGTGCCGTCGAGTGCCGGATCGGCCTGGAAGCCCGGCAGGTTCAGGATGGTGAAGTCGGGGTTGAAATCGGGCAATTCCTCCGACCTTGGCCGCAGGAACATGTTGCGGGCGAACAGATTGTGCCAGGCGGTCTCCGTCACGACGCGCACGCCGATGCGATGCTCGGGATCGGCGCCGGCCCAGCAGTCGCGTGCGAACAGCTCGCGGCGCTGGGCATAGGCCGTCATGCGGTTGTAGAGCGCACGATAACGCTCGGGCGCCATCGGCTTGTTGGTCTTGCCCCAGTCGATGCGGCCCTTTGTTTGCGCATCCTCGACGAAAAACTTGTCGTTGGGCGAGCGGCCGGTGTGCACGCCGGTGCGCACCACCAGCGCGCCGCCATTGGCGATTGAGCCTTCATGCCGGCGCACCGCTTCCTCATAGAGGGACGGTACCGACAGGTTCCAGTGGACGTTCGCGAGGTTTTTCAGCCCCAACGACTTGAGTCCCGCCCTGGGGATGATGAAGCCCGTCTGCTGCACGTTCAGCTCCCTGCGTCTTGTTTCATGAAAGAGAGTTGACGGGTCCCTCTAGGGACCGGTCCGATTGCCTGAGCGTTTCCCCGCCTTGTCGTCCGGCGATTCGCTACCGCTGGCGGCAAGAGGTGGCAAGAGCGCGTGAGGGGCAATCCGTCGTTCAAATGCGTCACATTTCGCAATCCGGGCGGCATGCCGCGAAGCCGCAATTTTGGGCGTCATCGGATTTGCGGCAAGGCAGCCGGGCGTGATCAATTTGGGGCGGGGGCGTCGCTGGCGCGTCCGCAATGGCATGATCGCTTCACAACGAGCGAAGGGAGGATCAGATGGCGTTGCCGCAGGATATTCGCCCGCTCAACAGCGAGCTGGCCGATTCCATTACCCGCTCGGCCGAGATTCCGTGGATCGAGAGCAGACCCGGCCAGGCCTGGACCAAGATCCTGTGGGTCGGCCAGGAGTCGGGCCGGTGGGCGGTGCTGCTGAAATGGAAGAAGGGCTATGTCGCACCGCCGCACAAACATCTGAGCGCCGCTTTTGCCTTCGTGCTCTCGGGCAGGCTCAAGGTGCGAAACAACGTCTACGGGCCGGGCGACTTCCTGCACGAGACGAACGGCATGGTGCACGGTGCCACCGAAGCGCTGGAGGATACCGAATATCTCTTCTTCTGCGACGGGCCGGTGCTGTTCTTCGACAAGGACAGTTTCACCGGCTATCGCGGCTGGGAACAGATACTACAGATGCAGCAGGAGGCGCAGGCCAAGCAGGCGGCGGAGTAGCTTCATGGTGTCGTGGGCCGCGGGCGCGTCGCTCGCCGCGCAAGAGGCGACCTTGTAGCCGCCGGCTGTCCGTGAAAGCATTTCGTCGCGAGCCATAGGCACGAACGAGGCGCGGAGGACGTCATGGATGTTGGCATGATGATGGTGTTCGCCAGCTACGGCTGGGAGCACTGCCCCGACGATCGCGTCTGGAACGAGGAGATCCGGCTCGCCCGCATCGCGGCGGATTCGGGGTTCGACTGCCTGTGGTCGGCCGAGCATCACTTCAACGACTATTCCTTCGTGCCGGACAATCTCGCGCTGATGGCGCACCTGACCGCGCTCTGCCCGAACATCGATGTCGGCACCGCGGCGGTGATCCTGCCCTGGCACGATCCGCTGCGGGTGGCCGAGAACGCCTCGGTGATCGACCTTCTGAGCAAGGGCCGGCTGCGTTTCGGCATGGGCCGCGGACTGGCGCGGCGGGAGTTCGCGGCGTTTCGCGCCGCCATGGACGAGTCGCGCGCCCGCTTCGACGAGGCGGCGCCCATGATCGTCGAAGCGCTGCGCACCGGCTTCATCGAGGGCAACGGAAGATACTACAAGCAGCCGCGCACCGAGATCCGGCCGCGGCCGAAATATTCATTCGACGGCCGCATCTACGCCGTGGCCTCGAGCGAGGACTCGGTCGATTCGGCCGCCAAGCTCGGCGCGCACCAGGTGATGTTCGCCGACCGGCCGTGGGACATGCGGTTGCCGGTCATCGAGCGCGGGCGGGAGCTGCACCGCAGGTACCACGGCACCGAGCCGCCGCGCCTCATGCTGACCGAGTTCTGCGTCTGCGGCAGCGACCTCGCGAAGACCGAGGAGGAGGCGCGCCAGTACCAGGGCAAGTTCGTGGAGAGCAACTTCCACCACTACGAGTTCCTGGGCGAGCACTTCAGGACGGTGAAGGGCTACGATGCCTATCAGCAGAAGGCCGAGATCGCCCGCAAGAGCGGCCTCGATGGTGCGGTGGCGGGCTTCATGCAAGCGGCAAGCTGGGGCACGCCCGACAAGATCCTGCGCGGCCTCGAGGCGCGGCGTGGACTTTTGGGCGACTTCGAACTGAACATCGCCTTCCGCTTCGGCGGCACGCCCTACGAAGTCTCCGAGCGCGGCCTGAGACTCTTTGCCAAGGAGGTGCTGCCGGTGCTGAAGTCCTGGGGTCCCACGGCGACAGCCAGGGCAGCAGAGTAGGGGCGTCCGGAAGGCCCCGATTGCTCACGGGTTTGCACGGTGTGAGAAACCTCCGGTGCCGATGGTACGGGCACTTCGAGCCATTTTCTCATTTTCTCGCCCGCCCCTCGGGCAGGCCCGAGGCGCCGGCCCGCACGATGCGCTACGCTCCCAGCCGGCGAAAAGGCCCGGGAGGGAAGGCCATGGCTCCATTCGATCCGCTGTCGGCATTGCTGGGTGGCGTCCTGATCGGGATCGCCTCCGTGCTCCTGATGGTTCTGACCGGTCGCATTGCCGGGATCAGCGGCATTGCGGGCGGCTTGCTGTCGGTGGGCGGCGGCGACAAGGCCTGGCGCATCGCCTTTTTCGCGGGCCTGATCGGCGTGCCGCTGATCTTCGCTGCGATGGGCCGACCGTCGCGTGTGCCGGACATGCCCGCGAGCTGGTTCGTGATCGTGGCCGCGGGGTTACTGGTGGGCTTCGGCACAAGGCTTGGTGGCGGCTGCACGTCGGGCCACAGCGTCTGCGGAATTGCACGCTTGTCGCTGCGCTCGCTGGTCGCGACCGCGATCTTCATGGCCGCTGCCGTGATCACCGTCGCGATCGCCCGCCACGCCATCGGAGGCTGAGCCATGACCGCCGTCGCCAGCCTGGTATGTGGCCTGATCTTCGGCGCGGGCCTCCTGATCTCCGGCATGGTGCAACCGGCGAAGGTGCTGGGCTTCCTCGATATCTTGGGCCGGTGGGACCCGACGCTCGCGTTCGTCATGGGCGGCGCCCTTCTGATCTCGGTGCCCGGCTTCGCGCTCGCGCGCCGCGCCAGCGCGCCCGTGTTCGCCGCGCGCCATCTCTGGCCCACACGCAAGGACATCGACCGTCCGCTGGTCGTGGGTGCGATCCTGTTCGGCATCGGCTGGGGCCTCGTCGGGCTTTGCCCTGGACCGGCGATCGAGAACCTCGCTACTCTGTCGCCGCGCGTGATCCTGTTCGTCCTCGCGATGAGCGGCGGCATGGCTCTGCAGGGCTGGTGGCAGTCGCGCATTGACGTGGCAAAGGCGCGCGCCGACGCCACGTTCGCGGCTTCGGACGGCTGAGCCGGTCCCTCGCCGGGCTACCGGCCGCCGTCCATGATCTCGCAGACCTCGTAAAGGTGCGGATCGATCTCGTCCGTCGTCCGGCCGAAGCGATCCCACTCCTTGCGGAACTGCGGCGACTTGTGAGCCGCCTGCAACTGCTCGCGACTGCTCCACTGGATGTAGTTGACGATGCGCCGCCCATCGAGACTGCGGTGGAGGCTGATCGACACGAAGCCCGGTTGGCCCGCCATGAAGCGGGCGCGCTCGGTCATCACCGACAGAGCCTCCGCCTGCTTGTCCGGCTCGGCCTCGATGATCGTGATCTGGGTGACGGGCTGATTGCCGGTTCGGATCTGTGGCATGGGTCGACCTCGCGTGCCTATTGAAGCGCTATGCCAAGAACCGAGTCATCAGTCCGACGGTTCCATGCCAGCCAGGACTAACGCAAAATGACAAGCGGTTTACCTCATTTGGGCCATTCGAGCCCTGCTCACAGCAGATGTTCGACCTTGAATTCCTTCCAATGTTGCCTGTTTCAATGGCATTGATGGCATTCAGAATGTCGAAGCAGATCTTGTATCGATTCGGAGCGATTCATTCAGGTAGGAGAATTCCTGCGGGAAGGGCCGATCGTGAAATTTGACCCGTTGGTTCAGGCGTTCAGAGGCAATTCGGCCTTGAGTCATTTGGGTTCCTGGTGCTTCGCGGTTCGCAATGGCAGGGAAAGTCTGGCAGTGCGGATCGCCGACGGCCTCACCGTCACCCCGGGCGCCTCCTCCGACGCTGCCTTCACCCTCGCCGCAAGTCCCGAGGCGTGGGAGGAGTTTGCCAAGCCGGTGCCGGCGGTGGGGTACCAGAGCATCGTCGCCATGGTCCGCATGGGGCATCTGCGGGTCGAGGGCGATGTGCTGGAGTTCGGGCGGCATCTGCTGTTTCTCGAGCAGCTGTTCGCGTCGTTGAGGGCGAAGAGCGAGCAGGATGCTCGCGGTCCGAAAGAGTCTGGCGCGCCCATGATCGAGGAAATCGTCGGGCGGTATCTGCGGCTCGATCTCAACGGCCGGCCGCATCGCATCTATTTCGAGGAGGCCGGGCACGGCATCCCGCTGGTCTGCCTGCATACCGCCGGGGCCGACGGGCGCCAGTATCGCGCGTTGTTGAACGACCACGAGATCACCGCGCGCTTTCGCGTCATCGCCTTCGATCTGCCGTGGCACGGCAAGAGCTCGCCGCCGCCGGGCTTCGAGCGCGAGCGCTACCGGCTCACGACCGATCTCTATGTCGATACGGTGATGGCCGTCTGTCGCGCACTCGGGCTCGAGCGCCCGGTGGTGATGGGCTGCTCGATCGGCGGCCGCGCCGTGCTGCATCTGGCGTTGCGCCATGGCGACTATTTCCGGGCCGCGATCGGCCTGCAGTCGGCCACCCATGCCGATCCCGGCGCCGACACGCGGCTGCGCGATCTCGGCGTGCTGCATCGGCCCGACGTGCACGGACAGGAGGCGGCGGCGGGCTCGGTTGCCTGCCTGATCGCGCCGACCTCGCCCGAGGCAGAGAAGTGGGAAACGCTGTGGCACTACATGCAAGGCGGACCAGGCGTCTTCCTCGGCGACCTACATTACTATTTCACCGACGGCGACTTGCGGAACAGCCCGCTGGCCGGCCTCGATACCAGGCGCTGCCCGTTGCATCTGCTGACGGGCGAGTACGACATCTCCGCAACTCCTGCGCTCACGGCCGAGCTCGCCGAGATCGTGAAGGCCACCTCGTTCAAGGTGATGGAGGGACTCGGCCATTTCCCTATGAGTGAGAATCCGGCGCAGTTCCGGAAGTATTTGCTTCCGATCCTGGGGAAGATCTCGGATGGCAGGGCGTAGTCCTCTCGCTCGGCAAGGTGGACGAACGCCGCCGCGACGGCGATAAGGGCACATGGCTCGCCAACCCGTCCTGTCGCTCGATCCGGCCGAGCGCCACCGCCTGCGCCAGCGCTTCTTCGCGCTGATCTGGGACCAGGTGCGGCCCTGGGCGTACATGGATACCGACGGCCTGGACTTGAAGCGCTTCGACGGCAGTCCGCTGTCCTTTGCGCCTGCCTCGATGGATGGCGCGCCGCGTCAGGCCATGTGGGAGAGCAATTACATCGAACCATTCCTGGAGGCGATCTGCCACGAGGAGACGAAGCATGCGGCCGCGCTGGCGGAACCGGGGCGTGCGGAACTGCGCGAGGTGCTCGCTGTCGGCGTCGCGCGGGTCTATCTCACCATGCGGGAGATCGACTGGTACATGCACGAGGACGGGGTCGCAGCGCATCATTTCAAGCGCGACGTCAAGGCGGAAGTCGCAAACATGCTCGCCTATCTCGACCGCTGCCTGACCGAAGCGTCCGCGCGAGCCGCCTGAGGCGACGTCACCTCGCCACTCGTGGAGCGGGTTGACGGCAATAGCCCATGGCCTTGCGGAACTCCCCGTCACCGTTGGCGTTTTCCCCCGACAAACCACGGAGAAGCCTATGGCCGCCACGACCGATGTGACCATCAAGGATGCTTCTTTGTCGATCGTATCGTGGGCAGCCGTCATTGCCGGTGGCTTGGCGGCCGCAGCTCTCATGCTCTTTTTGCTGGCGCTCGGCGCGGGTATCGGCCTTTCGGTCGTCTCCCCCTGGAGTCATCCGGGCCTGACCACGACTCACGCCGCGTTGGGGGCGGGCATCTATCTGCTGCTCGCGACCATCATCGCCTCGGCGATCGGCGGCTATCTGGCGGGCCGTTTGCGCCGACGCTGGCTCGGCATCGAAGAGCATGAGGTCTATTTCCGGGATACGGCGCACGGCCTGCTCGCCTGGGCGTTCGCGACGGTGCTGAGCGCCGCCGTGCTTGGTCCGGCGGCAACCGCAATGGTCGGATCGGCCCTCGCGGTGAATGCGGCTGGCCAGGCGGGGCAGAGCTTGGATGCGGCGTCCTACGTCGATCGCCTGCTGCGGCCGCAGCTCAGCCCGCCAGCCGCCCCGGCGGGCACGGCGCCCGCCCCCGGCACGTCTGGTGAAGCAGCTCAGGTCCGTCCTGTGATTCTCGGGGGTCCGGCGCTGGTCGAGACGCGGACGATGCTTGGCAGGTTGCTGTCGCAGAGCCTTCCGAGCCGTGACCCCACTGACACGCACGGGCTTGCAGCCGAGGACCGGACCTATATGGCCCAGATCGTGACCGCCTATACCGGTCTTAATCCGACCGAGGCGAATCAGCGGGTCTCCGAGGCGACGGAGCGGATGAGGGCGGCGGCCGAGGCGGCGCGGCGTGCGGCGCGCAACTTCGCCCTGTGGCTGGCAGGCTCGCTGTTGTTTGGCGCCTTCGCAAGCAGCCTGGCGGCGCTGGAAGGCGGCGGCCTGCGGGACGGGCGACTGCGGTATGGGCCCCGCCTTGCCGTCCACCGTGTCACGCCGGCGCCGTAGCGGGGCCGTCAGACGATTGGCAGGCCGAACAGCAAGGGATGGAGCCAGAACATCGCGACAAAGACGGCGGTGCCGATTCCGAGCGCCATACCGTCACCCCAGGTGACCTCCATGGTCCGTGCACCGGTATCGCCGCGGCGCTTGACGGCGATCCGGTCGTAGACGGCCCAGGCAAGGAAAGCGCCGAAAAGAACCAGCGCGCCGAGATCGCCGTTTGCCAGAAGGTGCGCCAGCGCCCAGGCCTTGACCGCCACCAGCATGGGATGGCGCAGCGTGCCCTTTATCTTGCCGGCCGGGCTGTAGGCGGCGGCGAGGGCGACGAAGGCTAGCCACATCAGCACGAACGTGACCGGCCGCAGCTCTTCCGGCGGGCTCCAGATCTGGACGTAGCCGCTGTCACGATAGCGGCTAAATCCCCAGATGATCAGGGCCAGACCGACCGCAGCAACAACGGAGTAGAGACCTTTGTAGCCGCCTTCGCCCAGCCGCTCCATCAGCGCCGCGCGCGGTCCTCGCAAGGTCGTGAGGGTATGGATGCCCAGGAAGACTACGAGACCGACGATCAGCAACACCATGAACGGCTCCGATATTCCGATGACCGGTCCCTGACCCAGGATTGTCGCAACCTTTTGCAGCAGTCAGCGTTATTTATGCAAGTCCGCCCAAGGGCGGGCGAGGGGCATATGCGGTTCTCGACATATATTTCGGCTTTGGTACTCGCCGCGTTTCCGCTCGCGGCCGGGGCCCAGGAACGTGCCGTGATCCTGGACACCGATTGCCCCTACGACGAACCCGATTCAGTCCAGATAAGTTGGGTCTCGCCGTGCGAGCAAGGGACGTGGCTGCTCGATACGGAAACGGGCTGCCGAATGTGGGACTGGCATCCCGACCCCAACGACAGGGCGATCTGGAGCGGCGTCTGTCCACACGGGCAGAAGCAGGGTTACGGCGTCCTCCAATGGTTCGAGCACGGCCAGCGGATCGACCGTTTCGAGGGGACCTACGTCAACAATCGCCGCGAAGGCTTCGGCCGCTACGACTGGAACGCGACCGATCGCTATGAAGGCTCGTACGCCAACGATCGGCCGCAGGGTTTTGGCACGGCGAGCATTGCCGGCGAGCTGTTCGCCGGCGTCTGGCACAAGGGTTGTTTCCGGAAGGCTGGCCGCGTGGTCGCCATCAACGTGCCGCGCAGATCGTGCGGCGGTGGCATCTCGGCTTCCTTGGACCGGCCGCAGCCCGGATCTTTCTAGGTCCGTCAGCCGCTGTTGCGCCGAGCCCAGCGTTCAATGAAGTCGGTGCAGAAGGCGAGGTCGACGACATCGACATAGCGCCGGCCGATATCGCGCAGGTTGTCGCGGTGCGGCTGCTCTTCGATGTCGCCGACGCAATCCTCGGGCACCAAGGTGCGATAGCGCAGGCTGAAGCTGTCGAGCGCGGTGCCGCGGATGCAGCCGGACGTATTGCAGCCCGTGACGATCACGGTGTCGACCCGCTCTTTGGTGAAATAGTTGGCGACGCCGGTTTCGAAGAAGATCGAAGGGCCTTTCTTGGTTACCTGCAGGTCGTAAGCAGGATCATGGATGCGCGGATCGAGCCTGGTGCTGGGATGGCTGTGCAGGAAAGTCTCCCGCACCGCCGTGATCTTCCAGTAGGGCATCTCACGTTCGTTGAGGTAGGCAGTGTTGCAGACCGCCACCGGCACGCC
The DNA here is from genome assembly GCF_036558665.1 of Reyranella sp. Taxonomy (GTDB): domain Bacteria; phylum Pseudomonadota; class Alphaproteobacteria; order Reyranellales; family Reyranellaceae; genus Reyranella. Next base: position 22,844 of record NZ_DATBFE010000071.1, on the reverse strand, counting down.
ATGCCGGCGCGCGACTTCGAGCAGTCTTGCTGTGTTCTCGAGCGCGCGCATCACCAGCGGTGCGCCGCCCAGCGGGTATTGCGCATCGGTGAAGCCGAGCTGGAAATCGACCACGACGACGCCCGGCTTCTGGCCGGTGCCGACCGGGATGGCGCCGTAGCTGCGCCGTTGGTAGTCGTCTGACATCTTCGCTCAACTCGGATGTGCGACAGTGGCCCGTCCGAAGGTATCCACCTTGCCGTCGGTGTAGCAGACGTAATAGGGGTCGGACATGTCCCACGGGACGCGACTCCAGAAGTCCTTCAGCACGGTATATCGGGCGCATTCCCGGCCAGCGGTGTTGGTCGTCAGGTCGGGCGGGCCGATCGCGGCCGACACCTGTTCGCGCGTCATGCCGGCATGCACCTGATCCATGCCCGAGCCGTGGACACAGCCGGCAGCGAACAAGGCGATCAGCAGGGCAAGAGCGGAGCGCTCCATCGGGTGAACTCCAAACGATAGACAAAGACGATAAGCCAGACTTGGCCTGCCCGCCAAGAATAGTCAGGGCCGGCCGGGTGGCGGAAAGCCGGCCGATGGGCTAGGTCCAATCATGCTGACCGACTCCCGTTTCTCGTCGCCCGGCCTTGGTGCCGGGCTGAGCGGCGCCATCGCCGGGCTTCCCGAGACGCCGATTGCCGAAGTAGCCATGTCCGTGTTCGGCGATCCCGACGTGGTGCCGCTGTGGTTCGGCGAGAGCGATCTCGTCACGCCGGACTTCATCCGCGCCGCCGCCGCCCGCGGCCTGCAGGCGGGCGAAACCTTCTACACCTGGCAACGCGGCGTGCCCGAGCTTCGCGCGGCGCTTTCGGCCTATACCGGGCGAATCTACGGTGTCGAGTGCCCGGTCGATCGCATCAGCGTCACGACCGGCGGCATGCAGGCAATCCTGCTCGCTTGCCAGCTCCTGCTCGATCCGGGTGACAACGTCGTCATCGTGTCGCCGATCTGGCCCAACATCACCTCGGCGGTGAAGCTGGTGCACGGCGAGCCCAAGTACGTGGCGCTCGACCGCATCGCCGGCGGCGGCTGGAAGCTCGACCTGCAGCGGCTGTTCGACACGGTCGACGATCGCACACGCGCGATCTTCGTCAATTCACCGGGCAATCCGACCGGCTGGATGATGACATCCGACGAGCAGGGCGCGGTGCTCGACTTTGCCCGAAGGCGTCGCCTCTGGATCATGGCCGACGAGGTCTATGCGCGGCTCACCTATGTGCGACGGGCTGACGGACGGCAGGTGGCGCCTTCGTTCCTCGAGCTCGCACGGCCGGACGATCCGCTCATCGTGCTCAACAGCTTTTCCAAGCCGTGGGCGATGACGGGCTGGCGCATCGGCTGGCTCACCCATCCCTCGGCGCTGGGCGATCAGTTCGCCAAGCTGGTACAGATCAATACGTCGGGCCTGCCGGCCTTCCTGCAGCGCGGTGCGATCGCGGCGCTCGAGAAGGGCGACTCCTTCATCATCGAGATGGTGGAGCGTTGCCAGGCCGGTCGCGAGCTGGTGTTCCAGCGGCTGTCGGCCCTGCCGGCTGTCACCATCGCCCGGCCCGAGGCGGCGTTCTACGCCTTCTTCAGTATCGACGGCGTCAAGGACACGCTCGCCTTCTGCAAGAAGCTCGCGAAGAACTACAAGGTCGGCCTGGCGCCGGGCGAGGCGTTCGGCCCGGGCGGGCAGGGCAATATCCGGCTCTGCTTCGCGTCGAGCGCCGAGCGCCTCAGCAAAGGCCTCGACCGCATCGAGGCAGCGGCGAAGGCCCGTGCCTCGAGCGGCGCGTAGCGGCGCCCGGGGCTCTGGTGCTGGATGAAAGATGCTCGCATCCCCTTCCATCGATGTTCGGCATCTGCGCAAGGTCTATGGCGAGGTCGTCGCCGTCGACAACCTGACCTTCACTGTGCCGCGCGGCGCCGTGCTGGGCCTTCTGGGCGGCAATGGTGCGGGCAAGACGACGACGATAGCGATGCTGCTCGGGCTCCTCGAGCCGACGGCCGGCGAAATCCACGTGCTTGGTGTCGACATGCGCCGCCATCGCTACGCGGCGCTGCCGCGCATGAACTTCTCGTCGCCTTACGTCGACCTGCCACACCGGCTGACCGTGCGCCAGAACCTCCAGTTCTATGGCCGGCTCTATGGCGTTGTGGCGCTGGGCCGGCGCATCGAGGAGATCGCCGAGCACATGCAGGTGGCGCAGTTCCTCGATCGCCAGACCGGCAAGCTTTCGGCCGGGCAGAAGACGCGCGTGGCGCTCGCCAAGGCGCTGATCAACAAGCCCGACGTGCTGTTGCTCGACGAGCCGACCGCGTCGCTCGACCCCGATACGGCCGACTGGGTGCGTACCTATCTCAAGGACTATCAGGCGGACACCCGTGCCACGATCCTTCTCGCCTCGCACAACATGTCCGAGGTCGAGCGGTTGTGCGACGACGTGGTCCTGCTGCAGTCGGGCCGGATGTTCGACCGCGGCAGCCCGCGCGAACTGATCGAGCGCTTCGGCCGCGAGGACATGGAACAGGTTTTTCTCGATATGGCGCGCGGCCGCGGCCGCGGGCTCGAATCTCTGCGCAAGAACGAGGCGGCAAAATGAACGGCTCCATCAGTCGTATCTATGCTCTGGTTCTGCGCCACATCCATATCTGGCGCAGCTCGGTGATGCGCTTGGTCGATTCGATCTATTGGCCCGCCGTACAGATGGTCATGTGGGGGTTCATGACCCAGTTCCTGCTGCCACAGTCCTCGTTTGTAGCCCAGGCGGCGGGGGTACTGCTGTCGGGCTTGCTGCTGTGGGAAGTGGTGGTGCGCGGCAATCTCTCGCTTTCCATCGCCTTCCTCGAAGAGATGTGGTCGCGCAATCTCGGCCACCTCTTCGTGAGTCCGATCCGGTCGTGGGAGATGGCGACCGGCATCATCATCACCGCCCTTTTGCGCACCTTGCTCGGCCTGATCCCGGTATCGTTGATGGCTTGGGCCTTCTTCGGCTTCTCGATCTATTCCCTCGGCGTCCCGCTCATCGCGTTCTTCCTCATTCTGCAGATGTTCTCCTGGTCGATCGGCCTTGCGATGTCGGGCATGATCATGCGCGTCGGACAGAGTGCGGAAAGCTTCGCCTGGGCCGCCGTCTTCATCCTGATGCCGATCAGCGGCGTCTACTACCCGATTTCTGTTCTCCCGCATTGGCTGCAGCCCTTTGCCTACATCTTGCCGACGTCCTACGTGTTCGAGGGCATGCGGTCGATCCTGTTGCAAAAGGCGGTGCTCTGGCACCTCCTGGGCTTCGCCTTCGCCTTGTCCGTGGTCTATCTGGTCGTCGGCTTCCAGATCTTCCTCTGGTTCTTCCGCGCCTCACGCCGCGCCGGCAGCCTGCTGAGCCAGGGCGAGTAGTTCGCTAGAGTGGCGGGCGATGAGGATCGTCGCCTGGAATTGCAACATGGCATTCGATCGCAAGGTCGAGGGACTGCTGGCGTTGCGGCCCGACATCGCGGTGATTTGCGAATGCGCCGAGCCCGAGCGGCTGCGCCTGCGGTCGAAGGCGATATGGATCGAGAGCGCGCCGGTATGGATCGGCAGCAATCCGCACAAGGGACTGGCGGTGTTCGCTTTCAATGGCTACGCCGTTCGGCTCGCCGATGGCTATCATCCGGCGCTGCGCTACATCGCTCCGGTGCACGTCGACGGCCCGAGGGAATGCAATCTTCTGGCGGTGTGGGCGCAGAACGCCAGCGCGGGCAGCATTCGCAAACATCAGTCCGGGCCCTTGCGCCGAAGCCTGTCACGTTACCGGGATTTTCTGACCGTCCGGCCTGCGATCGTCGCGGGAGACCTCAATAGCAATACGATCTGGGACAAACCCGGTTGGCGCATCAACCACTCGACAAAGGTGAAGATCCTGGAAGAAAAATTCGGTCTGGTGAGTGCCTGGCACGCCGTGCGCGGTGAGTTGCATGGCCAGGAAAGCGTCCCGACACTGTACTGGCGCGACCGCACCAAGGCTGGGCCGACCTATCACATCGACTATGTGTTCCTGCCGGCGGACTGGATCGGCAAGGCCCGGGTCGACATCGGCACGTTTGAAAGCTGGTGTACCGCCGGTCTCAGCGACCATGCGCCGGTCATCGTCGATATCGATTTGTAAAGACCCTCCGGGCTCGTCGCTACTTGCCCGTCATCGTGACGGGGAGGTCTTGCGAGGGTGCATGCAAGATGGCGGCGCATGCGGCCGGCAGCTTCGGGCGATAGGGCTTGGTCGGCGGAACGTCGTCGGCAGGGAACACGACGGGCGGCTGTTGGAGCCACCAGTCGAGGGCGGCACCGCACCCGTCATCGCGGGCATAGTCGGCCTGCGGCTGGCATTGCGGATTGCCAGGCGGGCAGTAAAGCCGCACATGGAAGTGGGCATCGTGCCCGTACCAGGGCACGAGCTTGCGCAGCCAGCTGCGGTCGCCGGTGACGGTGTGGCAAAGCCTGGCCTTGATCCACCGGTTCACGAACAGGCGGTCAAGATGAGGCATCTCGGCGGCAACTTTCAGGAGCTGCACATGCTGCGGGCCGAAAACCCCGTCGTCGATGCTCATGTCGTCGCGCACCAGCGACCGCAGACGCGGATGCTCGCGTTCGGTCGGCGCCAGCCGCGGGCCCGCCTGGCGCTCGAACCAGATGTCGGCGTCGAGGCCGTCCTGGTGGCTGGCATGGCCGGTCGGCGCCGGCCCACCGCGCGGCTGGCCGATGTCGCCGATCAGAAGTGGCGCCTGGCCGGCGGCGTGCATCCTGGCGCCCAGAGTCTCGATGAATTGCAGGGTGACGGGCTGGCCCCAGTAGCGGTTGCGGCTGATACGGATCGCTTCGTAGCCGACGCCGTCGAAGGGAAGAGGCCTGGCTCCCTGGATGCAGCCGGCCGAGTAGAAGCCGATCGATTGCGTCGGACCCGGCGCCGGTGTCTTCACGTCGGACCAGTCGAAGGCGGCACAGTTCAGCAGCGCGATCAGCGAAATGACGAGACGCTTCATCTTGCGCAAGGATAGTCGCTCGTCGACACTTTGCCCATGGCCGACTACTCCAACATCACCTTGACGCGCGAGGGCGCGGTGGCACGGCTGGTGCTGAACCGGCCGGAGCGGCGCAATGCGCTCACGCAGGCGATGATGCTGGAGCTCGAAGACGCCTTCAAGCGCGTCGCAAGCGACGGCGAATGTCGCGTATTGGTACTGCGCGGGGCAGGCGGCCATTTCTCGGCCGGCGGCGATCTCGCGGTCATGGCGGACATGCCGCCGGAGCCGGCCGACGGTGTCGTCGATCCGCTGGTCGCAAGCTATCGCCAGTTCGGCGATGCCTTGTTGGCGCTGAACCGCGTGCCGCAGCCCACGGTCTCGGTGGTCGAGGGTTCGGCAGTCGGCGGAGGCTTCGGCATGGTCTGCTGTTCCGATGTGGTGATCCTGCACGAGAGCGCCCGGTTCGGCTTGCCCGAACCGAAGGCCGGATTCATTCCCTCGCAGATTCTGCCCTTCATCGTGCGCCGCATCGGCGAAGGCCCGACCCGCGATCTCGCGCTGACGGCACGGGTCATCGATGCCGCCGAAGCCCATCGGCTGGGCGTCGGCCGGCATGTCTGCACGACGACGGCGGATCTCAATCGGACGTTGAAAGGCGTGATAGAGGACACCCTGAAACTCGAACCTCAAGCGCTGGCGGCAGTGAAACGCCTGGTGCTCTCGACCGCTGCATCCGACGATCGGTCAGTCCTGGACGATGCCGCTCACAGCCTGGTCGCCCTGCTGCGCCGGCCGCAGGCGAGCGAGGGCATCGAGGCCTTCATGAGGAAGACTGCGCCGTCGTGGACGAAGGGGTAAAGGCCATGCGCAATTACCGGCATATCGAGGTGAGGCCGATCGCGGGGGCACTGGGCGCCGAGATTTCCGGCGTCGACATGGTGCGCGACCTCGACGACGATGTGGTTGCCGAGGTCCGCCGTGCCTTCCTCGACCATCTCGTCATCTTCCTGCGCGGTCAGAAGGCGACGCCGCAACAGCAGCTTGCCTTTGCCCGCCGCTTCGGCACGCCGATCGAGTATCCGCAGCTCAAGGGTCTACCCGATGCGCCCATGGTCACGCCGGTGGTGAAGCTCGAGCACGAGCGCAACAATTTCGGCGGCATCTGGCATTCCGACACCACCTATCTGCCCGAGCCGCCGATGGGCAGCATGCTGCTGGCGCGCGAAGTGCCGCCCTATGGGGGAGACACGATGTTCGCCAACCAGTATCTCGCTTTCGAGGCGTTGTCCGATGGACTCAAGCGAACGCTCGAGGGGCTCATCGGCATCAGCTCGTCGTCCAAGGCGGATGTAACACGCACGCGGGAGGATGCTCTCAGGCAAGCCGGTGCCGGGGCGACACCCAAGATGTTGCAAGCCGAGCATCCGATCGTGCGCACCCATCCCGAGACGGGGCGCAGGGCGCTCTATACGAGCGACGCCCACACCGCCTGCATCAAGGGTTGGACCGAGGCGGAAAGCCTGTCGCTATTGCGGTTCTTGTGGCAGCACCAGGTTCAGCCGGAATTCACCTGCCGCTTCCGCTGGGAGCCCGGCTCGCTTGCCTTCTGGGACAATCGATGCGCGATGCACAATCCGATCAACGACTATCACGGCTTCCGCCGCGTGATGCATCGCATCACGCTGGCCGGCGACAAGCCGAGGTAGCAGCCCGGCGTGGTGTCGTCGGATCAGTGGGCCGGGCTGAGGTTGATCGTGCCGACGGAGCTGCGTTCGAGTTCCGCCGGAGTTCCAGCGATCGAGACATAGCCGAAATTGCGCCAGCCCGTGAGGAAGCTGTGCGCCCAGCGGGAGAACATGTTGCCTGACTGGCCGAGCGGAATGGCGAAGCGACTATTGTCGAGGTCGCTGAAGTCATACACCGCGCGATAGGTCGCGCCGTGTATAGCCTCGAACGGTCGAGGGCCCCGGAAGGCGGGCGTGGCGCGGTTCAGGGTCTGGGCGCCGCCGTCCGCGGGATAGCGCACCGAGGCGAGATCGCGCAGGACGGGTATCCCGTCGAACAGCGGGTGCCTATGGGCGGCGTCGTGCGCTTGGCCCCATCGCCACGTATCGATGTCGTTGCCCTGCTGGTCGCTGATGCCGTTCAGCGCCGCATCGAGCGATCTCGCGATAATGTCGCCGCAAGTTTCGACGGCCGTGGTGCTACGATCGTCGCACCATTGCGGCCGATCGCGCAGGATCCGTAGCAACAGCGGTACGTTCGGCGCGGCCATATCGCTATAAAGATCGTCGCCCAGTTCGTCGGCCAGAAGCTCGCGCTGCAGTTCGAACAGCCAGGCAGTATAGATCAGGGGCTCGGGCCGATCCGCCAGCATGAACCGGTTCCAGCGGCTCATCATGTCCTGCACCGTGGCGGCACGTGCGTTGCGTGGCGGCACCTTCAGCAGCACGGGCAGGATCTCCGCGGCGTCCGGCGACAGGTTGTCCGCCTGGATCGCGATCATCCCGTAGACCGGATGGCGTTCGACCTCGCGCAGGAGCTGGTTGGCGCGGCGCTGGCGATAGGGTTCGGCCCAGTCGCGGCTGATGAAATGGCGATAGTCGTCGGGCACCAGGCGTGCGTTGGCGTTGACGATGATGCCGCTCGCGGGATTGAAGGTGCGCGGCAGCTCGTCGAACGGCACGAAGCTTGCCCAGTCGTAGTCACCGGCCCAGCCGGGCGAGGGCAGGGAGCCGTCGCCCTTGCGCCGGATCGGCACGCGGCCGGGTGCCACGAGGCCGATATTTCCCGACGTATCGGCATAGACGATGTTTTGCATCGGGGTGATGATCTTGCGTGTCGCGGTCAGGAAATCGTCCCAGTTCTGGGCAAGGCCGATCCGGATGAAGCCTTCGATCGAGGTATCGGCGCCATCGAGCGCCGTCGCCTGAAGCGCAAGCACGTGGCCCGGCGCGGCAATTTCGTCGGAGCGACTCATGAAGTCGTTGATCACAACGCCGTGCCGCGTGCTGCGGATGTGCATCTGGACGGGCTGGCCCCAGAGGACGTTGATCGTCTCGTCGCGTCCGCCGAACGGCCGCGCGCCGTCCGGCGTCAGGTAGCGGTTGGGATCGGTCGGATCGATGCGCTCGATAAAGAGATCCTGGCTGTCGAGATTGGTCGTGGTGAAGCCCCAGCCGATGCTGGCGTTGTGGCCGAGCACGATACCCGGGCCGCCTGGGGCAGAAGCGCCGCGGATGTCGAATCCGGGTCCGACCAGACGTGCAAGGTACCAGAGCCCCGGGAAGCCGAAGCCTAGATGCGGATCGTTGGCCAGAAGGGGTTTGCCCGACACGGAGTGGGCGCCCGACAGCACCCATTCGTTCGAGGCCTCGCGCTTGCGCGTCGCAATGTTGTCGGTGGCGCGGTAGAGCCGCTCGAGGTCGAGCCCCTGGAGTGCCTCGTTGACCAGTGAGAGCGTTGCATCGCGGCTCTCGCCGGACGGCTCGATCAGGAATTTCACGCCGTCCTCGCCGATCTTGCGTAGTTCCAGCGACCGCAGGAGTTCGGCGCGCCAGTTGCCATCGAGCGTCAGCGCCATCAACTTCTGCCAGACGATCGAATCAGCCGGCTGCCATTTTTCGGGCTCGTAGCGGCCGGCGGTAAGCAGGTGCACCAATGTGAGCTCGAGGCCGAACCGGCGATCGTCGTCAGCCAGCCAGGCATTCACGCCGGCGGCATAGGAGTCGAGGATGGCGCGTGCACTTGGCGATAAGGCGGCGACACTGTCCTGCGCGGCCCGATAGAGGCCGAGGCCGCGCATGGTGCGGTCGGTCGCGACAATGCCCTGTCCGACGAGCGCAGGCGGCAGGATTTCCGACAGACGACCCTGGCCCAGACGGCGCATGAATTCCATCTGCCAGAAACGATCCTGGGCATGCACGAAGCCGAGCCCGAAGATGGCGTCCTCGATCGAGCCGGCGATGATGTGCGGCACGGCGTTCTTATCGCGCAGGATCTCGACCGGGGCCCTTAGTCCCTGTACCTGGAATTTGCCGCTGTAAGGCGGCAGCGCGCCGCGCACCTGGAAATAGATGCCGACCGCGAACACGACGAGCGCCACCGCGAGCGCGCCCAGCAACTTGGCAAACCCGACGCCGAGCCGCGCGGCAAACGATGCCGGTCTGCGGGCCGCGGAAGCCCCCACGTCTAGCGGCCGATGAAGGAGAGGATCGCCTCACGGTCGGCGTCGAGATCGGGCGCCGGCGGCCGGGTCGTCGGATCGTCGAAGGCCGACATCTTGAGCGGGTTGCCGGCGAGCCTCAGCATGCCGCCACTGCCGTCCGGCACCTCGACCAGCATGTTGCGTGCCGCCACCTGCGGGTGGGCCAGCGCCTGCCTGACGTTGTTGATGGGACCGCAGGGAATGTCGGCCTTCGACAGCACCGACAGCCAGTGCGCTGTGGGCTTCGTTCGCAGCAGGCCTTCGATCTCGCCTTGCAGCCTGCCATGGTTCTTCTGCCGCAACGCATTGGTCTTGTACTCGGGATCCGCCGCCATCGCCGGGAGACCGAGCGCATTGCACATCTTGGCGAACAGGCCGTCATTGCCGGCGGAGATGATGATGGCGCCGTCGGCGGTCTTGAATGCCTGGAACGGCACGATGGTGGGATGGCGCGCACCGAGCGGACCCGGTACCTCGCCCTCGACGGTGTAGCGCATGACCGCGTTCTCGAGGAGGGCGATCTGGCAGTCGAACATGCCGATATCGACCTTGGTCGCTTCGCCCGTCTTCAGGCGATGGACCAGCGCCGCATTGACCGCAACTGCCGTATAGAGGCCGGCCCCGATGTCGCCGATCGACATGCCGACCCGCACCGGCTCGCCGCCTTCCGAGCCGGTGATACTCATGATGCCGCCGATGCCCTGAACCACCATGTCGTAGGCGGGATCCCGCGAATTGGGACCCGTGTGACCGAAGCCGGACGCCGAGGCATAGATCAGCTGCCGGTACCTGGCATGCAGCGCATCCCACCCATAGCCCAGCTTCTCCATCGTTCCGGGCCGGAAATTCTCGACCACCACGTCGGCCTTGGCGAGGAGGTTCTCGAAGATGGCGCGGTCCGCCTCGCTCTTGAGGTCGAGCGCGATACTTTCCTTGCCGCGATTGACGGACGCGAAATAAGTGGACTTGCCTTTCACGAACGGCCCATAGGCACGCGCGTCGTCGCCGCCTTTGGGCGATTCGACCTTGATCACCCGCGCGCCCATTTCGGCCATCAGCAAGGTGCAGTAGGGACCGGCGAGAATGCGCGAGAGATCGACGACGGTGATGCCCGACAGCGGGCCTTTGGTCTTCTGGGTCATGGCGGGTTCTTAGCCAGTGGGCCGCCGCGAATCCAGCCAGACGTTTGCCGCGGCCGCGCCGATCACGATGGCGCCGCCGGCAAGCGTGAGGTCGCTCGGCCGCTCGCCCTCGATTGCCCACACCCAGATCGGGCCCAGCACCAGCTCGAGGAGACCGAGGAGGGCCGCACGCCCGGCTGGAATGCGCTTGAGGCTCGCCAGGTAAAGAAGCAGCCCGGCAGCCAACTGGCCCGGCCCGAGCGCCACCAGCCAGGCAAGGTCTGAGCCCGTTGCAGCGGCAGGATCGGCAAAGGGGAAGGCCACGATGGCCGAAATGGCGCCGGCCAGCGCCAGCGCGGGAACCATGCCGATGTCGCGACGATGCCGCACGATCACATAGTTGAAACTCATGCACAGAGTCACGCCGGCGCTCACCGTCATGCCGAGCAGGGCACCCGCTTTCAGCGATCCGGCCACGCTCAGGCCAAGGCCGACAACGGCCGCCGTCATTGCCGCGATGGTGTGGCGGTGGATCGGTTCGCCGAGGAACAGGCGGGCGAGCAGAGCCGTGACGAAAGGCGTTGCGCCAAAGACGATCAGTACATTGGCGACCGGCGCGAGCCCGAGGGCAAGAATAAAGGCGATGAAGCTGCCCGCGAGCATGAACGCGCTCAGCACCAATGCGGAGCCGGCACTGCGGATATCGATCAAAACACGGCGCCATTGCAGCAGGATCAGGGGCAATATCGTGGCAACCAGCAGGATAGAGCGCCAGAACGACACATCCCATGCGGGCAACGCGATACGCCGTACGATGATTCCGGCAGTGCTGAAGACGATCGCCGCGCCGACGGCGTAGACGACGCCAAGCGTGGCGGAACTCTGCGAAGAAGAGCGCGTTTTCATAACTGACAAAGCTGAATACGGATCTGCCGTGCCCCCGTCTATCGAATCCCTGGATTTGCCGCCGTTCAGGCCACGCTTTCCATGGTGGGGTGCGGATCTGCAAACGCTTTCTGTACTGCTGCGAACGTCGCTGTCGGATCTGTCGCCGCATCAGAGCGAGCGTGTCTGCTTTCCGATGGCCGATCGCACCGGCGATATCCTCCTCGGCATGCTGGACCAGCCGGCGGAGCCGATCGATGGCCATCCGCTCATCATCCTGATCCACGGCATGACAGGCTGCGAGACCAGCGTGTACGTACTGAGCGCGGCGCGCCATCTTCTCGATTGTGGCTATCGCGTGCTTCGCCTCAATGTGAGAGGGGCAGGCCCGTCGCGGCCCTATTGCAGCGAAATCTATCACGTCGGCCGTACTGCCGATTTTCGTCGCGTGCTGTGGCAGCTCCCGGAGGAGCTGACAAGGAACGGCATCGTCGCCATCGGCTATTCGCTGGGCGGAGCCATGTTGCTCAAATATCTCGGCGAGGAAGGTGCGTTCGCGCCGCTGCGCGCGGCTGCCAGCGTATGCGCGCCCATCGACCTCATCGCGACCGCCAAGCAAATGATGCGGCCGCGCAATCGGCTTTATCACGCCTATATCCTGAATGGCGTGAAGGCCGAGACGCTGGGCGAAGGAGCACGGCTCTCGGCTCAAGAGCGCGAGGCCGTGCGCAACGCGCGCACCGTGCCGGAATACGACGACAGCTTCATCGCACCGCGCTACGGCTATCGTGGCGGCAACGATTACTACGACCTCTGTGCGCCGCTGCGCTACATGCCGGAGATCCGCGTCCCGACCATGGTCCTGGCGGCCTGCGACGATCCCTGGATTCCGATTACCCACTATCAGGCCTTCAGGTGGGACGACAATCGCTGGCTGCTGCCGGTGCTGACTCCGACCGGCGGTCACGTGGGATTCCACGGTGACGCCAGCAACCGCCCATGGTGCGACCTCGCGCTGGAGAAATTCCTCGAGCGAATTGATAGCATGGCGGCGTGAGCTTCGATCTGCCGCCTTTTCGACAGCGCTTTCCCTGGTGGGGTGCGGACCTGCAAACGCTGGCCGGCCGCTTGCGGGCCGCGCCGTTTGCGCCGAACTCATGCTGCAGCGAGCGGCTTTCCTTTCGCCTGCATGACGGCGATGTGCTGCTTGCCTCGCTCGATCGTCCGGCGACGGCGCAACCGGCGCGACCGCTCGTCCTCCTGATCCATGGGTTGACCGGCTGGGAGCAGAGCCTCTACGTTCAGAGTCAGGCACGGCTGCTGACGGAGCGCGGCTACTGCGTGCTGCGTCTCAATCTTCGCGGAGCCGGGCCGTCGCGGGCGACGTGCCGCGGCCACTACTACGCCGGCCGCAGCCAGGATCTGCGCGAGCTCGTGTCGTTGCTGCCGACCGAGCTGACCCGACAAGGACTGGCGGTGGTTGGCTATTCGCTGGGCGGCGCGATGCTGCTGAAGTATCTCGGTGAGGAAGGTGCCGCCGCACCGTTCGTCGCCGCCGCCAGCGTGTCGGCACCCATCGACCTCTCGGCCACCTGTCGGAACATGATGCGGCCGCGCAATAGACTCTACCATCGCTACATCCTTGCCGAGATGAAACGCGAGGCGACGGGCGAGGGGGCACAGCTCTCGCGAAAGGAGCGCGCGAACGTCCTCGGTGCCGAGACGATCTGGCACTACGATGAAGGCTTCATCGCGCCACGCCATGGCTTTGACGGCGCCGAGGACTACTATGAACGCTGCAAGCCGGTGCGATTCATGCCTGCTATCCGTGTTCCGACGCTGGTGCTTGCCTCGCTCGACGACCCATGGATTCCGGGACCGCTCTACAGCAGCTACGATTGGGCGGGGAACAAGGCGCTCATCCCGGTGCTGACCGACCGCGGCGGCCATGTCGGCTTCCATGGCGCTGGCGACCATCGCCCTTGGAGCGACCTTGTTGTCGCGACCTTCTTCGGCACCTATGCGTGCGCCGATTCGCAGCCGAGCGTTAGACCTTCGAGCGTTGCCTTGGCGACGTCAGCAACGACAGCAACAGCTTGGCGGCGCGACTGAGATAGCCCCGGCGGCGATGGATCGCGGTGATGGGAATGGAGGTCGCCATCACGGGAATGTCGAGGGCGACCAAAACTCCTCGGCGCAATTCGTCGCGGACGCTGCTTTCGGGGACGAGCGCCAAGCCGAAGCCGGCCTGCGCCAGCCGCTTCTGCGCGGTGAGGCTGTCGATCAAGGTCACTGCGGTGGCGTCGAGGCCGGCGCGGATCAACTGGCGAACCAGGACATTGCCAGACGAATCTCGCTCTCCAGCCGCCGGCGGAAAGCCGATCCACCGTTCGCGCGCGAGCGGGCGGGCATTGCGGATGCGGCAACCGGCGAGAGAATGGGTGGGCGCCGCGACGACCAGCATTTCTTCGGACCCGGCGTTCAATGACACGAGTTCGGGCCGATCGATGGCGAAATAGCGCAATCCAAGATCGGCCTCGCCGCGACGCACCAGATCCGTGACCTCCGTACTCGAGGCGGTGCGAAGTTCGAGGCGGACGTCCTTCGACCGACGTGCGAAGCGATGCAAGGCATCGATGATATGGGTATCCGCAAGAGTGCCCACCAGAGCCAGTGAGATTGCGCCCGATTGGCCGGAGCTGAGATCGCGCACGGCGTCGCGGCCGTCCCGCAGCGCTGCGAGCGCTGCTTCCGCATGCGGGAGGAAGGCGTGGCCCGCTTCCGTGAGCTGCGCGCGTCCGCGAATCCGTTCGAGCAAGGGCGCGCCCAACTCCTGTTCGAGCAGCGCCAGTCGCCGGCTGATGGCGGGCTGCGAGCGGTGCAATCTCTGCCCGGTGGCAGTGAAGCTCCCGAGCGCGGCAATCGTCGTGAAGGTGCAGATCTCTTCGAAGTCCATTGGATCAGTATTTCTGATCCTGATGGCAAGTACTATGCATTTTACAGGAACATGCCAGCGCAGGAATGTTGAACTCGATGCAAGAAGCATGGAGAGACGCGATGCGCAGCCAGGCCGAGAAAGCCTCGATGTTCCGTACCCTGCATGAACGGCGGGGCGCCTTCATCATTCCCAATCCGTGGGACGCCGGCACCGCCAGGATATTGGCGGCGTTGGGGTTCGAGGCTCTGGCGACGACGAGCTTGGGGGTGGCCAACGGCCTGGGCCGTGCCGACAGCAGGGTGACCCGAGACGAGGTGATCGCAAACTGCCGCGCCATCGCCGAGGCGACCGATCTTCCCGTCAGTGTCGATCTCGAGAATTGCTTTGCCCATGCACCGGCAGAGGCCGCCGGCGCGATCCGCCTCGCCGCCGAAGCGGGCGCCGTCGGCGGATCGATCGAAGACGCGACCGGCGATCCAAAGGACGGCATATATGACTTCGACTTGGCGGTGGCGCGGGTCCGTGCCGCGGCCGAGGTGGCACACTCGCTTCCGGTGCCGTTCATGCTCACGGCGCGTGCCGAAAATCTGTTGCACGGGCGCCACGATTTCGGCGACACGATCCGTCGCTTGCGTGCCTATCAGGAGGCGGGCGCCGACGTGCTCTACGCGCCCGGCCTGCGAAACCTGGCGGAGGTGCGCCAGATGGTTGGGGCCGTGAAACGCCCGTTCAATGTGGTGACCGGCTGGCTCGATCCGGGTGTCACTGCAGCGGATCTGGCCGAGGCCGGTGCCAAGCGGATCAGTGTCGGCGGGGCGCTTTCGCGCCTGGCGCTCGCGACGTTCGTCCAGGCCGGACACGCCATGAAGGAGCAGGGCTCATTCGCCTGGATGCGCGATATGGCAGGCGTTGGCGATCTGCGCCGACTGTTCGAAACAGGCGCGCCCGTCTAACGAATTTCGCCGCGGCCATTCACTCGAGAACGATCGGCTCGGCGGGCGGGCCGTCGCGCAGCAGACGCTTCAGTCGCAGCCCGAGGTCGGTCGGCTCGAAACGCTCGGGCGACGTCGCGATCTCGTCGAGCGGCCACCAGCGATGGGCGAGGGTCCAGCTCTTCTCGCGCTCGTCGAGGCCCGACGTGTCGATGGCCGTCGTTTCCACACGACCGAGGAAGAACCGTTCGCGATGGAGCACCTTGCGTTCGCGCCATTGCATGACGCGCTCGCGCGACCAGACCCAGCGCACGTCGGCTTCGACGACGAGGCCGGTTTCCTCCCGCGCCTCGCGCACCGCCGCCTCGGCATAGTCCTCGCCGGGATCGACCATGCCGCCGATCATCACCCAGAACGGGTCGTGGAACGGGTCCGCCGGGTCGTAGACGGCCGGATTGTGGACCTTGAACAGGAACAGGCGATCCTGCGGATCGAGCAGGATGAGCCGCGCCGATGGACGCTCGATCATGCTCGAACGTTCATCGGTTCTCGAGCAGTTTCGCCGCGTCGATCGCGCCGTAGGTGAGGATCCCGTCGCAACCAGCCCGCTTGAAACCGGTCAGCGTCTCGATCAGCACCTTGTTCCAGTCGAGCCAGCCGCGCTCGGCCGCGCCCTTCAGCATCGCGTACTCGCCGCTCACCTGGTAGGCGTAGGTCGGCACGCCGAAGGCGTCCTTCACCCGGCGAACGATATCGAGATAGGGCAAGCCGGGCTTCACCATCACCATGTCGGCGCCTTCCTCGATATCGAAGCCGACCTCGCGCAGCGCCTCGTCGGAGTTGGCATAGTCCATCTGGTAGGTCTTCTTGTCGCCCTTCAACGCGCCCGAGCTGCCGATAGCATCGCGGAAAGGATTGTAGAACGCCGAGGCGTACTTGGCGGCATAGGACATGATCCGGGTATGTACGTAGCCCTTGTCGTCGAGCGCCTTGCGGATCGCGCCGATCCGGCCGTCCATCATGTCGGACGGCGCCTGGATGTCGGCGCCGGCCTCGGTCTGTACGATTGCCTGCTTGACGAGCGCGTCGAGCGTTTCGTCGTTCTGCACGTAACCGTCGCGCACGATGCCGTCATGGCCGTCGCTGTTGAAGGGATCGAGCGCAACGTCGCAGACGATGCCGATGTCCGGAACAGCCTTCTTGACCGCGGTGATGGCCCGGCAAACGAGATTGCCCGGGTTGTAAGCCTCGCGGCCATCCGGGGTCTTGGCCTTGGGGTCGGTCTCGGGAAAGATCGCAAGCGCCGGAATGCCGAGGTCACGGGCCTGCTTGCTGGCTTCGACGAAAAGATCGACGCTGAGGCGGTCGACGCCGGGCATGGACTCGACCGGTGTCCGCTGGTTCCAGCCTTCCTGAACGAAGGCCGGCCAGATCAGGTCGTCGACCGAGAGCCTGGTTTCGGCGACCAGCCGACGCGACCAGTCTTCACGGCGGTTGCGGCGCAGCCGTGTGGTAGGGAATCGGCCGAGGGTCGTGAAACGTTTCGACATGGCCGGTCTTATAGCCGCTCAGAGGGCGCGGATGCGACGCCGATAATAGGCATTGGGTCGCAGGCCGGTCGCCATGTAGGCGCAGAAGCCCGTCGCGAGGATGAGCTCGCCCGTCATGTCCACGAACAGCGGCCAGTGCGCCACCGCGCCGTAGCTCACGGCGACGCCGCCTCGATACAGGATCCAGACGACGAGGCCGGCGCAGACGATGACCGGTGTCTGGCGCAGACGCAGCAGGGTCATCACGACAAACACGAGCGAAAGCAGGCCGGCAAAACTCACCGCCACGGTGTACCGCGAGCCGATTCCGAGCAGCCGATCGAGAGCGAAGAGCCAACCAGCAAGTTCGAGCACGAAAAGGAGGGCGGCCAGGAGCAGAACGACGAGAAGGTCGCCGCCAAGCCGTGCTTCCGGAAGCGCCGCCGCCTCGCTCTCGGTCAGGTTTTGCCATTTCATGGCGGAACCTTAGGCGTCCCGCGGGTTCGTTGACAGGGGGGGGCCCCCCGATATGATCCGCCGCGCATGGATTTCACACTTTCCGCGGATCAGGAGGCCTTCCGCGACACCGCCCGCCAGTTCGCGACCGAGCGGATGCTGCCCCAGGCCGCGCGCTGGGATGCCGAGAAGATTTTCCCGGACGCGGTCTTGCGCGAGGCGGCGGCACTGGGCTTCGGCGGCATCTATGTGAAGGAGGATGTCGGCGGCAGCGGGCTCGACCGGCTCGATGCCGCGCTGATCATCGAAGAGCTGGCGGCCGCCTGCCCCAGCACGGCGGCCTACATCTCCCTCCACAACATGGCTGCCTGGATGATCGACGGTTTCGGCGACGATGAGCAGCGCCGGCGCTTCCTGCCCAGGCTTTGCTCGATGGAGCATTTCGCGAGTTACTGCCTGACCGAGCCGGGCGCCGGCTCCGATGCCGCGGCACTCGCAACGCGGGCCGAGCTCGAGGGCGGTCACTACATCCTGAACGGCACCAAGGCCTTCATCTCGGGCGGCGGCCGCAGCGACATCTACGTGGTGATGCTGCGCACCGGCGGACCGGGTGCGGGTGGTGTCTCGACGCTCGTGGTCGAGAACGGCACGCCGGGTCTTTCGTTCGGCAAGCAGGAGCAGAAGCTCGGCTGGAACAGTCAGCCGACAGCATCGGTGATCTTCGAGAATTGCAAAGTGCCGGTCGCCAATCGGCTTGGCCCGGAAGGGCATGGCTTCAAGATCGCGATGATGGGACTCGACGGCGGGCGCATCAATATCGGCGCCTGCTCGCTGGGCGGTGCGCGCGCCTGCCTCGAGACGGCCTCGCGCTACGTCGTCGAGCGCAAGCAGTTCGGCAAACCGATCGCCGATTTCCAGGCGACGCAGTTCAAGCTCGCCGACATGGCGACCGAACTCGATGCCGCGCGCCTCCTGATCTGGCGCGCGGCGGCGCTGCTCGACGCCAAGTCGCCCGAGGCGACACAGGCGGCCGCGATGGGGAAGCGCTTCGCGACCGATGTCGGGTTCCGCGTCGTCAACGAGGCGCTGCAACTGCATGGCGGCTACGGCTACTTGAAGGACTTTCCCATCGAGCGCTATCTGCGTGACTTGCGCGTTCATCAGATCCTCGAGGGCACCAACGAGATCATGCGCGTGATCATTTCGCGGCGTCTGTTGATGGGATAGCGAGTGGAATGGCGGAAGCGGAAATACTATTCGAGGTAAAGGACGGCCTGGGCGTCATCACGCTCAACCGGCCGAAGGCGCTGAACTCGCTGTCGCACCGCATGATCCTGGAAATGGAAAGGGTCCTGCCGCGATGGGAGAAGGATGACGCCATCAAGGCCGTGATCCTGCGCGGGGCGGGCGATCGCGCCTTTTGCGCGGGCGGCGACGTCACCGGCCTCTATCGCGAGATGCGCGACAATCCCTCGGGCACTACGCGCCGCGATTTCTTTCGCGATGAATATATCGTCAACCGGCGCATCTACCGCTTCGCCAAGCCGTGGATCTCCATGATCGACGGCATCGACATGGGCGGAGGCGTGGGCCTTTCGGTGCATGGCACGCATTCGATTGCCACCGAGAAGTTCCTGTTCGCCATGCCCGAGACCACCATCGGACTCTTTCCCGATGTCGGCGGCGGCTACTTCCTGTCGCGCCTGCCGGGGGCGCTCGGAACGTTCCTGGCGCTCACCAGCCATCGCCTGAAGGCCGCCGATGCCGTGTGGGCTGGCATCGTCCAAGCTCATGTGCCGAGCGCAAAGCTCGGCGAGCTGCAGGCGGCGCTGGCGGCGGCCGATCTTTCCGGTCCCGATGGCAACAGGAAGGTCGACAAGATTGTTGGCCGCTTTGCCGAGGATCCCGGCGTACCGGCGCTGCCGGCGCTGATGCAGGACATCGACCGGTGCTTTTCGGCCGAATCGCTGTCTGAAATCGTCGCCAAGCTGAAGAAGCGGCACGGCGAATGGGCCGACAGGCAACTCGCCGCGCTGATGAAGCTTTCGCCGACCTCGATGGCCATCACTTTGGAGCAGCTCAGGCGTTGCGCCAACCGGTCGTTCGAGGACACCATGACGATCGAATACCGCATGTCGCAGCGCTGTATGCAGGAGGGGCATGACTTCTTCGAAGGCGTGCGCGCGCTGCTGATCGACAAGGACCAGAAGCCCAAATGGAACCCTTCGAACATCGAAGGCGTCACGCAGGCGATGGTCGACGAACATTTCAAGCCGGTGTCGAACGACCTGTTCTTCGACTAGCGGACGAGGAGGAAGCCATGGCGAAGATCGCCTTTATCGGTCTCGGCAACATGGGTGGCCCGATGGCGGCCAATCTTTGCAAGGCCCAGCATCAGGTGACGGCGTTCGATCTGTCGGATGCGGCCGTCGCAGCGGCGGTCGAGAAGGGGGCGCACAAAGCCAAGAGCGCCGCCGAAGCCGTCAAGGACGCGGAGATCGTCGTCACCATGCTGCCGGCAGGCAAGCATGTGCGCGAGGTCTACGAGAAGGATGTGCTGCCCAATGTCAAGAAGGGGGTGTTGCTGATCGACTGCTCCACCATCGACGTCGAAAGCGCGCGTCATGTCGGAGCGCTGGCCCGGAAAGGCGGCCACGAGATGATCGATGCCCCGGTGTCGGGCGGCGTAGGCGGCGCGACCGCGGGTACACTAACCTTCATGGTCGGTGGTTCCGACTCGTCCTTCGCCAAGGCGCGGCCGATCCTGGAGAAGATGGGCAAGAACATCGTCCATGCCGGCGGCAGCGGCAACGGCCAGGCCGCCAAGATCTGCAACAACATGATCCTCGGCGTCTCGATGATCGCCGTCAGCGAGGGTTTCATGCTGGCCAAGCGCCTCGGACTCGATGCGCAGAAGCTGTTCGACGTGGCCTCGACGGCGTCCGGCCAGTGCTGGTCGCTCACCAATTACTGCCCGGTGCCAGGACCGGTGCCGACGTCACCGGCCAATCGCGACTACCAGCCGGGTTTCACGGCAGCGATGATGCTGAAGGACCTGATGCTCGCACAGCAGGCGGCGTCGGCCGCCGGCGCGACGACGCCGCTCGGTGCCGAGGCAGCGCAGCTCTTCAGCCTGTTCGTGAACGGCGGCAACGGCGCCAAGGACTTCTCCGGCATTGTCAGGATGCTCGACGGCAAGTGAGGTTGGCGTGATCACGCTCTACGATCTGGTCTTCGACAACGACGTTCGCCCCAGTCCCTTCTGCTGGCGGACCAAGCTTGCGCTCAAGCACAAGGGGCTCGTCTGGCGCGACGAGCCGATGGGCTTCACCGAGAAGGACAAGATCGCCTTTGCGCAGTCCCAGACCGTGCCGGTGATCCATGACGGCACGCATGTCGTGAAGGATAGCTGGGCGATCGCCCTGCATCTCGAGAAGGCCTATCCCGGGAAGCCGCTGTTCCCCGACGATCCGGCCAAGGCTCATGCACGCTTCGTCAACGGCTGGGCGGATACCTCGCTTCACATCCTGATCTTTCCAATGGTCGTGGGCGACATGCCGCAGACCGTGCGACCGCAGGACAGAGACTACATCATCGAATCGCGTGGCAAGCGGCTCGGCACGACCGACTTTGCCACCGTCCAGAAGAACGCCCGCGAGAAGGGTGTGGTGGCTTTCCGGCAGGCGCTCGAGCCAGTCCGCCGTGTGATGAAGGAGCAGCCGTTCCTTTCCGGCACTGCGCCGGCCTATGCCGACTACATCCTGTTCGGCAGCCTTCTATGGCCGCGCTCCTTCGCGAGGGATCTCGAGCTCCTGGACAAGGAGGACATCGTCTGGGCTTGGCGCGAGCGCATGCTCGACCTGTTCGACGGCTTCGGACGCAAGGCGAAGACGGCCGTAGCATGAGCGAGCAATCGGGCAAGCCTTTCGATCCCGCCGAACATCGATTCGGTCCGACGCACTGGTTCGAGGACCTCGAGGTTGGGCGCAGGTTCTACATCAACTCGCGCACGCAGACTGAAGCACTTTTCGCTGCCTTCCAGTCGGCGAGTGGCGACAATCATCCGATCCACTACGATCGCGAATACTGCAAGGCCCGTGGCCACCGCGATCTGTTGGCCCATGGCCTGCAGGTGGCCATTCAGGGGGCCGCCGGCGGCGGCATCTTCCCGCATTTCATCGGCGACTCGCTCGTTGGATTCCTGGAGCAGTCTTCACGTTTCCTGAAAGCCGTCTATTGTGGCGACACGCTTTATCCGATGCTGGAGGTCACCGAGCTGAAAGGGGGTCGCGCGACGGGTGTCGTGACCATGAAGCTCACGATTCACAATCAGGCCGGTGTGCTGGTATGTGACGGCGAACACAAGTACCTTGTGAGGAAACGACCGCAATAGAGGGGAAAGCCACATGATCGGCGTCATCGCGAAGCTCACCGTCAAGGCCGGGACCAACGCCGACTTCGAGGCGACCATGAAGGCGTTGCAGGCCAAGGTTCAGGCCGACGAGCCGGGCAACAAGCTCTATGCCCTGCACAAGACCGACGACGTCAACGTCTATGTCATGCTGGAGCGCTACACCGATCAGGCAGCGCTGGATGCTCATCGCGCAGCACCGCATTTCAAGGAACTGGGACGCAAGCTCGGCGACTATCTCGCCGGCCGCCCGGAGGTGCAGGTGATGAAGGAGGTCTGACCGCCTCCGGGAAGCGCAGCCCCATGGATGCCCTCGTTCACCGTCATACGCCTCCGGGGACCGCGCCGGGCCTCTTGACAGGGCGTGCGCCTGTCGTCGACGAGGCGCTCGATTTCACGCTGGTCGAATACACGCCGGAAGAATGCGAGGTCCTGCACGGCGTCGAAGTCGACGAGTGCCAGTTTCATCTCGGCACGCCCGGCCACACCTGGATCGATGTCGCCGGCCGCGCCAGCTCGGAGATGCTGCACGACCTCGGCACGGCCTTCAATCTGCATCCGCTCGCCCTGGAAGACGTGTTCCATGCCCACCAAAGGAGCAAGCTCGACATCTACGATGGCCAGGGCTTCATCGTGCTCAACGACCCGGCCTACGAGGACGGCGAGATCCGGGTGCGTCAGGTCAGCATCTTCTTTGGCGACAACTACGTCATCTCGTTTCACGACCACAAGCTCGACATCTTCAAGCCGGTGCGGGATCGCCTGCAGGTGACTGGCTCCCGGCTGCGCACCCTGGACATCGACTACCTTGTCTATGCGCTGATCGACCTTGTCGTGGACCGCAAATTCCCGCTGATCGAAGCGTTGGCCAACCACCTCGAGCTCCTGGAGGACGAGGCGCTCGGTCATCCGACCAAGACGACGCTGAGCCATATCCATCAGGCCCGGCGCGCGCTCGTGACGTTTCACCGCCTGCAATGGGCGGAGCGCGAGACCATCCTCGCGGTGATGCGCCCCGAGACGCCAGTCATCAGCGCCGACACCCGCACCTATCTGCGCGACTGCTTCGACCATTCCATCGCCGTGCTCGACCTGCTCGAAAGCTACCGCGAGATGTGCAACGGCCTGATGGAAGTCTACCTGATGCAGGCCTCCAACCGGATGTCCGAAGTGATGAAGACGCTGGCGGTGATCACGGTCTTCTTCATGCCGCTGTCGTTCCTCGCCGGTGTCTACGGCATGAACTTCGACCGGGAGGCAGGCAATATGCCGGAGCTGGGCTGGAGGCATGGCTACCTGTTCTTCTGGGTGCTCACGGCGATCGTCGTCATGGGGCTGTTCTT
>NZ_DATBFE010000070.1:0-52125 GCF_036558665.1 Reyranella sp. | reverse complement strand
GCCGTGAACGTCGCTCCCCCCGTCTTCGCCAGAACCTTCGTGATCGCCGCCGTCAACGACGTCTTCCCATGGTCAACATGTCCGATCGTCCCAATGTTGCAGTGCGGCTTCGTCCGCTCAAACTTCGCCTTCGTCATGGTGCCACGGTCCTCGTGATTCTTTCCGCCTCGACAATGCGCCCCGACCTGGAGCGGGTGACGGGAATCGAACCCGCATAGCCAGCTTGGAAGGCTGGAGCTCTACCATTGAGCTACACCCGCAACTCCTGGACAGGGCCAACCTGTACGCTGCAATCCGTTGGTGGAGGGGGAAGGATTCGAACCTTCGTAGACGCGAAGTCGGCAGATTTACAGTCTGCTGCCATTGACCGCTCGGCCACCCCTCCGAACCTGCGGCACGCAGCGCGAGATAAGCCTGTTCGGCCCGCCAAAACGGGCGCGCGTTGCTCGCAAATCCAATGAGTTACGTCAAGCGCCAAATCCCTTTACAACCCTCGCCATGCGTTCGCGCCCGCTCCGCACCGCCAAACCGCCTCGCGGCGGCCACCAGCCGATGTGGCTCTACGGCCGCCATCCGGTGCTGGCGGCGCTTGCCAACCCCGAACGCCGGATCGAGCGGATCCTGGCGACCAGGGAAGCCGCCGACCGCGAGGCCGCCGAATTCAGCGGCCGATCGGTGCAAATCGTCTCGCGCGAGGAGTTGGCGCGGCACCTGCCCGCGGGCGCCGTCCATCAGGGCATGGCTGCCCTCGCGGCGCCGCTGGAAGAACCGTCTCTGGAAGATGTTCTGGCCCGCTGCCGCGAGGACGCCCTGTTGTTCGCCCTCGACCGGGTGACCGACCCTCACAATGTCGGCGCCATCCTCCGCTCGGCGGCGGCCTTCGGCCTTGCCGGCGTACTCGTCACCGAGCGGCATGCCCCGGCCGACACGGGTGTGCTGGCCAAGGCAGCGTCGGGTGGCCTCGAGCTCGTGCCGCTCGTGCGCGCGGTCAACCTCGCGCGCGCGCTCGAGCAGCTCAAGCAGGCAGGTTTCTGGCTCTACGGGCTCGAAGAGCGCGGCGATGCGCCCATCGATACGCTCGATCTGCGCGGGCGAGTGTGCATCGTGCTGGGCGCCGAAGGTGAAGGCCTGCGCCGGCTGACCGAGGAAAAATGTGATCGTCTGGTGATCATTCCGACAATGGGCCGTCTTTCCGCATTGAATGTCTCGAACGCCGCCGCGATTGCAGCGTATGAATGGGCGCGCGGACGGCGCGGCTAGCCCGTCCGCTGTTCTTTTGCTTTTTCCTTGCTGAGTGGCTTGCGGATGATGGTCGGCAAAACGTATGAGACCGGGCGGGGCCGGGTTAGCACAGCGGTAGTGCAGCGGTTTTGTAAACCGAAGGTCGGGGGTTCAAATCCCTCACCCGGCACCAGTCATGGAGGCGGGTCGTGAGTGGCGCCGTACTGGTAGCGGGTGGCGCGGGCTACATCGGCAGTCACGTCTCCAAGGCGCTGGCCGAGGCCGGCTTCACTCCCGTGTGCTTCGACTCGCTCGAGAAAGGCCATGAGTGGGCGGTCAAGTGGGGACCGCTCGAGCGTGGCGACATTGGCGACAGCGAGCAACTCGACCAGGTGTTCGCGCGCCACCGGCCGAGTTCGATCGTTCATCTCGCGGGATACATCGAGGTGGGCGAGTCGGTGCGCGAGCCCGAGCGCTACATGCTCAACAACGTGACGAAGACCCACGCGCTGATCGACGCCGCGCTGCGCCATGGCGTGGATGCCTTCGTCTTCTCGAGCTCTTGCGCCGTCTACGGCCTGCCGCAATCCGACCTGCTGACGGAGACTCACCGGATCGCGCCGCTCAGTCCGTATGCCGAGTCCAAGGCGCGCGTGGAACAGGCCCTGGAGAAGGCGGCTGCCGGTGGACTGCGCTCGGCGTCGTTGCGCTACTTCAATGCCGCGGGTGCGGACCAGGGCGGCGAGATCGGCGAGGCGCATGCGCCGGAGACGCACCTTTTGCCGCTGGCCGCGGACGCGGCGCTTGGGCTCGGTCCCGCCCTCACCGTCCTCGGCGCCGACTATCCGACTTCGGACGGCTCCTGCATCCGCGACTTCATCCATGTCAGCGATCTTGCGGACGCGCATGTGCGGGCGCTCGGCTGGCTGAAACGCCGGCCCGCCGATGGCATCCACGAGTCGTTCAATCTCGGCAGCGGCACCGGCTACAGCGTCAGGCAGGCGGTCGCGGAAACCGCGCGGATTGCCGGCTGTCCGGTGCCGCACCAGGTCGGGCCGCGCCGCCCCGGCGATTCGCCCAAGCTGGTCGGCGACATTTCCAAGTCGGCGCGGGAACTCGGCTGGCGGCCGATCCGCGACCTTGCCACCCAGATCGATGACACGCTGCGCTGGCGCCGGGCGATGCCGCGCTGAGCGCGATCATCGCGAAATGAAGGTATCGCCCAGGACCAGCACGTCCATCCTGGTGCGCAGGAAGCAGTCGATGGCCTCCTCGGGCCGGCACACTACGGGCTCGTTCTCGTTGAAGCTGGTGTTGAGCACGATCGGCACGCCGGTGAGATCGCGAAAGGCCGAGATCAACGTCCAATAGCGCCGATTGGCCGAACGGCCCACGGTCTGCAGCCGACCGCTGCCGTCGACATGCGTGACGGCCGGGATCTCCCTGCGCTTCCCGGAGCGGATCTTGAAGACCTGCATCATAAAGGGGACGTCGCCGTCGGTCTCGAACCAGTCCTTCACCGCCTCGCGCAGGATCGAGGGCGCGAACGGCCGGAACGACTCGCGGCGCTTGATCTTGAGATTGAGGATATCCTTCATGTCGGCACGACGCGGATCGCCCAGGATCGAACGGTTGCCGAGCGCGCGCGGCCCCCATTCGAGCCGTCCCTGGAACCAGCCGATCACCTTGCCATCGGCGATCGCCGCGGCGGTGCGCCGACAAAGCGCCTGCTCGTCGCCGATCTGCTCGATGGTGCAGCCGGCCGCATCGAAATCCACCTGCCGTGCGCCGAGCGCCGCCGCGACGTCGCGCGGAGAGGCGGACGGTCCCCAATAGGCATGCTCCATCACGAAGCGGCGGTGCATCCGGTCGCCTTCGACCTTGTGCCAGGTTGCGAAAGCCGCGCCGATGGCGCCGCCGGCATCGCCGCCCGCGGACTGGATATAGACCTTCTTGAACGGCGTGCGCTCGAAGATCTTGCCGTTGGCGACCGAGTTGTAGGCACAGCCGCCGGCGAGCACGACGGCCTCGAGCCCGCAGCGCCGGTGCACTGCTTGCATGAGGTTGAAGAAGGCATCCTCGTAAGTGACCTGCGCCGAGCGAGCGATGTCGCGGTGGCGATCTTCGAGCGGCGCGGCCGGGTCGCGCGCAGCGCCCAGCAGCGAGGGCAAAGCATCGCTCCAGAGCCGGCCGCCCGAGGGAATGCCATCCTTCACCTCGTAGTTCGCGCCCTCCCCCGCCGCGTGCCGGAAGTAGCGAAGACCGAGCTCGAACCGGCCATCATTCTTCAGCCGGACCAGATTCTTCATCGGCTCGAGAAAGCGCGCCTCGCCATAGGGTGCCAGCCCCATCACCTTGTATTCGTCACCGTAGTGGGGAAAGCCGATGAATTGCGTGATCGCCTCGTAGAACACGCCCAGCGAATGCGGAAAGAAGACCCCACCTTCGATCGACAGCTTCCCGCCCTCGCCCAGGCCCCATGCGGCGGACGAAAAATCGCCGAAGCCATCGACCGATACCGCCGCAGCCTTCGCGTAGGGCGAGACGAAGAAGGCCGAGGCAAGATGACAAAGATGATGCTCGACGGCATGGACGGAGCCGCGAAATTCCTGATCGGGCAGATGTTTCTCGAGCTCGCCCTTGACGTCGGCGCGCTGCGCCCGCGCCCGCAGACGCCTGGCGACATAGGCGGGACTGATGCCGGAGGTCAGGACGAAGGCGAGCTTGCGCCACCGCTGCGCCCGATTGTCGGTGTTGACGGCGACATGGGCGACATCGGCAAGCTCGATGCCCGCTTCCGCGAGGCAATAGCGGATCGACTCGCTGGGAAAGCCGCCCCAATGCTTGATGCGTCGAAAGCGCTCTTCCTCGACGGCGGCGACCAGCTCTCCATCCTTGACCAGACAAGCCGCGGCGTCGGCATGGTAGGCATTCAGCCCGAGGATGTAGGTCATTTGCCCAGCTTACCGAGATCGCGCTGCAGCAGATGCATGGAGAGGATCAGATCGGCCGTGACACGCTGGGCGGTGTAGAGCAGGCCCGCCCTGCCATCGAACAGGAGCCCCTTGACGATCAGGCAATGGAGCGCGACGGCGATCGGCCCGAACACCCGGGTACGCCGCACGCGGTCGGCCCAACTGAGTTCGGACCAGGACCGGCTGGCAAGCTTGGCCGCCTCGCAGGCCTGGTAGCGCATCTGGTTGCGGACCCACCGCCCGAGATCTTTTCGATCGTCATGCAGCAGGCGGCCCCGGAGCGGCACGATGAGTCCGTCGATCGCGAGCTTCTCGGTATGTCCGTCCTGCTCGAAGCGTCCATGCCCACGGCGAAAGAGAACCGGAAGGGCGGGATAGAGCGAAGCGCGCAACGGGCGGCCGTCAATGCAGTATGTGAAGGCAATGCGATAGGCAGCGACGGTGCCGTCGGGCCTCAGGTTGGCGATCTCCTCGCGAAGGGCCGGCTCCATCATGTAGTCGGCGTCGAGCCGAAGGACCCAGTCGCTTGTCAGATCCGTCTCGGTCGTCGCGAAGCGCCACTGACGCGCGTGGCTGTCGAACGGCCGATGCACGATGCGGACATTGGCAAAGCGCTCGGCGA
Source organism: Reyranella sp. (assembly GCF_036558665.1). Classification (GTDB taxonomy): domain Bacteria; phylum Pseudomonadota; class Alphaproteobacteria; order Reyranellales; family Reyranellaceae; genus Reyranella. The sequence continues at coordinate 47,307 of NZ_DATBFE010000070.1, read as the reverse complement.
TCGCCAGCGTCTCGTCGGTCGAACCGCTGTCGACCACGACGATCTCGCGAGCCCACGCCAGACGCTCGAGCGAGCGGCCGATGTTCGCCGCCTCATTGAAGGTCAGGATGACGGGAGTGATGTCGGCGAGCACGACGTGAAACAACGGCTAGTGTGTTGGTATATGGCAAATATCTGATACGGACCACCTGTTTTCATCCGCCTTGCAACTTATCCGTGACAATTCCGAGCAAGGCTTGACGGTCGAGCGTCGGACGCGCAAACGAGCACTATCAGCGGTCCGTCCAAGTGCGAGCGCTGGCGTGAAACCGAGACATCGGTAAGTCCGGGAGACACGCCCTCGCGTTGATTTCGAAAGGCCTGTTCATGTCCAAGGATGATCTTGTCGTCGTTACCGGTGCTGGTGGATTTATCGGCGGCCATCTGGTCCACGAGTTGCAGAAGCGCGGCCACACCAGGATCCGCGCGGTCGATGTGAAGCCGCTCGTCGAGTGGTACCAGAAGAGCCCGGGCGTCGAGAACCAGGTCGGTGACCTTTCCCTTCTCGAGGCCTGCCGCACCGCCGCCAAGGGTGCGCGGACGATCTACAATCTTGCCGCCGACATGGGCGGCATGGGTTTCATCGAGACCCACAAGGCCGAGTGCATGCTTTCGGTGCTGATCAACACCCACATGCTGATGGCCGCCAAGGAAGCCGGCGCACAGCGCTTCTTCTTCTCCTCGTCGGCCTGCGTCTACAACGGCGACAAGCAGACCGACCCCGACGTGACTGCGCTCAAGGAAGAGGATGCCTATCCCGCGCTGCCGGAAGACGGCTACGGCTGGGAGAAGCTGTTCAGCGAGCGCATGGCCCGCCACTTCCGCGAGGACTACGGCATCGCCACCCGCGTCGCACGCTATCACAACGTCTATGGCCCGAACGGCACCTACGATGGCGGCCGCGAGAAGGCACCGGCAGCGATGTGCCGCAAGGTCATCGAGGCCAAGCTGTCGGGCAGGCACGAGATCGAGATCTGGGGCGACGGTCAGCAGACGCGCTCGTTCATGTTCATCGACGACTGCACCGAGGGCACGATCAAGCTGCTCAACAGCGACATCGTGGAGCCGCTCAACATCGGCAGCGACGAGCTGGTCAGCATCAACCGCCTGGTCGACATCGTCGAGAAGATTGCCGGCGTGAAGCTGAAGCGCCGCTACAACCTCGATGCTCCCAAGGGTGTGCGCGGCCGCAACAGCGACAATACGCTGATCAAGAAGGTGATGAACTGGGCCCCGTCCATCCGTCTCGAGGACGGCATGGAAAAGACCTACAAGTGGATCTACGACGAGATGACGTCGGGCAAGGCGTCGGTCGTCAACGCCCTTCCCCGGGCCGTCGCGGCCCAGTAATCGCATCGCGCCGCGGCCGAAGGCGCGTCGTCGCCGCTCAGCGGCCCACGCGCCGCAGGGCCTTGTTGCTCTTCAGGAGGCCATCGAAATAGGCGATGGTCGTGGCGAGGCCGTCGTCGAGGCCGACCTTCGGCTCCCAGCCCAGTTTTTGGCGGGCCAGGGTGATGTCGGGGCAGCGCTGCATCGGGTCGTCGACCGGCAGCGGCTGGAAGACCAGCTTCGAGCGGCCGTTGACCAGCCCCAGGATCTTCTCGGCGAGATGCCGCACCGGCAGCTCGACCGGGTTGCCGAGATTGACCGGCCCGGTGAAATCGTCCGGCGTCTGCTCCATCAGCCGGATCCAGCCCTCGATCAGGTCGTCGACGTAGCAGAACGCGCGGGTCTGCATGCCGTCACCGTAGATCGTGATGTCCTCGCCCTTGAGCGCCTGGACGATGAAGTTCGACACCACCCGGCCGTCGTTGGGATGCATGCGCGGGCCGTAGGTGTTGAAGATGCGCGCCACCTTGATGCGCAACCGATGCTGCCGCCAGTAGTCGAAGAACAGCGTCTCCGCGCAGCGCTTGCCTTCGTCATAGCAGGCGCGCGGCCCCAGCGGGTTGACGTTGCCGCGATAGCTCTCGACCTGGGGATGGACGTTGGGGTCGCCGTAGACCTCGCTGGTCGAGGCCTGGAAGATCTTGGCCCGCAGCCGCTTGGCCAGGCCGAGCATGTTGATGGCGCCATGGACGCTGGTCTTGGTCGTCTGCACCGGATCGTGCTGGTAGTGGATCGGCGAGGCCGGACAGGCGAGGTTGTAGATCTCGTCGACCTCGACATAGAGCGCGAACGTCACGTCGTGGCGCATCAGCTCGAAGTGCGGATGATCGAGGCAGGCGGCGACGTTGTCCTTGTTGCCGGTGAAATAGTTGTCGACACACAACACGTCGTTGCCGGCCCGCAGCAGGCGCTCGCACAGATGAGAACCCAGAAATCCCGCCCCGCCGGTCACCAATATGCGCTTGCCCATGATCCTCCGCAAACCTCGCTCTTCGACCGACAGTAGGTGATCAATTTCTTGAAATCACTCGAAATTCGTCGCACTCCAGGGACCATTGGTATCAAGCGAAGGGAGTAGCGCGAGATGGGTATGGAGATGGTTGGACTGGGCGACATCGTGCGCACCCACGCCATGCGGCGCGGCGACGCTGCCGCCCTGGTCTATCGGGGGCGGACGACGACCTACGACCAGCTCGATCGTGCAGCCAATCGCGTGGCACAGGGCCTGATCGCTGAAGGAATAAAGCCGGGTACCCGCGTTGCCCATCTCGACAAAAGCAGCGACCTCTACTTCGAGCTTCTTTTCGGCGTGGCCAAGGCTAACGCGGTGATGGTTTCGGTCAACTGGCGGCTCGCAGCACCCGAAGTTCTCCATATCCTGAACGATGCCGAAGCCGAGATCCTGTTCGTGGGCGAGGAGTTCTTTCCGGTGATCGACAGGATTCACGATCACTTGCGTGACGTGCGCCGCATCGTGGCGCTGTCCGGCACTCGCCCCGGCTGGGAGCCCTTCCCCTTCTGGCGCGACCGGCATCCCGATCTCGATCCGCAACTGCCGGCCAAACCGTCGGAGACCGCGGTCCAATTCTACACCAGCGGCACGACGGGGCTGCCGAAGGGCGCCGAGCTGACCAATGCCAACTTCGCTTTCATGTTCCGGACATGGACGGAGAGCTGGCAGTTCAAGCCGGGGGCCGGCACCATCGTCTGCCTGCCGATGTTCCATATCGGCGGCGCCGGCTGGGGCATGGCCGGCCTTTATGCCGGCGCGGTCAACCATGTGGTGCGCGAGTTCGTAGCGGCCGAGATCCTCGAGCTCATCCAGCGCGAGCGCATCGAGGTCATCCTGTTGGTGCCGGCGATGATCCTGTTCCTCGTGCAGGCGCCCCAGATCCGCGAGACCGATCTCTCGAGCCTGAAGCTGATCGTGTATGGCGCTGCCCCGATCCCGGCCGAATTGCTCAAGCAGGCGATGGCGGTCTTTGGCTGCGGCTTCCAGCAGGTTTACGGGCTGACCGAGACGACGGGCGCCGTCACGCTCCTGCCGCCCGAAGATCACGACCCGTCCGACCCGAGGAAGCTCCTGTCCTGCGGCTACGCCCAGAAGGAGGTGGAGCTGCGGATCGTCGACGCGAACGGGCACGATCGGCCGGTGGGCGAGGTAGGCGAGATTGCCATCCGCTCACCGCAGGTGATGGGCGGCTACTGGAAACTGCCGGAAGCGACGGCGCGCGCCTTCAAGGGCGACTGGTTCCTGAGCGGGGACGCGGGCTATCTCGACGGCAAAGGTTACCTCTACATCCACGATCGCGTGAAGGACATGATCGTCTCGGGAGGCGAGAACATCTATCCGGCGGAGGTCGAGAGCGCGCTCTTCGGCCATCCGGCCGTGGCCGATGTAGCGGTGATCGGCGTGCCCGATGAACGCTGGGGCGAAGCCGTCAAGGCGGTGGTGGTGAGGAAAGCCGGCGCCGAGGTGATGCCGGGCGAACTTATCGATTGGGCGCGCGACAGGATCGCAGGCTACAAGCTACCGAAGTCAATCGACTTCATCGATGCCCTGCCGCGCAATCCCACCGGCAAGATCCTGAAGCGCGAACTGCGCAAGGCCTACTGGGGCGACCGCGAACGGCAGGTCAACTGACGGTCGAAGGAGCCGGCGACTTCCCACGGAAGTCGCCGGCCGAACCTCGCACTGTCCGTACAATGATCTCAGCGGTGGCCGAAGCTCCGTCCGCCGCTATACGTCCGGCTCCCGTAGTTGCTCGCCGTACGCGGCTGGTTCCAGCTCTGTGTCGTGGTCGTCGTGCGGGACTGCGTCCAGGCCTGCGCCGCGGGCGCAGCGGCGGGCATCATCCGTGGGCCCTGCTGCCCAGCCTGCTGAGCGCCGCCCCAACTGCCGCCGGACCAGCTGTGCGACCCGGTACTTGCCATGCCGGTACCCGGCGTCGCCGTTCCGCCGTGTTGCCAGCCGCCACCCTGATTGCCTTGGCTCGATGTCGAGCCATGCTGCCAGCCGCCCTGGCCGGAATTGCCGCTCCAGGAGTGCTGCTGGCCGGGCGTGCCGCCGTTCCATCCGTGCTGGCCGTTCTGATTCCAACCATTCTGGTTGCCGTTCCAGTTGTGGTCACGGCCCCAGTCGCGGTTGTCCGCCTGGCGATGATCCCAGCCATGCTGATTGCCGTTCCCGTCGTGGTCGTGGCCCCAGTCGCGGCGGTCGGCGTCGCGGTAACCCCAACCTCCGTCGTGTGCACGCCAGCCATTGCGGTCCTGCCATCCCGCGCGGCCCCAGCCATCGCGGCCGCCCCGGTCCCACGCCTGCTGGTTGTCGTGGCTCTGACGGTAGATCTGGTGGCTCTCGCGGTTGACCATGCCGTCGATACGCTGCCGCTCCCACGGCGACACATGGCCGTCGGCCTCTGCACGCGCCTGGGCGCGGTTGATGGCGTGCTCGCCCTGCTCGAGGCGCGCCGTCTCACCGGGAGTCAATTGACCGTCACGGACACCGTGACGGATCCAGTCCTGCTGCTCGGCCTGGCGCTGATCGATGCTGTACATCGATTGCGCGTACGCGCCGCCGCCGACGAGCAAACTGCCCGCCGTCAGTACCGCGTACGGGATATGGCGAAGTGTTGACATTCATGTCCTCTGGGCGTGTTTCGACGACACATTTGCCGTCTTGTGATTCGCTACGCCGCATCGTCCCCAAACATCCCTCGAAAAAGTGGTCGGACGCCGCTAGAACGCCTGCATCCCCGAAACGACATGACCCTGCCATACCAATGTCCGAATTGCCCTCGAACCTGACGCCCGTTCGCGACGCCCATGTATTCGATGAGGCGTGTCTCGCCCGCTATATGGCTTCGCATATAGACGGCTGCCGTGGCCCCCTGCGCGTTCTGCAGTTCGAGGGCGGGCAGAGCAATCCGACGTTCCATCTAACGGATGCCGCCGGACGCATGTTCGTGTTGCGCAAGAAGCCACCGGGCAAGCTCCTGCCCTCGGCTCACCAGGTCGATCGCGAATTCCGCGTCATCAAGGCGCTGTCCGACCACACCGACGTGCCCGTGCCCAAGCCGTACCTGCTCTGCCAGGACGACGCGGTGATCGGGACCGCCTTCTACATCATGGAGTTCATGCCTGGCCGGATCTTCGCCGATCCGAACATGCCGGAGGTGTCGCCGGCCGATCGCGGCCGCATCTTCGACTCGATGAACGACGTGCTGGCCCGCATCCACAATGTCGACTATCGCGCCGTCGGCCTGGCCGAATACGGTCGCGAGGGGCAGTACATCCCGCGACAGATCGCACGCTGGTCGAGTCAATACGATCTGGCGCGCACCGAGCACATCGAGTCGATGGAACACCTGAAGCAGTGGCTGCCGGCCAATATTCCGCCGGGCGACGAGACGCGCATCAACCATGGCGACTATCGCCTCGGCAACACGATCGTGCATCTGACCGAGCCGCGCATCATCGGCGTGCTCGACTGGGAACTCAGCACGCTCGGGCACCCGCTGGCCGATCTCGGCTACAACTGCATGATGTATCATTTCGGCCAGGGCTTCGGCGCCTCGGGCGGCTATGCCGGCATGGACCTCGAGGCATTCGGCATCCCGGGCGAGGCTGAATACCTGGCCGCCTATGCCCGCCGCACCGGCCGGCAGGGCATCGAGCACTGGGACTTCTATGTCGCTTTTTCGCTCTTTCGCCTCGCCGCGATCGTGCAAGGCGTCTACAAGCGCGGGCTCGACGGCAATGCCTCCTCGACCACGGCGACGAAGTACGGCAATCGCGCCAGGGCGATGGCCGATCTTGGCTGGTCCATGGTCAAGACCCGCGCCTGATCGGCGGTAGCCGTCTGCTCAGGGCTCGTCAGTAACGGGCACCATCGACGAGTCGCTGCCAACGGGGCAATTGGTGCTGTCGACCACGACATTGGCGGGATTGCGAAATTTGCTGATGTCAGCTGCGGTCTGCTCTGTCGGCAGCCTTGGCGATGGCGTGCGCAGCGTCCAGGCCACCAGGCGCTTGATGACGCTGCCCAGCGCCTGATCGAACGCTTCCACGACCTTCGGAACCTTGTCGGCACGCGCCCGCACGCAACGCTCGAAGGTCGCCTCGCCGATGATTTGCCGGTCCGGCATCTGGACCAGCTTGGCGACGATGCGCACATGGGCGATCGGCGGACCGCCATAGTAGTACATCGCCTCGAAATTGCGCAGGTCGGGCTGCAGCAGATAGTTGGGCACGAGAGCGATCGACTCGCGGGCCACCGCTATGATCTTGCGCGAGTTCTCGAAGGAATCGACGATACGCGTCTGCACCATCAGCGGGGCGCGGTCGGTCCACGCCGTCTTGGCGTAATAGTCGAACGAGGTCGGCGAGTGGGCGATGGCGATGCGGCCGGTATTGAGATTGGCCGCCGCCGCCGGAACCTCCACCGCGAGCTGCCAGCGCACGCTCGGAAGATCGGGATCGAAGGTGCTCTTGGGCGTGACCTGGTAGAGATTGGTCGGTTCTTCGGCCGCCTGGATCAGCGCGCAGCCGCCCAGCAGCAGCGCGGCGGCTGCCGCAGCAAAGCGCATCATTTGGGCGTGTACCCCTGCTTGCCGCTGAACACGAAGCCCGCCGGATCGCGCTCGAGCTTGGTGGCAATGATGTTGAGATTGGCCGTCAGCTCCCTGAGCTCGTGTATCGCGAGCGAGAGCTCCGTAAGTCCGGTTTGCGAGAATTGCTGCATTGGCTGGCGGCTTGCGGTCAGCAGCTTGTTGAGCTGGCTCGCCGCGCCGTTGATGCTGTTGAGCGCCACCCTCGCGTCGTCGATGGTCTTCGCCAGCTCGCCCTTGTTCCTGCCCGCGAGCGCCTTGCGGGTCTGCGCGTCCTGCGGTCCGAGTTCCATCGCCATCAGAGCGAGCGAATCTGAAAGCTTGTTCAGCTTGTCGAAGGTCTGATGGAAATCGGCGACGGCGCCGGGAAGCTGCGCGAGGGCCGACTGGATCGCCGCGTCCTGCTTGGCGACGCCACCCGTCACGGTCGAGATATTGCGCATCGTATCGCTGAAGGCGGCAAGGTTGTCCTCGCTGAGCAGTGTGTTCAGGCGATCGACCGTCACACTCGCCTTGCTGAGAAGCTCCTGGGCCGAGGTCGAGGTCGCCTGCAGGAAGGACGCTCCTTCCCGGATTTCCGGATACGGCTTGTCGCCGAGCTTCTTCTTCGGCTTGATCTCGTCGGATTCGAGCCGCCCCACGATCTGGATATAGGCTGCGCCGGCAATGAACGGCTTCTCGAACACCGCGTAGGACCGTTCGCGAATGTCGATTTGCGAGGCCACCGCGACCGTGACCTCGATCTTCTCGCTCAGGCGCTCGCGACCCGTGCTGCGCTGGACGTCGCGCCGCGAAGTGAGCTCGATGTCCTGCACGCGGCCCACGCGCAGGCCGCGGTAGTAGACCGGCGAGTCGACGCTCAGTCCCTGGACGTCGCCCGAGAACAGGATGACGTAGTAGGCGTACGAGGTCTGATCGCCCTCGCGCAGCTTCCAGATGACGAAGCCGACGAGGGAGACGACAAACAGGATCATCGCCGCGCCGATCAGCACATAAGGCGACTTATTTTCCATTGGACGCTGCTTTTCGCTCCTGCCCCGTCGCTGCCGCCCGCCCGCGCGGCCCGTGGAAATATTCCTGCACCCACGGATGATCGTAGGCCAGCAACTCGTCCATGGTACCTGCCACCACGCGCTTGTCGAGCAGGACTGCAATCCTGTCGCAGACAGCATAGAGGCTGTCGAGGTCGTGCGTCACCATCAACACGGTGAGGCCCAGGCTCTGCTGAAGCTCCCGCACGAGCTCGTCATAGTGGGCGGCGCCGATCGGGTCGAGACCGGCGGTCGGCTCGTCGAGGAACAGGAGTTCGGGATCGAGGGCAAGTGCGCGCGCCAGGCTGGCGCGCTTGCGCATGCCACCGGACAGCTCCGACGGCCTCTTTTCGCCGCTGTCCGGCGGCAGACCCACCAGCGCGATCTTGAGGGCGGCAATGCAGCGCATGGCCTCTTCCTCGAGGCCCGCGTGCTCGCGGATCGGCACCATGATGTTCTCGGCTACCGTGAGGGACGAAAACAGCGCACCGTCCTGGAATTGCACGCCCATATGCGCATGCAGGGCGTGCTCCGCCTTGCCGCGCAGGTGGCGCGTGTTGGTGCCGAGAATCTCGATCTCACCGCGACGCGCGGGATTGAGGCCAATGATGGTGCGCAGCAGGACCGACTTGCCGGTACCCGAACCGCCGACCAGCCCGACCACCTCCCCGCGAAACATGTCGAAATCGAGATGGTCGTGGATCACGTGGTCGCCGAACTGCGTGCGCACGCCGCGCAGCCTGAGGATCACGTCGCGGCCGTTGCGATGGTCGGCGAGTTGTCCGCCTTCGGCCATCACACGCCCGCGAGCAGGAAGATGATGGAGAACACCGCGTCGAGCACGATGACGCAGAAGATCGATTCCACTACCGATCGGGTGGTCAGCTGGCCGACGCTCTCGGCGCTGCCGCGGACCTGAAGTCCCTCGAAGCAGCCGATCGCGGCGATGATCATGCCGAACACCGGCGCCTTGATCATGCCGGTATAGAAGTTCCAGATGCCGACCGTATCGCGCAAGCGGGCGAAGAACTGCACGAAGGTGAAGTCGAGATAGATGGTGCAGGCCACCGCGCCACCCAGCAAGCCCGCCATATTGCCCCAGAACACGAGCAGCGGCATCGAGAGCAGGAGCGCGAGGATCCGTGGCAGGACCAGCCATTCGATCGGATTGAGGCCGATGGTGCGCATGGCATCGACCTCCTGGTTGACCTGCATCGTGCCGATCTGGGCGGTGAACGCGCTGCCCGAGCGGCCGGCGACGATAATGGCGGTGAGGAGCACGCCCAGCTCGCGGAATATGCCGACGCCGACCGCCTCGACAGTGAAGGTCTCCGCTCCGAACTGTCTGAGCTGCTGCACGCCCTGATAGGCGATCACGACGCCGATCAGGAAGCAAAGCACGCCGACGATGGCAAGCGCCGCAATCCATACTTCGTACATCTGCCGCACGATGGCGGAGGGACGAAACCGCTTCGGTTGCGCGAGCGCACCCGCGGTGACGACCAGGATCTCGCCGAAGAAGTCGCAGAGCGCGATGATTTGAAGATAGATGTCGACCAGGCTGTGTCCGACCTCGGCGAGCCAGTTCGATATCCAGTTGACATGCGGTTCGGATGGCGTCTGGACATTGTGCGACTGGACCACGCGAAAGAGGTCGGCCTGACCCTGCTCTCTCGCCCGCACGGGGGTATCCCGTCCGCCTCCCGCGAGTTGCAACAGCTCCAGAACGCCGGCCGTATCGAGGCGTTCCACACCGGTGATGTCGATGAGCCGCGGCTCCTGTCGGACCGGCGGCCGATCGCGGTTCAGCCGCCGTCGACGTCGCAGACCCCGGATGCTGAACACGGTCCAGTTGCCCGAAGCCTGGAGAACGGGCGTGCCACCCTGTTCGACATATTTGAAAATGGGAGTCGAAACCATCGGAGGGATTAGTCGCGGTGGGCGTCCAGCCTGTCAATCAGGATGGCAAATTGCGTCGATGATCGCCGGCTGGCACGATCGGCTGCCGGAGGGAAACGATGGGCAAATGGCCGGTGCTCGACCATATCGAGATGATCGACGAGCCGATCGACGACGAGACCTACGAGCACAAGCTCAAGAAGCTGCAGCATCGGCTGCTGGATCTCCAGGTGCATCATATGCGGACCGGTGGCCGGGTGATCATCGGCATCGACGGTTGGGACGCCGCCGGCAAGGGTGGCGCGATCCAGCGCATCATCTACGGCCTGGAGCCCCGTTCGACACATGTCTGGCGAATCGGCGCGCCCACGCCTGCCGAGCAGGGCCGGCACTATCTCTGGCGGTTCTGGGAAAGGCTGCCGGCGCCCGGCAACTGGGCGATCTTCGACCGCACCTGGTATGGCCGTGTGCTGGTCGAACGCATCGAGGGCTTTTGCGACGAAGCGGCCTGGAAGCGCGCCTATCGGGAGATCAACGAATTCGAACGCCAGCTCACGGACGACGGCGTACATGTCATCAAGCTCCTCTTCCATGTCAGCGCCGAGGAACAGAAGCGACGTACGATCGAGCGGCTTCGCAAGCCGTACAAGCGCCACAAGCTCGGTCTCGAGGATTTCCGCAACATCGCCAAGCGCAAACAGTATCTCGAAGCCTACAAGGACATGCTGGACAAGACCGACACCGATCACGCGCCGTGGCACGTCATTCCGACCGACCACAAGAAGCAGGCGCGCCTCGCGGCCTTGGCCATCATCGCCGACGCCTTGGGCCGCGGCGTGAAGATCACCGAGCATGAGCTCGACCCCCGCATCGCCGAGGCCGCCCGCAAGCTGTGGGGCTGGAAACCTGACGACAAGAACGATGGCGGCGGCAAGAAGTGATCCAAACGCGTGTCTTCCCCGGCTGGCGCGTGGTGGCCGGCGCCTTCGTCTGCATGCTGACAGGCTATGCCGTCGCCTATTCCTTCGCCGCCTTCTTCGGTCCGCTCGAGGCGGAGTTCGGCGCCCAGCGCGGCGAGACCTCGCTCGTCTTCTCGATCGCGGCGTTTCTCTACTTCCTGCTCGGCCTGCCGGCGGGCCTGGTCGGCGACCGCGTCGGCCCGCGGCCCGTCGTGACCGGAGGCCTGCTGATCGTCGCGCTCGGTCTGGTGATCGCCGCCCACGCTTCCACGCTGTGGCAGGTCTATCTCGGCTACAGCCTCGGTGTGGGACTGGGCGTGGGCTTCTCCTACGTGCCGAGTGTGACCGCCGTCCAGCACTGGTTCGTGCGGCGGCGCGGCACGGCAAGCGGCCTCGCCGTGGCCGGCATCGGGGTCGGAACCTTGATCGGCGCACCGCTTGCGAACGCGCTGATCGCCCGTATCGGCTGGCGTGACACCTATCTCGTGCTGGCCGCCCTCACGGTGCTGGGCGCGGGCGTCGCCGGGCTGCTGATCCGCCGCGGTCCGCATTTCTATGGGCTGGAGCCGGACGGCGAGGCTGCAGCCGCCGGCAAGGCGTCGCCCTCGTCCTCCGGCTTCACGCTCGCCCAGGCCGTGCGGACCGGGCCGTTCTGGGCCGTCTACACGGCGGCGCTCTTGATGTCGTTCGGCTTGTTTACCCCCTTCGTCCATCTCGTGCCTTACGTGCGCGATATCGGCCTGGGATCGGGGTTCGGGGTGCTGCTGATCACCTTGCTGGGCGTCGGCAGCACGGTGGGCCGATTCCTGTTCGCGAGCATCACCCCGTGGCTCGGCCGCCGGCTCTCCTTCGCCCTGATGCTGATCGGCGCAGGCGTCATGCTGGTCGTGTGGTCGCTGTCGACGAGCGCGACTGCGCTCGTCTTCTTCGCCTTGCTGTTCGGGGCGTTCTACGGCGGTTTCGTGGCCATCGCGCCGTCTCTCGCCGCGGACTATTTCGGCGGCCGGGCCCTCGGCGCCGTCATTGGCGCGCTCTATAGCGGGGTCGCCTTCGGGGCTCTGCTCGGCTCGCCGGCCGCGGGCTATGCCTATGACTTCTTCGGCTCCTATGCCGGCGCGATCCTGGCCGGAGCCTTGCTCTGCTTCATCGCCTTCACGATCATGGTTCTGGCGCCGGAACCGGCGCGCTGGCTGACCCGGCGCGCACGATCGCCCTGACGCCGTGCCCGAGACGCTCGGCGATCCATGGCAGCGCCTCGCGCATTGCCTGCTCGAATTTCCAGGGTGGATTGATCACGGCGAGAGCGCAGGCCGCGAGCCCGCTTGGCTCGACCGGCCCGCCCAGCCGCAGTTCGAGCGTCAACTGCTTCAGCGCGAGGGCCGCAAGCGCCCCTGCGAAGTCCGTCGCGGCAGTGTCCTTGACCGGATACCAGACCGCGTAGCAGCCGGTCGCGAAGCGGCGAAGCCCATGCCGCAGGGCGCGCAGCAGCCGTTCGAACTCGTCGGCCGCCTCGAACGGCGGATCGATCAGCATGAGCCCACGGCGCTCCGGTGGCGGCAGAAGCGCCTTCAGCGCCTGATAACCGTCGGCCTGCCGCACCTCGACCGCGCGATCGCCCGCGAATTCGCGCTTGAGCGCCAACGCCTCGCGCGGCTGGAATTCGCAGGCGACGAACCGGTCGCCTGCCCGCAACGCGAGCCGGATCAGGCGCGGCGAGCCGGGATAGTGCCCGAGCTGTCGGCGTGGCCGACCGAACTTGCGGTCGTAAGCGGCCACGGCCGCGAGATAGCGCACGACTGGCGCAGGCATGTCGGCCCGGCCGGCGGCGCACAGGCGGATGATGCCGGTCGCGGCCTCGCCGGTCCGGAGAGCCTCGCCGCCCTCCAGGTCGTAGCCGCCGGCGCCGGCATGGGTATCGAGCACGAACAGCTTCTTGTCTTTGGCGGTCAGGAGCCGGAGGAGCTCGACCAGTGCGACATGCTTGAGGACGTCGGCGAAGTTGCCGGCATGGTAGCCATGGCGATAGTTCATCACTTCCGCCTATAGCACTGAGGCCTCGCTTCGTGCTTCAACGCTGATACCAGGGGGGACCGCATGGCCACGCACGAGCTTCATTCCTCGCCCGAGACTTGCCATTGGGGCTATTTCGACAATCAGCTCAAGCCGTCCCTCGGGCTGAAATCGGGTGATATCGCCACCATCCACTGTGTGTCCGGTGGGACCGATATCCTGCCTCAGCCGCCGATGAACGTGCTGCCCGAGCACCGCGCGATCCTGGCCAAGCTCAGGCCCCATCTCGGCCGCCACATCCTCACCGGTCCGGTCCATGTCGAGGGAGCGGAGCGCGGCGATGTGCTGGCGGTCGAGGTGCTCGATATCAAATTCCGCACCAACTGGGGCTGGAACGTCCAGCGGCCGCTGATGGGCACGCTGCCGGAAGATTTCCCGTTCTATCGCCTCACCCACATCCCGATCGATTCCAATCGCGGCGTCTGCACCCTGCCATGGGGGACCGAGATCCAGCTCAAACCCTTCTTCGGGATCATGGGCGTGGCGCCGCCGCCGGAATGGGGCCAGTGCAGCTCGATCGAGCCGCGCGCCTTCGGGGGCAATATCGACAACCGGCACTTCAATGTGGGTACCACCGTTTATTTCCCCGTCTTCGCGCCAGGCGCATTGTTCTCGACCGGGGACGGCCATGGCATACAGGGTGACGGCGAGGTGAACCTCACGGCTCTGGAGACCTCGCTCTCGGGCACCTTCCGATTCACCGTGCGTAAGGACATGAAACTCAACAATCCGCGCGCCGAGACGGCAACCCACTGGATCACACACGGCTTCGACCCCGATCTCGACGATGCAGCCAAGGAAGCCCTGCGCGACATGATCCGTCTGATCACCGCCGGGACCGGGCTAAACCGGGAGGACGCCTATATGCTGTGCAGTCTTAAGGGAGACCTGCACATCACCCAGACAGTCGACGGCAACAAGGGTGTGCATTGTATGATGGAGAAAGCATTGATCGGGATGTAGAATTCGTCTCGGGTGCGGCCGGCGCGATGCCGCTGCACCGGTGCATTGCACGACGTCTGTCAGGAGAGGGCGTCCGCGCTATGCGCAGACGCAGACGGCATTTGTCACAGATTGTGTCAGTCTAGGCAGTACCTCGTCCTTTAGCGGAGACCTGCGACGATGACCTTGGCGACAAAGCTCTTCCAAGCGCCAGCGTTCCTGGCGGCGCCATTCGTCATTCCACTGCGGTTCGACCAAACGAACAAGCTGTTGCTCCTGCCTTTCCCGGAAAGATTGACGCGCAGCAATTTCGATCTTGCCGACTCGGCGCTCGCAACGTTCGTGGCGCGCAGAGGCCCAGCCGACACGATCGTCGATTTCAGCGATGCTTGCGAGGAGGTGGACACTACCGTGATCCTCGCCCGCGCCTATGCGCCGTGGCCGGCCGATCACAAGCGTCGTGTGTTCATCGTTTCGAGCGACGTCATGGCAGGCCTGTTTCGCATGTATGGCATGCATCACGCGGCTGCCGGCTTCGATGTGCCACCGATCGTCCGCTCCCTGGAGGACGCGCTGTCGCTCCTGGGAGCGACGGATGCGACGTTCGATCCCGTTATCTACGACTGAACCTGTCGGTCACTCCTCAAGCCGGCTGTAAGCGTGGCCGGGCGCGCGACGGCAACGGCGGGAAGGCAAGCGCGATGCCGGCGGCCCCCAGGCCGATTCCGAACGAGGCAATGTAGAGCCAGCCATAACTTGCGAAGGTGTCGAAGATCCAGCCGCCGACGATCGGTCCGAGCGCCATGCCGAGACTCGAGATCATGGCGACGGCGCCGAACACCGTGCCCATGATGCGCATCGGGAAGTACTCACGGGCGATCACCGCATAGAGTGGCATCACTCCGCCATAGGCCATGCCGAACACGATCGCGACCGCATAGAATTCACCGAGCTCGCGGACGAAGAAGTAGGTCCCGGCGCCCAGCGCCTGGATCAGGAGTCCCACGACCACCACCGGCTTGGCCCCAAACCTGTCGCCGGCAAGGCCGAACAGCAGGCGCCCGCCCAGGCCGGCCAGGCCTTCGACGCTGTAGATCGTGACGGCGGCCATGCCCGGCAGTCCGCAGGCGATCGCGTAGCTCACCGTATGGAAGATCGGGCCGGAATGTGTCGCACAGCAGCAAAAGAAGGTGAGCGCAAGCACGATGAACTGCGGGGAGCGCAGGGCTTGCCGCACGGTCATGCCCGAATCGCCCGTACCGGCGGGCCCCCTGGCGTTCAACACCTCCGGCGCGCGGCGTACCAGGAAGGCGGTCGGCACCAGCAGCAGCCAGGCAGCGATCGCGATCGTGAGCTGGGCCGTGCGCCAATCATAGGTCGAGATCAACCAGCGCGCGAACGGGGAGATCGTCATCGGCGCCACGCCCATGCCGGCCGACACGAGCGATACCGCGAGACTGCGGCGCTTCTCGAACCATCCCGTAACGGTCGCGATCATGGGCGCGAACACGGCCCCCGCCGCGACGCCCACGATCACGCCATAGACGAGTTGGAACTCGAGCAGGCTTTCGGCGCGACTCGCCATCGCGAGACCCAGCCCCAGCAGGAGCGCGCCCGACAGGACGACGATCCGCGGGCCAAAGCGGTCGGTCAGCGCCCCCCAGCCGAAGGCCGCAACGCCCATCGTCAGGAAGTCGAGGGTCATGGCGCTCGATATGCCGGTGCGTGACCAGCCGGTCGCATCCGACATCGGCTGCAGGAAGACCGCGAGCGAGAACATCGCACCGATCGCAACACAGCCCATCAGCGCGCCGGCCGCTACCACCACCCATCCGTAAGACCGTTCCATGCTGCGTCTCCGTATGCACGGAAGAACACATAACCTATCGGTTAACTATTGGCAACGCTCCCCGCCCACCCGCCTTCGGCCATGGCAACCGCAGGGCCTGTCCGCCGTTGAGGTATCCGAGCTTCACAGGAGACCCCGATGAGGAAAATTACCGTCGTGGCGCTTGTCCTCTGCGGCCTTACCGCCGCCTGTTCGGTCCGATCCGAGCGAACCGTGGTCGAGCATCCCCAACCGGCACCTGCCGCCGTCGTCGCTACACCGCCGCCAAGCACGACCGTGGTCGTGCCGTCCAATTGACGCCTGCCTCGCGTCCTTGACGCACGCGTCACGGCGCCGGCTCGACCTTGAGCTCGGTGCCGTGGACAGCCGCCACGCGCACCTTGGCGCCGGCCGCCATGTCGGGGCCGGTCACGATCCAGCTTCCATCGCCGAGTGTGAGCCGGCCGCGGCCGTTCAGGATGGGCTGATCCAGCACGAAGACGTGCCCCACCATCGCCTTGCCGCGCTCATTGAGGGAAGCTTCCCCGTTGCGGCCTTGCAGGCGGCGTAGTGATCGTCGAAGCAGCAAGGCCGAAGCCACGGCGACGATCGCGAAGACGAAGAGCTGGAACTCGAGGGCGACGCCCGGCCCGACGAGCAGCAGGATGCCGACCACTGCCGCGCCGATCGCCAGGAAGAGGAACACCACGCCGGGCAGCATCATCTCGAAGACGAGCAGGACCGCCGCCAGCGCCCACCAGTACCAAAATACGATCGTCATTCGCCTAGCCCGATGCGGGCACCGAGCCTCGCGGCCGGCTCGCCCCGTCCGCCGCCGCGCGCGCCTGCGCTTCCTTGGCAAGCTCGCCGATGCCCGCGATCGACGCCATGACTCCCGCCGCCTCGACCGGCAGGAAGAACATCTTGGCGTTGTTCGACGAGCCCATCTTGGCCAGCGCCTCGATATACTTGGTGCCGAGGAAGTAGTTGATCGCTTGCGTGCCGTTGCCGGCGATCGCCTGCGCGACCACGGCGGTCGCCTTCGCCTCGGCTTCGGCCTGCCGTTCGCGTGCCTCGGCCGCGCGGAATGCTGCCTCGCGCTTGCCCTCGGCGATCAGAATCGCCGACTGCTTCTCGCCCTGGGCACGCTGGATGCTCGATTCGCGAACGCCCTCGGCCTCGAGGATGGTGGCGCGCTTCTCGCGCTCGGCTTTCATCTGGCGACCCATCGCCACCACGATGTCCTCCGGCGGTGCGATGTCCTTGAGCTCGATGCGCAGAACCTTGACACCCCAGGGATTAGTGGCCTGGTCGATCACCGCAAGCAGGGTGTTGTTGATTTCGTTGCGCTTGGACAGCACCTCGTCGAGCGCCATGTTGCCCATCACGCTTCGAATGTTGGTAAGCGCCAGATTGGTGATGGCGAAATGGAGGTTCTGCACCTCGTAGGCCGCCCGTGCCGCGTCGATCACCTGGTAGAAGGCGACGGCGTCGACCTGGACCGTGGCGTTGTCCTTGGTGATGACCTTCTGCGCCGGGATCTCGAGCACGTTTTCCTGCATATTCATCTTGCGGCCCACCGTGTCGATGAACGGCACGATGAGGTGCAGGCCGGGCGCCAGAGTGCGCGTGTACTTGCCGAAGCGCTCGATGGTCCAGTTGAAGCCCTGGTTCACCGTCTTCACACCTGCGAAGACCAGGACGATGGCGACGACGACCAGCGCCACGACAAAAATCAGCGCGCCCATTTCTGCCTCCCCCAATCTGCGGGGACCCTAGCGCAGCGCGTGCCGGCACGCTATCGCGCATCGGCGGGCTGCTGGGCCGCAAGGTGCAGACCTGGGCTTGCTAGGGGCCGCCTTTCGCCGCTGCCGACGGCGCACTGCGCTGGTCGGTGGCCAGCCAGCGGTCGAGAAAACCGTCGATCCAGCGATCGAGCGGCGGATCGTAAAGTGTATGCATGGAAAGATGGACGCCGCGCTGCTGTGCGCCGGGCATTTTCAGGCGCTCGGCGGCCTTCATGGTCCAGATCTCCTTCATCTCGAGCGTGACCTCGGGGTGGAACTGAAAACCGAAGGCATTGGGTCCGAACCGGAAACCCTGCACCGGATAGCGCTCGTTGGTGGCCAGCAGCTCGCAGGAGTCGGGCAAACTCATGCCCTCGCGATGCCACTGATAGACTTTCATCGGCGCCTTGATCCAGTTGCGGCCCGCTTCGGTCGGCTCGATGTCGACATAGCCGATCTCGACCAGACCATGCGGATGCGGCGACACACGTCCGCCGGCCGCGCGGGTCAGGAGCTGGGCGCCAAGGCAGAGGCCAAGATAAGGCACGCCGGCTTCGACCACCTTCGGGATCCAGTCGAGCTCGCACTTGATGCCGGCGAGCGTGCCACAATCGTTGGCGGACATCGGGCCGCCGAAGATCACGACGCCGGCATAGTCCGACATGTCGTCGGGCAACTCGCAGCCGAGATTGGGGCAAAGACGGTGAAGCGAATATCCACGCCTCGCGAGGAGGGCGCCGACCCGGCCGGGCCGCGAATGCTCCTGGTGCACGACGATGGCAATCTTTTTGGGCTTTTCAGCCGGGACCGTCATGGATTTGCAAAGTACGCTCGGCTTGTGGCAACGACAAGGCCGACAGACGGCAAAGGGACGAAATGGCGCGCCAACTCGACTTCTACTTCGACTGTTCCAGCCCCTGGACCTATCTCGCATTCCATGCCGTCCAGCCACTTGCGGCCGAGATCGGCGCTGAAATCGCCTGGAAACCGGTCCTGGTCGGCGGCGTGTTCAATGCCGTGAACCAGACCGTGTACGACAATCGGGCGAAGCCCAACCCGCTGAAACAGGCCTACATGCTCAAGGACCTCGCCGACTGGGCGCGGCTTTATGGGCTCTCGATCGTGTTTCCGCCCAAGGTCTTTCCCGTCAACAGCGTGAAGTGCATGCGCGGCGCGTTCGTCGCCCTCGACGAGGGCAGGCTCGTGCCCTTCGCAAGCGCCGCCTTCGAGGCCTACTGGGGCGATGACCGGGATCTGTCCAAGGAGGATGTGCTCGCCGATATCGCGGCGCGCGCCGGGCTTGAACGCCAGCGCTTCTTCGCCGGCATCGAGACGGATGCCTGCAAGGCGAGACTGCGCGCCAACACCGACGAGCTGATCAGCCGCGGTGGCTTCGGCAGCCCGACGATGTTCGTCGGCACTTCGATGTTCTTCGGCAACGACCGGCTGCCGCTCGTCAGGGCAGCGCTGGCAGCGGCATGAGCGGCAACGACGACCCGCAATTCTGGGAGAAAGCGCGCGCCCATCTCGTGCGCTATGGCGGCGCGTTCTCGCCGCTGATCGCCGAACGCGCGGCAGGCAACTGGTTCACCGATGCCGACGGCCGGCGCATCCTCGATTTCACGTCGGGCCAGATGAGCGCCATCCTCGGGCATAGCCATCCCGAGATCGTGGCGACCGCACGATGCTACATGGGCGAACTCGACCATCTCTATTCGTCCATCCTGTCACGCCCTGTCGTCGATCTCGCGGCCCTGCTTGCGCATGTCGCGCCGGGCAGGCTTGACCGCGTGCTGCTGGTCTCGACCGGCGGCGAATCGAATGAGGCCGCGCTGCGCATGGCGAGGCTCGTGACGGGAAAGCACGAAGTGGTCGCGATGAGCCGCTCCTGGCACGGTGTCACAGGCGGGGCCGCGTCGGCGACCTATTCCTCCGGTCGACGAGGCTACGGCCCGTCCGTGCCGGGATCGTTCATCCTGCCGGCTCCTGACGCCTATCGTTCCCGCTTCATCGACGGAAACGGCGCCTATGACTGGCAGGCCGAGCTCGCCTTCGGCTTCGAGCTGATCGATCGCCAGTCGACCGGCGCGCTGGCCGGCTGCATCGTCGAGCCGATCCTGAGCTCGGGTGGCGTGCTCGAGCCTCCCGAAGGGTATATCGCGGCGCTGGCCCGCGAATGTCGCGCCCGCGGGCTGCAGCTCGTCTTCGATGAGGCGCAGACTGGGCTTGGCCGCACCGGTACGTTGTTCGCCTGTGAACATGACGGCGTCGTGCCCGATTATCTCACCTTGTCCAAGACACTGGGCGCCGGCCTGCCACTGGCGGCGATGCTGACCACGCCCGAGATCGAGGACGTGGCGGCCGAGCGCGGATATCTCTTCTACACCACGCATGCCTCCGATCCCCTGCCGGCGGCGGTCGGTATCAAGGTGATCGAGATCATCCTCCGCGATCGTCTCACCGAGCGCGCGGCGCGACTCGGCGAACGTCTCAAAGCCGGGCTCCGCGCGCTGCAGCAGCGCTACGAATGCATCGGCGATGTGCGCGGTCGAGGCCTTCTGCTCGGCCTCGACCTTGTGAAGGATCGCCGCACCAAGGCTCCGGATCCCGACCTTGCGCAGGGCGTGGCCCGGCATTGTCTTGAACTCGGCATGATGACCAGCGTCGTCCGGGGCGGGTTCGGCATCTTCCGTATTGCCCCGCCGCTCACTATCGAACCGGCGGAAATCGATCTCGGGCTCGAGATTTTCGACAAGGCCTTGGGTAAGGCCTTGCATTGAAATCACTTTCCTGCGGGCGGCGGGGCCTGTGCGGTATTTGCGTTTGAAACGGTCTGCTAACTGTTGTACCCGCTGACCTCTTTCCGGCCAACGTGTTGGGAGTCTGTGAATGATAAGAAGAGTCAAACAGGCGGCACTTCTGGTGGCAGGGGGCCTGGCGCTGGGCGGCTGCGTGCTCGGCCCCAACACCGCAGCTCCGGCGAAGAAGCCGCCGGCGCCGGATTATCAGGCGGCGTTGAACACCCCGAGCCCGCCCGCCGCCAAGATTCGCGCGATCTGCTACAACGACGCCGATCTGGCAATTATTCGCGCGCGCATGCTGCAGCAGGAACTGACGGTGGCCACCCTGCAATGCCAGACTCCGTCCGGGGCCCGCGCCTTCGATGGCACGTACGGCACGTTCGTCAGGAAGTTCGGTCCGGAGCTCAGCGCCAACGCCCATGCCTTGACCGAGCTCTCGCGCCGCAAGCGATTCAATGTCGACGTCCTCGTCACCGAATTCGCCAACCGCACCGCCCAGCGCGCGCCGGTGGACAAGGAATTCTGCTCGCGCAGCCTGCGCGCGCTCGAATGGGCGGTCGACGGCAAGGTCAGCTCGCTCAGTCAGGCGCCGCCGCCTTACGATCTCGGACCGGAGATGAATATCCATCCCTGCCCACCGAAGTAGTCGCGGCAAATGAGGAAGGCGGCTCCGAGGGCCGTCTTTTCTCCTTGCGGCGTCGGATGCGCCTCAGCCTCCATGGCGCAGCAACCGGCCCGAATACCTGTTGGTCGGTTTGCCATCCCGCATCGTGATCTCACCGTTCACCAGAATATAGCGGTATCCTTCTGAGCGCTGGATGCGACGCCACTCGCCGCCCGGCAGATCGTACGCGATCTCGTCTGCCAGCACCGCCAACCCGTCGAAGTCGTAGGCAATGATATCGGCCGGCGCTCCCTTCTTCAGGACGCCGCGGCCGCGGAAGCCCGCGACCTCGGCCGGCAACGCCGACAGGCGCCAGTGCGCCTCCTCGAGACTGAGCATGCCGTGCTCACGGACGACCTTGCACAACGTCTCGGTGGGATAGCGCCCGGCGGTCAGGAACTTGGTGTGTGCGCCGCCATCGCTGACGCCGAACAGCACATAGGGATCGTCGACCAGCTCCTTCAGGTATTCGATCTTGCCGTTGGGCGGGGCGGCGAAGAACTCGGTCTTGAGGTCCTCCTCGACCGCCATGTCGAGCATGACGTCGACCGGATGCTTGCCCATCTTCTCGCCCGCATGGGCGAGCGTGTAGTCGAGCCACTGTCTGTTCTTGTCGAGCCTCGGCCCGACAATCGCGATCTGCGGCAGCGGACCGGTCGCCGTGATCGGCAGGTTCGCCCGCAGAGCCGGCCGACGTGCCGGATCGGCAAGCTTGGCGAGCCGCTCCGACCGCGTTCCGGTGGTCGCCTCGCACCAGACCTGTTGGTCGTCGAACAGGTTCCACTCCTCGAAGGTGAAGGTGAAGCCCGCATCGGTCGTGAGCCCCTGTCCCACGACCCGGATGCCGCGCTCACGGCAGCTTCTCAGCCAGGCGAGCACGTGACGGTGGATGTGCGGCCGATCGTCGAAGGCCTGGACGACGTTCATGATCACCGGCCTGCCGCTCAGCGTTGCCACCTCCTCGTAGAAGGCACGGTCGCGCGCATTGTCACCCGACACGAGGAGCATCTGGACAAAGCCGTCGTTGCGCTCGGCCAGCACCCTCGCGAACTCGCGGCACGTGTCATCGTGCATCACGTCGGTCGGCATCGGCGAGCCGTCATAGTCGCGCTGCACGGCGGCGGGGCCCGTCGGCAGCATGCGCTGGGCCGACCAGCCGCAGGCGCCGGCATCCATCGCCTCGTGCAGCAGCCGGCGCAGCTCCGCATGCTGCTCCTTCGTCGGCCGCTTGCCGGCCTTGGCCGCGTCGAAGCCCATCACCCAGATGAGCAACGGCGAGACCGGCACGTAGGGCAGGATATTGATCGCCTTGGGAGCGCGGTCGACGGCGTCGAGGAACTCGGGAAAGGTCACCCAGTCCCACGGCATGCCGGTTTTCATCGAAGCCATCGGGATCGCCTCGACACGCGTCATCGACATCATGGCCCGCTCGCGTTCCGCCGGCCGGACCGGAGCGAAGCCGAAGCCGCAGTTGCCGATCACCACCGAGGTGATGCCGTGCCACGATGAGAGCGTGCAGTAGGGGTCCCAGAAGAGCTGGGCATCGTAATGCGTATGCAGATCGACGAAGCCCGGCGCCACGATCAGGCCGTCCGCATCGATGGTCTCGTCGGCCTCGTCGGCGCCGATCCTGCCGATTGCCGCGATAATGCCGTCCTTGATCCCGACGTCGGCGCGAAAGCGCGGCAGGCGGCTGCCGTCGACGATCATGCCGCCCCGGATCACGCGATCGAAGCGCGCCATGCTTCCTCCTGTTTTCCGAGAAGCGTGAGCGCGCCCCTGCAGGCTGTCAACGCGAGCCCGGTCCGCTAAGCTCGCAGGATGGAAACTCGTTCGGTCCGCACTGAAGCCCTCGAAATCGCCTATGAGGCGCATGGCCCGGCGAACGGATCTCCGGTCATCCTCCTGCACGGCTTTCCTTACGATCCGCGCTGCTTCGACGAAGTGGCGCCGCCTCTCGCCCGCGACGGGTGTCATGTGCTTGTGCCTTTTCTTCGCGGCTACGGCCCGACGCGGTTCCTGTCCGACCAGATTCCGCGTTCGGGCGAGCAGGCAGCGCTGGGCAACGACCTATTGCAGTTCATGGACGCGCTGAAGATCGACCGCGCAGTGCTTGCGGGCTACGACTGGGGCGGCCGCGCCGCCTGCATCGTCTCCGCCCTCTGGCCCGAACGCGCGCGTGGCCTGGTGAGCTGCACCGGCTACAACATCCAGAACATCGCCGCGTCGGCGAAGCCGGCGGCAGCGGTCCAGGAGCATCGCTTCTGGTACCAGTACTACTTCCACACCGAACGCGGCCGTGCCGGACTCGCCCAGAACCGACGCGACATCTGCAAGCTCCTGTGGAAACTCTGGTCCCCGCATTGGCAGTTCGACGCCGCGACCTTCGAGAAGAGCGCCGTGTCGTTCGACAATCCCGATTTCGTGGACGTGGTGATCCAGTCCTACCGCCATCGCTATGGCTACGCGCCGGGCGACCCGGCCGTCACCGGCATCGAGGCGAGGCTTGCAGCGCAGCCGATCATTCCAGTTCCAACCATCAACCTCCATGGCGAAGCGGATGGCGTTGCCCCCGTGCCCAAGGTCGATACTCAGGCGAAGATGTTCACCGGCGGCTACGAGCGCAGGCTGATCCCACGCGTCGGCCACAACGTGCCGCAGGAAGCGCCGGCCGAGACGGTGGCGGCGATCCGCGACGTGCTGCGGGGAAGCTGATCGCCGTCACTTTCGGCTTCGGCTCCGTGGCAATGGCTCGCGCGAGGCGACCTTGCGCCCAGGCTTTGTCCGCTTGCGCTTCGCCGCGACCCGCCGCGCCGCCTCCAGCGCCACTCGTGCCCACCTGACGAGCTCTTCGGGTTCATCGAACAGTCGGTCCGGTGCGCGCCAGAAGGACAGGTCTATACTGCGGCCCCGGCTTTGGTAGTTGAGGGGTGGAAACGACGCCGCTTCCGCGAACGCCGCCCGATTTCGGTCATCTACCCGGAAATAGAGGGTGTCGTCCGCCAGCATCCCGAGCATCAGCCCGTCGCAGAACACGCCGGCCTTCCCGAACATGCGTCGAATCGTGATGTGGCCAAGCGGCGCGAGCTGCTCGCGCAGGAACTCGGCAAAGCTGTCGCCGGCGACCATCCTCCCTCCGAAGCGACACTACTCCAGCGTCTCGAGCAGGCGCGTGCAAAGATAGGTCCGCGGCACCAGCGAGGAGTAGTAGATCTGCTCGTAGGCCGCATGGGCGCCCTTGCCGTCGGCGCCGAGGCCGTCGAGCGTCGGGATGCCGAGCGCGGCGGTGAAATTGCCGTCGCTGCCGCCGCCGGTCAGCGGCACGTCCCGCAGCTCCTTGCCGATTTCGCGGTAGATCGTCTGCGCCTTCTGGAACAGCGCCGCGATTCCGGCATCCTTCCGATAGGGTGGACGGTTGATGCCGCCCTCGACCGAGACCTCGACATCCTTTCCGATCGGCTCGAGATTCAGGAACCAGTGCGTCATCTCCTCGGCGAGCTCGGTTGTGGGCACACGCAGATCGATCTCGGCCGTGCACTGGGCCGAAATCACGTTGACGCCGGTGCCGCCGTTGACCAGCCCGACATTGCAGGTGACGCCGCGCGCGTAGTCGGTCTTGCCTTCGATGCGCAGCACCTGGCGCGCCATCTCGAGGATGGCGCTGCGTCCGTCTTCGTGCTTGGCGCCGGCGTGGGCGGCGCGTCCCTTCACTGTCATAACGAACCGGCCGACGCCCTTGCGCGAGGTGACGACGCGATCGCCATCCCGGCCCGGTTCCATCACCAGCGCGTATCTGTGGCCGCGCGCCGCGGCCTCGATGCGCGCCCGCGAGGTCGGACTGCCCACCTCTTCCTCGGGAATGAACATGAAGGTGACCGGCAACTTGGTCTTCTTGCCCTGGCGGATCAGGTGGCGCAGTGCGTAGTAGGCGATGTAGCCGCCCGCCTTCATGTCATAGATGCCGGGTCCAAAGACACTGTCGCCCTCGCGGCGGATTTTGAGGTCCTTCTCGATCATGCCGATCGGATGGACGGTATCGAGATGGGCCAGCACCAGGATGCCGCTGCCCTCGCCCCACGGCGTCCTGCACTCCAGGATGTCACCGAAGCCGTTGACGCCCGCGGTGCGCTCGATGCTCAGCCCGAGATCGCGGAACTGTCCCTCGACATGGTCGACCACCCTGTTGACCGACTTGGCATCGTGGCTCGGACTCTCGATCGAGACCCATTCGACGATGCCGGCCAGCACCTCCTCGGCATCGATCCCCGGTTCGTTCTTCCTTCTTTCCGCTACCATGACGCTGGTTCTCCCATTCTGCCCGCGGTGTCCGGCGATAGCGCAAGCGGCGTTGCTGCTCGGCGCTGGCCGCGCATATGTTCACAATCTTGCCAAAGATGTCCTGGGGCCGGCATAGCTGGCCATGCGGCCTTACACAAATGTTGAGCTGACCGCACTTGCCGCCGCTTTCGCTCTGCACTTCCAGGTAATATAGTCGAATAGGCGAAGAGGACGGGCTCCT
Source organism: Reyranella sp. (assembly GCF_036558665.1). GTDB lineage: Bacteria > Pseudomonadota > Alphaproteobacteria > Reyranellales > Reyranellaceae > Reyranella. Next base: position 21,770 of record NZ_DATBFE010000070.1, on the reverse strand, counting down.
CCACAATCAGCAGCAGCACTGTGCTGTTGTGCAAAGCATTGAGTACTCCGCTGGTGGCGTAAGGGTGCCGCAAGGTTGCGCTCGGTAGCGTTGCCTTGCCGGGGGATTGTGCCTTGCTAGAAATTCAACGTCGCCTCGCCGCAATACTTGCCGCCGACGTCGTCGGATATACCCGCTTGATGGAGGCGCATGAAGAGCAAACGCACCTGCGTCTCATGCAGATGCGCACGGCGATACTCGACCCGGGTGTAATGGCGAGGCATGGCCAGATCGTCAAGAACACCGGCGACGGCTTCCTGGCAATCTTCGAAAGCGCGCACGAAGCAACACGATGCGCCCTGGAACTGCAGCAGGCCATTGCAAACCACACCGTCGGCGAACCCGTCGACCAGCGAATCAGCTTCCGCATGGCGCTGAATGCGGCCGATGTCATTGTCGAGCACAACGACATCTACGGGGACGGCGTCAATGTCGCCGCGCGCCTCCAGTCCTATGCCACAGCTGGCGGCGTGGTCGTGTCGGGGGCCATTGCCGAGCAGGTAGCACCGGACATCGGCGTCAATATGATCGATCTGGGCGATCTGCATCTTCGCAATCTTGGTCGCCCTACCAGAGTCTTCGCGTTGAACGCCCCGATGGCACCGGCGAAGCTTGTCGGCGACGTCAGTACCGGCTCGGAGCCTCGGCCATCGCTCGCAGTGCTGCCGTTTCGGATGCACTTGAACAGTCCCGACGAAGCCTACTTCGTCGATGGCATGGTGGACGATATCATTCGTGGCCTTGCCGCACTCAAGGAACTCTTCGTCGTTTCCCGCGGCTCAACTCTCGGTTACGGTGGCGCGAACATCGACGTACGAGCGATCGGGGACCAGCTGGGCGTTCGCTACGTCCTGTACGGCGGCGTCCGTCGATCCGGACGCACTCTCCGCATCAGCACCGAACTGAGCGACACGGAAACCGGCAATGTCATTCGCGGCGACTACTATGACGGCGAGCTGGACGACCTCTTTGCCCTCCAGGATCGCATCGCAACAAACGTGGTGAAAGCGATTGCGCCGCAGGTTCGCGAACGCGAGCTCATGCGCGCAATGCGCAAGCATCCGCAGAATATGACGGCCTACGATCTCGTACTGCAGGCGCTCGACCTGCTTTACCGCATGGACTACGACTCCTTTTCGCGAGCCCGCGGACTGCTTGAACAGGCCATCTCACACGATCCGAATTATACGCCGGCCTATTCCTACATCGCTTTCTGGTACGTTTTTCGCGTCGGCGAGATCGGATCGCCCGATCCCCGAGCGGACGCGCTGGCAGGCGCCAAGTACGCGGCCGAAGCGATTGAACGGGGCGCCAACGATGCACTGGCCCTGGCGGTGCATGGCCATGCGCAAGCCTTCCTGCTGCACGAATTCGACAAGGCTGCCGCTACTCTGGAGCGCGCCATCGAGGCGGGACCCAGTCTGGCGATGGCCTGGACGATGGGCAGTGCCACTTCCGGCTTTCTGGGCGATGGCCCGACCGCCGTGCGCCGGGGCGAACAGGGCGTCCGGCTTTCGCCGCTGGATGCACTCTCGTTCTGGCACGAGGGTCTTCTTGCCCAAGCCCACTACATCAACGGCGGCTACGAGCAAGCGCTGAACTGGGCGCGCAGCGCAATGGCGCGGAACGAACTGATCCGCTTCAACTCGCGCACGCTTGTCGCCACGCTCATGGCCCTCGATCACCGCGAGGAAGCGGCAATTGCGGCACGGCACCTGCTGCGGATCCAGCCGACCTTCCGTCTTGGACCTTACGCCAAGGTCTGTCCTTTCCGGGGCACCACACTCGACACCTGGCTGGCCCGCTTGCGCTCCGCCGGACTACCGGACTGATGTCGAAAAAGGTGCACGGGGCGGTGTTTGCATCGGGAAGGAGAACTCGACATGACTGGCAACACGGGGAATACGGGCAACACCGGCAATACCGGTAACACGGGAAATGCCGGCCTTTCCGGCGAATTCGGCGGCGGATGGTTCATCTCCGATCGGGCCGACCTGCCGTTCGTCACCAGGTTGGATCCGACCAACACCAAGGAGCTTGGACAGCTGCGCCGGGCTGCGCCTGTCGACGGCTTTGGAGATCGTCACTGGACGGCGAAGTGGTACGCATGGTCCATCCTGCACGAGCTGGCGCCGACCGGCTGGGCGGCCGCAGCCGAACCCAGTCTCACGGCCATCAAGAATGCGCTCGTGGCAAACTTCGATGGCGACCTGAACAATCTTGTCCTGGCGGCACGGGACGAAAGACCCGATGCGATGGGAGCCATCCTGTCGCAGGACGTCGAGTTCATTTCCGACTACATGGCGCTGCTGACAATAACGCCGGGTTCACACCCGAGAACGTACCGGGTCCTCCATATCGCCAGCCAGATCGGATCGTTCGGCGCGCTGTACTTCAAGGCCCTTTACGACGTCACAAGGCCTTCGCAGCTATGTCCGGCGCTGCTGCCTCCGGTTCCCGTTCCGGGCCATTCGTCGTTTCCGAGCGGGCACTCGACACAGGCGCACCTTATGCAGCTTTGCATAGAGGAGGTGTTGTCACAGTCCACTGTGCCGGCCGGCGACCAGAGCGTCATCAACGACGACCTCAGCGTCCTCGCCGACGAGGTGGCGCGGAACCGGGAAATCGCCGGCTTGCACTATCCCAGCGATTCGGCCGGCGGAAAGGATCTTGCCGGTTCGCTGTTGACCGCACTCAAGAACTGCCCGCCGCTTCTTCCTCCTGGCGCATCAGCCAACCGCTTCAACAACACTATTCGTGATGCAGCGGGTGAATGGTCATGACAAGGAAACCCGAGAAACGGGCAGTCAAGCCCAGGAGCTTGTCACAGGACTTCGCGGCCCTTGCCAAGAAGATCAAGGAGAGCGTGACGGCCTACGATCCGCCGCCCGCCGATTTTGATCCACTCACGGCGCCGGCGCAGGACCTCGACAAGTTCGGCTTCCCGCCGAGGCCGGATCCGAAGCGACTGCCGCTTCTGCATGCCTTCTGGCAGAAGATGTTCGAGTCCCGGTCGCACTTCGAGAGATTCGACATCTCGCCCGCAGATCTCGAACTGGTTGCCGACCTGCGCGTGAATAGCCGAGGCCCCGCTATCGATCTGCTGGCCAGGCGTCAGAGTAGCCTTAACTGGTCGGGTGCCTACCTGACACCGCGGGATGGAACCATCTTCGACTCGATCCATGGTGCGTGGCAGGTTCCGACCCCAAGCAAGCCAGCGGCCGCAGCGGCCGGCAACCTGTTCTTCAGCAGTTCGACGTGGATCGGGCTCGATGGTCAGCGCCGATACTATCAATCCTCCTTGCCGCAAATCGGTACCGGTCAGGATCTCGACATCGCGACGGGCGTGTCACAAGAGCAGTATCGCGCCTGGTGGCAGTGGTGGGCAAGGGACGTCAGCGGAGCCGGGATTCCCATACCGCTGCCGTTTCCGACAATCAAACATCTTGATTTCATCATGGCCAATGTTTGCGCCAACCCCGGTCGCAACAGCGCGAAGTTTCTCATCAAGAACATATCCAATGGTCAGGCGATGCTGTTCGACCAGGCCGCCCCGATCCCCAACCCTGGCTTTCCCGCGCTGCGGATCTCCGGTGCCACCGCTGAATGGATCCTGGAGCGGCCGTCGGTAGGATCGCAAATCCAGGTCCTGCCCGACTACGGCACGGTATTGTTCAGCGATTGCCTTGCTGTCGCCACCAACCCGAGCACCGGAGCGCAAGTCGAGCGCGATGTGGAGGTGCCAAAGCTCATCGACATGTACGAGATGCGAAGCAACCCGCAGCGAACGGCAAAGATATCAATCGCCAGGCCTGTCGACGAAGACAGGGTCATGACTGTCTATCGGTGATCCGGATTCCCCGCAGTCGCCCGGAGCCAAAAGCCGGCCGACAATTGGGCCGGCATGCGGCACCTCAAATCGGATCCCAGGTGAAGTACTCCGGCGAGCGCTTGAGATCGGTGAAGTAGGGCTTCATCGACGGCACCGCATGCTCGGCGATCGCCTCCAGCGTCCAGCCGTCGGAATTGTGCACCGAGCGCACCGGTCGGTTGGCGTTGAACAGCATGATCTCGTTCATGCGCACGCCGAAGATCTGCGAGCTGATCCCTTCGGCCGCGTCGGACAGCAGAAAGACCGCCATGGGCGCGATCTTGGCCGGCGTCATCCGCTTCGAACGTTCCAGCCGTGCCTTTTGCGCCTCGGTATCGGCCGGGATGGTGCCGATCATGCGCGTCCAGGCAAACGGCGAGATGCAATTCGAGCGTACGTTGAATGCCGCCATGTCGAGCGCGATCGAGCGGGAGAGTCCGATGATGCCCATCTTCGCCGCCGAGTAGTTCGCCTGGCCGAAATTGCCGACGAGACCCGAGGTCGAGGTGAAATGCACGAAGGCGCCCGACTTCTGCTCCTTGAAATAGTTGGCCGCGGCACGGCTCACGTTGAAGGCACCGTTGAGATGTACGTCGATCACCATCTTCCAGTCCACGTGGCTCATGCGATGGAAGATGCGGTCGCGCAGGATGCCGGCATTGTTGATGACGCCGTCGATCCTGCCGAAAGTCTCGACCGCGCTCTTCACCATGCGTTCCGCGCCGGCGGGATCCGTGACGCTGTCGGCATTGGGTACCGCCTTGCCGCCGGCCGCGGCGATCTCCTCGCAGACCTTCTGGGCCGGCGTGGCGCTGCCCGAGCCCTCGCCGTCGACCGCCCCGCCGAGGTCGTTCACCACCACCCTGGCGCCTTCCTTGGCCGCCAGCAGCGCCATCTCGCGGCCGATGCCGCCGCCGGCGCCCGTGATCAGCACGACCTTGTCCTTCAGCATGTTTGTCATTCGCGTCTCCCTTTCCCGGAACTTGAATAGATGGCCTGGTTGCGGGCGGCCTCGACGGCGCCTTCCGCGGCGAAGTCGCCTCCGAGCGGCATCTCCTCCTGCAGCCGGGTCATGCGTGGGTAGTAGTGGCGGAACGCATCACGGATCTCATTGAACGGGATGTCGGCGAACACGCCGCGATAGGCGAGATATTCCATGTGCCGCCGGCCGCCGAGATCGAACGGATGATAGATCGAGTCGGACGCGGCGTCCCACTCGAGGGGCTTGAGACCGAACCGCTCGGTCAGCTCCTTGTTGAAGGCAGGCGTCGCCTTCAGCCAGCGCCCATCAAGCCAGACCTCCGTGTAGCCATGGTAGTAGAAGACATCGCTGCCCATCAGCTCGGCCAGACGCTTCGTGGTCATGTGGTTGCGTACGTCGGCATAGCCCACCCGGGCGGGAATGCCCGACGCCCGGCAGAGCGCCGCCATCAGGCCTGCCTTGTTCACGCAATAGCCGTGGCCGGCCGCGAGCGTCGTGCTGGCGCGATAGGCTTCGCGCTTCATCGGCGTGTTGTAGGGATCGTAGCGCAGCCCGTCGCGCACGGCGTAGTAGAGCCGCAATGCCTTCTCGCGCTCACTGCCGGCGCCCGCCATCCGGCTTGCCCGCGCGACGATCTCCGGATGGTTCGAGTCGATCAGATCTCCCGGCCGAAGATAGGCGTCGAAAGCGGCGCCATCCCGCACGGCATCGTCCTTAGTTGTCCTGAGAGCATCGAAATCCATGGCCAGCCGTTGTGCCCCGAAAGGAACGATTGAGTCCATGAGGCAGGATGCGCAAATCACCCATGCACATCCGGAAAGCGGTTTACGCCTGTCGCGAACCGTATTTTCATGACCTGACGAGAAGGTCGGAGCGTCGCATGTCGGAAAAGGGTGTCGTGCAGGAGGCCGCGCCAGTGGTTGGAGTGGCCGGTCGCCGGAGCCTCATCCTGGCCGCCTGCATGATGGCGACCTTCATGGCCGCGGTGGAAAGCACCATCGTGGCGACGGCAATGCCGACCATCGTCGCCGATCTCGGCGACTTCCACCTCTTCAGCTGGATCTTCGCCGCCTACTTGTTGTCGCAGGCCGTAAGCATACCCATCTACGGTCGGCTGGCGGACCTGTTCGGGCGCAAGCGGATCTTTTTCGCCGGCGCGAGCCTGTTCCTGGTCGGTTCGACGCTCTGCGGCTTCGCCCAGGGCATGCTGTCGCTGATCGTCTTTCGAGCCCTGCAAGGCATGGGTGCCGGCGCCGTGCAACCGGTCGCCTATACGATCGTCGGCGATATCTACACGCCGACCGAACGGGCGCGTGTGCAAGGCTTCCTGTCCAGCGTCTTCGGTATTTCCGCGATCGTCGGACCGTCGCTCGGCGCGTTCCTGGTCGAGCATGTCAGCTGGTCTGCCGTGTTCTGGGTCAATCTCCCGATCGGGGCGCTCGCCATGACGATGCTCGCGGTCTTCTTCCGCGAGCAGCTGCACGCGCGCGCGCCGCGCATCGACTTTCTCGCCTCCTTCCTGCTGATGCTGGGGGCGGGCACGCTGATGATGGCCTTGATCCAGGGCAGCAGCCTCAGTCCCTGGCTGCTGGCGGCGTGCATCGTGGTAGGCGTCGCTGCATTGGCAGTGCTGGTGCGCCACGAACGTCACGTCGAGGCGCCGATGCTGCCCATCCGCTTCTGGACCAACCGGGTGATCGCGCTCGGCAATTTCGGCAGTTTCGCCATCGGCATGGTGATGATGAGTGTCAGCGCCTTCCTGCCGACCTACGTTCAGGGCGTGATGGGCCGCAGCGCCGCGGTGACCGGCATGGTGCTCGCCGCCATGTCGATAAGTTGGGCCGTGGCAAGCGCCGGCTCGGGTCGCGTCATGATCCGCACCAGCTACCGCGTGAGCGCGATGTTCGGCGGCACCATGCTCGTCCTCGGCAGCATCGTTCTGATGACGATGGTGCCGGAAAGCGGCCCGCTCTGGGCAGGCGCCGGCGCGCTGCTTATCGGCCTGGGCATGGGCTCCTGCAACACGACCTATCTCGTTTCCGTGCAGGCCGTCGCCACCCAGCGCGAGCGTGGTGCGGCGACTGCGTCGAACATGTTCATGCGCATCGTCGGCCAATCGACCGGCGCCGCGCTGTTCGGCGCCCTCGTGAATATCGGCCTGCTGCACTTCGCCCCGCGGGCCGGAGAAGTGGCGGCGCGACTGATGCAACCGGCGTTGCGCCAGCATCTCGCCCCGGCCGAGATCGCCACGCTCACCTCGGCCATGGCCGCGGCAGTCCGGAATGTCTACGTCGTGGGAGCCGTGGTGGGACTCGTCGTCCTCGTTCTCGGCGCCCGTCTGCCCGCCGCGCTCGGCCCGACCACGACCCTGGATCGAGGCCGCCCCTGAAGCAGGTCACAGGGCCGACGGCTCGTCGTCGGCCGTCACGAGGAAATGCGCCTGGGCCGTCGCGACCGGCTTGCTGCGGTCATCCTGCCAGGCCTCGACGAACACGTTGACCATGCGGCGTCCCTGCTTGGTCACCTTGGCCGAAGCGATGACGTCGTGCGGCCGCGCCGATCGCAGATAGTCGACCGTGATGTTGACGATCTTGGGTACCGTCTCCGCTTCGATCTCCCACAACAGATGAAAGATCGCCGCCATCTCCAGCATCGCCCCCAGCGTGCCGCCATGGATCGCGGGGAGAAACGTATTGCCGATCAGCGACTCGTGATAGCGCATGCGGGTGAGCAGCTCGCCCGTCCCGTTCTCGGGCGCGATTCGCATCCAGCGCGCATAGGGAATGGCCTCGCCGAGCCGGCCGACATCGCCCTGTTTGCGCGCCTCGGCAAGGTGCTTCATGAGGCCGCGGCTCACGATGCCCCTCCTTTGCGCAGCAATTCCCTGCCCGTCAGATGAGCGGGCGTCACCTTGCCCTTGGTGCCCAGCATGAAGGTGCCGGCAGCCGCGGCCACGGGATCCTTCGCATCGCCCTGATGCGCGAAGGCACGCGTGAAGGCAACCGACCGCGTGATGCGATAGCATTCGGCTTCGGCGATCACCGGCTTTCCCGGCACAGCGGGCTTGGCGTAGTCGATGCGCAGGTCGAGGGTGGCGAAAGGCATCGGCTCCTTGAGCATGGTCGCGACCGCCATGCCGCAACAGCCGTCGAGCATCGCCGTCAGCGGCCCGCCGGCCAGCACACCCGTTTCCGGATTGCCGACCAGTTCCTCGCGCCAGTCGAGCCGCATCGAGGCGAGCCCGCGCGCGACCGCGAGCACCTTCAGTCCCAGCGCCTTGTTGTGGGGAATGGTGTCTGAAAAGAGCCTCTGGAACAGCGCCACGCGCTCTTCCGGAGTCGTGAGGGATTTGGCCATGCGTCACTCCTGGCAGATTCCTCGCTGGTGCTCGGAATGACGCACTTCCTTGATCCCGGAAGTCCTGTCATCCCGAGCCGAGGGCGAGGGATCTTCCTTTCTTCCTACAATCCCATCTGCCGGGCGGCGAGATCCTTCATGATCTCGACCGAACCGCCACCGATCGACATCACCTTGGTCTCGCGATAGATGCGCTCGACCTTGGTGCCGCGCAGATATCCCGCGCCGCCGAAGATCTGCATCGCCTCGTTGGCGCAATATTCGAGGGTCGAGGTGGCGAGGTTCTTCAGCATGCAGATCTCCGCCACCGGCTTTTCGCCCCGCCCGACCCGCCACGCCAGCAACTCGAGCGTCGATTTCACGGCATTCACACGCATCGCCATGTCGACCAGTCGATGGCGCACGACCTGGTTGGCGATCAAGGGCTTGCCGAAAGTGTGGCGCTCCCGGGCATAAGCGATCGCTTCCTCGAGACAGACCCTGGCATAGCCGTAGGCGCCGGCCGACATGCCGAGCCGCTCCTGGTTGAAGTTCAGCATGATGCCGATGAAGCCCCTGTTCTCTTCGCCGATCAGGTTGTCGACGGGCACATGGACATTGTCGAAGAAGAGCTGTGCCGTATCGGACGCCCACCAGCCCATCTTCTTCAGCCTGGTGCGCGAGAAGCCCTCGCGGTCGCGCTCGATCAGGAGCAGCGACACGCCGCCCGCTCCTGGCCCGCCCGTGCGCACCGCGACGGTGAAATAATCGGCGCGCACGCCCGACGTGATGAACATCTTGGAACCGTTCACGACGTAGTGGTCGCCCTCGCGGCGCGCCGTCGTTTTTAGGTTCGCGACATCCGAGCCACCGCTGGGTTCGGTGATCGCGAGCGCGCTGATCTTCTCGCCGGCCAGGATCTCGGGCAGCAGCCGGCGTTTCATCCATTCGGGCCCGAGCGCTGCAATGGGCGGGGCGCCGATCGTGTGGCTGTTGAGGCTGGCATTGATGCCACCGCTGCCATGGCGCGCCAGCTCCTCCGACTTGATGATCCCGAAGAAAGGATCGGTGGGCACGCCGCCATACTCCTCCGGGAACCCGAGCTGGAGCACGCCCGCGGCGGAAGCCTTCTTGTAGAGGTCGCGCGGAAACTCCTCCGCTTCGTCCCACGTGTCGACGTAAGGCATGATTTCGCGGTCGACGAAGCGGCGGACCGTGGCGCGGAACGCTTCATGCTCCGCCGTATAGAAAGGATTGGGCGCAGCGGTTTCGGATAACGTCAGTCCGGGGGAATTGGCGACGGCCATCGGCACTCTCCTTGCGCTTCGTTGTGCCAGTTTGCACGCTTGCGGCCCAGCGTTGACAGCGCTGAATAGCCGTTCATATTGGCACGGTACGAGGTGGCGTGAGATCGCCCGTCACAAGGGATGGAAACTGGTTAACTTTCTGCAACTCACCCTGAACGGGCTTGCAGTCGGCTGCATCTACGGCCTGGTCGCGCTCGGGTTCGTGCTGATCTACAAGGCCACGGAGCTCGTGAACTTCGCGCAGGGCGACCTGCTGATGCTGGGCGCCTTCGTCGCCTACATGTCAGTGGTCTGGTGGAAGCTCGACTATTGGGTCGCGTTCCTGATCGCCGGCGTGTTGGTGGCGGTGTTCGGCGCGCTGCTCGATGCCGTCGTGTTGCGGCGCGTGATCGGACAGCCGCAGTTCGCCGTGGTGATGCTGACCATCGGCCTGGGGGCAATCTTCCGCACCTTTGCCAGCGTCACCTGGGGCTCGGAGATCTATACCCTGCCCACGCCCTTCGGTGGCGTCACCACGATCGGCGGCGTTACCCTCAGCCATCAGTATCTTTCGATCGTCGTCGGCACCCTGCTGCTGTGCGGTCTGCTTTATCTTTTCTTCACCCATACGCGCATCGGCATCGCGATGCAGGCGACTTCGCAGAACCAGCTCGCGGCCTACTACATGGGCATTCCGGTCAAGCTGATCTTTTCCATGATCTGGGCGATCTCGGCCGCGGTCGCGGCGGCGGCGGGCATCCTGCTCTCGCCGGTCACGCTGATCGATACGAACATGGGGCTCGCGGTCGCGCTCAAGGCCTTTGCCGCGGCGGTACTGGGCGGCTTCGGCTCGATTCCCGGCGCGCTGATCGGCGGCATCATCATCGGCCTCATCGAGCTCTATGCCGGCGCGACCTTGTCGGAAGGGCTCAAGAACACCGCGCCCTACATCGTCATGCTGGCCGTCCTCGCCATACGGCCACAGGGTCTGTTCGGCACCCTGGCACGCAAGAAGGTATAGGGCGGCGGCATGCGGTTCCTGTTCAAGACCAGCTACGAGCAGGACATCCGGCTGTTCCGCGACCGCGTCGATGCTTTCTGGTACGGCCTGCTGGCCCTGCTTGTGGTCGGCCTGCCGTTCGTCATCGACGAGTACTATGTCGGCGAGACGAGCTGGGTCTTTATCTACGCGCTCTGCGGCATCTCGCTGATGGTGCTGGTGGGCTACACCGGCCTTGTGTCGCTGGGCCATGCCGCGTTTCTCGGCATCGGCGCCTACGCCCACGCCTACTTCCTGCAGCAGGGCCTGCCCTGGGTTGTGGCGATGGCGCTGGCGGTAGTGATTACCACCGCTGCGGGATTCGTAGTCGGCCTGCCCGCATTGCGCATGACCGGCATCTATCTCGCCATCGCCACGCTCGCCTTCGCCGTCATCATTCAGGAGGTGTTCACCCGCTGGGAGTCGGTGACACACGGCTTCGCCGGCATGCCGGTGGACAAGCCGACGATCTTCGGTCTCGTGTTCGAGGACGACCGCTCGTTCTATTACCTCTGCCTCTTCTTCCTGGTCGTAGCGTTGTGGCTGACGCGCAATCTGTTGCGGGCACCCACCGGACGCGCCTGGATTGCGATCCGCGACAGCGAGATCGCGGCCCAGTCGATGGGCGTCAATCTCGCGATCTACAAATCCTTCGCCTTTGCCTACTCCGCCGGGCTGATGGGCCTCGCCGGCGCGCTGTTCGCGCACAAGATCGCCTATCTCGCGCCCGACATCTTCACCATCCTGCTGTCCATTCAGTTCCTCCTGCTGGTCATCGTGGGCGGGCTGGGATCGCTGCACGGCGCGGTGTTCGGCGCCATCTTCGTCGCCTTGCTGCCGCCGCTGATCGCGATCCTGCGCGATTCGATCCCCGAGAGTCTCGCCAACTTCGCCACGACCACGGGTCTCGCGCCGATCGGAAGTCTGGGCGCCGCGATCGGCGCCTTCCTCGCCAAGCCGGGCGTCGAGGCTGGCATCTTCGGCCTGATCCTGGTCCTCGTAATCTTGCTCGAGCCGCTCGGCATGTATGGCCGCTGGCTCAAGATCAAACTCTTCTTCTCGACCTTCCCGATGTACAAGAAGGCGACTTTCAGGCGGCAGAAGAGCTACATGCGATCGGAGCGGCTGAGATGAGCCTCTTCACCGCCGACAATCTCTCGATCAACTTCGGGGGCATCCGGGCCGTCGACGGCGTGAGCTTCGACGTCGAGAAGGGCGAGGTCTTCACCATCATCGGTCCCAACGGCGCCGGCAAGACCACGATCTTCAACCTCGTGAGTCGCATCTACAACCCGACGGGCGGCCGGCTGCTGTTCGATGGCAGCGACATCACGACCGTGCCGCCGCACAAGATCGCCGCCCTCGGCATCGCTCGCACTTTTCAGAATATCGAGCTGTTCGAGCACGCGACGCTGCTGCAGAACCTGCTCCTGGCGCGCCATGCGCACAAGCAATCGGGCTTTTTCGCGGAGCTGCTCTTCCTGCCCTCGGTGCGGCGCATGGAAGTAGAGCATCGTGCGGCCGTCGAGCACGTGATCGACTTCCTGGACCTGCAGCAATACCGCGACAGCCTGATCGTCAATCTGCCCTATGGCGTGCGCAAGGTGACCGAGCTCGCCCGCGCCCTCTGTACAAACCCGCGCTTGCTGCTGCTCGACGAGCCGTCATCCGGCCTCAACGTCGAGGAAACCGAGGACATGGCCTTCTGGATCCAGGACATCAAGACCGTCCTCGGCGTCACCGTGCTGATGGTCGAGCACGACATGACGCTGGTTTCCGCCGTGTCGGACCGCGTGCTGGCCTTGAACTATGGCCGGCCGCTCGCGACCGGCACGCCGCAGGAAGTGCAGAGCCATCCCGAAGTCGCGCGAGCCTATCTGGGAGGCTGAGGATGCGCGGATCCGTTCACTTCTCTCTCTCCCCATGTTGCGCGTGGGGAGGTGTCCGCATAGCGGACGGAGGGGTCCTTCCCAGCGACGCTGGGGAGGCAAGGTGAGCGCCATGGCGGAACCCATCCTGAAGGTGACGAACATCGAGACCTACTATGGTCCGATCATGGCCATCCGCGGCGTCTCGTTCGAGGTTCCCGAGGGCGGCATCATCACCATTCTCGGGTCCAACGGCGCGGGCAAGACCACGGTGCTGAAGACGATCTGCGGCGTCATGGATCCGCAGAAGGGCAACATCGTGTTCCAGGGCCGCGAGATCCGGCGCATGGATCCCGACAAGGTGATGCGGCTCGGCATCAGCCACGTGCCGGAAGGCCGCGAGGTCTTCCCCTTCCTGACGGTGCGCGAGAATTTGCGCATGGGCGCCTTTACCCGCCGCGACGGCGATGGCGTGGCACAGGATCTCGAGGCGGTCTTCGGCTACTTCCCGGTCCTGCGCGAGCGCGCCGACCAGCGCGCGGGCTCGCTGTCGGGCGGCGAGCAGCAGATGCTGGCGATCAGCCGGGCCCTGATGGCGCGGCCGAAGTTGATGCTGCTCGACGAGCCGTCGCTCGGGCTCTCGCCGAAGCTCGTCAAGGACATCTTCGACATCATCGTCCGCATCAATCGCGAGCGCGGCGTGACCATGCTGCTGGTCGAACAGAATGCCAATATGGCATTGCGCACTGCCGACTACGGCTATGTACTCGAAGTCGGCCGCATCGTCATGGCCGATACCTGCGAGCGGCTGGTCGAGAAAGAGGACATCAAGGAGTTCTATCTCGGGATCAAGGAACAGGGCGCACGCGGGCAGCGCCGCTGGAAGAAGCGCAAGACCTGGCGATAGCGAGGGGAACGCGATGAGGGACGATGCCATGCCAGTCTCCGGCCAAGCGATCCAGGTCGAGGGCTGCGACACGATTCCCAAGCTCTTCTGGCACCAGGTGAGCGCGCGCGACGGCCGCACGGCGTTCCGCGAGAAGGACCTCGGCATCTGGCGGTCGACGAGCTGGCGCGACTACGGCGAACGGGCGCGCGCTGCCGGGCTGGGTCTGGCGAAGCTCGGCCTCGCCCGTGGCGAGGTCGTCTCGATCCTGGCCGAGACGGTTCCCGAATGGCTCTATGCCGACATGGGAACGATGGGCGCCGGCGGCATCTCGAACGGCATCTATCCCACGGACTCGGCCAAGCAGGTCGAGTACATCCTGAGCGACAGCCGCTCGCGCTTCCTGTTCGTCGAGGACGAGGAGCAGCTCGACAAGTTCCTCGAAGTGCGCGAGCGCTGCCCGCTGGTGCGCAAGGTGTTCGTCTTCGACATGGAAGGGCTGTCGGACTTCCGCGACGAGCAGGTGATGGCGTTCGACGAGCTGCTGGCGCTCGGCAGGCAGCACCAGACGGATCATCCGCGGCTGTGGGAGAAGCTGGTCTCAGGCTCCCGCGCCGAGGATCTGGCCCTCCTGGTCTACACTTCGGGGACCACCGGTCCGCCCAAGGGTGCGATGCTCTCGCACCGCAACGTGATCTTCCAGATCAGCAACGCCGATGCCTTCATCCCCATGACCATGGGCGGGGAGCAGCTCGCCTTCCTGCCGCTCTGCCACATCGCCGAACGCACCTTCACCGTGTTCCTGCCGTTGCGCTCGGGCGCCATCGCCAACTTCGCCGAGAGCGTCGAGACCGTGCCCGAGAACGTGCGCGAGGTGGCGCCGACGAGCTTCTTTGCGGTGCCGCGCATCTGGGAGCGCTTCTATTCGGGCATCGCCATCCGCATGAAGGAAGCGACCTGGATCGGCAGGATGGCCTATCGCTGGGCTATCGGCGTCGGACTTGGGATCGCCGAAGCGCGGCTTGACGGGCGCGCACCATCGACCCTCCAGCGCCTGCTCTTCCGGCTGGCCGATTTCATGGTGCTGGACAACATCAAGCGCGCGATTGGAATGCACCGCATCCGCTTCGCCGGGACGGGCGCGGCTCCGATCGCGCCGGATCTCATCAAGTGGTACCGCGCGCTCGGCGTCGACATGCGCGAGGTCTACGGCCAGACCGAGAATTGCGGCGTGGCGACCGGCATGCCCGACTGTATCAAGCTCGGCACGGTGGGCATTGCGGCTCCGCGCACCGAAGTGAGGATCTCCTCCGAGGGCGAGATCCTGCTGCGCGGGCCGCACGTCTTCATGGGCTACCTCAACAATCCGCAGAAGACGGCCGAGACGGTCCGCGACGGCTGGCTGCATACCGGCGACGTCGGTTCCCTCGACAACGAGGGATATCTCAAGATCACCGACCGCATGAAGGACATCATCATCACGGCCGGCGGCAAGAACATCACGCCGTCGGAGATCGAGAACCAGCTGAAATTCTCCCCGTACATTTCGGATGCGGTCGTGATCGGCGATCGCCGCAAATTCCTGAGTTGCCTGGTCATGATCGACTATGAGAACGTCGCCAAGCACGCACAGGACAACAACGTACCGTTCACTGACTTCACCTCGCTGTGCCGCACCCGCGAGGTGATCGAGCTGATCGGCACGGAGATCGAGAAGGTCAATCAGAACTTCGCACGCGTGGAGACCATCAAGAAGTTCCGGCTGATCGAGCAGCAGCTCACCGCCGAGGACGAGGAGCTCACGCCGACAATGAAGCTCAAGCGCAAGTTCGTGAACGAGAAGTACAAGAGCCTGATTGACGGCATGTACGTGGAAGCGGCGTGATCCAGATCGTGGAAACGTCCGGCATGGTGGAAACCCAACGGGAGGAGCAAATGAGGCATTCGGCAAGAGTAGCGGCGTTGGCGATCGTCCTTGCGGCGGCCGCCGGCGCAAGCGCATCGGCGCAGACCCGCGGCGTGACCGCGAGCGAGGTCGTGTTCGGCATGCACACCGACCTTTCTGGCCCGGCCGCGACCTACGGCGTGTCGTCGTCGAACGGCGTGAAGATGCGGTTCGACGAGGCCAATGCCGCAGGCGGCGTGAACGGGCGCAAGATCAAGGTGATCGTCGAGGATCAGGCCTATCAGGTACCCAAGGCGGTGCAGGCCTGCAACAAGCTCATCAACCGCGACAAGGTGTTTGCCTTCATCGCGCCGCTCGGCACGCCGATGAACAATGCCTGCTTCAAGGAGGAGCTGGCGGCGGGCGTGCCCAACCTCTTCCCGCTTTCCTCGGCGCGCTCGATGTATGAGCCGTTCGACCGGCTGAAGTTCGTCGCGGGCGCGAGCTACGTCGACCAGATCCGCGCCGGCATCAACTATCTGGTCACGCAAAAGGGCAAGAAGAAGCTCTGCGTGATGTATCAGGACACCGACTTCGGCAAGGAGATCGTCGAGGGCGCCGAGGAGCAGGCCAAGAAACTCGGCCTCAAGATCCTGGAAATGACATCGCACAAGCCGACCGACCAGGATTTCACCGCGTCGCTCACCAAGCTCAAGTCGGCCGGCTGCGATCTGATCGCCATGGGCACGATCGTGCGCGACACCGTCGTCCCTTACACCGCCGCCCGCAAGGAAGGCTGGAACGACGTCACCTTCATGGGCTCCGCGGCCGTCTACGACCTGGTCGTCGGCGCGGCGCCGGGCATGGATGGCTTCTACGGGATGGGCCTCACCGAGATGCCCTATGCCGACAGCCAGCTCCCCGCAGTTGCCAACTTCGTGAAGCAGTACAAGGCCAAGTACAACATCGATCCCAATATCGGCGCGGTCTACGGCTATGTCGCCGCCGACCTGACCGTGAAAGGCCTTCAGAACGCCGGGAAGAACCTGACGCTCGACAGCTTCATTTCCGGCCTGGAGGCGATCAAGGGCTATCACGACATCTTCGGCGGACCGGAGATCAACTTCGGACCGAAGATCCGCCAGGGTGCGAACTCGTCGTTCCTGGCCGAAGTCAAAGGCGGGCGCTGGACGCGCGTCAGCCAGCCGCTGGGCTTCTAGCCGCGCGGCGACTACATCAGGCGAAACGGCCCCGCCCCCTGAAGGCGGGGCTTTTTCCTTAGGTTCGCGGCGCTGCGGCCGCTAAGGTCGGCGGGACATGAGCGAACTTTCGGACCGGGTGGCGATCGTCACCGGTGGCGCGTCGGGCATCGGTGCCGCTTCGGCAAGGCTTCTGCATGACGCCGGCGCGACGGTCATCGTGGCCGACATGCAGGCGGCGAAGGATGGCGCCGGCCGCTTCGTATCGCATGACGTCGCATCGGAACAGTCATGGAAGGCCCTTCTGGCCGATGTGCTGGAGCGCGAGGGAAGGCTCGACATCCTGGTCAACAATGCGGGCATCAGCGGCGCGAACGGCAACGTCGAGACGACCACGGTCGAGGAATGGCAGCGCGTGCAGGCCATCAATTCGGAAGGCGTCTTCCTCGGCTGCAAGCACGCCATCGAGGGAATGAAGAGGACCGCGCCGCGCAAGCCCGAGGGCAAAGGCTCGATCGTCAACATCTCGTCGATCGCCGGACTGGTGAGCGGTGCCGGACCGATCGCCTATACGGCCAGCAAGGGCGCCGTGCGTCTGCTGACCAAGAGCGTGGCCCTCTACTGTGCCGAGAAGAAGTACGGCATTCGCTGCAATTCGGTGCATCCGGGCGGGGTCGACACCGCGATCTTCAACCCGCTGTGGCAAGCCGTCGGCCACGAGCAGGGCAAGGCTTTCATCGGCGCGCGTCATCCGATCGGCCGCATGGCCGAACCACCCGAGCTGGGCGAGGTCGTGCTATGGCTCGCCTCCGACCGGTCGAGCTTCGTGACCGGTGCGGAGATTGTGGCCGACGGTGGCATCACGTCGGGCCTGATGAGGAGGTTGCCGCTTGCCCCGTCTTGACGACAAGGTCGTGCTCGTGAGCGGCGGCGCGTCGGGGATCGGCGCTGCGACGGCACGCTTGGTGGTGCGCGAAGGCGGCAAATCGGTTGTCGCCGACCGCGACGAGGAGAAAGGCCGCGCGCTTGCCGACGAGCTCGGCGCGTCGGCCCTCTTCCTGCCGCTCGACGTCACCCGGGAGGCGGCGTGGCAGAAAGCCATTGCGGTCACGGCGGAGACGTTCGGCGGCCTGCATGGCCTTCTCAACGCCGCCGGCATCGGAACCCGCACCGACATCGAAAGCTGCACGCTGGAAGACTACCGTCGCGTCAACGATATCAATGCGCTCGGCACCTTCCTCGGCTGCAAGACGGTGATCCCGGCCATGAAGCAATCGGGCGGCGGCTCGATCGTGAACATCTCGTCAGTGCTGGGGTTGCGCGGCGCTTCCTATGCCCTGGCCTACTGCGCCAGCAAGGGTGCGGTGCGCCTGCTTACCAAGCACGTGGCCCTGCATTGCGCGCAGATGAAATACAATATCCGCTGCAACTCGGTGCATCCGGGCTATATCGACACGCCGATGGTGGCGCCGCGGCTCACGCAGAACGTGGGGAACATGTCGGGCCGGCAGTGGCTCGAGGAGCTGCATCCGCTCGGCCGCCTCGGCGAGGCCGGCGAGGTGGCGAACATGATCCTGTTCCTGCTGTCGGACGAAGCGAGCTTCTCCACCGGCTCGGAGTTCATCTGCGACGGCGGGCTGACGGCATAACGCTGGCCGCTACCTCATGCCCGTGATCGACGTGCCCATGGCACGCGGATCGCGCTTGGGCCACCGGCCGGCTTCGACCTGGGCAATGAAGTCGCCGACAATGCGGTTGAACTGGTCGGGGTCCTCGAGATTGATGGTGTGGCCGCAATTGGGCATCACCGCGAGCGCCGCCGCCGGGATCTCGCGCTTCATCAGCAACGCTGGCGCCAGGCAGGGCCAGTCCTCGTCGCCGGTCAGGATCAGGGTCGGCACCGCGAGCGTCCGCATCCTGTCAACAAGGTCGTAGAGCGAGGGCCGCTGCCCCTGGCAGCCGATTTGGGTGTTGGCCGAGCCGAGCGCCGAATGCTCGGCCAGCGCCTTCTTGAACTCGGCGAAGCCGCGCCGGTCCTTGTTCTCGAACTGCACCCGGGTCGGCCCGTAGGCATATTTTTCGGCGAACGCCGCCATTCCCTCGCCGAGCAGCGATTTCGCTACCGCCTCGACTTCGGCCTTGAAGCGCGCCTGCTGGTCGCGCTCGGCGCCATATCCCACGCCGGCAACCACCAGCGAGCGGGCCCGCGCGGGATGGCGAAAGCCGAAGTGGAGGCTCGCGAACCCGCCCATCGAAAGGCCGACGACATGCGCCTTGTCGATCCCGAGATGGTCCATCACCGCTAGGATGTCGTCGGTGGCGCGGTCCTGCGAATAGCTCTCGGGCTTCTCCGGCACGTCCGACGGCGGGTAGCCGCGGGCGCCATAGGTGATGCAGCGATAGCGCTGCCCGAAGTGGCGCATTTGCGCCTCCCAGGAGCGGTGGTCGGCCGCGAACTCGTGCACGAAGACGATCGGGATTCCCACCCCCGTCTCCTCGAAGTAGAGCTTCACGCCATCGTCGGTCGTTGCATAAGGCATTGTTTTTCTCCGGCACGCCTCGACTTTAGCTCATATGGCGGCCCGCCGCCCGGCGGTGCTACGCTTCGACCAATGAGCGAGATCGGAACGGGACTGCAGAACGCGACGGGCATTCGCGGGGCGATCGCGCGCGCCGGCTATGCCTTCGTCGAGGCTGCCGACATGCGTACTGCGCTCGGCCGCTTCGGCACGCTCGCCGACTGGGCCGCTTTCGCCGAGAGCTGGAACGATCTGGCGACCGACACGTACATGGCCGACGGCGGACGCTATCGCCGGCGGCGGTTTGGCGTGTTCGCCGCGCCGCGTCAGGGCGCGATCGTGCGAGGACCTCATCAGCCGCACTACCAGAGTCTCGACTACAACGTCTTGAACGGCGGCATCGAACGCTGGTTCGAGCCGATCAGGTCCGAGATCGCCGACGGCGCCAGCTTCCGCACCATTCTCGAATACTGCCGTTCGCTGTTCGGCCGGCTCGCGCCCGACGTGGCGCATTGGCATGTCGAGGCGCACCAGTTCCGCATCGAGGCCCGGCTCGGCGAGGAGGGCAGGCCCACACCCGAGGGCATGCATCGCGATGGCGTGGACTATGTGCTGGTGCTGCTGGTCGCTCGCCGCAACATTCGAAGCGGTACGACCACGGTGCACGATCTCGACAGGCGGACGCTCGGCAGCTTCACCCTGACCGATCCCCTCGACGCGGCGCTGGTCGACGACTCGCGCTGCTATCACGGCGTCACGCCCGTCGAGCCGGAGAACGCGGCCCAGCCCGCTTATCGCGACGTGCTGGTCGTGACGTTCAGGAAGAAAGCGGCCTGATCATAGCCGACCGCGTCAACTGCCGATGGTCACGCCGGCATCGGCGATGATGGTCTGGCCGGTGATGAAGGCGCCGGCCTTGCCGGCCAGCATCACGGCGATGCCGCCGATATCGTCGGGCTCGCCGATGCGGCGCAGCGGCGCCGTCTGCAGGCGCTTGTTGAGATATTCGGGATTGTCCCACAGCGCCTTGGCGAAGTCGGTCTTCACGAGCCCCGGTGCGATCGTATTGACGCGGATATTGTCCGGCCCGAGCTCGACCGCGAGATTGCGCGTGAGCGCCATGTCCGCCGCCTTGGAAATGCCGTAGGCGCCGAGCACCGCCGTGCCGCGCACGCCGCCGATCGACGACACGATGATCACCGACCCCTCCCTCCTCGCCCGCATGTCGGGCACGCAGAGGTTGATCAGCCAGATGTTGGAGAGGATGTTGTTCTGCATGATCTTGGTGAAGGCCTCGTCCGGCATCTTCTCGGTCGATCCGTAGTACGGATTCGACGCCGCGTTGCAGACCAGGATATCGACCGGCCCGAGCTGCTTCTTCGCCTGGGTGATCAGGTTCTGGCACTGCGCCTTGTCGGAGATGTTGCAGGGGACGACGACGGCGTCGCCACCGGCCTTGCGGATCTCCGCCGCGGCCTCCTCGCACGCCGGCGCCTTGCGGCTCGACACCACGACCCTGGCACCCTGCAGCGCGAGATGGAGCGCGATCGACTTGCCGATCCCCTTGCTCGATCCGGTGACGACGGCGACCTTGCCGGCGAGGTCGAAAAGCGGCGATGGCATGCGGTTTCCTCCTGAAATCGATCGCTCTGTGTCGCACAAAGGCGGCGCTCGTGGTAGCGTCGGGCCAGCCGGAGGGCCGAGCGATGCCGCAGGATCTTTCCAGGTCGCCAACGATGATCGGCGGTGAAATTCCCCTGATCGATGCCTCGGACTTCCTCGCCGGCAAGCCTGGTGCCGCAGAACGAACGGCAGCGCAGGTGCGCTTCGCCTTCGAGCGCGTCGGCTTCTACTACCTCGCCGGCCACGGCGTGCCGCAATCCTTGATCGATGCCACCTACGAGGCGGCGGCGCGCTTCCATGCGCAGCCGATCGAAGCCAAGCTCGCATTGAAGGCCGACGATCACAATATCGGCTATGTGCCGATCGCGGCGAAGGCGCCAGCCAACGCCGTGGCGCAGGGACTGAAGGCGAGCCAGAACGAGGCCTACTTTCTGCGCCGCGAGCGCGGAGCCGACGATCCCGACGTGCTCTCCAACCGCCGCTTCCATGCGATGAACAAGTGGCCCGCCGAGCTGCCGCGCTTTCGCGAAACGGTGCTCGCCTACATGGCGACCCTGGAGGCGCTCTGCAAACGCCTGGTGCCTCTCTATGCACTCGCGCTCGGCCTTTCGGCGACCTGGTTCGACAGGGCCTACGCCAGGCCGCACCTGATCCTGCGCATGTCGCGCTATCCCGCGATCGATGGCGACGACGCCAGCGTCGCGAGCCTGGTACCGCACACCGACTCGGGCTTCATGACGCTCCTACCGCCGAACAAGGTGCAGGGCCTCTCGATCCTGCTACCCGACGGCCGCTGGATCGATGCGCCCTATGTCGAAGGCGCGTTCGTGGTGAATGGCGGCGACATCCTGCATCGCTGGACCAACGAGCGCTTCCTGTCGACGCCGCACCGCGTGCGCAACGTGTCGGGCCAGACCCGCTACGCCGTGCCGTTCTTCTTCGATCCCAACCACGACACGGTCATCGAGTGCCTGCCGAGCTGTCAGTCCGCCGAACGGCCTGCGAAGTATCCGCCGATCAAGTTCGGCGACTATGCGCTGTGGTTCGCCGCCCAACGCTACGAGCACATGCAGAAGGTGCCGGCGCCGGACGAAGCGGCCATCGCCCCCGGCGAGCGCGCGACCGCGCGCTGGAAGTAAGGCGGGGCACGTTGGCCGAGCGGAATGCTCGAAAGCAAAAAGGCAATTAACAGGAAAACCTGTCATTCTCGCGGCCGCCCACGATGCTGTCCCGCGAT
>NZ_DATBFE010000069.1:0-23638 GCF_036558665.1 Reyranella sp. | reverse complement strand
GATGCCGCCGCGGGCGAAAAGGGCGTCGATCTCGGCCGGGCTGAAGTCCAGCTCGCGCAGGATGTCGGCGCCGTGCTCGCCGACATGCGGCGCGTGCTGCTGCGGCGGATGCTCCGACGCGCGCGGCAGGCCGGGGATGTTGGCAACGGGAAGGCGGCCGAAGCCTTCCTGCTCGATCCAGTCGACGGCGCCCGATTCCTTGACGTGCGGATGGTCGAGGTAGTCGGTGTAGTTGTTCACCCGTTCGCAGAACACGTCCTTGGGCTGCAGGATCGCGATCCATTCCTCGGTGGTCTTCGAGGGCATGGTTTCGTTCAGCGCCTTCACGATCCTGGCGGCATTGCTGATGCGGCCTTCATGACTCTGCAGATCAGGGTCGTTGGCGACATCGTGGCGGCCGATCAGCTCGAACAAGAGCCGGAAGTGGTGCGGCCGCATGGCCGACACCATGATGTAGCCGTTCTTCGTCTTGTAGCTGCCCGCCGGCATGTAGAGCGGCGGCGGCGGCCCGCCGGAGAATACCCATTCCATCAGCTTGGCGCCCTGGTAGGCAGCGGCCGAACGCATCAAGCTCGAATCGATGAAGCAGCCCTCGCCGAAGCGGAACTGACGCATGATGGCAGGCGCTAGAGCCTGGAACGTATAAAGACCCGTCGTTACATCGACTGCGATCATGCCCTGCCGCCAGGGCGTACCGTCCGGCATCTTGTTCATTACCATCATGCCGGAGAAGGCCTGGATCAGCCCATCGACGGTCGGACGCTTCGCAAACGGGCCGGTCTGGCCGAAGCCCGATACCGAGCAATAGACGACCCCGGGGTTGATCTTCTTGAGATTCTCGTAGCCGAAGCCCAGCCGGTCGATCACGCCCGGCCGGAAGCTTTCCATCACTACGTCGGCCTTGGCCGCGATCCTGTTCACCACCGCGATGCCGTCGGGCGACTTGAGGTCGAGCGCGATCGAGCGCTTGCCGCGGTTGAAGGCGACCGAATGGGCGCAGTGTCCGCCCTTCAATTCGCCGAGCGCGCGGCCCCAGTCGCCCTCGGGCGGCTCGATCTTGATCACGTCCGCGCCGTGCAGCGCCAGGAGCATCGAGGCATGCGGGCCCGCGACGCCCTGCGTGAAGTCGAGGACGGTCACTCCGTCGAACGCGCCTTTGACCATGGGTGCGAAGTCCTCCCGGCCGTGAACGTACGTTTACCCATGCGGCGCGATCAAGCCCGCTGGCGGCTGCCTTCCGGATCGCGGGCGCTCATGAGCGAGATGCTCGCGGTCGCAAAGATCCATGCGTTGTTCCGGACTGCGAGCCTCCGGCTCGAAGATCACATGACGACCGGAAGTGCCCTGACCTCGTAGCCGTGGCGGAGCTTGCGGCCCAGCATCGGATCCTCGAGCTCCATCTCGAAGCGCGGCGAAGAGCGAATGGCGCCGAACGTGGTCAGCGTGCCGCAGAACATCGCGACACCGGCCGGCAGCCTCCGGTCGCCGCCGCGCCAGGCCGCCACCAAATCGCGCGGTGCGCGAATCCTGGCGAGCGGCCCTTCCTGGTAGAGCACGCGCTTGCCCTCGTCGTGCACGAAGCTGCGGAGCATCAGCCGATCCCAGTGCGGCTCGACCTCTTCGAAGCGCCAGGCGGTGCGGCCGATCATCTTCGGGCAGATCTGCTTGGCGATCGCCACGCCGTAGCTTTCGACCTTGCGGTCGGTGTGGTCGGCGCCGAGCGTGACCCATAGTCGGTCGGCCGCGCCCACCAGCACCGGCTCGACCTCGCCCGAGGTGTCGTCGCCCAGCACCTCAACCTTGTCGGCCTGCGTCAGCAGGCTCGCGGTTACGCGATAGAAGAGCGGCACCTTCGACGGCGGCTGCACGCCGATCGCCTTCAGCTCCTCGATGTGATGCTCGAGCGCGGCGACGTCACGGCCGGTCCAGCCGGCGATCACCAGCTCCTCGATTTCGACAACGACCTTTTCCACGCCGCCTCTGGCGTGGCCCTCGAAGGCGAGGGCGACCATCAGAGAACGGCGAGGCGCGCGTTCAGAAGGTCGGTCACCAGCATGTAGCCCGGCGCGTGGGTGATGCAGAACTCGGGCTTCACCGTCGCCACGACCGATTGCGGTGTGACCCCGCAGGCCCAGAACACCGGCAGCTCATCGTCGCGCACCGGGACGGCATCGCCATAGTCGGGCCTGGCGATGTCCTTGATGCCGATCAGCTCTGGCTTTCCGAGATGGACCGGCGCGCCGTGCACCGAGGGAAAGCGGGTCGTGACCTGCACCGCACGGATCGCATCGGCCGGCCGGAACGGCCGCATCGACACCACCATCGGTCCATGGAACGGACCGGCCGGCGCGCACTGGATGCTGGTGCGATACATCGGCACGTTGCTGTTGCAGGTCTGATGGCGGAGCTCGAGCCCGTTCTCGATCAGCGCCTCCTCGAAGGAGAACGAGCAGCCAAGCACGAACGACACGAGATCGTCGCGCCACACCTGCTTGACGTCAGTGACCTCCTCGACGAGCTCGCCATGCTTCCAGATGCGATAGCGCGGGATGTCGGTGCGGATGTCGAGATCTTCGCCCAGCATTGGCAGGCGCCAGTCGCCGGGCTCGGACTGGCCGAGCAGCGGGCAGGGCTTGGGGTTGAGCTGGCAGAAGCGGGCGAAATCGGCCGCCAGCGCCTTGGGCAGGATGGCGAGATTGCCCTGCACATAGCCCGGCGCCATGCCGGCGGTGGGCAGGCGATGGCTTCCCGTTCGGATGCGCCGCCGCGCGTCGCGGCCGGTCTCGCCTTTCAAGTTGGTGATGGTGGTGTCCATGCAACTCTCCTACACGTGCTGGCCGCCGTTGATCTGGATCTCGGCGCCGGAAACGTAGCTCGCGCCCTTCTCGCACAGGAAGTGGATCACGTCGGCGACCTCGTCGGGCGTGCCGAGGCGGCGCATCGGGATCTGGTTCTCGACGATCTTCTCGGTGCCAGGCGAGAGGATCGAGGTATTGATCTCGCCCGGCGCGATCGCGTTCACACGAATGCCAAGCGGGCCGAAATCGTGCGCCATCTCGCGCGTGAGGGCGGCCAGCGCCGCCTTGGACGTCGCATAGGCCGAGCCGGCGAAGGGATGCACGCGGCTACCTGCGATCGAGGTCACGTTCACCACGGCGCCGCGCGCCGCCGAGAGCTCATCGATCAGTCCGCGCGCCAGCGCCACGGGCGCGAAGAAATTGACGTTGAACACCTGCCGCCAGAGGTCGAACGGCGTGTCGATGGCGCCGAGCCGCGTGCCGTTCGTGCCCTTGGGAGAGACCGCAGCATTGTTGACCAGCGCATCGAGTTTGCCTCCGGCGAGACGCTTGCGGATCTCCTCGATGCCGCGGCCGAGCTCGAGTGGATCAGCGAGATCGAGCTGCACGTGATTCTCGCCGCCGCTCGGCCACGGGCACAGCGCGCTGAAGGGCTGGCGCGAGATGGTGATGATGCGCCAGCCGCTGGCGCTGAACTTCTTCACCGTCGCATGGCCGATGCCGCGGCTGGCGCCGGTCAGCACCAGGGTGCGGGTATTGTCGTGCAGGGGCGCATTCATGTCCGACACAATACCTCGCACGGTCGACGCTCGGCCATCCCGCGGCCGCACCCCCGAGACAGGGCCTCGGCCGGCCAGGGCGTCGCGACTTGTCAGGATTACACCAGATTATTCACAATCCTTCTTAACGCATTGCTATTGCAATATTTTCCTTGAACAGCCTCCGTCCCTCGTTTATATATACCTGCGGCCGGGCCCATCCATATTTCGGGCTTAGGTCTGACTTTGATGACGTCTTTATTTCAGAGGGAATGTCCGCCATGACGGACCGACGGATAAGGCGGCAGCCGACGCCGCATTTGCACACGCGCCCGGCAACCATGATCACCGCGATCGGCCTTTGCCTCCTGATCATGCTGATGCAGCTCGTGCCGCAGCTGCAGACGGCACACACGCAGGCGGTGACGGCAACGACGCCCAACAGCGTTCGCTAGCCTGCTGCATGCGGCGTGTTGGAAGGGCGCAACAACGGCTTGTGCGCCCGGCCGCGAACGCGCATTTAGGGGGTGGACAAGCGCACCCCGATGAATCCCGACAACGTCCAGGCCCTGCCGATCGGCACGCAGCTCGGCGACTTCCGGCTCGACGTGATGATCGGGCATGGCAGCTTCGGTATCACCTATCGCGCGTTCGATACGCAGCTCGCGAAGATCGTCGCCATCAAGGAATATCTCCCGGTTGCCTTCGCCGTCCGCGAGGGCGGTCGCAAGGTCGTGCCACGCGGCGCGCGCTTCGCCGATGATTTCGCCTGGGGCCGCGAGCGCTTTCTCGACGAAGCGCGCGCGCTGGCGCGCTTTCGTCATCCGCACATCGTGCCGGTGCTGCGCTACTTCGAGGATAACGGCACCGCCTATACCGTGATGGAGTTCGAGGACGGCCGCAGCGTCGCTGAGCTGCTGCGCGAGCCGGGCCGGGGGTTGCCGCCCGACGACGTGCGCCGGCTTGCCGATGGCCTGCTGAGCGGCCTCGCGGCGGTCCACGCGCAGAACTTCCTCCATCGCGACATCAAGCCGTCGAACATCATCATCCGGCGGGACAGCGTGCCGATCCTGATCGATTTCGGCGCGGCGCGGTTGGCAATGAGCGGTCGCACGCACACGCTGACCGGTGTGCTGACGCCGCAATATGCGCCGATCGAACAGTACGCGCTCGAAGGCAAGCAGGGGCCGTGGAGCGACATCTACTCGGCGGCGGCGGTGCTGCATCACGCCATCACCGGGCGCACGCCACCGGAAGCGGCGTCGCGCGTCGGCGCCGATCCCTACCGTCCGCTGGCCAGGAGCGAGGCCGGCCGCTTCGACGACGCGTTCCTCGCGGCGGTCGATCGAGCGCTGGCCTTCGCCGGGAACGAGCGGCCACAGTCCGTCGCCGAATGGCGCACCTCCTTCGGCACCTCGCTGCCCTCGGCGCAGGATGCGCCGACGCAGCGCATGCCGGCGGCCACCGCGCCGCGGCTCGGGGGAGTCAATCGCGAGCGGCATGAGCCTCTTCGCGCGCCGCCGGCCGCACCGTCGAGGGCCGGTCTCTGGAGCGGCGTCGTCCTGATCCTGCTGGCCGGCGCCGCTGCGGCATGGTGGTTCGAGCCGGCCGTGCGCGATGTGCTCGCGTCGGCCACGCAAGGACAAACGCCATCCACGCCGGCCGCCTCCAGCCAAACGGCCTCGAGCGAGACGTCCCCGCCTCAGCACTCCGTGGCGCCGGCCGGGCCGGCGGCCCTGACGCCGGCGCCTGCCACGCCGTCGTCGGCGCCGCCCGATTCCGCTACCTTGCCACAACCGACCCCGATCAAGCCGACGCCGAGCGCGGCCGCGACGACCGCGCCTCTTGCCGATTCGCCGGAATCGCTGGCGCAAAAGGCACTGGTCGGTCAGGCCGAGCGCGAAGCGGCGCGGGCGCGGGCGGCCGCGGAAAAGGCGAAAGAGGCGGCAGATGCGGGCCGCGCATCGGCCGGCGAGGCGCGCATTGCCGCCGCGCGCGCCGCGCGGCCAGGCCTCGAGAACGCCGAGCGTCTCTCCTATCCGAACGGGGCGAGCTACATCGGCCAGACCGAGGCCGGTCAGCGGCAAGGGCTGGGGGTTGCGGAACTCGATACGGGCGAGCATCAGGCAGGCGAGTGGAAGGCCGATCGCCTGAACGGCCTCGGCACCGTCCGCCTGTCCGACGGCTCACGCTACGAAGGCCAATGGCGCGACGGCCAGTCGACAGGCCTCGGCGTGCGCGAGAAGCCCGGTGTGGAGCGGGCCGAGGGCAACTTCGTCGACGGCCGCCTCGAGGGACTGGGTGTGCGCCGGCAGATGACGTCACCCGGTCTCGTGCAGTCCGGCGAGTTCCATGCCGACCTGCTGGACGGCGTCGGAGTCGAAACGCTTGCCGACGGCGAGCGCTATGAAGGGGAATTCCGGGCCGGCAGACGCCAGGGATACGGCAAGCTGGTCAGCGCCGATGGAAAAGTCCGTCCCGGCCGGTGGGACAGCGGCAAGCTGGCCGAATCCGCGCGCTGAACAGCGTCATGGCACGATTTTCGCTCGGCGCGAGGCCATGCAGGCCTTCCCGCTCTTTTTCTCCCTGAACGATCGTCGGGTTCTGGTCGTCGGCGGCACCGACCATGCCGCGCGGAAAATCGAGCTGTTGCTGGCGGCAGGCGCGAAGGTGGCGGTCGTTGCCGAGACGGTGACAGGCGAGGTGGCGCAATTCATCGCCGAGCGCCAAGTGAACTGGGCTGGCCGCGGCTTTTGCGATGCGCAACTGGCCGGCGTGAGCCTCGTCTTCGTGGCGAGCGACGACGAGCCGTTGCAGGAGGCCGTCTCGCGAATAGCCCAGGCGCGCTCGGTGCCGGTGAACGTCGTCGACCGGCCGGCGCTGTCGAGCTTCCTCATGCCGGCGATCATCGACCGCGGCCTCGTGACGGTGGCGATCTCGACCGGCGGGACGGCGCCCGCGCTCGCGCGCAAGCTGCGGGCCGAGATTGAGCGGATGCTGCCGGCCGCATTGGGCCGCGTGGCGCGCTTCGCCGATATGTTCCGCGACCAGGTTCGCCGCACGCTGCGCGATCCGCAGGCACGGCGGCACTTCTGGGACCACGTGTTCGACGGCCGGGTGGCGGCCATCGCCCTGGCGGGCGACGAGACCGGCGCCCGCCGCGAGCTCATCCGTCTGCTCGATGCGGCGCGCAGCGCGGACAACCCGTTCGGCATGGTCCATCACGTGGATGCCGGACCGGGCGATCCCGACCTGCTGACGCTCAAGGCCCACCGCCTGCTGCAGCGGGCCGACGTGATCGTCTACGACCAGCTGGTGTCGCCGGAGGTCCTCGCCATGGCGCGGCGCGATGCCGAGCGCCTCTTCGTCGGCAAGCGAAAGGATTTTCCCTGTCTGGCAAAGGACGAGATCGATCGGCGGCTCATTGCTCTGGCGCACGCCGGGAAGACGGTCGTCTGGCTGCAGGGCGATGCTGCCGTCTTCGACCATTGTCGCGTGTAAATGCAAACGGTCACACGCGCAAATGGATAGGTAAATCCGTCGCCTTAGCCCTTGGCCGAAACGGATAATTTGCTTTGAGCCGGGCTCCGTCTCTGATAGAAGCTCATGTGGCAAAAATGCAACAACCTCGGGGCAGGGATGCGGAGTTTTGTGTTGAGTGTGGCGATGACCTTGGTGTTTGCCAGCGCCGGTTTCGCCCAGACCACCGCGACAGGCAAGTCCGAAACCACCATCCTTCGAGGCACTTCGAAGGCCAAGCCGGCCACTCATAAGCCGGCCCCCAAAAAGGTCGTTTCCGCCAGATCCGCGATCCACAAGACGGCCGCGGCCCAGACGACGCGCAAGGTGGCCGTCCATCGTGTGACGACACCGCAGAGCCTGCGCGGATCTCGCTATGGCGGTTTCGCTCCCTCGGCGCCGATCGAGCCGCCGCAACTCGATACAACCAGCCCGCGCTCGCTGGCCATGACCAACGTGAATTCGGGCGAAAGCATCAGCGTGACCTACTGGTCCGACGGCACCTACCATCGCGACGCGCTCGACAAGCTCAACCATTTCCTGCGCGACGTGAAGACCGGCGAGCAGACGGAAATGGATCCGCTGCTGTTCGACGTGCTGTGGCAGACCATGCAGGTCACCGGGTTCCACGGCACCGTCGAGGTGCTCTCCGGTTATCGCTCACCCGAGACCAACGCCTGGCTGGCGAGCGTCAGCGCCGGGGTGGCGCGCGACAGCCAGCACATGAACGGCAACGCGATGGACATCCGCCTTCCCGGCGTGCCGGTCTCCAAGATCCGGCAAGCGGCGCGGTCGCTGCAGATGGGCGGTGTGGGCTTCTATCCGCGCTCCGGCTTCGTCCATCTCGATACCGGCCCGGTCCGCTACTGGTAGCGCCGTGGCTCGCCTCGAGGTCATCGAAGGCGACATCACGCGGCTCGACGTCGACGCCATCGTCAACGCCGCCAACGAAAGCCTGTTGGGCGGCGGCGGCGTCGATGGCGCGATCCATCGCGCCGCGGGACCGGAACTTCTCGCCGAGTGCCGGACGCTGGGCGGCTGCCCGACGGGCGAGGCGAGGATCACCCGCGGCTATCGGCTGAAGGCGCGGCACGTCATCCATACGGTCGGTCCGGTCTGGGGTGGTGGCACGCGAGGCGAGCCCGAGCTGCTCGCCAGCTGCTATCGCAACAGCCTGGCGCTTGCCCGCCAGCACGGGCTTGCGAGCATCGCCTTTCCTGCGATCTCGACCGGCATCTATCGGTTCCCCCGCGAACATGCGGCCGCGATCGCCGTACGCGAGGTCCGCCAGCATGTCGCCGTCGAGCATGTGATCTTCTGCTGCTTCGACGGCGCGACGGCGGACCTCTATCGCATGGTCATTGGCCGAAGCGATCGGCCGTCTTGAGGTAGTCGAACTCCTCGGCCGTGCATTCGCGGCCCAGGACGTCGTTGCGATGCGGGAAGCGTCCAAACCGGGCGATGATGTCGCGGTGGCCAATCGCGTATTTGACGCTGTCCTCGCCGCCCAGCCCGGCGAACAGGGCACAGGCGAGCTCCTGATCGGCCAGCGCCTCGCTGTGCTGGAACGGCATGTAGAAGAAGAGCCGCATGTCGCGCGGGAACGCCGCCGGATAGAAGCGCGCGAGCGCGATGCGCGCCGTCGTGATCGCCTTGCCGTCGCCGCTGAACGCGCGCGCCGAACGGCGATAGATGTTGCGCGGAAACTGGTCACAAAGAAGGATCAGCGCCAGCGCCCCGTCGGGCGAACCGGACCAGCCGTCGAACTCGCCTCCGATCGCGCGTTCCAGCAAGGGGGCAAAGCGCGCGGCGATCTCGGCATCGAGCTCGGGCGTGCTCTTCCACCAGATCTCGCGCGGCTTCCCGTGGCCTGGATCGCCGAGCGGCAGGAACCAGCAGTTGAGGATGTCGCGGATGGACGAGGCGTCGGTCATGCGGCTTAGATAGGCGGTGTCGAAGAGGGAGGGAAGCCGGCGTGGGCAAGGTCCGCAACGTCCTGTTCATCATGTGCGATCAGCTGCGCGCCGATCATCTGTCCTGCGCCGGACATCCGCACCTCGAGACGCCGGCGATCGATGGCCTGGCAAAAAGGGGTGTTCTGTTCCCACGCGCCTACGTGCAGTCGGGCGTGTGTGGGCCCTCGCGCATGTCCTACTACACCGGCCGCTACATGACGAGCCATGGCGCCACCTGGAACCGTGTGCCGCTGTCGCTGCGCGAGAAGACGATCGGCGACTACCTGCGGCCAGCCGGCTTGCCTGTGGCGCTGGCGGGCAAGACGCATGTGCTGCCCGACATCGAAGGCCTGGAGCGCTACGGCATCGAGGGCGGTTCGGCTTTGGCGGCGCTGATGCGCGCCGGCGGCTTCGAGGAGCTCGACCGCTACGACGGTCATTCACCGCCGGGCAACGAAAGCGGCTACGCGGCCTATCTGCGCCAGCAGGGCTACAACTCCGACGATCCCTGGAGCGACTATGTGATCGCAGCCGACGGCCCCGACGGTGAGAAGCTCTCGGGCTGGCACATGCGCAACGCGCGGCGGCCGGCGCGCGTTGCCGAGGCGCATTCCGAGACCGCCTACATGACGCGCGAGGCCATGCGCTTCGTCGAGGAGATGGGCGAGAAGCCCTGGTTCCTGCATCTCAGCTACGTCAAGCCGCACTGGCCCTACATGGCGCCGGCACCCTATCACGCGATGTACGGGCCCAAGGACTGCCTGCCGCTCAATCGCAGCGAGGCTGAGCTCGTCGACCAGCATCCGGTGCTGGCAGCCTATCGCCGGCACGAGGAGTCTGACTCGTTCAGCCGGCCCGAGGCGCCCGAGATGGTGCGGCCGACCTACATGGGCCTCATCAAGCAGATCGACGATTGGCTGGGCCGGCTGTTCGCCCTGCTCGAGAGGCTCGGCCGGTTCGACGACACGCTGATCTTCTTCACCTCGGACCACGGCGACTTCCTGGGCGACCACTGGCTCGGCGAGAAGGAGATGTTCTACGAGGAGGCGCTGCGCGTGCCCTTCATCGTCTATGATCCGGACGCGTCAGCCGACGCGACGCGCGGCACGATCGACAACCGTTTCGTCGAGGCCGTCGATGTTGTGCCCACCATCCTCGCCGCGCTCGCCCTGCCGGCCAACGATCATCTCGTTGAAGGCCGCTCTCTTCTGCCTCTGCTGCGCGATGGCGGCGCGCCGGCGGATTGGCGCGATGCGGTGTTCTCCGAACTCGACTATTCCTTCCGCGAGGCGCGCCGCATCCTGAAGCGCAAGCCGCAGGAATGCCGCGCCATGATGGTGCGCACCGACCGCTGGAAATACGTCTGGTGGCAGGACTTCCGGCCGATGCTGTTCGATCTCGCCAACGATCCGCGCGAGCTTCGCGACCTCGGCGCCAACGATGCCTACGCCCACATCCGTCGCAAGATGGAAGGCCGGCTCGGCGCCTGGCTGAAGGAGCGCAAGAGCCGCGTCACCGTCGACGACGCCTACGTCGAGGCCCGCACCGCCACCCACAAGAAGCACGGCATCTTCTTCGGCGTGTGGTAGCGACTTAGGCCAACTCGTCTTTGGCGATCGACCAGGGTTCCTGCTTTGCCCCGTCGATCCAATCCCTCATCGCGGGATGGGCGAGAACGGTCTTGCAATAGGCCTCGGCATCGGCGTCGAGCGTCACGCCGTAGGTGCGAAAGCGGGTGACGACAGGCGCGTACATCGCGTCGGCGGCGGAGATCGGGCCGAACAGGAAGCCATCGTCCTTCGATGCCGCCTTCACAGAGCGCTGCCGGCATTCGCGCCAGAGGGCCGTGATGCGCTCGATGTCGGCGCGCACCTCGGGGGTCATGCCCCGGCCCGGCAAGGAGGCGCGGATGTTCATCGGCATGTGGGTGCGCAACTCGGCGAAGCCGGCGTGCATTTCGGCCGATATCGCGCGCGCATGGGCGCGCGCCCTTGTCGCTGCCGGCCACAGGCCGGCGCCGGGCCGGACCTCGTTGAGATACTCGGCGATCGCGAGCGACTCCCAGACCGCAATCCCGTCGTGCAGCAGCACCGGCACGCGGCCGGAGGGCGAATGCTTGCGGATTGTCGCTTGCGTTTCGGGCCGGTCGAGCGGCACCACGATCTCCTCCAAGTCGATGCCGGCGATCCTGGCCATCAGCCAGCCGCGCAGCGACCACGACGAGTAGTTCCTGTTGCCGATCACCAATGTGAACTGCGCCATGGCTGCTCCTGGTTGCCTCGCTTGCCAGCACGCCGGTTTGCCCGGCACTCTCGCCCGTTACACCCATTTCCGATGAGCCTGTCCATGCCGCTGCCCTTCGTCGATCGCACTTCGTCGTCCCTGCCGGTGCAATTCGTGGCCGCACCGAAATGGCGGAGCTGGCTCAGGGAGCAGGGCGCCGCCCGGCGGGGCTGGCTCGAATCGCTCGGTCTCGCCGGTGCGGCCGGCGACTTCGCGGTTCTGCCCGGCCGCGACGGCAAGGCGGTGGGTGCCGTGCTGGTGCTTTCGGCCACGCCGGATCTGTGGGATTTCGGCGCGCTCGCCACCCGGCTGCCGGCCGGCACCTGGCGGCTTTCCGACACTGCGCCGGTCTCGCCGACCGACGCCGCGGTCGCGATCGGCCTCGGCGCCTGGCGGTTCGACCGCTACCGCTCGAAGAAGTCCAAGGCCGGACCGAAGATCGTGTGGCCGCATGGCGCCGACAAAGCGCGGACGGCGGCCGTCGTCGACGCGATCTCGACGGCGCGCGATCTCATCACCACGCCCTCGTCCGACATGGGGCCGGCCGAGCTGGCGGCGGCGGCCGAGACGCTCGCGCAGAAACACAAGGCCAAGGTCAAAGTCATCATCGGCGGCGAGCTTTTGAAGCAGAACTATCCCATGGTGCACGCCGTCGGCCGCGCCAGCGCCCGCGCGCCGCGGCTGATCGATCTCACCTGGGGCAGCGAGAGCGATCCAAAAGTGACGCTGGTCGGCAAGGGCGTCTGCTTCGACTCGGGCGGCCTCGATCTCAAGCCGGCGAGCGGCATGCTGAACATGAAGAAGGATATGGGTGGGGCGGCCACCATGATGGCCGTGGCTTCCATGATCATGGCGACAAAGCTGCCGGTGCGACTGCGGCTCCTGGTGCCGGCGGTCGAGAACAGCGTTTCGGGCAATGCCTTCCGTCCGCTCGACGTGGTGCCGACGCGCAAGGGCATCACGGTCGAGATCGGCAATACCGATGCCGAGGGCCGGCTGATCCTGTGCGATGCCCTGCACGAGGGCGCCTCGGAGAGGCCCACGGTAATGATCGATTGCGCAACCCTCACCGGCGCCGCGCGCGTGGCACTCGGCACCGACCTGCCGGCACTCTTCTGCAACGACGACACGCTGGCCGGGCAGTTGGTGGCCGCGGGCAAGGAGGCGGCCGATCCGATGTGGCGAATGCCGCTGTTCAAGGGCTATCGTCGCCTGCTCGACAGCAAGGTGGCCGACATCAACAACGCGCCGGGCGTGGCCTTCGGCGGCGCGATCACAGCCGCCCTCTACCTGCAGGAGTTCGTGCCCGACGACGTGCCGTGGGCGCACTTCGACATGATGGCCTGGAACAACGCCACCCGGCCCGGCCGGCCGGAGGGTGGCGAAGCCCAGGCCGCCCGTGCCATCTTCACCGCGATCGAGACGCGGATCGCCAGCCATTGATGGAGGACGAAATGGCCTACACACTCGAACAGCTCGCCAACGATATCCGGGCGGCGCTGAAGGCCGATCCCGGGACCGGCGGCAAGCAGGAAGTCTGCAAGCTCGTCTCCAGGGTCCTGCTCGACCAGGCGTTCGTCGACAGGCATCTCACCGCCGAGCAGTGCAAGCCGCGCAAGGTGCTGTACGAGGACCCCGAGCTGGGCTTCTGCATCTGCGGCCATGTCTACGAGAAGCCGGCGCATGGCGAGCCGCACGATCACGGCTCGAGCTGGGCGATCTATGGCCTCGCGGTGGGTGACACGGAGATGACCGACTGGCACATCGTGAAGAAAGGCGACGGCGCCAATCCGACGCTGGTCGAAGCCGAGCGCAGCTACGTCCTGAAGCCGGGCGATGCTCACTTCTACGATGTCGGCATGATTCACTCGCCCAAACGGGATTCGCTGACCAAACTGGTGCGCATCGAGGGCGCCAATCTCGATCGCATCAAGCGCTCCAACATCAAGGCGGCGTCGAAAGTGATGGCTTAGACTCTTCCGTTCTTGCTCTCGTGCGTGTCATCCCGAACGGAGTGAGGGATCCTTCACCGCCCTGACCAAGGATCCCTCGCTTGGCTCGGGATCACACAGATATTCCGGGCTGCAAAGATCAATATCCCGTCTTCGGATCGACCAGATTGATGAGCGGCTGGCCGGCGCGCAGGCGCTTGATGTTCTCGATCACGCCCGGCGAGGCGGTGCGCGGGTTGGTGGCGCCGGCGATGTGCGGCGTCACGTGCACCCTGGGATGCGTCCAGTAGGGATGATCGGACGGTAGCGGCTCTGTGTTGAACACATCGAGCGCCGCACCGCTCAGATGCCCCGAGTCGAGGGCCGCCAGCAAGTCGGCGTCCACGACGTGGCCGCCGCGCGCCATGTTGATGAAATAGGCCCCCTTCGGCAGGGCCGCGAAGGTCGTGGCGTCGAGCAGGCCGCGGGTGTCGCGGGTGAGCGGCAGGACGTCGACCAGGATGTCGGTGCGCGCGAGGAAATTCCGGAAGCCGTCGGCGCCGTGGAACGTTCTGACATCGGGTATCGCCCTGGCGGTCCGGCTCCAGCCCGCGGTCGGGAAACCGAGCAGGGCGAATTTCCTCGCCGTGTCCTGGCCGATCGTTCCGAGGCCCATCACGCCGATGCGGCGATGGATGGTGTCGACGAATTCCTCCTGCTTCCACGCCCGCATCCGCTGCGAGTTCTCGTACTTGTCGATGTCGCGATGATGCCGCAGCGCCCAGTAGATCGCGTATTCGCTCATCTGGCCGACGAGCCCGTGGTCCATGATCCGGGTGATGGGTACGCCCCCGGGCAGCCTGTCGTCGGCCAGGAGGTGATCGACGCCCATGCCGAGCGACACGATCATCTTCATGTTCCTGAACGAGGCGAGCAGACCCGGCTTCGGCTTCCAAGCGAGCGCGACCTCGATTTCGTCGGTGTTGCCGAGACCGTCCGCCAGCGTGCGGTAGTCGATCGACCCCAGACCGGCCTCCAGCACCTTCTTCCAGGCGACGCCGTCGGTGTCGCGGCTGACATAGGCGATCGCTCCCGCCATGGTGTCCCTCTACGCTACCGTCTCGAGATTGAAAGCTGCGGCAATCAGGGCCCTGGTATAGGGCGTCTGGGGTCGACCGAACACCTGCTCGGCTGGGCCGCGCTCGACGACCTTGCCCTCGCGCAGCACCACGACCTCGTCGGCGAGCGCGCGCACCACCTTGAGATCGTGGCTGATGAAGAGATAGGCAAGCCGGTGCCGCGCCTGCAGGTCGCGCAGCAGGTCGACGATCTGCGCCTGCACGCTCATGTCGAGCGCCGACGTGGGCTCGTCGAGGACGATGAACCGCGGCTTCAGCACGAGGGCGCGGGCGATGGCGATGCGCTGGCGCTGGCCGCCTGAGAATTCGTGCGGATAGCGATCGCGGACGGCAGGATCGAGCCCGACCTCGCGCAAGGCCTCGTCGATCATCCCGGCGCGGTCGGCAGCGTTGCCGATGCGGTGCACCTCTAGGCCTTCACCGACGATCTCCGCGACCGTCATGCGCGGGCTGAGCGAGCTGAACGGATCCTGGAACACGATCTGCATCTCGCGGCGCAACGGACGGATGTCGCGCTGGCCAAGCGCCTGCAGGTCATGGCTGTCGAAGCGGATGCCGCCCTCGCTCCTTTCCAGCCGCAGCAGCGCAAGACCGATGGTCGTCTTGCCGGAGCCGGATTCGCCCACCAGCCCGATCGTATGGCCCTCCTTGAGCGCGAGGCTCACGCCGTCCACCGCCTTCACGTAGCCGACGGGCCGGCGCAGCACGCCGCGCCTGATGGGAAAGTGCACCTTGAGATCGTCGAGCCGGACGATCTCCGGCGCGGCAGGATCGACCTCGACCGGCCGGCCCTTCGGCTCGGCGGACAGGAGGTGCCGGGTATAGGCATGCCGCGGGCGTTCGAAGACCTGCGCCACCGGCCCCTGCTCGACGACCTCGCCCTGGGTCATCACGCACACCCGGTCGGCGATCTTTTGCACGATGCCGAGATCGTGGGTGATGAACAGCAGCGCCATGCCGTACTTCGCTTGCAAGCTTTTCAGGAGCTTCAGGATCTGCGCCTGGATGGTGACGTCGAGCGCCGTGGTCGGCTCGTCGGCGATCAGGAGGTCGGGCTCGTTGGCGAGCGCCATGGCGATCATGACGCGCTGGCGCTGACCGCCCGAGAGCTGGTGCGGATAGGCGTCGAGGCGCCTGGCCGCCTCGGGGATGCCGACCTGCTCGAGCAGCTCGAGTGTGCGCCGGCGGGCCGCTGCGCGCGACAGACCCTTGTGCAGGATCAGCGCCTCGTTCACCTGGCGTTCGATCGTGTGCAGCGGGTTGAGCGAGGTCATGGGCTCCTGGAAGATCATCGACACGCGGTCGCCGCGTACCGCCAGCAGGTCGCGTGCCGGTGCGCCGACCATCTCCCGGCCCTGGAAGCGAATCGAGCCGCTCGGATGACGGGCCGTCGGGTAGGGCAGGAGCTGCAGCACCGAGAGCGCCGTGACCGATTTGCCCGAGCCCGACTCGCCCACCAGCGCGACGGTTTCGCCGCGCCGGACCTCGAAGCTCACGCGCTTCACCGCCTCGACCGCGCTGCGGCCGGCGCCGAACGTCACCGAAAGATCGCGCACCTCGAGCAGGGCCGGTTCGCTCATGCCGCCACCTTGCGCGGGTTGAAGGCGTCGCGCACCGCCTCGCCGATGAACACCAGCAGCGCCAGCATCAGCGCGATAACGAAGAAGGCGGTGAAGGCGAGCCACGGCGCGTTGAGATTGTTCTTGCCCTGCAACACCAGTTCGCCCAGCGACGGCGAGCCCGGCGGCAGACCGAAGCCCAGGAAGTCGAGCGAGGTGAGGGTGGTTACGGACCCGGCCAGGATGAAGGGCAGGTAGGTGAGACTGGCGGTCATGGCGTTGGGCAGGATGTGCCGCATCATGATGCGCACGTCCAGCATGCCGAGCGCGCGTGCCGCCCGCACATAGTCGAAATTGCGGCCGCGCAGGAACTCCGCCCGCACATAGCCGACCAGCGCCATCCAGCTGAAGAGAAGCATGATGCCGAGCAGGATCCAGAAGCCGGGCTGGACCAGGCTCGCCAGGATGATGAGCAGGTAGAGCGTGGGCATGCTCGACCAGATCTCGAGGAAGCGCTGGAAGGAAAGGTCGACCCAGCCGCCGAAATAGCCCTGCACCGCGCCCGCGACGATGCCCACGATCGAGCTCAGGATCGTCAGCGCGAGGCCGAACAGGACGGAGATGCGAAAGCCGTAGATCACGCGCGCCAGCACGTCGCGCGCCTGGTCGTCGGTGCCCAGCGGATGGGCGAGCGAGGGCGCCAACAGGGAGCTGCGATGCTCGCTCTCGACGATGGTGTCGTAGCCATAGGGGATGGCCGGCCACAGCATCCATCCCCTGGCCGAAATCGACTGCCGGATTTCCTTGTCTGTGAACACGGCATTGGTCGGCAGGTCGCCGCCGAAGGTCGTCTCCGGATAGTCGTGGAAAACCGGCATGTAGAACTTGCCGTCGTAGCGCACCAGGATCGGGCGGTCGTTGGCCAGGAACTCGGCGAACAACGACAGGAAGAACATCGCGCCGAACAGGACGAGCGAGATCATTCCACGGCGATTGGCGCGGAACTGCAGAAGCCTGCGCCGCGTGACGGCTCTCATGCGCCGCGGGTCGCGAAGTCGATGCGTGGATCGACGACGGTGTAGACGAGGTCGCCGACGATGTTCATGACGAGGCCGATCAGGCCGAAGAAATAGAGCGTGCCGAAGATCACCGGATAGTCGCGGTTGATCGCCGCCTCGAAGCCCAGCAGGCCGAGCCCGTCGAGGGAGAAGATCACCTCGGTGAGCAGCGAACCGGTGAAGAGCGCGCTCACGAAGGCGGCGGGA
The DNA here is from genome assembly GCF_036558665.1 of Reyranella sp. GTDB lineage: Bacteria > Pseudomonadota > Alphaproteobacteria > Reyranellales > Reyranellaceae > Reyranella. Next base: position 6,431 of record NZ_DATBFE010000069.1, on the reverse strand, counting down.
AAGCCCGCGATCACGATCAGCATGGCGTTGCGAAAGACGTGACCGTAAAGCACGCGGCGTTCGACCAGGCCCTTGGCACGGGCCGTCATGACGTACTGCTTGCCGATCTCGTCGATGAAGGAGTTCTTGGTCAGGAAGGTGAGGCCCGCGAAGCCGCCTACCACCATCGAGGCGATCGGCAGCACCATGTGCCACAGATAGTCGGCGATCCTGGGAACGAGACCGAGGCTGTGCCAGTCGTCGGACACGAGGCCGCGCAGCGGGAACCACTGGAAATAGCGGCCGCCTGCGAACAGCACGACGAGCAGGATGGCGAACAGGAATCCGGGAATGGCGTTGAGGACGATCAGGAAGGTCGAGCTCGAGAGGTCGAACCGGCTGCCGTCGCGGACGGCCTTGCCGATCCCCAGCGGAATCGACACCAGATAGACCAGCAGCGTCGTCCACAGACCGAGCGAGAGCGAGACCGGCATCTTGTCCAGCACCAGATCGACCACGCGCCGGTTGCGGAAGAAACTGTCGCCGAAGTCGAAGACGGCATAGTTCCGGATCATGAGCCAGAAGCGCTCGTAGATCGGCTTGTCGAAGCCATACATCTTCTCGATGCGCTTGATGAGCTCCGGCGGTAGGCCGCGCGCACCGCGATAGGCGCTTTCGCCGCCTCTACCTTCCTGGTTCTGTCCGCGCTGCATCATCTCGCCGCCGGACGAGCTTCCCGAGAAGCGCTCGGTGGCGCCCACGGCGGTGCCCTCGATCCGCGCGATCATCTGTTCGACCGGTCCGCCCGGCGCGGTCTGGATGATGAAGAAGTTCAGCACCATGATGCCGAACAGCGTCGGCACGATCAGGGCCAGGCGCCGCAGGATGTAGGCGAGCATTTAGAAGACGCGCATCATATTCCTCTCCCCCCTATAGGGGGAGAGATTAGGTGAGGGGGTGATGCACCGCCTTCGACGCCCCCTCACCCGCCCTTGCCCCCTGGCGGGGGAGAGGAGGAAGAGAGAACAGGGCGACGGCTCGGTCACGTCTTCTTCTCGTCGCGGCTGGTCAGCGCGCGGTCCCTGGCCTCGTCCACCCACCAGCTGTCGAAGGCGAGGGGCTCGTACTTGGCGGTCTTGGCCGGACGGCCGAAGCGGTTCCAGTAGGCGACCAGCGCCTTGCCCGAGTAGAATTGCGGGATCACGAACATGTGCCATGACAGCACGCGGTCGAGGCAGCGCGTGCTCGTGATCAGGCTTTCGCGATCGGGCGCGGCGATGATCAGATCGACGAGCTGGTCGATCGCTGGATCCTTGATGCCGATCGTGTTGCGCCCGCCCGGAATGTCCGCGGCCTTGGAGCCCCAGAAGTCACGCTGCTCGTTGCCCGGCGACAGCGACTCGCCCCAGACGTCGATGACCATGTCGAAATCGTAGTTGTCGGTGCGACGCTGGTACTGCGATGTGTCGACCGTGCGAATCGTCATGTCGACACCGATGCGGTCGAGATTCTGCTTCACCGGCAGCGCCATCTTCTCGAACGCCGCGTCGTTCAGCAGGATCTCGAAGGCGAGCTTGCGCCCGTTTCTGTCGGTCATCTTCCCGTTCTTGATCTCCCAGCCCGCCGCCTTCAGGAGCGGGATAGCCTGGCGCACCTGCTCGCGGATGTTGCCCGAGCCGTCGGTCTTGGGCGGATCGAACTCGGCGGTGAAGACTTCGTCGGGGATCTTGGCGCGCAGGGGCTCCAGGATTTTCAGTTCAGCGGGGGACGGGAGGCCCTTGGCCTCGAGCTCGCAATTGCCGAAGTAGGAGCGCGTGCGCTGGTAGAAGCCGTAGCTCAGATTCTTGTTCTGCCATTCGAAGTCGTACATCAGGCCGATCGCCTGACGCACGTTGCGATCCTTGAACATGTCGCGCCGCGTATTGAAGACGAAGCCCTGCATCGGCGTCGGATTCTCATGCGCGATCTCGGCCCGCTGGATGCGGCCATCGGCGACCGCCGGCAGATCCTTGTAGCCGATCGTCCAGTTGCGGCCCGAATTCTCGCGACGGATGTCGGTCTCGCCGCCCTTGAAGGCCTCGAAGATGATGGTGTTGTCGCGGTAGTAGTCGTAACGGAGCGTATCGAAGTTGTTGCGGCCGCGATTGAGCCACAGATCCCTGGCCCACCAGTCCGCCACGCGGCGATAGGTTATGGAGCGCCCGACGTCGAAGGTGTCGACCTTGTACGGTCCGCTGCCCAGCGCGGGCTCGAGCGACACCTTCTCGAAATCCTTTCCCTGCCACCATTTGGACGGCAAGATTGGCAACTGGCCGAGGATCAGCGGCAGCTCGCGGTTCTTGTCGTTGCGGAACGTGAAGTGGACCTTGGCCTCACCGGTCTTCTCCGCCTTAAGCACGTCGGCATAGTAGGCGGCGTAGTTGGGTTTGCCCTTGCTCTTCAGGATGTCGAAGCTGAAGACGACATCCTCCGGCGTGACGGGAGTGTTGTCGTGCCACCTTGCTTGCGGCCGCAGCGTAAAGGCGACCCACGAGCGATCGTCAGGCCATTCGATCGTCTCGGCGATCAGGCCGTAGACCGTGAAGGCCTCGTCCGGCGATTGGCGGCACAGTGTCTCCCACAGGTTTCCGATGCCGGCGGCGGGCACGCCCTTCAGGGTGAAGGGATGGAGCGAATCGTAGGTGCCGAGGGCGCCGAACTTGACCGCGCCGCCCTTGGGCGCGTCGGGGTTGACGAACTCGGGCGGCCCGGCGTCGGCAGGATATTTCGGCTCGCCATGCATCGCCATGCCGTGGCCGACATTGACTTTCGACGTACTCTGCGCCCGCAGGTTCGCCGGCGCGCCGACCCAAAGAGCTGCGCCGCCCGCCAAAATGCCGCGCCGTCCGATGGCCATGCCCTGCACTCCAATCCGGGAGTTTCCCCGCGTTATATAACGCGTGCGAGTTGGGCCGCACTATGGCTGCGCATCGCCTGCGGCGGCGTGGCTCGGCCACCACCACCACCACCACAGCATCGGTCAGCGGAAACGCCGGTTTGACTTCGACTGCCGCTCGCCTAGGGTTCGCCCATGGCCGATACTACGGATTTCGCCCCCGATTTCGACGCGCCGATCGAGTACATGCGGCGCACGCGCGAGTACTATCTGGCGCTGGGCTACGACAACCCCTACCGCTGGGCGCACTATGTCGATGCGCCGTTCCAGCCGCTTGGCAAGCCGCTCAACGAGAGCGTGCTGGCGCTGATCACCACCGCGGCACCTTACCGGCCCGACAAGGGCGACCAGGGGCCGGGGGCGGCCTACAATGCGGCGGCGAAGTTCTACACGGTCTATTCGGGCGACACCGCGGCCGATCACGACACGCGCATCAGCCACATCGGCTACGACCGCAAGCATACGACGGCCACGGACAGCAACACCTGGTTCCCGTTGCCGCTGATGCGAGAGTTCGCGGCGCAGGGCCGGTTCAAGCTGGCGCCGCACTTTCACGGCGCGCCGACCAACCGCAGTCAGCGGGTGACGATCGAGACTGACGCGCCGGAGATCCTGGCGCGCTGCCGGCAGGATCAGGTCGATGCCGCCCTCCTGGTGCCCACGTGACCCGTCTGTCATCAGACCGTGAGTCTGACGGCCCGATATCTCGAACGAAACGGCGTCCCCACCGTCATCATGGGAGCAGCGAAGGACATCGTCGAATGGGCGGGCGTGCCGCGTTTCCTGTTCAGCGATTTTCCGCTCGGCAATTCCTGCGGCAAGCCGCACGAGCCGGACACGCAGCGCTTCACGCTCGACCTTGCGCTCAAGGTGCTGGAGCGCGCGCCCGGTCCGCGCACAACAGTGCAGTCGGCGCTGCGCTGGAACGGAGACGGTGAGTGGAAGCAGGACTACAACAATCTCGCGCGCATGCCGGCCGAGGAAGTGGCCCGTCGCCGCGCCGAGTTCGACAAGGTGAAGCAGGTGGCGCTCGACCAGCGCAAGCGGGCCGGAGTGGCTTGATGGTTCATCCGAGTGCGCAATTCCAGTTGCGCTCACGGGATGCCGCCGAAGGCGCGATGAAGCGCCACTGGAGTGGCGCGCTTCCATGAAACCGTTCGTCGGCGTCAAGATCCTCGACTTCACACGCGTGCTGGCGGGGCCTTATGCCTCCTACCAGCTCGCCCTGCTGGGCGCCGACGTGATCAAGGTCGAAGCGCGCGACGGCGACGAGATGCGCTTCGGCAGCCGCGCCAACGACTGGGAGAAGCGCGGGCTCGCCGCACCCTGGGTCGCGGTCAATGCCGGCAAGCGGTCGATCACGCTCGACCTCAAAAAGCCCAAGGCGATCGAGATCATCAAGCGTCTGGCCGCGAAGGCCGACGTGGTGATGGAGAACTTCCGCCCCGGCGTCATGAACAAGCTCGGAATCGGCTACGAGGCGCTCAAGCCGGTCAATCCGCGGCTGATCTACTGCGCGGTGTCGGGCTTCGGCCAGGTCGGACCGGCGGCCAAGACCGCCGCTTTCGACGGCATGATCCAGGCCATGTCGGGCCTGATGTCGATCACCGGCTTTCCGGCCAATGGTCCGACGCGGGTGGGCTTTGCCGGCGCGGACGTGATGTCGGGTGCCACGGCGGCCTTCGGCGTGGCTTCGGCGCTCTACCAGCGCACCCATACCGGCAAGGGCCAGCTCGTCGATGTCGCCATGATCGACGCGGTGATGGCCTATCTTGCCCAGCAATTCACCGAGCACATGATGACCGGCCGGGTCCACGAACAGGCCGCCAATCTGTCGGTCACCAGGAAGCCGACCGGTGACCTCTTCAAGACCAGGGACGGCTGGATCGTGCTCGCCGTCATGACCGATCCGCAGTTCCAGCGGCTGATGAAGACCCTGGGCCGCGAGGATGCGCTCACCGATCCGCGCTTCGTCGACTGGCCGACCCGCATCCAGAACAACAAGGTTCTGCATGAGATCGTCGAGGAGGCGCTGAAGAAGGACACCTCGGCGACTTGGGCCGAGCGGTTTGCCAGGGCGGATGTTCCTGCGGGGCGGGTCCTCACCATCCCCGAGACCGCCCAGCTCGACCTCTTCCGGCACCGCACAGTGCTGCAGGACGTCGATACCGAACATGGCCCGATCCGTATGGTGGGGTCTGGCTTCCGGCTGGAGCATGGCGGCGGATCGGTGGATCGGCCGCCGGCCAGACTCGGCCAGCATACCGACGAGGTCTTGGGCGAAGCCGGCTACACCGCCGCTGAGATCGCCGAGATCAGGGGAGCCGAGGTGGTCTAGGGAGACAACCCAGGGCCTGCGGACGTCCCGATCGACTGTCGCAGGACAGTCTGCCGCGTGGCCATCGGACTGGCAAAGCCGCCACAATTCCCGTATTTAGTCGCCGTGCGGCTGCCCCTTTCCCCCTCTGCCCGGGCACGCGCCAAGGAGGACATCTTGAAGAGACGCGACTTCGTCTCCGGCACGGCGGCCTTGGCCGCGTCCAGCGCCGTTGCCAGTCTGGTTTCGCCGGCCTTTGCCGCCACCATCAAGCCCTATAGCTGGGACCTCAATCCCCCGACCGACACGCGCGACCATTTCATCGAATGGGGCAAGACCCGGGGCGAGGATCCGTTTTTTCTCGGCGAACGCTGGGATCGGTTCCAGGCTTTGCTTCGCAACAAGGATCTGTGGAGCGCGCCCACGATCCGCGCCTTTCTGCTCACACCGCGCGAGGAGTTTGCCTCGGTCAGGCCGCAGATCTACAAGCATGCCTACGACCACGCCTTCCTCGATATCGGCTACGGCGTCACCATGTCGGGCCCGCACCTGCAGGGCCGCATGACCAACGTGCTCGAGGTGAAACGCGGCGACAAGGTGCTGGAGATCGGCACCGGCTCGGGCGTGCAGTCGGCCTACATCGCCAACCTGACGGAGAACGCCTACACGATCGAGATCATCAAGCCGCTTGCCGAGCGCACCCGCGCGCTCTATGACAAGCTGATCGACAAGGGCTACACCGAGTACCAGCACATCAAGAGCAAGGCTGCCGACGGCTACTACGGCTGGGAAGAGGCCGCGCCCTTCGACAAGATCATCGTGACCTGCGGCATCGACCATGTGCCGCCGCCGCTCCTGCAGCAGCTCAAGTCGGGCGGCCTCATGGTGATCCCGGTCGGCCCGCCAGGTGCGCAGCGCGTGCTCAAGATCGCCAAGCTGCAAGGCGCCGACGGTTCGATCACCACGACGCGTGAGGATATCTACGGCGGCAAGATCGTGCCGTTCGTGCCCTTCACCAAGCTCGAAGGCGACAAGATCGTCGGCACGCACAACCGCTGAACACGCGGGGGCGCGCCGCTCCGGTGACGCGTTTTCTCACGGATCATGATTGCGCCATTTGACTGGTGCGCAGCAGGAGACCTGCCCCCTTGAACGTCTCCGTCGATCTCGACCGGCGTCCTCCGCTCTCCTTCTACCTCT
>NZ_DATBFE010000068.1:0-53907 GCF_036558665.1 Reyranella sp. | reverse complement strand
ATGATCTCGCCAAGCTGCATGTTGAACATCGGCACCAGACCGCCGAGCGGCGTGAAGCTGTCGTGCATGGCGTTGACGGCGCCGCACGAGGCGTCGGTCGTCACCGCGGTGAACAGGGCGGAGTTGGCAATGCCGAACCGGGTCTCCTTGCCCTCCATGTTGCCGCCTGCCTGCATCGGCGAGGCATGCGTATCGACACCCAGCGCGGCAATCTCGGGATTACCGGCAGATTCCGCGCAGTAGGCCATGACCACGCCGCCGAGGAACAGAAGGCCCATGACGGCGAAGACCGCCCAGCCCTGGCGCTGATCGCCCACCATGCGACCGAAGACGTTGGTAAGGCCCGCCCCGATCGAGAAGATCAGGATCATCTCGATGAAGTTGGTGATCGCGTTCGGGTTCTCGAATGGATGGGCGGAGTTGGCATTGAAGAAGCCGCCGCCGTTTGTGCCCAGCATCTTGATGACTTCCTGCGACGCCACCGGGCCCTGGGCGATCACCTGCCTGGCGCCTTCGAGCGTTGTCGCCTCGGTATAGGCCGAGAGGTTCTGCGGCATGCCCTGCCAGACGAAGAACAGCCCGACGACGATCGAGATCGGCAGCAGGATGTAGAGGGTGCAGCGCGTGAGATCGATCCAGAAGTTGCCGATACCTGCGGCCGAGCGGCGCGCGAAGCCGCGGATGAGCGCAACTGCCAGCGCCATGCCGGTCGCGGCCGACACGAAATTGTGGACCGTGAGCCCGGCCATCTGAACCAGGTAGCTCATGGTCGTCTCGGGCACGTAGGACTGCCAGTTGGTGTTGGTGTCGAAGCTCATCGCCGTGTTGAAGGCGAGCCCCTCCTCGACCGCCGACTGACCAACCGGATTGAACGGCAACAGCGCCTGGAAGCGCTGCAGCGCATAGAGCGTCAGGAATCCCGCGAGGCTGAACAGCAACATCGCCACCGCATAGGTGACCCAGTTCTGGTCAGCGCGCTCCTCGACCCCGCTCAGCCGATAGAAGGCACGCTCGACCGGACCCAGCACCGGCGACAGGAACGTGCGCTGGCCGGCGAAGACACGGGTCATGTAGCCGCCGAACGGCTTCACGAGCAGAATGACGACCACACTGAAGAGCGCGATCTGGAACCAGCCGTTGAAGGTCATGGAAGTATGTCCTCAGAAGCGCTCGGGGCGCAGCAGGGCGTAGGTCAAGTAGACGAGCAGCCCGAGCGTCACGGCACCGCCGAGGACATAATCGATCGGCATAGTGGCCTCCTTACAGCCGGTCGCAGGCGTAGGCGTAGGCGATGCCCAGGAAGAACAGGCCGCAGCCGACAGCGATCAGGATGACGTCCAACATGGCTTGCTCTCAGTCGCAAGGCGGGGTTGTCGCGCCTGAAGGCATAGGGAATCGAGAGGACAGCGGACACCTGCCCATAGGATTTTCATAAAGAAGTGCTGTTAGACCCTAGGGCATGGTGGAAAGATCAGTTGATCCGCATCAGCCCACCGTCAGCGAATACCCCACCGATCCAGAACGAAGGCGATGATCGTCACCACGGTCATGTGGGCGGCGAGCATCAGGGCGATCTCCAGCAGCAGTTCACCCGCGCGCGGCGTCTCTTCCTCGCAAAACCAACTGTCTTGCATGCGCGACGACGCGGCGGCGGGCGCGCCGCGGCAGGCTTCCTTGGTTGCGATGGCGCCACTGCTCATGGCTTCTCCTCGAAGCGATCGCACCCCTTGCGATCGACATCGGATGTGGGCGCACAAGCTATAGGAAATCGAGAGCACTTCGCCCGCTGGCGCATATAGATCGCGCGTTATTTCGCATGGATTTCCGTACGGATTTCCTAGGGAAATCCTATGAGGCTACGTGATCTAGACCATGGATTTCTTAAGCAGAAGGCGTGTCCTTTCCCCGCGTTTCCGAGGGGCCACGAATGAAGAGAACCGCGCTCCGCGCCGTTGCCGGTATCGTCGCTTTCACTGCTCTCGCGTCTGCGGGACATGCTCAGGACAAGCCAACTGCCAAACCTTCGTCGTGGTGGGATGCGTTCTCGATCAGCGGCCATGTCGAAGGTGGCGCCACCTACAACACCTATCCCCAGCCCAACGGTCTCAACTTCGGCCAACTCCTCACCGACAAGACCAACACGCCCCTGCTCAACCAGGCGCTGGTCACCCTGCAACGGCCGCTCGACCCCAAGGCTACCGGCTACGACTTCGGCTTCAAGTTTCAGGCGTACTATGGCACCGACGCCCGCTACACCCACTTCCTCGGCGAGTTCGATGAATCGATGGATGGCATCGGCCAGCTCGACATCGTCGAGGCCAACCTCCAGTTCCACCTGCCCTGGCTGACCAAGGGCGGCATCGACGTCAAGATCGGCGAGTATGTGACGCTCGAAGGCATCGAGGTCATCTCCGCTCCCGACAACCCGCTTTATTCCCACTCCTACATCTTCAACTTCGGCACGCCCTTCAAGCATACCGGCGTGCTCACCACGGCCCACGTCGACGACTGGCTGGATATCTATGCCGGCTTCGATACTGGCTTGAGCACCACTTTCGGCTGCTGCGGCCTCTACACCGGCGATAACAATTATGGCGTCGCCTTGCAGGGCGGCTTCGGCTTCAACCTGCTCGACGGCGCCCTTACCATCCTCGCCACCACACACATCGGTGCCGAGAACGCCAACACGCCAGCCATCCAGGCCGCCTGCAACTGCGACCCCAACACGGCCCTGCGCTATCTCAACGACATCGCCATCACGTGGAAAGCGAGCGACAAGCTCACCTTCATGGCCGACCTCAACTACATCCGCGACGACGGCTTCAAGGCCGACGGGTACGGCACCGCCCTCTACGGCATGTACCAGATCAACGATCTCTTCAAAGTCGTCGGTCGCGCCGAGATCTGGCGCGACAACTCCGGCTTCTTCGTCGCCGCCTTCCCCGGCAACCTCGACTTCGTCAAGGCCGAGCACGGCGATCCCAGCGCCACGATCATTGCCGGCACGCCGACCACCTATGCCGCGTTCACGCTCGGCCTCAACGTCACACCCGGGATCCCGGCCAATCCGGTCGTCAAGGCGCTGATCTTCCGCCCCGAAATCCGCTTCGATACCTCGCTGAACGGAACCACGCCCTTCGCCGGCGGTACCAACTCTTCCCAGTTCACCATCGCCTCCGATGTCATCATCAAGTTCTGAGCGAGGTTCTCCTGCTGTTCCCGGCTCCTTGCAGGCCGGCAGATTCAAGCTGACATGGGACGGGCATAAGAATCCGATTGACCGGCCCGCGTAGCGGAGCAATACCCGCCCGCCGTGCCCGGCGCCTTTTCTGCCGGACGGCAAAGGAAGGCCCCTCCCAGTCAGATGCCCAGGAATGGAACGTCCGCTTCGGTGAGTCGCAGGCGCCTGGCGGGCCTCAGCCTCGCCGCGCTCGGCGTCGTGTTCGGGGATATCGGCACCAGTCCTCTTTACACGATGAAGGAATGCTTCAGCGAATTCACCGGGCTGAAGCCGACGCACGAGGACGTGCTGGGCATCCTGTCGCTGATCACCTGGACGCTCATTATCGTGGTCACGCTGAAATACGTGACCGTCGTCATGCGTGCCGACAACCGGGGCGAAGGCGGCGTTCTGGCCCTGATGGCACTGATTGCGCGCCGTGCCGGACTTCCAGCCGGCCGCCGAAATTTCTACGTCATGCTGGGGATGGCTGGCGCCGCCTTGTTCTACGGCGACAGTCTGCTGACACCGGCGGTCACCGTGCTGAGTTCGATCGAAGGGCTCAACGTTGCCACCCCTGCCTTCCAGCCCTTGGTCGTGCCGATCGCACTCGGCGTGTTGGTTGCTCTTTTTTCCGTCCAGCGGTTCGGAACCGGCGGTGTCGGTCGCCTGTTCGGCCCGATAACCCTGCTGTGGTTCTCGACCCTCCTGCTCCTCGGGCTCTGGCAAATCGTCCAGACGCCTCAGGTCCTGGCGGCGCTCTGGCCGCTGTACGCCGTCGACTTCGCGATCCGTCACCGATTCGTCGCCTTCGTCGCTCTCGGCGCCGTAACGCTGGCCGTGACCGGAGCGGAGGCGCTCTATACGGACATGGGTCATTTCGGCCGCAAGCCCATCCGGCTTGCATGGTTCGGCGTCGTCCTGCCCGCACTACTCGCCAACTACTACGGACAAGGCGGGCTGTTGCTGGCGGATGCAACGGCGCTCGAAAATCCATTCTTCAGGCTGGCGCCGCAATGGGCGCTCTATCCCATGGTGGTATTGGCGACCGCCGCCGCCGTGATCGCCTCGCAGGCCACCATTTCAGGCGCGTTCTCGATGGCCCAGCAGGCGGCCTTGCTGGGCCTCAGCCCCCGCGTCCGCATCCAGCACACCTCGGCCAGCGAATTCGGCCAGATCTACGTGCCGGCGATCAACTGGATACAAATGTTCGGCGTCGCCATCCTCGTTCTGTCGTTCAAGTCGTCGTCCAATCTTGCCGCTGCCTATGGCATCGCCGTCACCGGCACCATGCTGGTGGATTCCATCCTCGTCTCCGCGCTGGCACTGCGTGTCTGGAAGTGGGGATGGCCGCTGACGATCCTGGTCTTCGGCGGCTTCATGACCGTCGATGCAACCCTGATGTCGGCGAACATGCTGAAATTCCTCGAAGGCGGCTGGGTGCCGCTGGCGATGGCGATCACGATCTTCGCTGCCATGTGGACCTGGATGAAGGGTCGGATGGCGGTTGCCGCTCGCGAGCAGGAAGGCTCGCTACCGATGGAGACGCTGCTCAGCAGCATCAATCCCAGCCGGGTGCATCGTCCTCAGGGCACCGCGGTCTATCTCACCGCCTTCTCCGGCAACGCGCCCAACTGTCTTCTGCACAACCTCAAGCACAACGAGGTCCTGCATGAACAGGTTGTCCTGCTGACGGTCGAGGTGCCCGACGAACCCTACGTTCCGCCCAATGCTCGCGCCCACGTCGCGCATCTCGGCAAGGGCGTGCATCACGTAGTACTGCGCTACGGCTTCATGGAGCAGCCCGACGTGCCGCGTGACCTCGCGCCCTTGGCTGAGCGTGGCGTGCCGGTCGATCCCATGCGCACGTCCTACTTCGTCGGCCGCAACAGCTTCGTGCCGGCCACCAAGCCGCTTCTGCCGCGATGGCAGGAAAAGCTGTTCCTGGTGCTCGCCCGCCTAGCCTCGAGCGCCGGCGACTTCTTCGGCCTGCCGGCAAATCGCGTGGTCGAGCTCGGCAGTCGCATCGAAATCTAGAATCTCTGGTCGCGATTGCGACGCATTTTCAACAAGATTTTCGGACGCGCCGTCAGGAGGTTCGACGCTCCGAGCTCCCCGGGTGCCAAAGCGCACCATAAACAAGTCCGATTCGCCGCTGATATGCTGGCGCTCTACTGAACGGCGTATGGGAAGAATGGGCGAAGGCCCGACTCTTATCCTCACGACACGACTGGGCGTTCGACCGTTGGGCGTGCGCGGCGAGCCGTTGCATGCCGCGGCCGGCCAGCTGCTGTCGGTTGTCCGACGCCGTCTGGGCGATGGGCCGGCCGATCTGCTCGCCGAACCGCAATTGCGCGAGTCGGGTGATGGCATCGACTGGTATGCCGCGCGGTCAGGCACTGTCCGCCGATTTGCGGCACTCACCGAGGGCGAGCGCCGCGATGCGTTGCGCACCGTCGACGGGCATCTCGAGGCCATTCGCGCACTTGGTTCGCAGCTCTCGGCCTCCGACTCGAGCGACGAGGCGCGTCTCGTCGGGCGGTCGCTGCACCTCGCCACGACCCGGCCGTCCAACGACTTCATCTTTTTGGTCGACGGGCAGCCCGTCATCGCGGCCTGGGGTTACGAGGCCGACGCTGCCGCGAGCCTGCAAGGAATCTCACCGCCATCGCTGCCTCCGGTCGCCATGCCATCAGCCACGCTGGCCAGTGCGCCGGCACTGCCCCGGGAGGCACGATGGGGCATGGCGCCGTGGCTCGGGGCGCTGCTGTTCGGGCTGCTGCTGCTGCTTGCGCTGCTGATCGCTTCGTGGCTGCTGCGCGCCTGTGCGCCGGTCGATCCGGCGACGAACGTCGCTACCCTGGAGACTCCGCCGCCACCTGCGCCACCACCGCCGCCCGACCCTACGCCGGTACTGAAAGCCTCGCTGAATGACGCGCAGACCGACGAGAAGAGCCTGAGAGCGCAGCTTGCCGCCCTCGAGACCGACCTCAAGCACAAGGTCGAGCAATGCAAGCCGGTCGAGCCGCCCAAGCCTCCGCCGCCGCCGGTTGCCAAGGCGCCACCGCCGGCGCCGCCGCAGCAGCACGCCACGGCGCCGCCCGTCACCCAGCCGCCGCCGGGCATGCTGCCCTGCAACTGGTCCGGCGATTCCGGTGGCGAAGGCGTCACGCGCAATCGGCACTACCTTGGCGACAAACCCGGATTCGTAGCGATCAACTACAACCTCTATGTGAAGCCGGACGACATCAAGGTGATCTATCGCGGCCAGGTGCTCGCCGGCACCGGCGGCCCGCGCAGCGGCCGCGGCGGCTTCGGCTTCGACTGGAATCCCGTTGCAGGGGATTATTCGGTGGACGTCATCGTAACAGGAGAGATGTGGGGCACGCGATGGACGTACGCCATGTCCTGTCCGCGCGGCGGACGCTAAGGGGAGGCTGATATGGCCGGACCTCTTCTCAGCAGTGAGCCGCTTCAGCGCTATCGCGCGCTCGGGCTCGCCGGCGATCCGGTATGGCGCGCGGCCGGCCAGTTGCGCGCCGCCATCGCGCAGCGACTGTCCCGCGAGCATGCCGATTTGCTGGCTGTTCCCGAGGTCGATCCCTCGGGCCGTCGCATCGACTGGTATGCGCCGTTCGATGGCGACGCGCGGCAACTCGCCGACCTTGGCGAAGCCGAGCGCAGCGCGGTTCTCGACAAGGTTCGCCGCCTGCATGCCGATCTCGCCCGCCTCGCCGAACGGATGGAAGCGCCTGAACGGTCTGGCGCCGAGCGCAATTTTGCCAAGCTTCTACGTCACGCGCTGACTGCGCCGGGCGAGGAAACGCTGCACGTGGTGAGCGGCAAGCCGGTCATGACCTTCTGGGGTTTCTCGGCCGACGCAGCGCTGCCCGGCGTCTTCCTCGCCAGCCCGCCGAAACCGCCGATGCCGGCCAGCTCGGTGCCCGATGCGGTCGTTGCTTCCGCTCCCGCCGCGGTACTCAGTCCGGCAATGCGCTCCTCGTGGTGGCAGTGGTTGGTCCTGGCTGCCGTCCTGTTGCTGCTGCTCGCCCTACTCGCCTGGATCGTGCGGCCCTATCTGCCGCACATCGAGCCGCAACTCGAGGCGGAGGCGCGCGATCGCGCTCTCGCCATGTCGGTGCGCCAGCCGCTGGAGCTGCAACAGGCGCGGATCGGGACGCTGATCAAGGACAACGAGAACCTGCGGCTGGAGCTGGCGCGTCTTACGGACGAAGTGGCGCAGCGCGGCGGCAATTGTTCGACCGGCGTGATCGGCCCGGGCGGCGTGATCGTCGGCAGCATGAACGACTCACCGATCGAGCGCCGGGCGGAAGCCGATGCCAGGAACGGCCCCGACGCAAACGTTGCCGACAAGAACAAGGCCAAGGGTCCCGACGACAAGGGCATCGGCGACAAGGGTGCTCCCGACAAGACGACGAACGGGGCCGACAAGGACAAGCAGTCGGCAGGCAGGAAGGATGAACCCAAGCCGATGGTGGTGCCGCCGGACGCCAAGCAGAAGCACGATCTCGCCTTCCTGAAAGGCGACTGGCGGTCGCGCACCAGCCTGGCCACTCCCCAAGGGGAGAAGAATCTCCATCCGTCCTACACGCTTGACGACAAGGGCAAGGGCAAGGTGAGCTTCGTGCAGCAGGACGGATCGACCTGCGAGGCGCCGGCGGAAGCGCGTTGGGACAGTGGCAAGCTGGTGATCGAGGAGAAATCCAATCCCAAATGCACCGATGGCCGGACCTACGCCCGAAACATCGTCAATTGCGAGATCGGGCAGGATGGCGTGGCCCAATGCAATGGCAGCCAGCCCGGCGACAAGCGCAGCTACAGCGTGCAGATCGGCCGTTGATTTCCTACACTTCACACCCCAGTTGCACAGGCTTCCCCGCATATAGGCATCTATGAGCGACCTTGCCCGCCTGCCGAGCTATCCCAGCCCGACGACGCTGATCGCCCGTTCCGGCATTCAGTTTCTCGACTTCGGTTTCGACCCGGTGCGCCTGCGCGTGCGCGAATGGGGCTTCCACGACAGCGCTGCGGCCAAGGCGATCGACGATCTGGTGCAACTCGACTTCGACGAGGTCCGCGGCCAGTACGAGGTGGTGGAGGCGGGACGCCGACGGCCGGCCGAACCCAACCTTGTGGTGACCGCCAAGGACGCCCTTGCACCTTTTCTCGATAAATGGGTGCCCGTACCGTTCCTGCAGGTGCGGCCCAACAACCAGTTCCGCGAAGGTCCCGCCGACTGGGCGCGTATCCGCGTGATCGACCTCGAGGCGCGCTTCGGCGCAGGGTTTCGCGACGAGCAAGGCCATCGCTACCGTGCCGTGCTCGCCCTCGACACCGGCCTGATCGCCGAGACCGAGGGTCGCGCCTATCTCGCTCCCTCGTCCAAGGACGTGACGTCAGGCGCCTTGTTCGCGCTCGCCCCCCAGCAGCGCGCCAACCATTGGCTCTTGCGCCAGAGCTGGCTGAACCAGTGGCTCGAGGAGCTGTTCCGCGAGCTTCATCCGCGGGCGACCCTCGAGGAGATCGAGGGCGACATCAAGCAGAAGCGGCAGGAAGCCAGCGCACGTTATCTCGCCTTTCTCGGCCTGCTGGCCGAAGCGATTCCGTTTCCGCCGATCAAGCTCGTGGGCGACGCCGAGCGCCCCGGCCGCGGCGCGATCGAGGTCGACCTCGTGCTCGATGTCGGGAACTCGCGGACCTGCGGCCTCCTGATCGAGGCGGCGGGCGAACTTGGCGTCAATCTCAACGATTCCTACGAACTTGCGCTGCGCGACCTCTCGCACCCCGAGAGCGTGCATATGAAACCGTTCGAATCGCGCGTGGAATTCGCCCAGGCCTGGTTTGGCAAGAACCATCTGTCACGGCAGGGTGGCAGGGCGGACGCCTTCGTATGGCCGACGATGACCCGTGTCGGCCCGGAAGCGACGCGGCTCGCCGCCCGTCGACGCGGCACCGAGGGCAATACCGGCATGTCCAGTCCCAAGCGCTACCTGTGGGACGAGGATCCGCAGGCGCGCGAATGGCGTTTCAACATCGCCTACGCGCAGGACCAGACCGCAATGCCAGCGGCCGCCGGTCCCATGGCGCAGCTCATCAACCAGAAGGGTGAGTCGCTGCATCTCGTCGAACCGGAGGCGGACAGCGCCGATCAGCTGCCGGTGTTCGAGCCGCTCTATTCGCGCTCCTCGATCATGACCTTCGCGCTGTCGGAGATCCTCTTGCAGGCGCTGACGCTGATGAACTCGCCACAGCAGCGCGGCCGGCGCGCCCATGCCGAGACACCGCGACGGCTGCGCCGCATCGTGCTGACGCTGCCTACCGGCATGCCGCTCGCCGAACGGTTGATCTTCCGCAAGCGTGCGGAGGCCGCCCGCGACCTCGTCTGGATGATGATGGGCTGGAAGCTCGACGACGCCGACGCGCCGCCTCCGCGTGTGCTCACCGACTGGGACGAGGCAAGCTGCACGCAACTCGTCTATCTCTATACCGAAGTGGCACGCAATTTCGGCGGCGACGCCCGGCGCTTCTTCGAGATCGCAGGCAAGCCGCGCGGCAAGCCGGCGGACGGCACGCTCAGCATCGCCAGCATCGATGTCGGCGGCGGCACGACCGATCTCATCGTGAACAACTATCGTCTCGAGGGCGCAGGCACCTCGGTTACGCTGTTTCCCGAGCAGAAGTTCCGCGAGGGGTTCAATGTCGCCGGCGACGACATACTGCTGCGCGTCGTACAGAGCCATGTGCTGCCGCCCGTCGAGTCGGCCATGCGCGCTGCCGGCATCGCCAATCCGGCCGATCTGTTGGCGGAGCTGGTGGGCGGCGATCGCGGCGGCGAGGATGTCATTCAGCGAAACCTTCGCCAGCAGTTCGCGCTTCAGATCGCCCATCCAATTGCGCTCGAGCTCCTGAACGCTGCAGAGACCTACAACCCGACGTCGGGCGTGCTGGCCGCCGAGCCGCGGCCGTACGACTCGTTCTTTCCCGGAGGCGCCAAGCCATCCGAGGAGGTCGTCGGCTTCGTCAACGAGGCCGCGCGCAAGCGCGGGGCCAAGGACTTCGATCTCAGGGCGACCGTGTTTCCGGTCGATCTGCCCGGTCTCGACAAGACGGTGCGGGCCGAGATGGCGCGTGTGCTCGCGCCGCTCGCCGAGATCGTCCATGCCTACGATTGCGACATCCTGCTGCTGTCGGGTCGGCCGTCACGCCTTCCCGGCATCCGCGCGCTCCTGATGGAACTCCTGCCGTTGCCACCTGAGCGGGTGATCGCACTGCACGAGTATCGGGTCGGCGCCTGGTATCCGTTCCGTGACGCGCGGCTCCGGGTCGAGGACCCCAAGACCACAGTGGCGGTCGGCGCGATGATCGCCGCGCTCGCTCAGTCGCAGCTCCCGGACTTTTCCTTCCGCTCCGACCTGCTGCGATCGAAGAGCATCGCGCGCTTCATCGGCAAGCTCGATGGCGGCGGGCGGCTGCAAAAGGAGGATCTCGTCTATCGCGACGTCGACCTCGACAATCGCGAGTACGAACTGCCCGAGGTCACCTTCGACTTCCGCGGGCCGATGTGGCTCGGTGCCCGCCAGCTCGACCTCGCGCGTTGGCCGGCGGCGCGACTCTATGCCCTCGAGTTCGCCAGGCCCGAGTACGCGGAGCGCCATGCGCGCGAGACCCCGTTCAAGATCGCGCTCGCACGGGTCAAGCCCAGGGACAAGGACTCGACCGATGTGGAGCGTTTCCGTCTCCGTCAGGTCGTCAATCGCGACGGCCGCGCCGTGGCGCTCGACCGTCTGACGCTGCGCCTGCAAACGCTGCCGCGTCGTGAGGGCTACTGGCTCGACACGGGCATGCTCAAGACCGGGTAAAGGTATGGATACTGTCGATCTCAAGCTGGCCCAGGACTGCGAGGCGCTGGCCGTCGCCGCCAGCGAGGGCGTGGCCTGGCTGAAAGGCGCCGCCGTCCAATCGCCGACGGTGGCCCAGCAGGCGCCATCGCTGATCAGCGAACTGCAGAAGGTTCGCAACCAGAGCCGCAAGCTCGCGCGCGCCGCGCGCCGGCGGATGTGCGTCGGTGTGTTCGGGCCGAGCCAGGCCGGCAAGTCCTATCTCGTGTCGATCCTGGCCAGCCGTGACGGCCATCCGCTGCAGGCGCGCTTCGCCGACAAGACCTACGACTTTCTGCGCGCCATCAATCCGCCCGGCAATCGCGAGTCGACAGGACTGGTCACGCGCTTCGGCCTGGGACTGAGCGACGGCGCGTCCGACTTTCCGGTGCGTGTGCGGCTTCTGACCCAGACCGACATCGTCAAGATCCTGGGCAATTCCTTTCTACTCGACTTCGATCATCAGAAGGCCGCTTTCGAACGACCCGACGGCGGCGCGATCCGCAAACGGCTCACCGAGTTGCGTTCCAAGGTGATGCCGACGATGCCGGGCGATCTCGACTCCGACGATGTTCTCGACCTGATCGAGTACTTCGACACGTTCTTCGCCGGCGTCACGGCGGAACTGCGCACCGAGTACTGGCGCGAGGCGATCGATCTGGCGCCGCGTCTCTCGGGCCGCGACCGCGCCAAGCTCTGGTCGGTGTTGTGGTACGACTTCCAGCCCTTCACCGATCTCTATCTCACCCTCTACGAGGGACTGGAGAAGCTTGCCTTCGCGCCGGAAGCCCTGCTTGGCATGGATGCGCTGATCCCCCGCGAGAAGAGCATCATCGATGTGCTGACCCTCGATCGCCTCGGTGCGGATGCGGGCGACACCCTGCTGGTCCGGCCCAAGCAAGCAGACCGCATGGCCTCGGCGGACGCCCGCCTGCCGCGCTCGCTCGTCTGCGCGCTGACCGCCGAGCTCAACGTCGCAATCAACGAGAAACCGTGGGATTTCTTCGATCACACCGACCTGCTCGATTTCCCCGGCGCGCGATCGCGGCTGAAGCTTGCCAGTTTGCAGGACGTCGCCAAAGCCAAGGGCGTGGCGGAAGGCGCCAACCCGCTGCGCGAGCTGCTGCTGCGCGGCAAGGTCGCCTATCTGTTCCAGCGCTACTCGGCCGAGCGCGAGCTGTCGGCAATGCTGCTCTGCATTCCCGACGGCAATCAGGAAGTCCGCGATCTTTCGGACATGATGGCGGCATGGATCGATCAGACGATCGGGGCCACTCCGGCCGAACGTACCAAGCAGAAGAACGCATTGTTCCTGGTGCTGACCAAGATGGACCGCGAGTTCGAGCAGAAGGCCGGCGAGACCGAGGAATCCCGCCGGCTGCGCTGGAGCGCGCGGCTCAACAACTCGCTGGTGAAC
The DNA here is from genome assembly GCF_036558665.1 of Reyranella sp. Lineage (GTDB taxonomy): Bacteria > Pseudomonadota > Alphaproteobacteria > Reyranellales > Reyranellaceae > Reyranella. Next base: position 41,372 of record NZ_DATBFE010000068.1, on the reverse strand, counting down.
AATTTCCGCGGCGAATGGCCCACCAACTGGAACGGCCGGCCATTCGACAACACCTTCTGGCTGCGCAATCCGACGGTCATCGACGAGCGGCTGATGGATTATCGGGACGGCCGGGAGCTGGGCGTCGCCGAGGCCTTCGCCCAGCGCGCCATCGAGCTGCGCGGTCACTTCGTGGAGAATTTCGACGTTCAGCGCCATTTCGTGGATCCGGCACGGGCCTGGGATGAAGCCTTCAAGGCCAATGACGGCGGCGTCTCCTACCTGGTGAAGAACCTGATCCCGGTCTGCGATCCGGCGATCAAGCGCTCGCAGGTGCGCGGCCAGCTCGAGGTACAGGTGCGCCGCCTCGTCCACCGGCTCGCCGGCTTTCACAGCGCCGCGGATGGCGATGCGCGCGCCAAGAAACGCGAGCTGGTTCACACCGTGCTGCGCGGGCTCGCGACCTGCATCCAGCAGCAGCTCTTCGGCGAACTGGTCGCGGCCCTGCAGGTGGCCGACAGCGCCCTGCGTGACATCTACTTCCGAATCTCGACAGCGAGATCGGCCGAGCAATCCGACAACCGCAACGGCCGCGCGCCTGGCCAGGTGACGCAGTCGACCGGCGCCACGGTCGACCTCAGTGCCATTTTCGCCGACGTCTTCGGGGAAGAAGAGGGCCGCGCGGCGCCACCGGCAGGCGTGCTGGAAGATCGCGCCGAACGGTTCGCGCACGAGGCGGCGGAGTATTGGCTCGAGAACATGCGGCGCATCGGCGCCGACGACAAGGCTCTGTCGCATTTCGGTGTCGATCGGCAGCATCTCGGCTGGCTGATCGACGAGTTGGTGGTGGGTGCCCATCGCCTGAAGCTCATCGACCAGCTCTCGCTCGATGTACGGACGCTCGAGAACGCCGCCAACGCCAAATGGGAGGATATCGCCGAGCGCCAGGTACGCACCGCCGCTTCCGCGCTGAACGGCTATGTGAGTGCGCTCGGCTTCGATCGTCTGCCGCTCGATCAGCGTCCTGGCCTGCCGCCGCACTCCCCGACCCGCCGCGTCTTCCAGAATCCGCCGGTGCCCGTGGACGGACCGGTCCTCAGTGAGGATCCGGCGGCGATCTACGCCGACTATTGCAAGGACTGGATGCGCGCCTTCCTCCAGCTCGCGATGGACAATGTGGGTTACGAAGGTGGCCGCGAGATCACTGCCGAACAGAACGAGCGGTTGGGCGCGATCCTGCGCGCCGTACCGGCATAGGGCGTCGATGCCTGTTCGAGCCTCCGTCCTGCAGCAGCCGGCGCCAGGCCACGCCATCCTGCGCGTGACCGACCTCGACGCGCCGGCGGAAGGGCTGACACTCTCGATCCAGCGCCAGCAGGCCCCCGATTCGCATCTCGCCGAGGATGGCTGGCGACGCACCGAGGCATGGCTGCGGCCGGACCAGGCAGTGCGGGTCAGGGGCGTCCTCGACTTCCATCTCGGACCGGAGATCTGCGACCGACTGGCCGGCATTGCCACCGTCCGGCTGCGCATCAGAGAGCCCGAGATCGGGGTGGTTGCCTCGACCGTCGTCGCCTGGCCGGCCATGCTGACGTCCGGCGCCGTCGACACGACACAGCGCCCGCCAGCCGAAGAATCACCATTCCGCTTCCGGCGCCCTCCGCCGCCACCGGTCGAACCCCCGGCCCCGCCGTTCGAGCCGCAGCCCGCGGAGCCGCCGTGGCCAATCCCTGAACTGCGGGCCGCGCGCGATCAGGCGCCGGAGCCATCCCGGTCAAGCATCGCGAGCTGGGCAATGACGGCGCTCGCGCTGATCATCGTCGCTGCGGGCGGTTACTATGTCTACGCCGCTTATTTCGAGAAGAAGGACGGCACCCAGGTGGCCACGGCCGGGCCTCCACCCAGGACCGACGCCCAGCCTCCGACAGCCCCTGCCGCGACGTCTCCCGAAGCGCCGAACAAATCCATCCGCGACACCGTGGCAGACTACCTCGCCACCAAGCCCACCGCCGAGGCGATCCTGGCGAAGGGCCGTGAATACGCCCAGGCCGGCAATTTCGCCGGCGCGTTCCTGCTCTGGCGTCAGGCCGCCGAGGCGGGCAATCCAGAGGCAGAGGTCGAGATCGCCGGCTTCTACGACCCGTTGGCGCCTCGGCCCAAAACAGGATTCACGCCGGATGGAGCCCGGGCCGCCGACTGGTACGAGCGGGCCGCACTCGCCGGCAATGCCGAGGCGCAGCGCAAACTTGGCCTCTTGTTCGCCATGGGCGCCGCCGGCGTGGCGGCCGACTCGGCCAAGGCGAAAAACTGGCTGCAACAGGCTGCCGCCCAGAACGACGTCGAAGCCAAGAAGGCGCTCGAGCAACTTTCGAAGAAGTAGCGCCAACGTCTATCCCGAACGCGTTGTCATCCCGAGCAAGGGCACGGGGCTCTTGTGGCGGCGCGAAGGATCCTCGCTCACGCTCGGGCTGACACTGATTGGATTTACGTCTTGTGTCCGGGAGCTGTTTCCTCCGGCGGTGGCGCGGCGTTCGGCGCCGACTTGCCGAGCGGGTCCTTGATCGTGCAGACATCGGCCTTCAGCCGCTCCTTCAGGACGGCGATCTGCTCCTCGATCTGCTTGTTGGCGGCCTTCTGCTTGTCGATTTGATCTTGCAGCGCCTTCACTTCCTTTTCGTCCGGGCCGGGCGGCGCGGGTGGCGGCGGGGGCGCGGGCAATTGCACGGCGACATTCACGATCGGCCGGTAGAAGAGATACCAGCCGAGCGCCAGCCCGGCGCCGACCAGAAGGGCTCCGCCCACCAGCCCGCCCAGGATGAGCGGCCAACGCGGACGGGAGCGTTCGGCTGACTCGGCAGGCGGCGGGGTTTCGGCCATGGGCGCAGTTGGGCTCCTGTTGAGGCTGCAGTCAACACTTGCGGGGCGGCGGAATTGGGGCGGCCAAGTGCGCGCCACGAGGGCCACGATGAGCAAATCTCCTGCACCCGGACTTGCCCGACCGCCAGCCCTATACCCTATATAAGGGTACTGAATACCCGAAAGAGGAGAGCGCCATGACCGCCTGCATCGTCGGTTGGTCCCACGGCAAGTTCGGCAAGCTCGACGGCGAGACCAGCGAGTCACTGATCGCCAAGGCCGCCAGTGAAGCGATCGCCCATGCCGGCATCGAGCCGAAAGATGTCGACGTGATCTATGTCGGCAACATGAACGGCGGCTTCGTGCGCCAGGAATTCCATTCTTCCCTGGCCTTGCAGGCTCATCCGGACCTTCGCTTCAAGCCATCGACGCGTGTCGAGAATGCCTGCGCCACCGGATCGGCGGCGATTCATATGGGGCTCAATACGCTTGCAGCCAGGAAGGCGCGCTTCGTGCTGGTGGTCGGCGTCGAGAAAATGACCGAGCTCAACTCGGCGCAGGCGGGCGACGTGTTGATCAAGGCTTCCTATGTCGCCGAAGAAGCGAACATCGAGGCGGGCTTCGCCGGCATCTTCGGCAAGATCACCTCTGCCTATTTCCAATGCTACGGCGACAAGTCCGATGCCCTCGCCAGGATCGCGGTCAAGGCCCACAGGAACGGCGCCAGGAATCCCTACGCGCACTTCCAGAGGGAGTTCGCCTACGAGTTCTGCCGCAATCCCTCCGACAAGAACCCGTTCGTCGCCGGGCCTCTCAAGCGTACCGACTGTTCGCCGGTGACCGACGGTGCCGCCGCGGTCGTCCTGGCCGATGTCTCGACGGCACTCGGCATGAAGCAGGCGATCGCGTTTCGCGCCGCCGAGCACGTCAACGACTTCCTGCCGATGAGCCGGCGAGACATCATCAAGTTCGAGGGACCACAGCTTGCCTGGCAGCGCGCCCTCGCTGCCGCCAAGCTCGACCTGCTCGACCTCTCCTTCGTCGAAAGCCACGACTGCTTCACCTCGGCGGAGCTGATCGAATACGAAGCCATGGGCCTCACTGCGCCGGGAGAAGGCGAGCGCGCGATCCACGAAGGTTGGGTCGAGCGCGAGGGCAAGTTGCCTGTCAACGTGTCGGGCGGTCTCAAGGCCAAAGGCCATCCGGTCGGTGCCACTGGCGTTTCCATGCATGTGATGAGCGCCATGCAGCTCGCCGGCTCGGCGCCGGAAGGTCTGCAGCTTCCCCGGGCGAAGCTCGGCGGCGTGTTCAACATGGGCGGCGCCGCCGTTGCCAACTACGTGAGCATCCTCGAGCCGCTGCGTTGAGACGACACTCCCGCATGTGAGCCTGTGTTGGCGCGACCGCGTTGACCGACACGCCTGACGGCCGTCGATAGCGACGCTGTGCCAATTCAAACACAACTTTCGCCCCAAGGCGTCACACCGCCCACCGGCCGAACATCCTAGATTTCGTCTGCGCGCGAGCGGGAAGCTCCCGACATCGCGACGCCCGGTTCGACGGGTTGGATCGTGCGATCTGTCGTTCAGGCCGGTCGGCCGGATTGGTGTGTGGGAATCGTCGCGTCGAGAAGGCGGGCTGGTGGCCCGACAGTCTCGTTTCGCATCCTGGTCGCTTTTGGGGAAAGCAAGCCTGGATGCCCTCGAACTGTTCTTCCCGCTGCGGCGTCAGTTTGGGGAAGGATGGTCATGTTCGATTCTGTTTCGGATTGGCGCAACGCAGTGCGTCGAGTGCCCAACCATGGCGCTGTCGTCCGTAGCTGGGTGCGACGGGTCGAGGTCCTGCCCATCCTCGGCGTGCTGGTGGCCGGTACATTGGTGGCCGCCGCCTCGCCGGTGTCCGACTCGTTTGTCGGTCGCGGCAAAGCCTACAACGACAAGGGCCAGTGGGATCAGGCCATCAAGGAGCTCGACGAGGCCATCAGGTTCGATCCCTCTTCCGCCAACGCCTTTCTCAATCGCGGCAACGCCCATCGTGGCAAAGGCGAGCTGGATCAGGCCATCCAGGACTACGACCAGGCCATCAAGCTCAACCCGCTCGGCGCCCTCGCCTACCTCCATCGCGGCAAGGTCTACAACGACAAGGGCGAGTACGATCGCGCCATCGTCGATTTCGACTCGGCGATCAGGCTCGACGTGACAGATGCCAATGCCTTTTTGAACCGGGGCAATTCGCATCGTGCCCGAGGCGAGGAGGACCTCGCCCTCCAGGATTACGACCAGGCCATCAAGCGCAATCCGAACGATGCCGTGACGTACATCAATCGCGGCAAGGTCTACAACGACAAGGGTCAGTACGGTCGCGCTATCGAGGACTTCGACCGCGCCGTGCAGCTCAACCCGAAGGATGCGAATGCCTTCCTGAATCGTGGCAATGCCTACCACGGCAAAGGCAATTCGGCTCGCGCCATTCAGGACTACGACCAGGCCCTCAGGCTCAACCCGAACGACGCCGTGACCTACATCAACCGCGGCAAGGCCTACACGGACAAGAGCCAATACGATCGCGCCATCGCGGACTTCGACCACGCCATCGAGCTCAATCCGAATGATGCCAACGCCTTCCTCAACCGCGGCAATGCTTACCATGCCAAGGGAGAGCAGGATCGCGCCCTGCGGGACTACGATCAGGCCAGAAACCTGAAGCCGAACGATGCCGTTGCCTTGAATAGCAGCGATCGACGGTAGACGAACCCGCTCGGAGGCCGAATCACGACGCCGAACGCTCCACGGTATTCGACATCGGATCCGGACTCGCACCGGCGTCGATCAGGATCGACTGGCAATGCGCCGGCCTGCCGGCCCACTTCGATCATCGGGTTCGGCGCACAACACATTCGATGAGAGGCAATGCGATCAGGCCTCTGCTGTTGACGTTCCTTGAGCCCGCAAATGAGCGACTTGGTCCCGCCAGCGGCACGCCCTCTGCGTCGAACCGCTCGGTGTGTACCTGGTCGATGGACGACCCGCTGACCGGCAGTACGTTGAGCTGAGCTCCTCGCGTCCGTGTCGACGACGAGCAACACATCGCGGGGCGGAGCGGAAAGGCAACTACGGCGCCTGCCGGTATCTGTCCCAACGGCTGCAAGGCGAATAGCGACCGGCGCCGTGCCCGGTCGCTTCATTGCAGCCGCTTGAGCAGCTTGTCGCGGACGGCGGGATCGCTCTGGGCCACATTGACGATCGAGGTATATTCCTCGACCGACAGGCCCTGGTCGGTGACCGCCTTCTTCATGGCGTCGTTGGCCTCGCCGATGAGACGTTCCTTGTCGGCCGCGGGCGCCTTGGCGATCCTGTCCTTGTAGCTGTTGCTGACGGCGGACACTTTTTTGACGGCTGCCGCCGCGGCGTCGAGCTTCTTGTCGGGAATACTGGCAGGCGACGTCGTGCCCGGCGTCTTTGTCGACGGCGAGGAAGGTTGGTTCTGTGCGGTTGCGGCGGGAGCGGACAGAGAGCCCGCAGCAGCGAACATCAGTGCGGCGCAAAGCCCGGTGGTCAATCTCATAGGGTCTCCTTGTTGGATGTCCTCTTCGTTGGGTGTCCTCTTCGGGAAAGCCGCGCGCGGCGCGACATCCAGGGTTCATTCGGCAGAAACCAGCAGTGGCCGGCGGCGGGCGACCGGCAGCCGGCACAAGGTCGTCGCCGTTGCGCCGGCGATTCGAACGGATCCTAACGGATCCGCTCACACCCGCGATACGGTCAGTGTCGGAGATCGGTCTCGAGATCGACCACCAGTTCGGTCGGCTCAGGTTCGTGCGGCTGCAGGCTCGCCGCGCTGTCATCGGTCCAACTGGCCAGGTTCACTATCACGCCAAAGCGATTGTCGGCCTGCTCCGCTTCGACCGGCTCGACGATATTGAGGCCGTTGTTGTCGAGAAAGTACGTATGGTCGCCAAACAGCCGTTCCAGTTTCGGTATCGCGGGATGTTCCGCTGGAATGGCCTGAGCGTCGAATTGATGCAATGTCCGCTCGATCTGCGAGGAGTTCAGCTTCATCGCATACCCTTCCGATTGGGGGTTTCCGTTCGCGTATCGGGTTCTGCGGAGGCCTCCCACTTGAAGTGGTGATCGGGAAGTAACGACTATTGATTCGTTCGGCCCGTCCGCTCGTTCAATCTAGACCCAACACTCACGCGGTCAACCCGCCTGTGGAATAATTTGCGCCCGCATTCTCACCACATTTCAACTTCCGGCAGACGACAAGTCCGCAGGCTCGCTGCGGCCTGCGCGCCGTTCTTCCGCGCCGGCGGCAATCGGCAGGCCCTGACGCAGCAGGCCCAGCTCGCAGGCCTTGATCTGGAGCGCGAGGTATTTCGAGTAGATGCGGCACTGGGCGAGGCTGCCGGCGATGAACCAAAGTCCCGGCTGCGCCGTGGCAGCGAACATGTTGCGCAGTTCCTGACCTTCGCCGAAGCCCCAGATCGGACCGACGCGGGCGGCCACCTCGTCGCCGAACAGCTTGCGCACGAGATGTTCCTGACCTTTGTATCCGGTTGCCAGCACGATCAGGTCGGCGGCGAGCATGTCGCCTGAGCACATTCGCGCACCTTCGGCGACGAACCGGCTGATATCGGAGAACTGCCTCAACCCGATCTTGCCCTCGACCAGAAGATCGGAGCAGCCGACGTTAAAGTAGTAGCCGCCGCCGCGGGTGAGATATTTGAACTGCCAGCCCGTGCCGTCCTCGCCGAAATCGAGCCGGAAGCCGATGCGCTCCAGTCCGTCGAGGAGTTTCCTGTCCATGTTCCTGGCCCGTTCGGTGAACAGGACGTGACTCTTCTTCGCCAGCGCCAGCGGCGTCGCGACCGTGACGAGATCACAGTCCTCGAGCGAAGGCCCCTCGTCGTACAGCGCATAGGGTAGCTGTGCACTCGGTTCGACGTTCACGATCAAGGTCGGGCTGCGCTGCACGATCGTCACTTTCGCGCCGCTCGAATGGAGATCCTGAGCGATGTCGTGGCCGCTGTTGCCGGTGCCGATGACCAGGGCGTTCTTGCCCTTCCACGCCTCGCCGTCATCGTACTGGCTGGAATGCAGCACCTTGCCGCGAAAGTCCGGCAGCGTGGCGATATCGGGCATGTTGGGAATGCCGCTCACGCCGGTTGCCATGACGACATGGCGTGGTCGCATCTCGCGGCGCATGCCATCGGCGCGGCGCAGCGTGACGATCCACTGACGTGCCCGTTCGTCGTAGAGCCCGCCCTCGAACTCGGTGTCCGGCCAGTAGTTGAGCTCCAGACTCTCGACATAAGCTTCGAACCAGCCGGCGAGCTTGTCCTTGGGAATATAGGTCGGCCAGTTTGGCGGGAACGGCATGTAGGGCAGGTGATTGACCTGCACCTGGTTGTGCAGGGTGAGCGCATGGTAGCGCTGGCGCCAGTTGTCGCCGATGCGCGGCATACGGTCGACGATCAGCGTGTCGACCTGGAGCTGGGCCAGCCGCGCGGCAATCGACAAGCCGGCCTGCCCGCCGCCCACGACGAGCACGGCGGGATCGCGGTCGGCATAGGCGACGGCAGCCTTCCGGAGATCGAACCAGTTGGGCCCGCGAAAGTCGCGTGAATAGGAGTCACCATGCGGCCGCGCCCGGCCGATCTGCTCCTTCTGACCTTTCAACTCCTCCAGCGCTGTGAGCAAAGTCCATGCCTTCAACGTGCCGCCGTCGCCACCATCCGGCGTAAGCCGCAGGACGCCGCTGCCCTGGCCGTGCGCCGTCTCGAATCTGAAGATCGCCTCGATGGCTTCGCAGCCCGCGCGCATCACCCGACGAGGCGCGGTGCGCTCGGGGTCGATGGTGAAGTTTGCCGGTCGAGCCCGGACCGCGCAGGCCTTCATCGCCTTCACGATGGCGTCGCGGCCGCTGACGGTTTCGATTTGCCAGGTGAGCGCCAGGACGTCGCGCCAATGGCTGTCGACGTGAAACAGGGCCTTGAGCGGAGCCTCGTCAGCCTGTGAAAGGGCGTCCTCGAATTGCGCGAACCATTGCGCGACAAGCGCTTCGATCTCCTTTGTTCCGCCCGGCATACGGTTCCTCCAACAATCGGTCGCCGCGAGCAGGGCGGCGGCTTTGGGTCGTCATCGATTCGATCCTATAGTCATTTCCGGCCGATGTCGGGCAAAGAGGTCGCGGATGCGTCAGATCGATCAGATCCAGAGCGATGCCATTCTTGCCGCGATGCGGCAGGTGGCATTGGCCGGCGGGCCGCTCACCGACGCCGACAAGGCCAGCATCCTGGCCGCGGGACGCTATCTGCTGCGTCGGACAGGAATGAAGGACTGCGAGACCTTGCCAAGGGTCGCGCCTCCCGATCTCGCTGCAACGCTCAAGGAAACCGCCGTGAGGACCGAAGCGGTAAAGTATCTCACGGTCATGACCATGGTCGACGGCAGCCTCGACAAGATGAAGGTGGCGCGGGTGCTGGATTATTCGCGCGCTCTCGATGTCGAGGAGAGCTACCTCACCGAGATTGTCGAAGCCGCTTCAGGCCATATCGCCTGGTCGCTGGCCGACATGACACGACAGAACATGGAAAGCATCACCGGCAAGCCTTGGGGCGACAGGGATCCGATGCCGTGGTTCCTGCCCTATGTAGGCGACAAGGCCGATCCGCGGCTCGCCGAGCGCTACGAAGCGCTCGGACATCTGCCCGACGCCACATTCGGCAGGACGCTCTGGGCCTTCTACAAGAAGAACGGCTATGCCTTCCCCGGCGATCCGGCGGCTCTCAACGAACGCTTCGGCACGCCGCACGACTCGACGCATGTGATCTCGGGCTACGACACGAGCGCACGCGGTGAAATCCTGGTCTCGACCTTCACCGCGGCCATGCATCCGGTCAACCCGATGGCCGGTCACATCCTGCCGGTCATCTTCAGCTGGCATCTCGACATCAAGATCAACGACGTCGCCAAGTCGACCGCCGGCGGCCTCGATCCCGACGAATTCTGGCACGCCTGGGCGCGCGGCCGCGAAATCAAGACCGACATCTTCGGCGCCGATTGGCAGGTCTGGAACTGGGTCGAGCGCGACCTCGAGGAACTTCGCCGGGCACTGAACGTGACGGCTGCAGGGTGAGCGCGGTCCCTAGACCACTGGACTCATGCCGCCATCGACATTGATCGCGACGCCGGTCACATAGGAGCCGGCATCGGAGCAAAGAAAACAGGCCATGCGGGCGAATTCCTCCGCCTTGCCCATGCGGCCGAGCGGGATGCGGCCCTTGGCCATGCCGTCGAGGAACTGCTGGTAGGTCTTGCCTTCGCCGGCCGTGGTCTTGTGGCGGCGCACCCACTGGTCGCTGTCGATCAAACCCACCAGCATCGCGTTCACGAGCACATTGTGCGCGGCGTTCTCCTGGGAGAGCGCCTTGGTGAGCGCAAGCCCCGCGGCGCGGCTCACGCTGGTCGGCGTCGAATTGGCGTTCGGTGCCTTGGCACCGATATTCAGTACATTGAGGATGCGGCCCCATTTGCGTTCGCGCATGCCGGGCAGCGCGAGCCGGATCGTTCGGATCGCGGCAAAGAGCTTGAGATCGAGATCGCCCTGCCAATCCGCATCGGTCACGGTGTCAAACGGCTTGGCGTGGCTGACGCCGGCATTGTTCACCACGATGTCGACCTTGCCGAAGTCGGCCACGATCTTCTTCCATGTGTCCGCGATCGGCCCGGCCTTGGCGACGTCGCAGGAATAGGACTCGATCTTGCCATTGGTCTTCCCGGCTGCCTTCTGCACTTCCGTTCTGGCCGTGGCGAGCGCATCCGCTTTCCGCGCCAGCATCGCCACCGAACCTCCCGAGGCGGCGAATTCCCTGGCCATGGCAAGCCCCAGCCCCGCGCTCGCGCCCGTGATCACGGCGACGCGGCCGTCCATGCGTACGTCCATCGATTCCTCCAGTCAGGCGTTGAGCTTAGCGATTGCCGCCAGGATGCGCTCGGGCGTCGCCGGCGCATCCAATCGCACTGCGGTCTGGCCCTGACCGGCAGAGGCGATCGCGTCCTTGAGTGCGTTCCACACCGCCGTTGCCAGCATCAGCGGCGGCTCGCCCACGGCCTTGGAGCGGAAGATGGTAGCTTCGATCGCCGGCGCACTGTCCAGCATCCTTACGTTGAAGATCGCCGGTACGTCGCGGCTACCGGGAATCTTGTAGGTCGAGGGCCCGACCGTGCGCAGTCGGCCCTCGTCGTCCCACCAGAGCTCCTCGCAGATGAACCAGCCCTGCCCCTGCACGAACGCGCCCTCGATCTGGCCCAGATCGATCGCCGGATTGAGTGAGGCGCCGCAATCCTGGACGAGATCGGCGCGCAAGACGCGGCTTTCGCCCGTGAGTGTGTCGATCGCGACTTCTGCGGCTGCAGCGCCGAACGAGTAGTAGAAGAACGGCCGACCGCGCATCGTCACGGGATCCCAGTGGATCTTGGGCGTCCTGTAGAAGCCCGTCGAAGAGAGCGACACGCGGCCGAGATGGCAAAGTCGCGCCAGCTCGCCGAAGCTCAGCACCTGGTTGCTGCCGGGTTTGGCGATACGCACGTTGCCGTCCGCGAACTCGATCTCGCCCGGGGCCGCACCAAAATGCTCGGCGGCGAAGGCGATCATGCGCTGCCTGATGGTGTTGGCTGCTTCGAAGGCCGCCCAGCCGTTCAAGTCAGAGCCGGTCGAAGCGGCGGTAGGCGAGGTGTTGGGCACCTCGGCCGTCGAGGTCGCAGACGGCCTCACGCGATCGAGTTCGACCTTGAAGACCTCGGCTACGACCTGCGCCACCTTGACGAACAGGCCCTGCCCCATCTCGGTGCCGCCATGGTTCAGACGGATCGAGCCGTCGGTGTAGACATGGACCAGCGCGCCCGCCTGGTTCATGTGCGGCAGGTTGAAGGAGATGCCGAACTTCAGGGGGAACAGGCCAAGCCCGCGCTTCAGCACGGAGCTGGTCCGATTGAAGGCCGCGATCTCCGCTCGCCGCCGCTCGACCTCCGCGTCGCGGTGAAGCTCAGCCCAGACGCGCGGCAGATGATTCTGCTCGACCTTCTGGCCATACGGGGTCTCGTCCCTCCCCTCGCCGTAGAAGTTGAGTGCGCGCACTTGATCGGGATCGCAGCCGAGATGGCGGGCGATGCGGTCGAGCGCATCCTCCATCACCACGACGCCTTGCGGGCCGCCGAAGCCTCGGAATGCCGTGTTGGACTGCTTGTTGGTCCGGCAGGCGTAACCGACGGCGCGGAAATGCGGGATCCAATAGGCGTTGTCGGTATGGGTCAGCGCGCGTGCCACGACGCCCGGCGTGAGATCGAGACTCCAGCCGGCATCGGCCGCGAGCATCGCATCCAGCGCCAGCACCCGGCCCTCGCCATCGAAGCCCACCGTGTAGCGGCAGAGGAACGGGTGGCGCTTCCCGGTGGTGATCATGTCCACTTCGCGCGGAAGGCGCAGCTTCACCGGGCGTCCGGTGCGATGCGCCGCCAGCGCCGCCGCACCAGCGACCCAGGAGGCGTTGCTCTCCTTGCCACCGAAGCCGCCGCCCAGCCGCCGCACAACAGCGGTCACGCGATTGTAGTCGCAGCCCAGCAGGCGGGCGCAGATATGCTGGACCTCGGTCGGATGCTGGGTCGAGGAATGCACGACGATATCGCCATCCTCGCCCGGCAGCGCGAAAGCGACCTGGCCTTCGAGATAGAAATGCTCCTGCCCACCGACACGGAACTCGGCGCTCAGCCGGTAGGGTGCCGATTTCAGAGCTGAGTCGACATCGCCGCGCTGCAAGGTCGAGGGCGCCTGCACGAAGTCTTTCCTCGCCAGCGCCGTCTCGATATCGAGAATCGCGTCCGCCGATTCGATGTCGATGATCGCCCGGTCGGCTGCCAAGCGAGCTGCGTCGAGAGTGCGCGCCACCACCAGCGCCAGTGGCTGGCCCGCATAGGAAACCTGATCGCTCGCAAACAGCGGCTCATTCTGGCCCACGGGCGCCACGTCGTTCTTGCCCGGAATGTCACCCGGACCGAGCACAGTGACGACATCGGACGCAGCCGCGACAGCGGACAGATCGAGCTTGCGCAGGCGGCCGGCGGCAACCGGACTGAGAATCAGCGCCGCCTGCAGCGTGCCCGGCGGCTCAGGCAGGTCATCGATATAGAGTGCCTGTCCGGTCGCATGCTTCAGTGCGCTGTCATGCCGGTGGGGACGATGGACGGTCATAACGCCTCGACTTCGACCGGACGATCCGGCTCGGCCAGCCGCACTTCCAACCGGCGCAACAGGTTCATCGCGACCTGCAGGCGGTAGACAGCCGAGCCACGCCAATCGTCGATCGGTTGGAAATCCTTCGGCAAGGCGGTCGCTGCCGCTGCGAAACCGTCCTTCAGCAGGGCCGCCTCGGCGTGGCTTGCCCGTTTGGGCGTGGCCGCCATGCCGCCGAAGGCCAGCCGCACCTGTTCGATCCGTCCCTCCTTGATCCGCACGCGGTAGGAACCGGCGACGGTCGAGATGTCCTGATCGCGCCGCTTGCTCACCTTGTCGCAGAAAAAATGCTCACCCGGAGAGAGCCGCGGCAGAGTGAAGCTCTGGATCACCTCGTCGGGGGCCAGCGCCGTCCGGCGATAGCCGAGAAAGAAATCGTCCAGCGACAGATCGCGAACGCCGCGCTTCGAGACGAGCTTGAGGCGCGTTTCCAGCGCCAGCAGCACCGGCGGCATGTCGCCGATGGGGGAGGCTGTGCCGAGATTGCCGCCGATCGTGCCCATTGTCCGGATCTGCCGCGAGCCCAGGCGGGACAGGTAAGGTCTCAGTGCAGGAAAGGCTCCGATCAGCGCCGGCATCGCCTGCGTGTAAGAAACGGCGGCGCCGATCGTGATCTCATCCTTGCCCTCCTCGATGACGGTCAACTCCGGCACCTGCGCGACATGGATGACCGATCGCGGTGGCTTGCGCGCTCGGCTCGCCAGCAGGCCGAGATCGGTGCCACCCGCTAGTAACGGGGCATCGGGATAGTCTGCACGCGCCTTGAGAAGATCGCCAAGGCTGCGCGGTGCGAAGAAACGACCGTCGAAGACTGCCGAGCCGTCGCGCTTCGGCGGCAGCACCGCCGGCTCCGCTGCGATGCCGGCCACTTGCTTCATCGCGGCGACGATCGGGCGGTAGCCGGTGCATCGGCAAAGATTTCCGGCGAGCGCATCGTGGATGGTTTCAAGGTCGGCCGACTCACCGCCGCACGCGAAGGCGTAGGCGGTCATCACGAAGCCCGGGGTGCAGAAGCCGCACTGAGTCGCATCGGCCTCGGCCAGCGCGCGCTGCACCGGATGCACGCCGCCATCCTTGTCGCGCAACCCTTCGACAGTGCGCACTGACTGGCCGTCGATCTGGCCGAGGAGCGCGATGCAGGCGTTCATCGCCTCGTGCCCGCCGTGGGCGCGCTCCAGCACCACCGTGCACGCGCCGCAATCGCCTTCGGCACAGCCCTCCTTGGTGCCCTTGAGACCACGCTGCTCGCGCAGCCAGTCGAGCAGAGTCGTCATCGGTGAGGTGTCCGACAGCTCGACCGGCAGACCGTTCAGCGCAAAGCGTATGCAGTCCGCCATGCGGACGAGGATGAGCGGGCAGAGACAATCCTGCAAGCCTTACACTGACTTGCCCCGAACGCGTGTTGCACATGCCTGGCCTCCATGGTGCACTTTGCGCACCACAAGGAAGGGATCACATGGATCCGTATCGGTTCGGCTATTCACCCGTCGTCGAGCGACCAAAGCTTTCCTGGCCCGACGGCGCGCGCGTCGCGGTCTGGGTTTGCCCCAATATCGAGCACTACGAATACATTCCCGCCGAGGTGCGCGTGCGCAACCCCTGGCCCCGCATGCCCCATCCCGACGTGCTGGGCTATGGCGGCCGGGACTACGGCAATCGTGTCGGCCTGTGGCGCATGTTCGAGGTGCTCGACAGGCATAGCATCCGCTGCACCGTCTCACTCTCCATGTCGGTGATGGAGATGTATCCCCAGATCCTCGAAGCCATGGAAGCGCGGCGCTGGGAATATATGAGCCACGGCTATTTCAACACGCGCTACCATTGGGGCTACAGCGAGCAGGAAGAGCGCGAGGTCATCGAACACAGCAAGACGACGCACCTGCGCCTCACCGGCCGCAAGCTGCGCGGCTGGTTCTCGCCCGCCGTCTCCAACACTCTCAACACGCCGGATCTCGTGAAAGAGGCAGGGCTCGAGTATTTCTGCGACTTCTACCACGACGATCAGCCGACGCCGGTCGCGACGAGACATGGTCCCCTGATCCACGTGCCCTATTCGATGGATCTCAACGACGCGATGATCTACCGCCAGCCGGTCGAAGCGGAGGAATTCGCGCAGATGATCGTCGACCATTTCGACACCGTCTACCGCGAGGGCGGCGAGAACGGCCGCGTGATGTGTCTTGCGCTTCATCCCTACATGATGGGCGCGCCGCACCGGCTGAAATATCTCGATCGGGCCCTTGGCTACATCCGCCAGCACAAGGATGTCTGGATCTGTACCGCCGAGGAGATCCTCGACTGGTATATGGCGAACGGGCTTGCCGCCTACCAGAAGCATCTCGGCAAGGAAGCGTGAGATGAGCGGTCCCTCCGTTTCCAAGAACCCGCCGCCTCTCAAGCCAGGCATCGACAACGCCTGGTACGACTACTCGCCGTATCCGGTCCGGCGGCCCCTCGAATGGCCGCACAAAGCGCGTGTCGCCTTCTGCGTCGTGCTGCATCTCGAATACTACGAGCTGTTGCCGGCGGAGGGCAGCGTGAAGGACGGACGCTTCGTCGGGGAATTCGGCAATTTCCATCCCGACTACCGCACCTGGACGCAGCGCGAATACGGCAACCGCACCGGAATCTTCCGCGTGCTCGACGTGCTCGACCGCTACCGGATTCGGGCGGGCGCGGCCGTGAATGCGATGGCGGCCGAACGCTACCCGTACCTGATCTCCCAGTTTAAGAAACGCAAATACGAGTTCATCGCCCACGGCGTTTCGGCCAATCGGATGATCTCCTCCAGGATGAGCGAAACCGAGGAGAAGGCCGAGATCGCCTCCGCCAAGACCGCTCTCGAGAAGGCCGCAGGCGTGACGCCCAAGGGCTGGCTCGGCCAGGAGTATGGCGAGAGCCAGCGCACACCGAAGCTGCTGGCAGAGTCGGGCTTCGACTATGTGTTGGACTGGCCGAACGACGACCAACCGTATCCCATGAAGGGCGGCAGGAAATTTATCTCCATGCCGAACCAGCCCGAATGGGACGACGTGCAGCAGCTATGGCTGCGCCGCATCAATACCACGCGCTATCCCGATCTGGTGGCTGACGCCTTCGAACTTCTGCATCGCGAGGGCGGCCAGGTGTTCAGTCTTTCCATCCATCCGTGGCTGATGGGCATGGCGCATCGGATCCGGTATCTCGACGAAGCGCTGCGCCGCATCGAGCGTTTCGGCAACGTCTGGCATGCCACACCCGGCGAGATCGCCGCCCACTACGCGGAGACGATGATGGAATGAGCGGGTCTAGCGACAGCCGATCGTGGGCGCCGAGCCTGGCATCACTCGATAGACTGGCGCCTCGGTCACGCCGGCTGTCATGGGAATGACGCCCGCTCCGATATAGCTGCCGGGCGAATCGGGTTCGAGCGCCGAGGCGACGATGCCCGCCGCGGGCTGTGAGATGGGCACGAACAAAGCGCCTGCCGGCACGTCGATCATCTTGGTGCTCACGCGTACCCGCACCGATTGTTCAGGATTGATCGCCTCGCGCTTGGTATTCGCCCCGTTCGGCGCCACGTCGTAGGCCTCGACGGCGACGGACTTGGTGGCGGCCGTTGCGCAGGAATGCACTTCGTTCAAGGAAAGCCGGTCGGCAAGTCCACCGGCGTCGTGCAGTACCAGGTAGCCGCGAGGCCGGGTGCGGACATCGATGGGATGGATGTCGCGGCTGTCGACCAATTCGACCCTGGTCGGCCGCGACGCACCAGTTTGTGGATCGATCAACGGCAACGCGATCCGGCGCTCGCCCTCCTCGTGTGACACCACGAGGGCCCTGCGATCGCTCGCCGCCGCCTGCCGCGCCTCGGCAAGACGCCGGAGCAGGGTCCGGGGATCGGCCGCCGTCGTCCGCAGCACCGCTCGGGCCAGCAGATAGTGGGTGGCGACGCGGCGCTGATAGCTTTGCAGGCCTATGCCCACGCCTCGCGTTTCGATCAGGTAGGAGACACTGCCACGCAAGCCGAACGTGTTGCGCGCGATGCCGGGCGCGGTGCCGCCCAGAGACACGCGTTTGTCCTCTGGATCGGCGCTCGTCGTGAGGTAGTCATGCTGGACAAGGCCATTCTCACCGATAGCGGCTTCCAGAGCTGGCCGGTACAGGCCACGCTCGATCTCGGTGAGCGCCTTCGGGATCAAGGGATTGGTCGCCTCCAGGATCATGACGTCGGGCTGCTGCAGACCGCCGAACTTGTCGAGCCAGCGCCAGGCGACACTGAATTCGTGATGGTCGAAGACCACGTCGGGCGGCAGGGCCTGCATCGCGCGATGCAGGGCGCGGATCTCGGGCTGGCCGAGCAGCAGGTGGTCGCGATTAGGATCGGCGCCGCTTGCCAGCACGCGGCGGTCGGCGGCCGCCCCATCGACGTTGACGCGTGGCACGATCACCACGGTCACCTTCGACAGGAGCGGCGCCAGCTCGCCTTCGGCCAGCGCCGAGGCAAGAGCAAGCATCGCCTCGCCGCCCGCCGGTTCGTTGCCGTGCTGCTGACCGATCAGCCATACCACGGGACGGCCGAGCCGCCCGATCGCCGCGATATCCTCGAGCCCTTCGGCGGTGAAATAGAGAATCGGGATGTCTCGGCCCTGGCGCGACTGGCCGATGCTGCCGAGACGTACGCGACTCGGATCGCGAACCAGCGCCCTCAGGAAATCGAGCATCGCCGACTGGCTGGTAAGTGCCGGTTCGGACGCGCGGAAGGCCGGACTGTCGAGGCGCACACCCGGCACCCTGGGATAGTGTGCAAGCACCGCCGCGCTCTCGCGATAATCCGACGGCGCTCGCGGTCTTTCGGCCGGTTGGGCGGCAGCGGTACCGGGCAGCGCGAGGGCAGCCAGCACGAGTACCGAGACAGGAAAGTTCCGCATCGCCGTAGCTCCGTCGCCGCTACACCGTCTCGCCCGCGGCCCAGCCGGACGACCAGGCCCATTGGAAATTGTAGCCGCCCAACCACCCTGTGACGTCGACGGCTTCGCCGATGACGTAAAGGCCCGGCACCTTGCGCGCCTCCAGGGTGCGTGACGCCAATTCGGCGGTGTCGACCCCACCCAGGGTCACCTCGGCCTTCGCGTAACCCTCGGTGCCGGTCGGGACGAGGCGCCAGTCCTTAAGACGCTCGGCGACCGCCTCCAGCTCCTTGTCGCGATGCTCGCCGATCGCGCCGACGAACGCGAGGTGCTGGGCGAAACGTTGCGGCATCAATTCGGCCAAGATGGTACGCAACTCGGCCTTGGGCCGCACACGCTTGCGCTCCTTCAGGAGCGCAGCCGCATCGATTCCAGGCAAAAGGTCGATGCTGATCTCTTGTCCTTCGCGCCAGTAGGAAGAGATCTGCAGGATCGCAGGCCCCGACAGGCCGCGGTGCGTGAATAGCATGGCCTCGCGGAAAGTCGCCCGGCCGCAGCGTGCCATCACGTCCAACGACACGCCGCTCAATCCGGGCACGTCGACCGTCAGCGGAACCAGCGCCGGCCGCATCTCGGCGATGGCAAGGCCGAAGCGACGGGCGACGTCATGCGTGAAGCCGGTGGCGCCCATCTTGGGAATGGAGAGTCCACCGGTTGCTAGCACGACCGACGACGCCTCAAAATCACCCTTGTCGGTCCGCACCGAGAAGCGGTCCGATCTTTCGATGCTCCCGATGCGGTGCAAGACGCGTATATCGACGCCGCCGGCGGAACATTCCGAAAGCAGCATGGCCACGATTTGCCGCGCCGACCCATCGCAAAACAACTGACCGAGGGTCTTCTCGTGCCAGGCGATGCGATGCTTGTCGACCAAAGCGATGAAGTCGTGATGCGTATAGCGCGCCAGCGCCGACTTGCAGAAATGCGGATTGGCCGAGAGGAAGGCCTCGGGCCGGCTGTCGGCATTGGTGAAATTGCAGCGGCCGCCACCCGAGATCAGGATCTTCTTGCCGACCTTTTCGGCGTGCTCCAGCACGAGAACACGCCGGCCACGTTGGCCCGCACGCAGTGCGCACATGAGCCCGGCCGCGCCAGCGCCAACGACGATCACATCGAACAAGCAACGATTCACGCCCGCGCCTGACGGCATTCTATCTGCACGTCCGGAACGTCCGTGATCAGTTGCCTCACGTCAGGAACTCGCCGCCATTCACGTGGATCGTCTGACCGGTGATGAAAGTGCCTTCCGGCCCAACCAGCAACCGCACCATGGCAGCGATCTCATCCACGGTGCCGAAGCGCTTGAGGGGAATTGGCCGATTGAGCCTGCCTACGGGTGCGGGGCCCGCGGAGGCGCCGCGTGTCGTGTCGATGGCCCCGGGCGAGAGGGCGTTGCAGGTAATGCGATGCGGGGCGAGCTCGACGGCAAGTGCGCGCATCAGCCCTTCGAGACCGGCCTTTGAGGCCGAGACATGGCAGCGGTTGGGCGTCCCGACATGGGTCGAAATTCCCGACAGGGCGACAAAGGCACCGCCCCTGCCCTTGGCGACCATCTGCGGAACCAGGGCCCTGCCCAGCAGGAAAGCACCGTCGAGGGCGACCGCCAGGATCTCGCGCCACTCCTCGAACGACATGTCGAGAAACGATGTCTGCCGGCGGAGCCCGGCATTGCTCACCAGGATATCGGCGCCGCCCACCTTCTCCGCTTCGGCCGCGAGGCGTGGCGGCACATCGCGATCCGAGACGTCGCCCATCGCCGCCACAGCCTTGCCGCCAGCGCGCGAGATCTCGTCCACCACAGCGTCGACCGCTGCCTTGTCTCTGCGGCCGTTCACCAGGACGGTCGCACCGTCGCGGGCGAGGGCGAGCGCAATGGCGCGGCCGATATTCCTGCCGGCGCCGGTTACCAGCGCCACTCTGCCTTCCAAGGGAAGTGACATACGATCTCCTGTTCGAGACGCGCGACCCTAGCGGAGATCGACCGGCAAGACCAAGAACATGCTCATCTATCGGCGGGCCGCGCATGGCTGCCGTAGCGACGGGCGAAGGCGCGCGTGAATTCCGCGCCGAAGAGGAAGATCTGGGCGGAGTAGTAGATCCAGATCAGGAGGACGATCAGCGCGCCTGCCGCTCCATAGGACGAGCCGACGTTGCTTTGCCCAACATAGAAGGCGATGGCGTACTTTCCGCCTTCGAAGAGGACCGTCGAGACCAGAGCACCGACGCCCACGTCGCGCCAGGCGATCTCCGTGTCTGGCAGCACCTTGAACATCGCCGCGAACAGACCCGCGATCAGAAGGCCGGACATGAGGATGTCGGTTGTCTTCAGCACGGTCTCTGCGGCCGGAAACACCGCGCGCAGGTAGGCCGAAAGGCCGGCGAGCGCGGCACTGGCGGCCAGCGATACCATCAGGAGAAAGCCGGCCGTAACCACGAGGCCGAGACTGACGAGGCGGGCGCGCACCAGCCGAGAGAGAGTCGAATGGTGGCCTGGCGCTGCCTTCCAGATCCGGTTCATCGCCGCCTGGACTTCGCCGAACACGCCGGTCGTCGCGACAATCAGCACCACGATGCCGACCGCCGACGCGATCACACCCTCGCGCGGCCGGGCGGCGCTCTCGATCATCGTCTGCAGCGTCTCGGCCGTATCCCGGCCCATCAGGCCGCTGAGTTGCGCCACGATGGCGCCTTCGGCCGCCTGTCGACCGAATGCGAGGCCCGCGATCGCCACGACGACCAGCAGCACGGGCGCGATCGAAAAGAGCGTGAAATAGGCGATCGACGCCCCACGGCTCAGCGCATCGTCGGCAATGAAGCCGTCGACGGCGTCCCTAAGCAGCAGCCACCCGACGCGGATACGCCTCACGTCGCATCCACACCGGATGGCGGCGAGGAAGTCCGCCCATCCATGTCGACTCAACACGCAATGCGAAGAGTCGTTGCGGAGGCAGGGCTATCGGCATTGCACGCATGGATGCTGACACGGATATGCGACAGCCTCGGCGGGCCCGAACGTCAACTGGCGACGATGTACGCCTTGAGCGCCTCGGCCTCGACTTGCGTCTCGGTCAGGCGGGCCTTGACGACGTCGCCGATCGAGACCAGCCCCAACAATTCGCCATGCCGGATCACCGGGAGGTGCCGGAACCGGCCGCGCGTCATGATTGCCATGACCTGCTCGATCGTATCATCGGGGTCGCAACTCACGACATCGGTCGTCATGATCTCGCGCGCCTCCATCTCCAGCGCCGCGGCGCCGTGTTGCGCCATCCCGCGCACCAGATCCCGCTCCGAAACGATACCGACCACTTCATTCTCCCGAAGCACCAGCACCGAGCCGACGCGGCGGGTGCTGAGCTGCTCGGCTACCTGTGCGGCTGTCGTGCGCGGCGTCACGCTGAAGACGATGCCGCCCTTCTCGGCAAGAATGTCGGAGACGAACATGGCTTTCCCCTTTCCCATACCATCACGGGCAAAACGCAAACGCTATGGCGCCACGAGAGGCGGCGGGTCATAAACGCCTTATGGAGGATTCCCGCTCGGCTCTGGTGCTCTTCTCGGGCGGTCAGGATTCTACGACCTGCCTCGCCTGGGCGCTAGAACGCTTTCAGCATGTCGAGACGGTCGCGTTCGACTACCGGCAGAGGCATCGGGTCGAGCTCGACCAACGCCTTGTGGTGCTGCACGAGCTGCGGCGGCGGTTCCCGCAATGGGCCGGCCGCCTGGGCGAGGATCATATGGTCGACATGGCCGTCCTGGGGCAAATCAGCGAGACCTCGCTCACGCGCGATGTCGCCTTCGCGATGGAAAAGAGCGGGCTTCCCAATACCTTCGTGCCCGGGCGCAACCTCCTTTTCTTCACCTTTGCCGCGGCGATCGCATGGCGGCACAACCTCCGCAACCTGATCGGCGGCATGTGCGAGACCGACTATTCGGGCTATCCCGATTGCCGGGACAATACGGTGAAGGCCCTGCAGGTCGCCCTCAACCTCGGCATGGACGGAAACTTCGTGCTGCATACGCCGCTGATGTGGCTCGACAAGGCACAGACATGGGCGCTGGCTCATAGGCTTGGCGGCGACCCGCTGGTCGAGATTATACTCGACCATACGCACACCTGCTATCGCAGCGAGCGTGGGCCGCGTCATCCTTGGGGTCATGGCTGTGGCGAATGCCCCGCCTGCAGCCTCCGCAAGCGCGGCTACGAAACATGGGTGAAGGAGGCGGCCTAGACCAGCAGGCGCGCTGCCGAGCACTTACGCCGTCAGCCGATGCAACTCTTGCGTGAGGACCCTGCGCCGAGCGGGACTTGCACCGTTCCTGATATGCCGTCTTAATCCCGGAGCCGCCTCTTCTGGCGGCAGGGGAGAATCCGTTGATCAAATCGATTCTGGCGGTGTCCGAAGGCGGCCCCGACGCTACCATGTCCTTTCGTTTGGCAAGTCGGGTGGCAAGCATATTCGACGGTGCCGTCGATGCGCTGCACTTGGCGGTGGGTCTGGCCGGGGGTGTGGCGGGCGGCCTGGCGATGAGCGGCGAGGCGATGCCGCTGGTCATGAATCTCGATGACGAGCGGATGGCCGAACGCAAGAAGGAGAGCGAGCGGGCCTATCAGGAAGTCGTCGCCTCCATCAAGGGCGCGACCTTCACGGCGGCCGAGACGGCCACGCTCGACGCCATGGTCGCGATGGGCCGCTGCTCGGACGTCGTCGTCATCGGCCGTCCCGGCACGGATCCCGAGAATGTGGCGCCAGCGACGGTCGAGGCCGCCCTCTACGAGTGTGCGCGCCCCATCATGGTCGCGCCACCCGAGCCCGGCAACGGCGCCTTCGGTTCCGTCGTCGTGGCCTGGAATGCAAGCTTCCAGGCCGCCCGCGCCCTGCAGTACGCCCAACCCTTCCTCCATAAGGCGGTCAAGGTCACGCTGCTGGTCGTCGGCAGCAAGCCGGACGACGTTGGTGCGTCCTACCTTGCGCGCAACCTTGGGCGGCGGGGCATCGACGCGGCGATCGACGCCATCGATCCCGGCGCCGTGTCAGCGCGGGCGCGTGGCCGCAATCTCCTCAACTACACGCACGAAAAAGGAGCCGACCTTCTGGTGATGGGCGCGTATGGGCGCGGCCAGATGTTGACGTTCCTGGGACTGGGCGGCGCCACCGGCAAGGTGATCTCTTCCTGCCGGGTGCCGCTCCTGATGGCCCGCTAGGTGGCGCCGCGCCTCGCTGGCGGCCGCAGGCGAGATGCTGTGCGTCAGCGGGGCGGGTCATGTCGCGCTGCGTTCAGGGACAGGCGCCGGCTGCCTGGGTCACCACTTCCGAATCGGCGCAGGCGGTGCACGCGTTCCCATAGGTCTTGCGACTGCCGTCGCGGCGCACGCCGCATGCCGGACGATAGTCGCGAGTACACATTTGCGGCCGTGGATCGGCACAGGCGCCGCCGGCGACCGGCATCGACTCTTCGGCGAGCTCCGCCCTGGTCAGGAAGAACAGGAAGGGTTTGGGGCGATAGTCGCTGAGCGCGCCAATGATGGAGATCGTCGAGCCGACCGCCGGCAATGGACGCAACGGGTGCTCGAGCGCGATCTCGAGATCGACGGCATTGCGAGCCTGGTTCTCTTCCGACAAGGCCGCCTCGATGCGCTCGGACGCCGCCTTGATCACCTTGACCGGCAGCTTGAGGCGGGCGCCGTCCTGCTGCTTCTCGGTAATGGCTTTCCAGACCTTGTCGGCTGCCGCCTGGTTGTCCGGCGAGTCGCCGCGATGGGATAGGATGAACTCCCAGTCGTCGAACGAAAGAGAGCCGACATCGGTTTTTGCCGCCATGTAAACGGCGGTCTCGGCCGGCGACATCGCACGCGAGATCGAGTCGGCGAAGTCGTCGGGCGGCTTCTGCTCGCTCGCGACCCGTACCACCAGCTTGTCCCAGCCCTTGTCGCTGCCATGATAGTGGCTGTAGCGGGCGCGCGCATACTTCTCGATCTCGCCCGCCGCCGCCTCGTTCTTCGTCGAGCGGGCGATCGCGATCGCACGTGCTGCATACCAGAAGCCGAGCGCCTCGGTCGGTTTGCCCTCCAGCAGCGCGACGGCAAGCTGATAGGTATCGGGAAGGTTCGCAGCATCGACGTTGACCGCCTCGAGGAAGTGGCTGCGCGCCTTGTCGTAGTCCTTTTCCTGCAGCGCGGCGAAGCCCAGCGTGCCGTCGAAGACCGCAACGATCTGCATCTTCAGTCGCGTGAAGTCCGGCTCGGTCATCGCTGCCGGCTTCCGCCACTTCGGCAGCGCCGCCATGCCGTGGCGCGCCGCCTCCACTGCCGGCGCCAGCGCCTTGTCGTCCCCGGCCATCGCCTGGGTGCGGCCCGAGTAAGCGCGATTGGCAAGCGCACGCACGTTGTCGGGATCGAGCTGCAGCAGGCGGACCGCAATGGTGTCCGCCTTCGCGGGATTGTTGGCCGCCTGCCACGCGGCCATCGTCTGTTCGAAGGCCTCTACGCGCAGCACGCTGTACGGATACCAGGCCAGAAAGATTTCCAGCGCCTGCGCCCGCTTGGCGGGATCCTGGGTGTTCAGGGCGGCCAGGTAGTTCTTGTACTCCGCCGGATTCGTCATGCCCGGCGGCAGCGCCGACGTCTGTGAAGATGAAGACGGCGTGGTCGAGGAGGCAGGCGCCGACGGTTGCGCAAATGCCCCTGAGCCGATGCAAACAAGCGCCAGCGCCGCGGCAAGTGCCAGAAATCGGCTCGAGACCTGTCGTCCGACGTGGTTTGGGAGGGGAATGCGATCGCGAATTCTCATTGAGTCGGCATTACCGGGACCGTTGTCGAAAATAAGGCGGCGTCGACTCCCGTCGAGGACGCGGCCTCCGGCAATAGCGAGATATGCGCCCTTGCACCATCTCATAGTTGGCGTACCTGCTTCGTTCACGATTGCTCAACCTGCGACCGCAGCGCCGCATCATGGAGGGTCGTATCCTGACCCGGCGGCGGATGGCGTACGGCCTCTTCCAGGGTCGACGTCTGCTGCCATTCCCTGGAAGGGCGCGATTTGCCATCGGAGCCGATCTGGTCGACGCCCCAGTAGAGTTCGAGATGATGGCCATCCGGATCGAGGAACTCGACGGCGATCTGGCAGCCGGCGCGGCGCCGGCCTTCATAGACGATCTTCGTGCCGTGCGCCTTCAGATGATCGCGAGCCCTGAACACTTCCTCGAGTGTGGCGAGCTCGAAGGCAAGGTGATGCAGGCTCCTGTCCTTGGCGCCATCCTTGCCGCCCACGAGCGCCATACAATGATGGTCGCCGTTGCAGCGCAGGAATACCATGCCGCCCGGCATCATCGACCCCGGATAGATGTCGGACACCTTGAAGCCGAGCACGTCGGTGTAGAAGCGTCGCGAGCGCTCGAGGTCGGAAACGAAGACGACGGCATGTCCGATTTTGCGGACGGCGAATGGCGGGATCATGATACGAGCCTCCCGTGACGGAACCAGGACAGAGCGTCGTCCAGCCGATCGTCACCCCAGAACAGCTCTCGGCCGACAGCGAACGTCGGAGATCCGAAAATGCCGAGCTCGCGCGCCTCGTCTGTCGCCGCCTCGTACAACTCGACCACGTCGTCGCCGTTGGCCCGTTCGACACACCGTGCCGGATCCTGCCCGAGCTCGCGCAGGCTCGCCGACAGATTGGGCTCGCAGCCCGGTTCCTGGCCGTCGGCCAGCCAGCGGCGATAGCTCGCCATGGCATAGGCCTTTCCCCAGCCCTCCGCGAGGCCCAGCACGACAAGCCGATTGGCGAGATCGAATTCTTTCAACGGATATGGAGCCGGCACCTTGATCGGGAGGTGGTACATTGCAGCGCGTCGTTCGAGGTCGCGCCACATGTACGCGCTTTTCACCGGCTTGCCAGCAAAGGGAATGTTGTTCTGCTCGCGCATGATCGCCCGCACGCTGAAGGGCCGCCAGTCGAAGCGCACCCCTTCGGTCGACGCGACATGCTCGATCCGCGAGACGGACAGATAAGTGTAGGTACTGCCGGTCGAGAACCAGAAGTGGATCGCATCGTCCGCCATGGGCTACCTTTTCGCCAATTCGTCGGCCATCATGCCGTCAATCGAGCACAAGGGGGAAGATGGATGGCGGCCGCGCCCAACAGATTCACAGCCAGCACAGCCGTCAAACGCATGGCCGACAAGCGGCTCAAGGCCCGCGATCTGGTCGAGGCCTGCCTCGATCGCATCGAGGCACGCGAGGGCGAGGTCCATGCCTGGGAGGCCCTCGATCCCGAGGGGGCCCGCAAGCGGGCCGACCAGCTCGACAGGCGCAGCCGGCCGATCGGGCCGCTGCATGGTCTGCCGCTCGCGGTGAAGGACATCATCGCCACCAGGACGTTGCCCACCACCTGCGGCTCGCCGATCTATCGCGATCACGTCGTGGGCCAGGATGCCGCCTGCGTGACCCAGCTCGTGAAAGCGGGCGCCATCGTGCTCGGCAAGTCGGTGACCACCGAGTTTGCCGGCGCCCATGCCGGCAAGACCCACAACCCGCACAATCTGCGGCACACGCCGGCCGGCTCATCGTCGGGCTCGGCCGCGGCCGTCGCCGATTTCATGGCGCCGGTAGGATACGGCACGCAGACCGCCGGATCGGTGATCCGGCCCGGCGCATTCAACGGTGTCGTCGCCTATAAAGGCACATACGGCTGGGCCGACCTCTCGGGCGTCAAGCCTTACGCCAAGAGCCTCGATACGCTGGGCTTCTTCGTGCGCGAGGCCAACGACCTCGCGCTCATCCGCGCGGCCTACGGCCATGCTCCCGCCGACCCGCCGAGACGGGCGCCGCGCATCGGTCTTTGCCGCACGCTGTGGTGGGAGCAGGCCGACCGAGACAACAGGAAAAACATCGAGACGGCCGCGCGTTCCCTGCGCGCCGCGGGCGCTCGGGTTCGCGAATGGGAGATGCCGGAGAGCTGGCAGGCGCTGATGACGGCGCAGAACCGGATCATGACGAAGGAAGCGACCCAATCATACGGCGTCGAGCGGGCGCGCTTTCCGCATCTCCTGTCACCCAGCCTGACGCAATCCCTTGAGGTCGGCGATTCGGTCACGCGCGCGCAGCTTGCCGATGCAAAGAAGCGCAAGCGGCGTGCCCTCAAAGACCTCGCCGAAACCTGGGAGCGCTTCGACTTCCTGCTGACGCCGGCCGCCAAAGGCGAGGCGCCGGCGGGTCTCGGCAGCACCGGCGACCCGATGTTCAATCGCATCTGGACGCTGCTGGGCACGCCGTGCATCGCGCTGCCTTTCAATACCGGCGCGTTTGGCCTGCCGCTGTCGCTGCAGCTCGTCGGGCCGCTGCGCGGCGACGATCGGCTCATCGCCGGCGCACGGTGGGTGGAGCAGCACTTGTCGTGACGGTGAGGCTCGGCCTGATCGGCTACGGCGCCATCGGCAAGCATGTCGAGGCTGCTCGCCTCGACGATGTCGAACTGGTGTCCGTGCTGGTGAAACAGCCGCGCAACGACGGCCGGCTCACGCATGAGCCCGACCGGTTTTTCGCCAACCGCTTCGACGCCGTGGCCGAGTGCGCGGGCCACGAAGCTGTGCGGGCGCATGGGCAACGCGTGCTGGAAAGCGGCGCCGACCTGCTGGTTACCTCGGTCGGCGCCTTCACCGACAGCACCCTGCTCGATCGCCTCCTGGCCACTGCCAAAGCGAACGCCTGCCGACTGATCTTGCCGTCGGCCGGCATCGGCGCGCTCGACATCCTGAGCAGCGCCGCCGTGGGCGGCCTGGAGAGTGTCAGCGTCACGGTGCGCAAGGATCCTTCGGCCTTGAAGGGGACTATCGCCGAAAAGCTGATCGACCTCGACGCGTTCGAGAAGCCACATATCGTGTTCGACGGCCCGGTCCGCGAGGGCGCGCGGCTCTATCCGCAGAACGTGAACATTTCGGCAGCCGCCGCGATCGCGGGGCTCGGCCTCGACAGGACTCGGCTGGTGATCGTGGCCGATCCCACGATCGATACGCACATCGTCGAGCTCGAGGCCCATGGCTCGTTCGGCCGCTTCACCTTTCGGGAGGAGGTCGCCGTCAGCGAGGAGAACCGCAAGACCGGCAAACTGGTCGCGATGGCAATGGTGAAGTCCATCCGCCAGCTCGCCTCGCCGCTCGTCGTAGCGGCATGATGTGGTCTCGGTCAGCGCACTGTGATCAGGAGGTTGCCCAGCTCGTCCTGCCGCAACTTGTCCCCGGGTTCGACGACGGTGGTGCAATCGAGCTGTTCGAGGATCGCCGGCCCCTCGAATGAAGCGTCGAGCGGCAGCTTGTCGCGGGCATAGATCGGCGTCTGCCGCCAGCCGTCATTGAACCAAGCGCGCCGCTCACCGACTTGCGCCGCCTTCAAAGTTGGCGCGCGCTCCGACGCAGCCAGCAGGCCAAGGTCGATGTGCGGCCGCACACCGATCACCGCGGTGTGAAGGTTAACCAGCACCGGCGGGATCTCGCTGAGCTCGATGCCGAAGCGGCGCCAGTAGGCGGCGGCGAAAGCCTTGTGCAGTCCCTCGACGCCGAGATCGGACCGGTCGACGGCGACCGAGAGGATGTGGCTCTGCCCCTGAAACTGCATGTCGGCGCTATGAATCGCGCGCACCTCGCTGACCGGCACGCCCTCGCGCCCGATGGTCGCCTCGCCCTCCTGCCGCTGCTCGGCATAGATGCCGGCGATGGTGGCACTATCGATCGCCGACAGGGGCTTGTTCACCGTGCGCACGAAGTCGTGGCGCAGGTCGGCCACGACGCAACCCAGCGCGTTGGTGATGCCGGGCCGTGCCGGCACCAGCACTGTGGGGATGGCGAGCTCGCGGGCAAGTGCGCTCGCGTGCAAGGGCCCCGCCCCGCCGAAGGCAAAGAGCGCGAAATCGCGTGGATCGTGGCCGCGCGACAGCGAGACGAGGCGAATGGCGCCGGCCATGCGATCGTTGGCAATGCGGAGGATCGCGGCGGCTGCCGCCTCGGCGTCGAGGCCGAGCCGCTGACCCACCTTCTGTTCGGTCACCCGCCGCACGTGGTCGAGCGTCACCGGCTGGTCGACGCCTAGCAGATGATCCGGATTGAGCCGGCCCAGGATCAGGTTGGCATCGGTGATGGTTGGCTCGTCGCCGCCGCGGCCGTAGCAGATCGGCCCCGGCCGGGCACCGGCGCTTTCCGGCCCGACCCGCAACATGCCGGCGGCGTCCACCGAGGCGATCGAGCCGCCACCCGCGCCGATCGTATGCACGTCGACCATGGGCACATGGATGGGCATCGCATATTCGAGCTCGAGTTCGCCGGACACCTGAGGCACGGCATCCTCGATCAACCCGACATCCGTCGAGGTGCCGCCCATATCGTAGGTGATGAGGTTGGGCTGGCCCGAGACGCGACCGGTATAGGCGGCCGCCATCACACCCGAAGCCGGACCCGACATGACCGTGTTCACGGCCGCCCTGGCGATGAGCTGCGAGGAGATCGTGCCGCCATTGCCCTGCATGACCAGAATGTCGTGGTCGAAACCCTTGGCTGCGAGTTCGGTGCGCAGGCGCGAAAGGTAGCGATCGAGAATCGGCTGCACCGCGGCGTTCACCGCCGCCGTCACGCCACGCTCGAACTCACGGTACTCCGACAGGATCGCATGGCCGGCGGTGACATAGGCATTGGGCCACAGGCCGCGTACGATCTCCGCGGCACGCCGTTCATGCGCGGGATTGATGTAGCTGTGCAGGAAGTGGATCACCACGGCTTCGCAGTCTGCGGCCAGGAGCTTCTTCACCGCTTCGGCCACTGCCGCCTCGTCGAGCGACACCAGCACCTTTCCGTCGGCGTCCATGCGCTCGGGCACTTCGAGACGCAGCTCGCGCTCGATCACAGGATGGAACGTGCCCTTGAGTCCATAAGACTGTGGCCGGGTGCGACGGCCGAGTTCCAGCACGTCGCGGAAGCCCCTGGTCGTGATGAGCCCGACCCGGGCGATCTTGCGCTCGAGCAGGGCGTTGGTGGTGGTGGTCGTGCCATGCACGACCGCCTGCAGGCTGGCCGGATCGGTTCCGGCCGACTGCAGGGCCGCCATGAAGCCGATCGCCTGATTGTCGGTGGTCGATACCTTGGCAAGCCGTACCGCACCCGAAGTAGAATCGACGGCAAGAAGATCGGTGAACGTGCCACCGACATCGATGCCGACGGTGAAGGAACTCCTGGATAAGGACATGGTGATCAAACCGAAAGATACTGTTCGCGAAGGGCCGCGTCTGCCGCCAGTTCGGCCATCGTCCCGCCGAATCGGATTTGTCCTTTCTCGATGATGTAGGCGCGGTCGGCGACGGCTTGGCAAAAGTGGAGATTCTGCTCGGAAAGCAGCACCGACAATCCCTCGCTCTTCAGGGCGAGGATCGATTGCGCCATCTGCTCGACGATGATGGGCGCCAGGCCTTCTGACGGTTCATCGAGCATCACGCATCTGGGATTGCCCATCAGCGTACGGGCGATGGTAAGCATCTGCTGCTCGCCGCCTGACATGCTCCCGCCCGACCGAGCGCGCATGCGACCGAGGTTCGGGAACAGCGCGAAAAGCTTGTCCTCGGACCAGATCGGTGCGCCGTTGCGCGCCGGCTGACGGCCAACCGAGAGATTCTCCATCACCGTAAGCCCAGTGAAGATGCGGCGCTCCTCCGGCACGTAGCCCAGCCCCAGCCGGGCGATGCGGTAGGATGGCAAGCGGTCGATACGCTTGCCGGCAAAGCTCACCTCGCCCTTCGCCGGCGGCACCAGCCCCATGATCGTCTTCATCGCCGTCGACTTGCCCGCGCCGTTGCGACCGAGCAGTGCCACGACTTCGCCCGCCCCGGCGTCGAGCGACACGCCGTGCAGGATGTGCGCGCGTCCGTAGTAGGCATGCAGGTTCCTCGCGGAGAGCATCAATGCATGCCCCCGAGGTAGACGGCACGCACGTCCGCGTTGCGGCGCACCTCTTCCGGCCGGCCGCCGGCGATCAGGCGGCCGCGATCGAGCACGATGATGCGGTCGGCTTGACCAAACACCACGTCCATGTCGTGCTCCGTGAACAACACGGCAATCTTCTGCGCGCGCGCCAGCTTTGCCGCGAGCTCCATCAAGGCCACGCGTTCCCTGGGGGCCATGCCGGCGGTCGGCTCGTCCATCAGCAGGAGTCTCGGGCCATTGGCGAGCGCCATGGCAAGTTCGACGCGCTTCAAATCGCCATAGGCGAGCACCCCGCACGGCCGGTCGGCCTGGTCGAGCATCCCGACCTGCCCCAGAAGCGCGTCGGCTTCTGCCTTGAGCACCGTGCCGAACCGGGCCAGCAAGGCTCTGAGCTTGCCGGCATGCGAATAGAGTGCCATCTGCACATTCTCGCGAACGCTGAGCGAGGCAAACGTGGCCGTGATCTGGAAGGTGCGGCCGACACCCAGCCGCCAGATCGCGCGCGGGCTCAGGCCCACGACGTCACGACCACCGAGACGCACAAGGCCGCTGTCGGGCGCGAGCTGGCCGTTCAGCATGTTGAAACAGGTGCTCTTGCCCGCACCATTGGGACCGATCAGTGCCAGGAGTTCGCCGGCGGACACGGCAAACGACACGTCCTCCACCGCCTGCACGCCGCCGAACGCCTTGTGCAGTCCCTCGGCCTGAAGCACGGCCTCGTTCATGCGCTGCGTTCCTGCCAGCGACCGAGGAGAGCCTTCAGGCCGCCCACCAACCCTTGCGGGAACAGCACGACGATCAGCAGGATGACGAGACCGAAGACCGCGCGCCAGTAGTCCGTCTCGCGCGCCAGCAGATCGCGCAGCCACGTGAAGAGGCCGGCGCCCACGACCGGACCGGTCAGCGTCTCGACGCCGCCCAACAGCACCATCACCAGCCCGTCCGTCGATTGCGAGATCGAGGCGGCCGACGGCGAGATGCTGCCCTTGGAGAAGGCGAGCGCGACACCAGCCAGTCCAGCCATCCCGCCTGCCAGCACGAACGCGGCCCACTGGAAGCCACGCACATCGATGCCGATTGCCTCGGCGCGCAGAGGCGAATCGCGGGCCGCGCGCAGTGTATAGCCGAAGGGCGAGAACAAGACGCGCCACAGGAAGGCGACGCCGAGCCCGCAGAAAGCCATCGTCAGGTAGTAGTACGCGGTCTTGCCCGAGAGCCAGACGGCCGGCCAGATGCCGACCATGCCGTTGCTGCCTGCGGTGAGCGAATCCCACTGGAACACGATCGACCAGGTGATTTGAGCAAACGCAAGCGTCAGCATCGCAAGATAGACTCCGCTCAAGCGCACGCAGAACCAGCCGTAAAGAATGGCAAACCCCGCGGCGACGAACGGGGCCGAAACGAAGGCCACTTCCATCGGGAGGCCGGCGCGCTTCAACAGCACGGCGCCGGCATAGGCTCCGAGCCCGAAATAGGCGGCATGACCGAACGAGATCATGCCGGCCGGACCCATGATGAAATGAAGACTGACGGCGAACAGCGCAAAGCAGGCAATGTCGATGAGCAGTGCGGCGACGTAGTCGTCGCTCAGCAACGGCATGGCCAGAAGAAGCGCGATCCACGCCAGCGCCGTCGGCCAGCGCGGAGGCCCGAGCGGAGGCGGCACCGTGGCGGCAGCACGCACGACCACCGGCGGTTTGCCAAGCAGGCCGTAGGGCCGAAGCACCAAAACGACGCCCATAATGACGAACTCGACGACCAGCACGAGCCGAGAAAAATCGACGTCCAACGCGAAGAGCGAAACCGTGCCGATACCGATGCAGAGTGCCTTGGCCACGCCGATCAGGACAGCCGCGAGCAGAGCGCCCGGCAGGCTACCGAGGCCGCCGACCACGGTGACGACGAAAGCGTCGGCGATTACCGAGAGATCGAGATCGAGATTGGCGGGCTCGCGCGGGATCTGCAGCGCGCCACCGAACCCGGCCAGCGCCGCGCCGACGAAGAAGACGGAAGTGAAGAGCTTGGCCTGATCGACACCCAGCGCGCCCACCATCTCGCGATCCTGGGTCGCGGCGCGCACAAGCGCGCCCCAGCGCGTCCGTGCCAGCAGCAGCCACAAAAGGCCCAGCATGAGGGGACCGACTGCGATCAACAGCAGGTCGTAAGCTGGAATGCGCTTGCCCAGGATATCCACGGCCATGGTGAGCCCGGGCGCCCGCGGGCCAACGAGGTCTTCCGATCCCCAGGCATAGAGGGCCGCGTCCTTGACGATGAGCACGATGGCAAAGGTCGCAAGCAACTGGAAAAGCTCGGGTGCATGGTAGATGCGGCGCAGCACCAGCACTTCGATGACCACGCCGATCACGCCGACCGCCAGCGTCGCCAGGATGACGCCAGCCCAGAAGCCGAGCGGCGTGTGGCCCAGCGCCTGGATCAGGCTGTAAGCCGCGTAAAGGCCCAACATGTAGAGCGAACCATGCGCGAAATTGACGATGCGCGTGACGCCGAAGATCAGGGACAGGCCGGCCGACACCAGGAACAGCGACGAGGCGTCGGTCAGCCCGTTCAGGAACTGGATGAGGAGCGAGGGGAAAGTCACGTCGCGTTATGAGTACCGCCCGCATCCTGCGCGCCCGGGATGATGAGCGCGAAGGATGCGCGCGGTCCGGAAGACACTAGTTTGCCGGCCTCATCTTGGCGACCTCGGCGTCACCGGGCAGGACGTCCTTGCCGTCGACGAAGTGCCAGTCGGTCATGTAGCCCCTGCCGTCGCGGACGCCGATGCGCCCGACGAAGGCACCCATGGTCGATTGATGATCGATCGCACGGAACGTCACCGAACCAAATGGCGTGCCGACCTGAAGCCCGGTCATGGCGGCCACCAGCTTGTCCTGGTCGAGCGCGCCGGCTTTCCTGATCGCCGCCACCGCCGACATCACGACCGAATAACCGACGACCGAGCCGAGTCGCGGATAATCGTTGAACTTCGCCTTGTAGGCGTTGAAGAACTTCGTGTGCTCAGGCGTCTTGAGATCCTGCCAGGGATAACCCGTCACGTACCAGCCGACCGGCGCCTCATCCTTCAGCGGATCGAGGTATTCCGGCTCTCCGCCCAGCAGGTCGAACACGGCCACGTTCTTGAACAGGCTGCGCTCGCTGCCGGCACGCACGAACTTGGCGAGGTCGGCGCCGAACAGCGAGGAGAAGATCGCGTCAGGCTTGGCATCCGCCAATGCCTGCACAACTGCCCCCGCATCGATCTTGCCGAGGGGCGTCGCCTGCTCGGCGACGAATTCGACATCGGGCTGCTTCTCCTTCAGGAGCTTCTTGAAGGCGGCGGTGGCTGACTGGCCGTACTCGTAGTTCGGATAGACGATCGCCCATCGCTTCTTCTGGACCTTGACCGCGTCGGGAATGAGCATTGCGGTCTGCATATAGGTCGAAGGGCGCAGCCGGAACGTGTAGGCATTGCCCTGATCCCACACGATCTTGTCGGTGAGCGGCTCGCCGGCGATGAACAGCGTCTTCTTCTGCTTGGCGAAGTCAGCGACCGCCAGCCCGACATTGGAGGGAAAAGTGCCGATCAGAAAGGCGACCTTCTCGCGGCTCAGAAGCTCCTCGGCGGCGCGCACGGCGTCGGCCGGATTGCCGTTGTCGTCACGGCTCACGACCTCGATCTTGCGACCGAGCACGCCGCCTGCAGCATTGACCTCGTCGACCGCCAGCTCCATGCCTCTTTTGTAGGGATCGAGGAACGCAGCAAAGACCTTGTAGCTGTTGATCTCCCCCAGCTTGATCGGCTCCAGCGCAAAGGCGGGCGCAATGAACGACAAGGCGGCGAGCGCTGAGGCGCCAGCCAGCAGACGGTTACGAGTCAGCATGAAATCCCCTTCCTCACGCAAAGCTTCGCGACGCGAGCCTAGCGAGGTGGACCCGCAGACGACAAGCGGCCCGCCATGGTCGTGCGTCTCCGCGATGGTACTTCCCAAGCTTCACCACGTCGCTGCTCATTGCACGGCCTTTTTGCCGCCCCGACAGGGAGCTTCGATGCGCCAACGTCCCTGCAAGGACAGGGCTGCGCTGTCGATCAAGCCACAAAACCTGAGTCGCCGCGCCTCGGCGACGCCTCGCGCCAGGGCCTGGTCGAGCAACGGCGGGGGCAGTCTCCCGACCGCGACCGTCACCGGCAAGTCGAGCAAGTCGCTATCGGGGTCGAGCTCGCGCGCCGGCCGTCGGGCGACCGCCGGGTGATCGACGTTGATCGCGTTGGCGATCACCGTCGCGGCCGCGTCGGCAGCAGCCGCTGTCGATGCAAGGATCGTGGCGCTGTCGGCGATGCCGAGGGAGAAGGAACGGCCCCTCCAGCCCGAGGTGGCGATCCCCCGCACCGGCTGGTCGTGCGTAAGCTCGACGGCGCCGTCGAGGGCGCGGGCGAAGATGCCCGCCCGAAGGCTGTGCGGCGAACTCAGGTGGATGGCGATATCGCCGCCGTTGTTGACATAGGCCTTGTCGAGCGACCGCCCGGCGCACAAAGCCTGTATGACCTCGTCGGCTACCGCCCCAGCGACGGCAGCCATCGGCGTGATGAAGACTTCGCGATACGGCCACACCGCCTCGACCATGCGCCGCGCGACCGGCCCCCGTGGCAGCGGACAGGCGTCGCCCACGGGGCGCCGCAGCAGGGCGAGCTCGCCGACCAAGGTAGGGAGAACATCGCTGAAACGTTCGATGGCCTGACGATAGGCGGGCTCCACCTGGTCCGGCGCGCCGAAAGCCTCGATGATCAGGTCGATCGGCCCGTGCTGCAAATGCAGCCGCCCGTCGGGCAGACGCGCGGCGACGGCGCCGTTCAACTGCTGTCTCCGATGCGCACGCGCTGGCCGCGCAGCACGTCCTCGAGCGTCACGGCGCGCGAGGCGTAGCCGCCCAATGCGGCATAGTCGTCGGCTCGCAGGGTGAACTCGATCGGCGCCACCAGCGCCGGCGTGGGAACGTAGCCGAAGGACTTCTCGGGCATGCCGGCGACGTCGACCATCAGTGTGATGCCACCGCCCGGCCAGACGTAGGCCGGAACGCCGCCCAGCGTCACCTTGGTGAGCGTTTGACGCACCGAACGCGTCAGTCGCACCGGATTCTCCGTGACGCCGGCGCGCAGCGAGCCGCCGGCGCCGGCCATGAAGAGCACCGTGCAAAGTGCGGGCTCGCAGTTCTCGGCGATGCGCTCGACGACCAGCCGCACCGCCAGCGGCATCTCACGGGGCTGCGGCTTCAGTTCCCGGTCGAGCTCGAACCAGGCGGAATGCTCGCCGGTCGTCGAGACCATCAGCAGCCGCAGGCCGGCCCATGCCTGCCTGGGATCGATCTTCTCGATGATCTCCAACGGATTGCTGATGTGGGTGCCGCCCCAGCCCAGGCCTGGCTCGGCCACCTGGAAATAACGGCCCGGAGTGGATTTGCGGCCGCGCACGCGAATGCCGGCAGGCTTCATGTCGAGGAAGCGGCCTCCCTGATGCTCGGTCAGCACGCCGGTGATGTGATCGTCGACCACGATCACCTCGTCGACATGGTCCTTCCATTGCGGCGCGAACATGCCGATGGCGGCCGAGCCGCAGCCTACCCGCATGCGCTGCTCGCGCTGGCCGTTCACGACCGGCGGCTGGCCCGACTGGACTACGACGGTCGAGCCACCATCGATCGCCAGCTCAACGGCCTCGCGATTGCAGAGCGCCAGCAGCGCATCGCAGGTGACGACGCCCTCCTTCTTGCTGCCTCCGGTCAGGTGATGCACGCCGCCCAGCGACAGCATCTGCGAGCCGTATTCGGCCGTCGTCACGTGGCCCACCGCTTCGCCCTTGACCCGCACCGGGGCCTGTTCCGGACCGATATAGCGGTCGGTGTCGATTTTCACCTTCACGCCGCAATAGCTGAAGATGCCCTCGGTCACGACCGTGACCATGTCAACGCCCTCGTGCCTGGACGAGACGATGAACGGCGCCGGCTTGTAGTCAGGATAGGTCGTGGTGGCGCCAATGCCCGTCACGAAGGCGCCCTCGCCCCTTCCAAGGACGTTGGGCCCGAGCTCGCCGGGCCAGCTACTGCTGCCCTCGACGAACGCGACCCGGGCAAGATCGGGCTTGGCCAGCAGCACCAGCGGGTCGAGCCGCACCAGCTTGCCACCCTCGTTGGCATAGCGGTCGCAGGCGCCCGCGCGACCGGGCCGGATGCGGCACAGCACCGGGCAGGCATCGCACCGGATGATGCCGGCAGTTTGCTCAGCCTCGGTGAGCGCAAGCTCGTCGCTCATGCCCTGCTTCCCTTCGCTGCGACGATCGCCTCGCGCAAGCGGTGCGGCAACAAGGGCACGCGGTGCGCCCGTACACCGGTCGCATGGTGCACGGCGCCCAGTATCGCCGGCGCGGTCGGCACCAGGCCAGGCTCGCCCACCCCCTTGGCGCCCGACGGCCCCAGCGGCTCGCGATCCTCGATCAGGAGACACTCGATCTCCGGCATGTCGCCCACGGTCGGGATGAGATAGTCGTGCAGGTTCTCGGTGCGGCCGGGCACATACTCTTCCATCAGCGCGAGCCCCAATCCCTGCGCGATGCCGCCTTCGATCTGGCCTTCGACCAGCGTCGGATTGATCGCCTTGCCGACATCGTGCGCTGCCACGATGCGCAGGACCTTCACGGTCCCCAGATCGATATCGACTTCGACCATCGCCATCTGTGCGGCGAAGGCATAGGTGGCGTAGGGGACCCCCTGACCATCGGCATCGAGCAGCGTGGTCGGGGGATCAAACGATCCCTCACCCATCAGGGGACCGATCTTCGCAAGATCGAGGGCATGGACTTCCGCCCCGTCGCGTACCGTCAGGGTCGTGCCGTCGAGCGAAAGTCGGGCGTCGCCGCCGGCATTGGCCAGTCGCAGGATCTGCTGTCGAAGATCCCGCGCCGCCGCTTCAACCGCTCGGCCCGAAACGAAGGTCTGGCGCGAGGCCGAGGTCTTGCCGGCGTCGGCGGTGAGATCGGTGTCCCCGGATATCAGTGCGAACTGGGCTGCGGGCAGGCCCAGCGCATCGGCCGCGATCTGGGTCATGACGGTGTTGCTGCCCTGGCCGATATCGAGCGCGCCGTTGAAGAGCGTCAGCGTGCCATCGGCCGCCAGCCCTATCCTCATGCGCGAGGGATTCGACATCGAGGTGTTGCCGATGCCGTACCACATGCAGCCGATACCGACGCCGCGACGCCTCGGCCCGCCCGCAGCATTGAAAGCCGTGACCTCCTCAAGCGCGCTCCGCCAACGCGGGCGCAGCGCCTCCAGGCACTGCACCAGACCCGCCGAGTGTTCGAGTTTTTGCCCGGTCGCAGTGGTATCGCCCGCGCGCAGGGCGTTTCGATGCCGGAATTCCAGCCGATCGATGCCGAGCTGGTCCGCCAGCTCGTCCATCATCGCCTCGTGGGCGATCGCCGCCTGTGGCACGCCGAAACCGCGAAAGGCTCCCGCCGGCGGACCGTTGGTGAAAAACGCCTCGCCCCACGTGCGCACATTGGGCACCGCATAGGGACCCATGGCATGGACGGGCACGCGATTGGCCACGGTTGGCCCCCAGGATGCATAGGCACCGGTATCGAAGGTCGCCGTCACATCGCAGGCGACGAGCTTGCCGGTGGTGTCGCACCCGAATTTGGCCTTCACGCGCGCCGGATGGCGTTTGGTCGTGGCCGCCATGCTCTCCGGCCGGGTGTAAACCAGCGCCACCGGCCGCCCGAGCTTCCAGGCGGCGATGGCGATCAAGGGCTGGACCGAGAGATCGAGCTTGCCGCCAAAGCCGCCGCCACAGGCGGTCGGCACGATCCGCACGGCCTCGGCCGGCAGCCGCATGATGCTCGCGATTTCGTCGCGATCCATATAGGGCGTCTGGGTAGTGGCATGGATTTCAATCCGATCACCGACCCGCCGCGCCCAGCCGGCCTCCGGTTCGATATAGGCATGCTCGACGAACGAGGTCTCGAACATGCCTTCCGCCACAGCCGCACAGCACGAAAAAGCTGAAGCTGCGTCACCCCGCCTCACACCGCCTTCGAGCAGCAGGTTTCTGGGTTTGTCCGCCTGAACCAGGGGCGCATCGGGGGCGGTCGCGGCCTCGATTCCGACCAGCGGCGGTTCCGGCATCCAGGTGACGGGGACGTCCTCGTCCCGCAGGGCGAGGACCTCCGTACGGTCTCCGACCAAGGCCACCACAGCCTCGCCTCGATACCGAACCCTGCCATCGGCCAGAACGGGCTGATCCTTTATGTCAGGATAGATGCCGTAGCCGTTGAACGGGATGTCCACAGACGTCAGGACTGCGACAAGACGGGATCGCAGGGTGCCAAGATCTCCAAGCTTGAAGCAGGCGCGGGCATGGGGTGAGCGAACCACCCTGATCCACAGGGCGTCGGCGGGAATGGCATCCGCCCCGAACAGATCCCGGCCGGTGACCTTGGGCACGCCGTCGACGCGGGGGATCCGTGTTCCTACCGCCGCGCCAGCCGGCGGAGCCGCGATCGGAGTCGAGGCTTCCACCGCCAGCACCGCCTCGACGATCTTGCCGTAGCCGGTGCAGCGGCAAAGTACCCCGCCCAAGGCCTCCTCGACCTCGGCCCGGTTGGGTCGCGGTCGACGGCCCAGCAGATCGTGCGCCGCCATCAACATGCCGGGCGTGCAGATGCCGCACTGCGCAGCGCCCTGCGCCAGAAACGACTCTTGCAGCGCAGCGAGCGTCCCGCCCTCGGCGATCAGACCTTCGACCGTCTCGACAGTACGGCCGTCCATCTGGCCCATCGCGATAAGACAGGAGCATACCTGCCGACCGTCGAGCCGCACCGTGCAGGCACCGCAGTCGCCGGCGTCGCAGCCGATCTTGGTGCCGGTCCGCCCAAGGTCGTCGCGCAAGGCCACCGCAAGCCGTGTTGCCGGCAAGCCACACCAATCGACCTTTCGACCGTTCAGGGTGAAAGCAAGCCTCACGACGCGACCCCGGCCAGAAGTCGCCGCAACAATGTAACGGTGGCGTCGAGACGATAGGCGGCGCTGCCTCGCACATCGTCGATCGGCGCCAGCGGAGCAAGATGATCACTTTCAACCCTGTCGGCGAGACGCGCATCGAGTGGCACACCGGCGAGCGCGGCCTCGAGCATCGGCAAACGTTGCGCTACGGCCGAGCACGAGCCGACAGCGACACGCACCGTCCGCACACGATCCTCTGCGATCTCGAGTGTGATTGCGGCCATGACGATGGAGATCACGAGATAGCGTCGTGCGCCCAACTTCAAGAAGGAACTGCACGCTCTGGTTGCATGCTTGGGAACGTGGATCGCGATCAGAAGCTCGTCGGACTCCAACTGCGTGCGGCGATTGCCGACGATGAATTGGGAAAGCGGAAGCCGGCGCACCTTGCTGCGATTTGCCAACTCCACCTCCGCATCGAGCGCAAGCAAAGGCGGCACGCCATCCGCCGCGGGCGATGCGTTGCAAAGGTTGCCCGCGAGCGTGCCGGCATTCTGGATCTGGCGTCCGCCGACTTCGCGGGCGGCTTGTCTGAGGGCGTCGAACAGCGGTGGAAGATCGGCTTCGAGGAGTTCGCTCCAGGTCGTCGTGGCGCCCAGTCGCCATCCGGCGCCATCGCTGGAAATGCCGCGTAACGTCTTGATTCGACTGATATCCAGGATGTCCTCGTCGACCAACCGCCCGACCCGCGCCGGGTAAAAGTCGGTGCCGCCGGCCAGCACCGTACAGGGCCGGG
The DNA here is from genome assembly GCF_036558665.1 of Reyranella sp. Lineage (GTDB taxonomy): Bacteria > Pseudomonadota > Alphaproteobacteria > Reyranellales > Reyranellaceae > Reyranella. Next base: position 560 of record NZ_DATBFE010000068.1, on the reverse strand, counting down.
CCAGAGCCTCTAACGCCTCCTCGAGGCAGGCAGGTTGGCGGTAGTCACCCATATCGTTCGTGTACGTACGATGACCACGGAGCTCGTGGGAGTCAAACGGTTCGGTGTCTTCAAACGATCCTGGAAAGAAGCTCGAGGAGCTGGCGCTGCTCGGTCACGTTCAGCGGCTTCAACGTCTCGCGCGACACCGCCGGGCCGTTCAGCAGCAACTTGTTAACGATGCGCTGACCTTCGGTGGTGAGGCTGAGCAGCGTGCGCCGCGCATCTCCGGGATCGGGGCGTGAGTCGACAAGCCCTCTCTCTTTCAACCGACGAACGACACCCTGCATCGTCGCCTTGTCCATGCCGACCAGTCGGCCGAGCAGATTCTGCGACAGCTCGGTGTACTCGTTCAGCTTCACCATGCTGGAGTACTGAGTCGGCGTGATGTTGGGATCGCCGATGGTCACCTGGAAGATGGCGCTGGCCCGCTGGTGCGCGCGCCTCAGCAGATATCCGATTTGATCTTCGATGCGGTAGGGTCTGGATGCCGGGCTCGTTGCCGGCTTCGGCTCTTGCTG
>NZ_DATBFE010000067.1:0-82908 GCF_036558665.1 Reyranella sp. | reverse complement strand
CGTGCTCGAAGTGGCGGCCGCAGGCGGCCACAACCTCCTGATGGTCGGCCCGCCCGGCTCCGGCAAGTCGATGCTGGCGGCGCGCCTGCCGGGCCTCCTGCCACCGCTCGAAGCGGAGGAGGCGCTGGAAGCCACGATGGTACGGTCGCTGGCGGGCGAGACCGGCGACGGCCGCCTGTCGCGCCGCCGCGCCTTTCGCGATCCGCACCATTCGGCGACGCTGCAGGCCCTGGTCGGCGGCGGTGCGCGGGCCAAGCCGGGCGAAGTCTCGCTTGCCCATCATGGCGTGCTGTTTCTCGACGAATTGCCCGAATTCAGCCGTGCCACCCTCGAGGCACTGCGCCAGCCGCTCGAAACCGGCCGCATCACGGTTGCGCGCGCTGCCGCCCACGTGACCTATCCGGCGCGGTTTCAGTTAGTGGCGGCGATGAATCCCTGCCGCTGCGGACACCTCGTGGAGGCGGGCCGTGGCTGCGGGCGGGCGCCGCGCTGTGGTGTCGACTACCAGGCCAAGCTTTCGGGACCGCTGCTCGATCGCATCGATCTCTGTATCGATGTGCCCCAGGTCGACGCCGCCGATCTCGCCCTGCCCCCGCCGGCAGAAAGCTCTACCGACGTGGCCGCGCGGGTGGCGGCGGCGCGCGCGGTCCAGCGCGACCGGCTGGCAGGCCTCGACAAGAAGGGCAAGCTCACGGAGATCGAGGCCGAGCCCACGGCCGGCCTGCTGTCGGAGCGCGCCCGCAACTGGAGCAAGCCGCGCTGCAACGCCGATACCGATGGCGCGCTGCTCGCGGCCATCGCCGAGCCCGATGCCGACGGCCGCGCTCTGTTGACGCGCGCGGCCGAACGGCTCGGCCTCTCGGCACGCGCCTGGCACCGGACCCTGCGCGTGGCGCGCACGCTCGCCGATCTCGACGGCTCCGCTGCCGTACGCCGGCTGCACGTCGCCGAGGCGCTTTCCTATCGCCGCGCCGAAGCGCGGAGGGCGATGGCCGCGTAGCCCGTCAGAGCGATACCACCATCCCGTCCTCGGCCGCCTCGCAGCCGAGCGAGCCGCGGCGCGCCAGCATGTCCGGGCTCATATGGGTCACGATCACGCGCTTTGCGCCGATGGCGGGAAGGTGGGTCGAGAGCGTCGCATAGTCGAGGTGGAACTTGATCGCCTTGTCGAAGAAGTAGGCCTCGGCAACGAAGAGATCGGCACCGTGCGCGGCCTCGGCCAGTGCGTCGACCCATTCGGTATCGCCGGAATAGCACAGGACCTTGCCGTCGACGGCGATGCGCAAAGCGAACGGCGGCGCACCGCAGGGATGCTTCATGAGATAGGGCGTCACCTCGATACCCTCGATGCCATGGGCTTCATGTGGTTGCATCTCGCGCACATCAAGCGCGAAGCGGCGTTCGACCTTGGCCGAGCCCGGAAAGAAGGTCTCCATCGCCATCTCGAGGCGGCGAGCGAGACCCGGCGGTCCGGCGACGACCAGGGGCGCGGTGCGGCGGCTGACGAGCTGGGCGTCGAGAAGGAAAAACGGCAGGCCGCCGAAGTGATCGCCATGGAGATGCGAGATGACGATGGCGCGAACCATGTTGGGATCGATGCCGAACTTGCGCATCGCGATCATCGAGGAGACGCCGCAATCGACCAGGAACGCGCCCTGGCGATCGCGCACCAGGAAGCAGGTGTTGAACCGGCCGCCGCTGCCGAACGCGTCGCCCGATCCCAGAAACTGCAGTTGCATCGGCGGTCGCTCCTTCGCACTTCTACCGCTGTAGTGGCCCGGCCGGCCGCGCTTGCCAAGCTGTCGATGATCTCGCCAGGTACCGACCGCGGCCTGCGCACCGCCGCTATTGCAGGCCAGAACTGCGATTCGGCCTGTCTCGGCCGTCGCTTTCAGATCACGGGGGCGCGACGCCCACGCCACTGGCGGCCCGGAAGGCGATGGCGTAGAAGGCTGTCCGCCCGAGGAGAGGCGTTGATGCGCGCTGCGTTTGGCCTGGTTGTTTTCGCCTTTTGTCTCGGCGCCGGCGTCGCGGCCGCGCATGCCGCAGGCCATGGCCCCTTTCTGGAGGATCTGAGCTGGACCGAGCTGCGCGACGCGCTGGCCGCCGGGACGACGACCATCATCGTGCCTGTCGGCGGCACGGAGCAGAGCGGTCCCCACCTCGCCCTTGGCAAGCACAACGGGCGGGTCAAGGTCCTCGCCGGTCGCGTTGCCACGACCCTGGGCGATACGCTGGTCGCGCCGGTCGTGGCCTATGTGCCCGAAGGCACTATCTCGCCGCCGAGTGAGCATATGCGCTTTCCGGGCACGATCTCGGTGCCGGTCGCAGCCTTCAAGGGAGTCCTCGAAGGGGCTGCGCTCAGTCTCAAGCAGGCCGGCTTCACGCATATCGTGCTGATCGGTGACCATGGCGGCTACCAGACCCAACTGAAGGAGGTTGCCGAACAACTGAACCGGCTGTGGGCCGGCACCGCTGCGCACGCGCATTTCATTGCCGCCTACTACGACGCCACGCAGGCCGCCTATGTGCAGGCCCTGCGCGCCAGGGGAATCGGCGCCGACGAGATCGGCACTCATGGAGGCGTCGCCGACACATCGCTCGAACTGGCCACCGATCCGGCGATGGTACGGATCGACAGGCTGGCTTCGGCCCGGGGCGCGAAGAGCGGCGTCGACGGCGATCCGCGGCGTGCCAGCGCCGAGCTCGGCCAACTCGGCGTCGAGCTCATCGTCAGCGACACCGTAGCGGCAATCAGGAAGGCGCGGCGGGAGAAGCATTGATTTCATGAAAGCGAATCGTCTTCTCGTTCTTCCCGCGCTGGCCGTCGCCTTTGCAGGATGGTGGGCCGCGGCCCAAACGAGCCCTCCGACTCCTGCCGTCGCCGAGCCGGTCGTCACGGTTCCCGGCATGCCGCCGGTGGTCGACCCGACCAACCTCTACAGCGAGACGGCCGCCGACAGGATGAGCCCGGCGGTCGAGGGTGCACTGCCGCGCATCTACGTTCCCAACCGGCGGGCCAACAGCGTGACGGTGATCGATCCAGCGACCCTGCAGGTCGTCGACACCTTCAAGGTCGGCTACAACCCGCAGCATGTCGTGCCGTCATGGGATCTCAAGACGCTGTGGGTCGCCAACAACGCCGAGGGCCGCACCGACGGCAGCCTGACGCCGGTCGATCCGCTTACCGGCAAGCCGGGCGAGGCGATCCCGGTCGACGATCCCTACAACCTCTATTGGACGCCCGACGGCCGCTACGCGATCGTCGTGGCAGAGGAGCATCGGCGCCTCGACTTCCGCGATCCGCACACGATGAAGTCCGAATTCTCGCTCGCCGTCCCAAAATGTGGCGGCGTCAACCACGCCGATTTCTCGATCGACGGCACCTATGCCCTGTTCACCTGCGAGTTCGACGGCGCCGTGACCAAGATCGACATGGTCAACAAGAGCGTCGTCGGCACGCTGGTCCTGACACCCTACTACCAGCGCGCGGACGTGGTGGCGCAACTCGAAATATTCGAGAAGAAGCCAGCGATCGTCAGCGATTCGTTCGAACTCGGGGGAGCCATTTGCGCCACGCGCGGCATGCCGCAGGACATTCGCGTCTCACCCGACGGCAAGCTGTTCTATGTCGCCGACATGCTAGCCGACGGGGTGCACGTGGTGGATGGCGCGTCGTTCCGACAGGTCGGCTTCATCCCGACCGGCCTGGGCGCGCATGGGCTCTATCCCAGCCGCGATGGCAAGCTGCTCTACGTCGCCAACCGCGGCAGCAACAAGATGCTCGGGCCGCGGCGCGGCAAGGGCAGCGTCTCGGTGATCGACTTTTCGACCCAGAAGGTCGTCGATTTCTGGCCGGTCCCCGGCGGCGGCAGCCCGGACATGGGCAACGTCTCCGCCGATGGCAGATACCTCTGGCTGTCGGGCCGCTTCGACGACGTGGTCTATCGCTTCGATACATCGACGGGCGCCGTCGATCAGGTCAAGGTCGGCCGCGAGCCGCACGGCCTGGCGGTCTGGCCACAGCCTGGCCGCTACTCGCTCGGCCACACCGGGAACATGCGCTGAAGCGGTCGGTCGGTGGCTGGTCAGGGCGTGCGGTCGGCGCCGAAGCCGGGCCGCGCGCCATGTGACACCGGAATGAGGTCGCCGCCCAGCATCCGTCGCAAGAGACCCCACAGGCCGCGCGGCTCGATCAGGATGATCACGATCGAAAGAGTCCCCAGGATGATGAGATGCCAGGTGCCGAGCTGGGCGAGATACTCGCGCAGGACGAAGAACAGCACGGTTCCCAGGATCGGCCCTTCGAGGCTGCCGATGCCGCCGATCACGACGTTGAAGATGACGAACACCGTCCAGTCGATGATGCTGAACGAGGCCGGCGGCGAAATGCGCAGCTTCTGCAAGGTGATGATTGCGCCGGCGAGGCCGAGGAACGGGGCGGTCCAGAGAAAGCAGACGATCCTGGCGCGCACCAGATTGACGCCCATTGCACCCGCGGCCTCCTCGTTGTCGCGCATCGCCGTCAATCCCAGTCCGATGCGCGAGCGCAGCAAAAGGTAAGTGCTGGCGAATGCGACCGCCGCCAGGGCGAAGGCGAGCCAATAGATGGTGGCAAAGCGCGCATCGGGGCGCGTGCCGAACTCGCGCGCGACGCGGACCGGCAGGCTGACGCCCGAGCCGAAGCCGAAATTCGGCAGCTTGCCCGCGATCAGCATCAACACCTCGGCCACCACCCAGGTGCCGACCGCGAGATAGGCCGCGCGCAGGCGGAAGACGATCACCATCGCCGGCAAGGCGATGACGAAAGCGGTCAGCGCGGCCGCGGCGAAGGCGAGATATGGATCGAGGTCCAACAGGACCACGGCGCCATAGAAGGCATAGGCGCCGACGCCGACGAAGGCATGCTGCCCTACGGTCACGATGTCGGCGTAGCCTGCCAGCAGATTCCACATCAGGGCCAGCACCAGCAGGCAGAGGAACTCCGTCAGCACCGTGAGGCCGCCGGGGTCGAGGAAAGAGGGAGCGGCGGCGAGCGCGAGGGCGGCACCGGCCAGGACGAAACGGCCGCTTGCGATCGAGAGATGCTGGCGCCTGGGCAACGACCGCTCCTAGTACCGTGGCAGAAGGCCCTGGGGCCGCAGCAGGAAAACGACGAGGAAGACGAGGTGGCCCGCCAGCACCTGCCAGGCGCCGTCGATCTGGCCGCCCAGCGTCTGGGCGATGCCGAGCACGATGCCACCGAGCAAGGTGCCGCGCAGGCTGCCCAAGCCGCCCAGAACAACGACCTCGAAGGCGATCAGCAGCCGGCTCGGCCCGCTGGTCGGGTCGAAGTTCATGCGCAAGCCCATGAAACAGGCGGCGACCGCCACGGTCACGCCGACGATGCCCATGGCGGTGGCGTAGATCCGCACCGACGACAGGCCGATCAGGTTGGCGGCCGCGACGTCATCGGCAACGGCGCGGATGTTGGCGCCGATCCTGGAGCGATAGAGCAGCCAGTCGAGACCCAGCACGAGGGTCACCGCGAGCAGGAAGGTCGCGACCGGCAGGACGCCGACATAGAGGCCGCCGATATGTAGGCTCGACGTATCGAGACGGCCGGCCGACAGGGTCCGCGTGTCGGCGCCGAAGCCCTGCAGCAGGGCGTTCTGCACGATGATCGAGAGGCCGAAGGTGACGAGCAGCGGCAGCAACGCGCTTTGGCCGATGACCCGTTGCAGGAGGACGCGCTGCAGCAGCCAGCCGCCGGCAAAGGCCACGGGGAGCACCAGCAAGAGCGCCAGCAACACGTTGATGTGCAGCGCCGCGGCGACGACGAGCAGCAAGAACGACACGAGGACGATGAAGTCGCCGTGGGCGATGTTGACGAAGCGCATCACGCCCACCGACAGAGAGAGGCCGAGCGCGAAGATCGCATAGAGGCCCCCCAGCAGCACGCCTTGGATGACGAGGTTGAGGTACGTGACCAGCATGCCGCTTCAGGATCCGAAATAGTGTCGCGTGATGGTATCGCGGTCGAAATCGCCGGGCCGCCCGGACAGCGAGATGCGGCCTTCGAGCAGGCAGTAGAAGCGGTTGGCGACTGCGAGGGCGCGGCGGATGTCCTGCTCGACCAGCAGCACGCCGATGCCGCGCCGGTTGATCGACAGCAACAAGGCATAGAGATCGTTGACGACCGTCGGCGCGAGACCGAGGCTGATTTCGTCGCACAGCAACAGGCGCGGGTCGGCGAGCAGCGCACGGCCGAGCGCCACCATCTGCTGCTGCCCTCCGGAGAGCTGCCAGGCGGGCTGGCGCCGCTTGTCGCGCAGCATGGGGAAGAGGTCGAACACCTCGCCGAGGCCGACGTCGCTGCTCCGGCGGCCGGTTTGCCACCCGATCTCGAGATTCTCCTCGACCGTGAGCGTCGGAAACAACCGACGGCCCTCTGGCACGAGGGCGATGCCCGACGCGACGATGGCGGGCGTGGGATTGCTCGCGATGTTTTGGCCGGCAAACAGGATGCGCCCTTCGATGCGGTCGACCTGCGCCACGATCGCTTTGAGCAGTGACGATTTGCCCGCGCCGTTGGCGCCGATGATCGAAACGATCTCGCCTGCGCCGACCGCAATATCGATGCCGTGCAGTGCCCGGAACTGCTCGTAGTATACCGACAGCCCCTCGACTGAGAGCAGCGCGCCGGCGCCAGACGAGGTCATTGCCGCCTCATTCGCCGAGATAGATGGTTCTGACCCGCATGTCGGCCAGCACGGTCTCGGGCTCACCGATGGTCACGAAGGTGCCTTCATGCAGCACGGCGATGCGATGGCAAATCCGGCGCAGCGCGCGGATGACGTGCTCGATCCAGACGATCGCAGTGCCCTCGGCGTGCACGCGCTGGATAATGCCGAGCAGGGTGTCGACCTCGGCGTCCGTCAGGCCGCCCGCGATCTCATCGAGCAGCAGGAGCCGTGGTCCGATGGCGAGCGCGCGGCACAACTCGAGCCGCTTCAGGTCGAGCAACGTAAGCTGCCCGGCGGGCCGCGCGTGATCGGCCGCGAGGCCGCTCAGTTCCAGCATCGCCTCGGCCTGCTCCCGGGCGGCGCGGATGCTCTTGCCGGCGCCGTGCACGGCGGCGGTAAGGACATTCTCGAAGACGCTCATGTGAGCAAATGGCTTGGGGACTTGGTATGTCCGTCCGATGCCCAGTCGACAGCGGTCCCAGGTCCTGAGCCCGCCGATCTCGCGACCGTTGTAGCGAATGGTGCCGGCGGACGGCTGCAACACGCCCGCCACCAGGTTGAACAGCGTGGTCTTGCCGGCGCCGTTGGGCCCGATGATGCCGAGAATCTCGCGGTCGCCAACGGCGAGGTCGAGCCCGTCGATCACGGTGAGGCCGCCGAAACGCTTGCCGAGACCGGCGATTTCCAGAACGGTCGAACGCTCGGTCATTGCCCAACAGGCTACGCTAAGCAGCGGGCCGCGCTGCCCGGCGCCTAGGCGATCGGCTCGGGCTGCCCGCCGACCGGGATCTGCGTGGCGTACTTGTTGTCGACGATGACGAGCTCGAGCGGCCACTTTGTGCCCTTGCGCCACTGGCCGCCGACGACCGGCGTCAGCGACGTGTTGGGGAAGGGGCCCTTCTTGAAGTTCACCGGTCCGACCACCGACTTGTAGTCCATATCGCGCAGCGCATCGCGGACGGACTCGTGCTTGTCGAGGTCGTGGGTGCGCTTCAGCGTGTCGAAGGCGGTCTCGAACAGGGCATGGCGGAACCCCAGCCCCATCGAGGCCTGCCGGCCGCTCACCTTCTCGTATTCGTCGGCGAGCTCGGCCGAGCTCTGGCCGGTCATGCCCGAGGAGAACGGATGGAAGCGCGACCACCAGACCTCGATGCTGAAGTTGATGGCGCGGTCGCCGAACGGATAGACCCCGGGCGGGAACTCGGCGACCTTGCCAGGCGTCACCAGCTTGGGCTTGAAGCCCTGCTGGGCGCTGCTGTTCCAGAACACGGTGAACTCGGGAGACGGCGTCACCGTGAGGACGGCCTCGACGCCGGCCGCCTTGAAGGCCGAAATCTGGGCGTCGAAGTTGTTGGCCGGCAGGTCGAACCGGCCCGGATCGACGATGGTGAAGCCCGCCTCCTTGATCGGCGGTGGCATGACGTGGGCGAAGGCATTGCCGTCATTGTCATTAGGCCACAGGACGCCGAGCTTCTTGTTGGTCGGGATGCGAGTCCACATCGCCAGCATGGCGTGGATCACCTCGTCGGCCGAGAAGAAGTAGTTGTAGGTCCACTCGAATCCCTTCTTCGGGTCGCCATGGCGGCCGAAGAACCAGGGCTCGAGCGGCGCGTCGTTGGAGACACAGGGCACGCCGTTCAGCTCGCACTGGTCGGAAACCGGATTGACGGTCTCGGGCGTCGCGAAGGCGCACATGATATCGACCTTGTCCTTGAGGATCAGGTCGCTCGCCACCTCGGATGCACGATTGGGATTGGACTGGCTGTCCTTGACGAGGATCTCGAACTGCCGGTTGGCGCCGGCGATCTTGAGGTTGCCGCCGGTCGCGCGCTTGACCTGGTCGAGCACGAACGGGATGTGCTCGGAGAACAGGCTGAGCGGGCCCGTCTGCGGGGCGACAAGACCGATCTTCAATGTCCTGGGCGCGGCGAAGGCCGGTCCATCCACGATCGCGGCCGCCCCCGCGGCCGCCATGCCCTTGAGAACGGTTCGCCGACCACTGCCGCCGATGGTGCGCATGTTTGTTCCCTCCCGACCGCCGCGTTGTCTTTCAAGCATTATCGATACCGAAGTAAAAATGTCGATATTTTTGTTGACAGTCGATCATCGCCGCCGATCATCGCTGCGAAGGCCGGGATCTCGGATTGGCGTGGCCCGGCGGGAGGATGGGATGGGCAAGATCGTTGCTGCCGCCGTCGTCAGCCATCAACCGGGAATCATGTTGCCGAGCGCCATGCGGCTCGAGCTGTACGGCGGCACGGACACGTCGCTGATCGCCGGGTTCGAGGAGATGCGCCGTGAGCTTGATCGCGCGGCGCCCGACACGTTCATCATCTTCGACACCCACTGGTTCACCACGATCAACCACATCCTGGCGGGCGCAGCGCACTACAAGGGGCTGTACACGTCGGAGGAACTGCCCGAGTTCCTGTCGGACTTTCCATACGACTATCCCGGCGCGCCCGAGCTTGCGGCGACGATCGCCAAGGCCGGAGCGGCCGACGGCATTCGGGTGCTCAACTATGACAAGACCAACATCCCGCTGCATTACCCGACCATCAATCTGGTCCACTACCTGCGCAGGAACGAAAAGATCCTGTCGATCGGTACCTGCCAGGCTGCGCAATGCCACAACTTCCTCGACATGGGACGCGCGATCGCCGAAGGCATCGCGCAGACCGATTGCCGCGTGGCGTTGCTGGCGGCGGGCGGGATGAGCCACAGCTTCGAGCCGATGGACACCATGCTTGCGCATATGGCGCCGGACCCGGGCCTGGTCGCATCGGCCGAGGCGCGCGAGATGGACATCGAGGTGCTGAAGCGTTGGGCCGACGGCGACCATGCCGGCGTGATCGCGCTCTATCCAAAGTATCGCCAGTTGAACCCGGAAGGGTTCTTCGGTCACTATCTCATGATGGTCGGCGCGCTGGGCGGACCACGGTGCATGGCGCCGGGGAGAAGAATGTCGGAATACGAGAATGCGGCCGGCACGGGCCAGGTCCATGTCTGGTTCGACGTTGCCGCGTGAACGCGGGACGCCTGTGATCAAGGCCGTCGCGGCATCGGACGAGAGGGATCGGCAGCAGAGGCGCAATGCCAAGACGCTGATCGAGTACGCCTACAAGCGGCTCAAGACCAACATCATCCGCGGTCATCTCGCGCCGGGGTCGAAGCTCAGGATCGAGCGGCTGCGCACGGAGTACGGCGTTGCCTCCAGCACGCTGCGCGAGGCGCTGTCGCTTCTGGTCGCCGACTCGCTGGTCACTGCCGAGGGTCAGCAGGGCTTTCGCGTCGTCCCGATGTCGATCGAGGACTTCCGCGAGATCTGCAGCCTGCGCAAGATGATGGAGACGCTGGCGTTGCGCGAATCGATCGCCAACGGCGACGAAGACTGGGAGGCGGGCGTGGTCGCCGCCTTCCACAAGCTCAACCTGCTCGACTTCAGACGCCTCAACAGCTCGGAGGCGCTGGTCGATGCCTACAACGAGCGCAACCATGCCTTTCACGAGGCGCTGGTCGCGGCCTGCCGTTCATCCTGGGTGCGGCGCTTCCGCAGCGTGCTTTACGACAATGCGCGGCGCTACCGCCATCTGTCGGTTGCCAAGGGCGGCATCAGGCCGAACATCCAGTCCGAGCACCGCGCCATCATGGAGGCGGCACTTGCGCGCGATGTCGAGTTGGCGTGCCGGCTGAGCGAGGAGCATATCGATCTGACGCTTCATCGTCTGGCGCAGTTCCCGGCGGCGGAGATCGCGGCGGGCTTCCCCGGCTTGCCGCGGCGCGGCGCGGCGGCCGCCGCGGCACGGCTGCGCGCTCGGGAGGCAGTCCGCTCCTGAACTCGATCAGGGCGACGATCGGGCGCCCAGCAGGTGGCCGAGCCAGCTCACGAGCTTCAGTTCGATCGCGGGCGCCAGGGGGCCGGCGAAGCCCGGATCGTCCGGCCCCGTCACCGGCTTCAGATTGTGACTCACCATCGGCGCAATCAGCGCCTCTCCGGGCGCATCCCGCCTGGCGAGCACATCGAGCAGCGGCTGTACGTCATGGAGCGGCACGACCTGGATGTCGGCGCCGCCCTGCAGCAGCAGGCAGGGAATGTCAGTGGGGGCGAGCGTGGTGGCCGGATCGAAGGCGAATGCCGATTGCAGGAAGCCGCCGGCATAGGCCGGAAAGATCGCGCGGAACGCCGGCGGCCCGTCGGAAGGGACCCGACCGGTTGCGCGAATTGCCGCCATGATGCGCTCGGCCTGGGCGCTCAGCGCCGGCATATTGCGCGCGATCTGCTCACGCACGATATCGCCGAGCGGCCGTCCCGGCGTCGACGCCAACACCAGGCCGTAGGGCCGCCGCTTGCCCATCGCCGCCGATGCCGCGATCGCCAGCAGGCCGCCTTCGCTGTGACCAAGCAAAGCCGTCGCATAAGGCTTGATCTCGTCGTGTCGCACGAGCTCGGCATGCGCCTCCTGCACATCGCCCACCAGGCCGCCCCAGGTGAAGTAGCTTTCCTGGCGGTCGAGGGAATGCCGTTGCTGGATCGCCGAGCCGCCGATCCCGCGCTTGTCGTAGCGCAGGCTCGCGATGCCCGCGTGGCCGAGGGCCTGGGCGATCTCCTTCAGAAGGTCGACGCGCACGGGAATGAGGGGATTGTTGCCGTCGCGGTCGGTCGGTCCGCTGCCCGCGACCAGCACAACGCCCGGAACGCGCTGGATCTCGCTGAGCAGAGGCAGGGCCAGCGTTCCCTCGAGCGTCACATCGCCGGTGCCGGCAAAGCGCACCTGCCGCTCCTCGATGCCGCGCGGATAATACTGGGCGCGTGCCGCCGTCGCGGCCAGCGCAGCCGCGCCCGCCAACAAGGCGCGCCGGGCCATCATGCCTTGGCGTCGGCTCGCGGAAGCGTGGTCATGTCGTGCGGCATCGCCTTGCCGCCAAAGATGTGGACATGAAAATGGAAGATCGACTGGCCGCTGTCGCGACCGTGGTTGGCAACGAGGCGATAACCTGCGGGATCGAGGCCCAGCTCATGTGCGACCCTGCCGACGGCGCGCCAGAAACCGACGATCAGCTCGGGCGGTGCCGATGCGGCGAAGTCGGCATTCGAGACATAGTCACCCTTCGGCACCACCAGCACGTGGATCGGCGCGAGCGGCCGGATGTCGTGAAAGGCGAGGGCGAACTCGTCCTCATAGACCTTCCTGCACGGCTGCTCGCCGCGCAGGATGCGGGCGAAGACATTCTTGCGGTCGTAACTCGGCATGCTGGACTCCGGACGCGTCGCATGAGGCGCGGCAGGATCGTTCGGCGCGATCGGAATGACAACGTGGTCTTGTCGCGCCGTTCAGGCGGGCTTGCGCGACGCCTTCTCGGCAATGCCGGAAATCCCCTCGCGGCGCGCCAGCTCCGACCACACGGCCTGGGGCTTGACGCCGGTCGCCGCCCACAAGGTCAGCAGGTGGTAGAGCATGTCGGCGCTTTCGCCCACCAGCTTCGACCGGTCGCCGCGAATGCCCTCGATCAGCGCCTCGACCGCTTCCTCGCCGAGCTTCTTGGCGATCTGCTGTCGACCGCGGCTGAACAGCCGGGCGGTGTACGAAGTATCCGGATCGGCGCCCTTGCGGCTGTCGATCACGACATAGAGTCGGTCCAGCACGTGCTCGGCGGCACCGCCATTCTCCTGGCGCTTCTTCAGCGCCTTCCTCTTTGCTTTCTTCTTCTTGGCCATCGAAGGGGAAACTCTCGGCGCCTCTTGAACGGACGCCCGCGCAAATGTACTTCAAATTCACGCGGTGCGCGAGATTTGTCGTATCGGAACGCCGGCGCGCGCCAGATGTTCCTTCGCCTGGGCGATGGTGAACTCGCCGAAATGGAAGATGGATGCCGCGAGCACTGCCGATGCCTTGCCCTCGGTCACGCCTTCGACGAGGTGATCGAGCGTGCCCACGCCACCCGATGCGACGACCGGCACCGGCACTGCATCTGAAACTGCACGCGTGAGCTCGAGATCGAAGCCTGCCCTGGTGCCGTCGCGGTCCATCGAGGTGAGCAGGATCTCGCCCGCGCCGTGATCGGTCATGCGCCTCGCCCATTCGACGGCGTCGAGTCCGGTGCCCTGGCGCCCGCCATGGGTGAAGACTTCCCACCTCGCGGGGCTGCTGCGGCGGGCATCGACCGCGACCACGATGCATTGATCGCCGTACTTCTCGGCTGCCTCGCGCACGAAATCGGGCCGGGCCACCGCTGCGGAATTGATCGAGACTTTGTCGGCGCCGGCGAGCAGGAGCTTGCGGATGTCGTCGATCGTGCGCACCCCGCCGCCGACGGTGAGCGGCATGAAGCATTGCTCGGCGGTGCGGGCCACGACATCGAGGATGGTGTCCCGGTTCTCGTGGCTTGCCGTGATGTCGAGGAAGGTGAGTTCGTCGGCGCCGGCCGCGTCATAGACCCGCGCCTGCTCCACGGGGTCACCGGCATCGCGCAAGTCGACGAACTGCACGCCCTTGACGACGCGCCCGTCCTTCACATCGAGGCAGGGAATGATGCGCACCTTGAGCATGGTCGCGTCATTCTTCCCGCAAGACGCGGATGGCATCCGGCACCGTTACCCGTCCATCGTAGAGAGCCCGGCCGACAATGGCGCCGACGATGCCGTGCTCCTCGGCCGGCCGCAGCTCGCGCAGATCATCGAGCGAACTCACGCCGCCCGAGGCGATCACCGGCGTGGTGAGATGCTGCGCCAGCGTGATGGTGGCGTCGACATTGACGCCCCCCATGGCGCCGTCGCGGTCGATGTCCGTGTAGATGATGGCCGCGACTCCGGCATCTTCGAAGCGCAGCGCCAGATCGAGCGCGCGCACCGTGCTCTGCCTGGTCCACCCGTCCACCGCGACAATGCCGTCGCGCGCGTCGATTCCGACCGCGACCTGGCCCGGCCACTGCTTGCAGGCGGCCTTGACGAGGCCGGGCTCCTTGACCGCGACGGTGCCCAGGATGACCCGCTTCACCCCGGCATCGATCCATTGCGCGATGCTTTCGACGGTGCGGATGCCGCCGCCGAGCTGCGTCGGTACCTCGATTGCCTTCAGAATTTCGACGACTGCAGCGCGATTGACCGGATGGCCTTCGACGGCGCCGTTGAGATCGACCAGATGCAGCCACTCGCAGCCGGCGGCGGCAAAGGCGCGCGCCTGCGCTGCCGGACTGTCGTTGAACACCGTCGCGCGAGCCATGTCGCCGCGCAGCAGGCGTACACACTTGCCGTCCTTGAGGTCGATAGCGGGGAAGAGAATCATGGCGGCGCGGATTTAGCGCGTTGCCGAAGGGCTGTCATCCCGCGCTCGCACCGACGGTGGCGAGCGGCCATGGCGGTCGCTAAGCTCCAGGCCCAAACCGAGGACTGATCCATGAGCCATTGCACGCCCGATCTCTTGGCCGGCCAGCAGGCCGAGCTGACCGCCATCCGCCGCGATATCCATCGCCATCCGGAAACGGCTTTCGAGGAAGAGCGGACATCGCAGATCGTGGCGGAGAAATTGCAATCATGGGGGATCGAGGTCCATCGGGGACTCGCCACTACCGGCGTCGTCGGCACGCTGAAGGGCAAGCGGCCCGGCCAGAAGGCGATCGGGCTGCGCGCCGACATGGATGCCCTTCATCTGCAGGAGAAGAACGAGTTCGAGTACGCCTCGTCGATCCCCAACAAGATGCATGCCTGCGGCCATGACGGGCATACGACCATGCTCCTGGGCGCCGCCAGGCATCTCGCCGCCGCCCCCGATTTCGCCGGCACGGTGCATTTCATCTTCCAGCCCGCCGAGGAAGGGCTGGGCGGCGCGCGGGTGATGATCGAGGAGGGGCTGTTCGAGAGGTTCAACTGCGACACCGTCTACGGCATGCACAACATGCCGGGATTTCCGCGCGGACATTTCGCCATCCGTTCCGGCCCCATGCTGGCGGCCAGCGACAGCTGGGAAGTGACGTTCAAAGGCACCGGCGGGCATGGCGCCATGCCCTATCGGGGCACCGATCCGACCTTCGTCGCCGGCCAGTTCATCGTCGCCTTGCAGGGCATCATCGGCCGCAACGTGCCGCCGACCCAGGCATCGGTGCTGAGCGTCGGGCATATCGCGGCCGGCACGGCGGGCTCACCCAACGTCATTCCGTCGGAGGTCCTGGTCCGCGGCACGGCGCGCAGCTTCACGCCCGAGGTGCGCGATCTCCTCGAGCGGCGGATGGGCGAGGTCGCGACCGGCATCGCCCAGGCGGGCGGCTGCGCGGCCGACTACAAGTATCTCCGCCGCTATCCGCCGCTCATCAACGCGGCCGAGCAGACCACGGTCGCGGTGGAGGCGGCGGCGCTCACTGTGGGCCGCGACAAGGTCGAGCCCAACACGCCGCCCGTCACCGGCGCCGAGGATTTCGCCTTCATGCTCGAGAAGAAGCCGGGCGCTTATATCATGATCGGCAATGGCGGCCCCGACGAGGGCGGCTGCCACAACGTGCATTCGCCGCTCTACGACTTCAGTGACGCGATCCTGACGACGGGCGCAGCCTATTGGGTCAACCTCGTGCGGCTCGAGCTTGGCGATGCATAGCTCATTGACCGCGGACCGGCGGCTTGCGCTTCAAGAGAGCTATTTTGCAGGCGTCACGAATTGCGCCAAGGTGGCCTGGTCGGCGCGCGCGGCGTAGGCGAGGCCCTTGCGCATCGCCCACACCGACATCTCGAACTGGAGCGGCAGGAGGCCGTAGTCGTTGATCACGAGCCTGCTTGCCTCCTCCAGCAATGCCTCGCGCTTCCTGTCGTCGACCGTGCGCATCGCCTCGTCGAGCTTGGCGTCCAGCGTCGGGTTGGTGTAGCGGCCGCGGTTGTTGCCGCCCATGCCTTTCTCGCGGCTGGGCGTGGCGACGAGCGCCCGCAAGGGGTTGGACATTTCGCCCGTTTCGGCGTTCCAGCCGGCGAGATAGGCGCTGTACTTGAATTCGTCGCGATTCTTGACGAACGCGGTGGGTTCGCTGGCTTCCACCTCGGTCTTGACGCCGACCCGGCTCCATGAAGCCGCCACCGCCTGGGCGATCTGCATGTCATTGGCGTAGCGGCCGTTCGGCGTGCCCAGCGTGATGGAGAAGCCTTTGGGATAACCGGCTTCGGCCAGCAACCGTCGCGCGGCCGCGGGATCGTACCTTTCCGGCTGTGCGTCCTTGCGCGTGCCGAAGGCGGGCCGGGGCAGGAAGTCGCCGGCGGGCTGGGCCGCACCCTCCATCACCTTGTCGGTGATCGCCTTTCGATCGATGGCCTCGCTCAGCGCCTGGCGTACGCGCCGGTCTTTCAGCGGATTCTTGCCGTTGGTGTCGGGAATGCCAGGCGTAGGTTCGGCGAACTGGTCGAGCGCGATATAGATGAGGCGGCTCGAAGGCACTTGCGCCAACACGATCTTCGGGTCCTTCCGAAGCTTCGACAGGTCGGCGATCGGCGGGTCCTCGATAAGGTCGACATCGCCCGCCGTCAGGGCGGCAACGCGCGCTGCGGCATTGGCCAGCGGCCTGAACGTCACCCTGCTCCACGCCGGCTTGGGGCCCCAATATTCGTCGTTACGCGACAGCACCAGCTCCGCACCGCGTTTCCATTCCACGAACCTGAACGGGCCGGTACCGGCGAGACCCGCGCCCCGATCGAGTTCGGCCGTCGTCTTGCCTTCCGGCGCGCCGCCGGCCACCGCGATATGCGACAGGATCGGCAGACCCGCAAGGTCGAGGGGCAGCAGCGGGGCGGGGGCTGCTGTGGTGATGCGCAGCGTCAGCGGATCGACGATCTCGATCCTGGTCATCTGGCGGGTCAGGATCGTGAAAGGCGAAGGGCTGTTCGGCACCTTGGCCGCGCGCTCGCAGGTGAAGACCACATCCTCCGCCGTGAAGGGCGAGCCGTCATGGAACTTCACGTTGGGGCGCAGCTTGAATTCCCAGACCGTGTCACCGACCGGCTTCCAGGAAACGGCGAGGCCGGGAACCGGCAGCAATTTCTCGTCGCGCGCAACCAGGGTATCGAAGAGATGCAGCGCAATCTGGTTGTTGGCGGCAATGTTCTGATACTGCGGATCGAGCGACGTCGGTTCGCTCTTGAGCCCGATCGTCAATTCCTGTGCCGCCGCCGGGAGCGCGACCGACAGCATCGCAGCCATCAATAGGCCTGCCGTGCGGAGAAGAGACATTCAGCCGAGCTCCGTGGGTGGGCGAACCGTCGCGGCGGAACCCGCGGGTTGGCAAGGCGGCAGGACGACCATCGATCCGCTTCTGGAATAAAAAGGGAACGGTGGCAACGGACCGATAAACGCATATCGGCGGCGCGTGCCTCAGCGTGGTCTTTGCCGATGCTCTGCCCTAGGGTGGCGGCCGCGCAACGCATGCCATCGGTCGTTGGGGGTATCCATGAACGGAGCGGAGAGTCTGGTTCGGACCTTGGTCAAAGGCGGCGTCGAGGTCTGCTTCGCCAACCCCGGCACCTCGGAGATGCATTTCGTCGGCGCGCTCGATCGTGTCGAGGGCATGCGCTGCGTGCTCGGCCTGTTCGAAGGCGTGTGCAGCGGCGCCGCCGACGGCTACTACCGCATGGCCGACAAGCCCGCCTCGACCCTGCTGCATCTCGGGCCTGGTCTCGCCAATGCCGCCGCCAATCTGCACAATGCCAAGAAGGCGGGGTCGGGCATCGTCAATATCGTGGGCGAGCACGCACTTTATCATATCAAGTACGACACGCCGCTGACCGCCGACATCGAAGGCATCGCGCGCCCCTTCTCGCATTGGGTGAAGACCTCGCCCACGGCGAAGACGGTGGCGGCCGACGGTGCTGCAGCGATCGAGGCCTCGCGCGTGGCGCCGGGTCAGATCGCCACGCTCATCCTGCCGGCCGATACGGCCTGGACCGAGGCCGACGGCGTTGCCGAGACGGCCGATACGCCGCCGCCGCAGAAACCTGCGAACGACGCGGTCGTGGCGGCGGCCAAGGCGCTCAAGAACGCGCAGTCGGCAATGCTGTTCCTCGGCGGCCGGGCGCTGCGCGCCAAGGGGCTGGAGCTCGCCGGCAAGATCGCGGCGAAGACCGGTTGCAAGGTGCAGGCGGCGGGGGGCACGGCGCGCATCGAGCGCGGGGCCGGCCGAGTTCCGGTGCTCCGGCTGCATTTCGTGGTCGAGACTGCGCTCGAGATGCTGAAGGGCACACGACACATGGTGCTGTGCGGCGCCAAGCCGCCGGCGGCCTTCTTCGCCTACCCCGGCAAGCCCTCCGTGCTGGTCCCAGAGGGCTGCGAGGTCACGACTCTTTGTCCTGTGGAGGGTGATCCGATCGGCGCGCTGGAAGCGCTGGCTGCCGAACTCGGCGCGCTTAACGAGAAGCCGGCCAATCTCGCGCAGTCGAAGCGGCCTGATCGTCCGACCGGTAAGTTCACGGCGGAAGGACTCGGTGCTGCGCTCGGCGCCACGCTGCCCGAGGGCGCGATCGTGGTCGACGAGTCGGTGACGACGGGTCGCGGCTTCTTTCCGTACAGCGCCGGAGCGCCGCCGCACGACTGGCTCAACAACATGGGCGGATCGATCGGCTTCGGCGGTCCCGTCGCCGTGGGAGCGGCGGTGGCCTGCCCCGATCGCAAGGTGATCGCCATGATCGGCGACGGCAGCGCCATGTACACGATCCAGTCGCTGTGGACCATGGCGCGCGAGAGTCTCGATGTCTGCGTGATGATCTTCTCAAACCGCTCGTACAAGATCCTCTACAGCCAGCTCGCCGATGTCGGGGCCGCCAACCCGGGACCGCGCGCCATCGACATGCTGACGCTGGACCGGCCCACGCTCGACTTCACCCTGATGGCCAGGAGCATGGGCGTGCCTGCGGCCAGGGCGCTCGATCTCGAGGAACTTACCAAGCAGCTCACCTACGCCATGTCGCAGAAGGGTCCCTACCTGATCGACGTGGTGATGTAGGGCGGCCTTATCGGAAAGCGCCATGGAGGAAGCCCGCCGGCGCACGCTGCACGGTCGTCGTTCGGGCAAGAAGCTGCGGGCCGGACAGCAATCGTTGCTCGACGCGGCGCTGCCCCGCCTCGCTGTCGCTCTGCCTGCGGAAGCCGTCGTCGACGCGGAAGGCGACGTTGCCGAAAGCGTGGTCAAGATCGATCTCGCCCGCCTGTTCGGCGCTCTGCCGCCAGGCGGCGTCTGGCTCGAAATCGGCTTCGGCGCCGGCGAGCATCTCGTGTGGCAGGCCGAACATCATCCCGATGTCGGGCTGATCGGCTGCGAGCCCTATATCAACGGCATCGCCAAATGCCTGGCGCATATCGAGCGTACGGGGATCTCCAACGTGCGGATCTTCAGCGACGACGCACGCCTGTTGATGGCGGCCTTGCCGCCGCGGTCGCTGTCGCGCGTCTTCGTGCTCTTTCCCGATCCCTGGCCCAAGACGCGTCACCACAAGCGGCGCTTCGTGGCGCGCCGCAATCTCGATGTCCTGGCGCGCCTGATGCGCCCGGGGTCCGAGCTGCGGCTCGCTACCGACGATCCGAGCTACCTGCCGTGGATGGTCGAGCACGCCTGCACGCATCCGGCGTTCGAATGGCTGGCAGAGCGTGCCGTCGACTGGCGCACTCGGCCCGGGGATTGGCCGCCCACGCGTTACGAACAGAAGATGCTTGCCGGTCACAAGCCGGCATTTCTGCGCCTCAAGCGTCGGCCGGAAGGTCGATAGGCCGCGGACCGGGCCGGACGAGGACCAGGATCGCAGCCGCGATTTGCAGGACGAGGCAGGCCGTCAGCGATGTCCGGTAACTGCCCGAGAGGTCGTGCAGCAGCCCGATGAGCGAGGGTCCCACGGCGGCGACGAGCTGGGTGATGGCGACGTTGAAGCTGACCGCCCGAGCAAAATCGCGGCGCGGGAATTCCTGCTGCACGATCAGGCCCGGCAGCGTGATGAGATTGCCGACGCCGAAGCCGAACAGCAGGCAGCCGACGTACAAGCCGGCCACCGACGACGTCGACAACAGCACGATCATGGAAGCAGCCTGCACGGCCAGCACCACGCTGGAGCAGCCCCGGCGATCGACTCTGTCGACGATCAGCCCGACGACGACCCGTCCCGCCAGGGCCGACAGTGCTGTCAGGCTGACGGCCCAGCCGGCCCCTTTCAGGCCCAGCGTCGGTTCGAGGAACGCCGCCTGATGGGCAATGAAGCTGATTTGCGCCAGCAGGCCGATCGAGAAGGCACCGACCATCGTGAGATAGCGTGGCTCGCCCAGGAGTTCCCGCCGGGTCTTCGCTTCACCGCCGGTAGTCGCTCTGGTTACGCCGTCGTCGCCGATATCGTGCTCGGTGGGACGCCGCGGCCGCAGAACGAGGCCGGCAAGCGGTCCGAGCGTCATCACCATCACCGCGATGGCGCCATAGCAGGCTCGAGCGAAACCCCAGCTGTCGATCGCCCATGCGAGAGCTGGCGCAAACAGGAGCCCGCCGCAGGTGGCACCACTCAGGGCAAGGCTGGCGGCCAGGCCGCGGCGACGGTCGAACCATTGCGCCACGATGGTGTTGATGGAGCCCCCGCCCATGGCGCCCCAGCCGGGAATCATCAGCAGGAAAGCGAGGTAGAGATGCCACGCCTCGCGGGCGACGGCCAGAGTTGCAACCCCGGCCCCCATCAGGGCCATGCCGGTCAGGACGATAGGGCGTGCGCCCGCCCGCTGGATGGCATCCCCCACCTGCATCACGACGAAGGCGCCGAGGACGTAGTAGAAGGTGATGCCGGTCGAGATCATGGCCGGTGTCCAGCCCAGCTTCTGGTGAAGAGCTACCAGATATAGGCTGAGACCATAGAAGCCGAACCCCCATCCATAGAGGGCGACCACAAAGGCACAGAAGACAACCCACCAACCGTGATACCGACGCGACATATCCAACCGCTCGCTAGTTGTTCTTTCGACGATCGGTCAATCCTTCCACGGTTGTGCCCAGGTCGCTGGCGACTTTCGGGCATCATCAACAGGGGCAAGAAGGGCGGCCAAACGGCATTGCAGCATAGGAAAAGCTTGCCAGTTGGCCGGGCTGCGCCTATACCCCCGCCATCCTCATCGGGTTCGCGGGACGGACCAAAGAAAAAAGAGTGGGCCAACAGCCCGCTCTTTTCATTTATGGCCCGGCCCGCCGCCCAACCGTCGAGAAGCATCTGCCGCGTGACCGAGCTGCTGCATCGCATAGAAGACATCGTCGCTCCGACCATCGTCGGCATGGGCTACGAGCTCGTGCGCATCGCCATGGGGCGCGGCGGCACGCTGCAGATCATGGTCGAGCCGTCCGACGGGCGGTCGATGGACGTCGAGGCTTGCGCGACGCTGTCGCGAGCCCTGTCCGCGCTGCTCGATGTCGAGGACCCGATTTCCGGCTCCTATATGCTTGAGGTGAGCTCTCCCGGCATCGATCGGCCGCTCACCCGGGAAAAGGACTATGTTCGTTGGACCGGGCACGTGGCGCGGGTCGAAACCGCGCAGCCGATCGATGGCCGCCGCCGCTTCAAGGGCACGCTGCTGGGACTCGAGAACGGTACCGTGAAACTCAAGCTCGATGACGGCAATGAAGCCCGTTTGCCGCTTGCGTCCGTCAGCAGGGCGAAGCTCGAGTTGACTGACGCGCTGCTCGACGAACACCGCCGCGCGCATGAAGGCGGCGCGGGGAATCCGACTCACTGAACGGTTTAGGGAACGAGAGGAAGACACACATGGCAACGACCGCCGATATCCCTCGCCTGGAGATGCTGCAGGTGGCCGACATGGTCGCCCGCGAGAAAGGTATCGAGCGCGAGGAAGTGCTCGAGGCGATGGAGCAGGCCATCCAGAAGGCGGGCCGTGCCAAGTACGGCCTGGAGCACGACATCCGCGCCGAGATCGACCGCAAGACCGGCGAGATCAAGCTCCTGCGCTACATGCAGGTCGCCGATCCGGTCGAGAACGAGAACGTCCAGGTTTCGGTCGCCGAGGCGCAGCGTCGCAATCCCGAGGCGCAGATCGGCGACTTCCTCACCGACGAGTTGCCGCCGATCGATTTCGGTCGCGTCGCCGCCCAGACCGCCAAGCAGGTGATCACGCAGCGCATGCGCGAGAGCGAGCGCAAGCGTCAGTACGAGGAGTTCAAGGACCGCGTCGGCGAGATCGTGTCCGGGGTCGTCAAGC
The DNA here is from genome assembly GCF_036558665.1 of Reyranella sp. Lineage (GTDB taxonomy): Bacteria > Pseudomonadota > Alphaproteobacteria > Reyranellales > Reyranellaceae > Reyranella. The sequence goes on along the minus strand of NZ_DATBFE010000067.1, from coordinate 60,992 downwards.
GCGTCGACTACGGCAATATCACTGTCGACCTGCAGCGCGCCGAAGGCGTGATCCGCCGCGACGAGTCGATCCCGCGCGAATCGCTGCGCGTCAACGACCGCGTGCGTGCGTACATTTTCGACGTGCGCGAGGAGCCGCGCGGCCCGCAGATCTTCCTGTCGCGCAGCCATCCGCAGTTCATGGCCAAGCTCTTCACCCAGGAAGTGCCGGAAATCTACGACGCCATCATCGAGATCAAGGCGGTCGCGCGCGATCCCGGCAGCCGCGCCAAGATCGCCGTGCTGAGTCACGACAGCTCGATCGATCCGATCGGGGCCTGCGTCGGCATGCGAGGCAGCCGGGTGCAGGCCGTCGTGCAGGAGCTGCAGGGCGAGAAGGTCGACATCATTCCGTGGTCGCCCGAGCACGCCAACTTCATTGTCAATGCGCTTGCCCCGGCGGAAGTCAGCAAGGTGCTGATGGACGAAGAGAAGAACAAGGCCGAGGTCGTGGTGCCGGACGATCAGTTGAGTCTTGCCATCGGCCGGCGCGGCCAGAACGTCAAGCTCGCCTCCCAGCTCACCGGGTGGGAGATCGACATCATGACGGAGGCGGAGGAAAGTGAACGCCGTCAGAAGGAGACGCGCGAGCGCACCGAGCTGTTCAAGGCAGCCCTTGATGTCGACGACGTCATTGCCCATCTCCTCGTCGCCGAAGGCTACGCCACGGTCGAAGACGTATCCGACGCTGCCGTCGAGGATCTGACGGGCGTTGAGGGCTTCGACGAGGAGATCGCCACCGAACTGCAGCGGCGCGCACGGGAGTATATCGAGAAGCGCGACGCCGAGCTCGCAGGACGCCTCGAGGAGCTGGGCATGGCCGAGGACGTGCGCTCCACCGAGGGCCTCACCCTGCCGATGCTGGTCGCACTCGGCGAAAAAGGCGTGAAGACGCTGGACGACCTTGCCGATCTCGCCTCCGACGAGCTGCGTGAGATCGTCGGCGAGAGCGCCATGGATACCGACAGCGCCAACGCCATCATCATGAAGGCGCGCGAACACTGGTTCCCGGCCGAGGAAGCGGCCGGCGAAGCCGCCAAAGCCTAGGAGGAGGACCGATCGCTTGAGCCCGGTGCTCGCAATGACCCGCTTCGACGAGAAGAGAGCCGCCGCGTCTTCCTTCGCAGGACCGGTGCGCACCTGCATCGTGACCGGCGTGGAGAAGAGTCCGGACCGGATGATCCGCTTCGTCGTCGGGCCGGACGGCGAGGTCGTGCCGGATCTGGCGCGCCGCCTGCCAGGGCGCGGGCTGTGGGTGACCGCCGAGCGCTCGGCCGTCGAACAGGCCGTCGCGCGCAGGCTCTTCTCCAAAGCCGCACGGCGCCCCGCAAAGGCGTCGGCCGATCTCGCCGACCGGGTCGAACGGCTGTTGCTGGAGCGTGTCTGCGAGGATCTCGGCCGGGCGCGCCGCGCCGGCCATGCGACCGCTGGCTTCGTGCGGGTCGAACAGATGATCGGCCGTGGCCAGGTCGGCCTGCTGGTCGTGGCCGAGGGGGCCGAGGGTGACGGGCTCGCCAAACTACAGGCGAGCGGGCTTCCGATCGAGCGCCTGGGCGACGCGCCGACCTTAGGGCGTGTCTTCGGGCGCGAGCAGGCGATCTACCTGGCGGTGGCCCGCGACGATCGGTCGGGGCAGTTCATTCAACGGATCGCAGGGGGTGCGGCGCGGTGGCGCCGCTATCGCCTGAACAGCACCGGTTGACGGGCCGGAGCGGAGCAAGGACAACAAGCGATATGACGGAACAGAAAGAAACCAACAAGCCGACCAAGCCGCTCACCCTTTCGACGACGACGGCGCGCACGAGCGCGGCCGCGAGCAAGAGCGACGCCACGCAGGTTCGGCAGAAATTCTCCCATGGCCGGACCCGCGCCGTGACCGTCGAGGTCAAGAAGCCGGTGAAGCGGTCGCCCGGGACGAGTGCCACCGCATCGGCTGCTCCTGCGGCCCCGGCCGCGGCGGCGCCGGCGGCGACCGGCGGGCGGACCCTGAAGCTCGGCGCCGGCGCTGCCACGCAGCGTCCCGCGCAGACGCGACCCGACGGTGGCCGTGGCATCGTTCTGCGCACGCTGACCGAGGAAGAGAAGGAGGCGCGTGCCCGAGCTCTTGTCGACGCCAATCGCGACGCCGAAGTCGCCCGCCAGCGCGCCGCCGAAGATGCCGTGCGCCGCGCGGCCGAGGAGAAGGCGCGCCGGGCTGCCGAGGAGGAGCACAAGAAGCGGCTTGCCGAGGAAGAGGCGCGGCGGAAGGCCGAAGAAGAGATGAAGCGCAAGGCCGACGTCCTGGTGCAGAAGCGCCTGGATCAGGCGGCGAGCGCGCCACAGACGCCGATGGCGCGTCAGGCCGAGGAGATCAAGACCGGGGCGCCGGCATCGACCAGTCCGGCACAACCGGTGCGCCGGCCGGCCGGAGCGCCCGGCGCCGGTCCCGGCGGCCCTGGTGCCTTGCGTCGTCCGCCGATGCGTCCCGCCGTCAACAAGCGGCTGCCGCAGCCGCCGGGCGCGCGTCGCGAGGCGCCCAAGCGCCGCTCCGACAAGATCGACGTCGGCCGGGCGGTCGAAGGCGAGAACGATTTCCGCAGCCGGTCGGTGGCGCAGCAGCGTCGCCGCCTGGAGCGCGAGCGTCGCCGCGAGCATGCCAACGACACGCCGCAACAGAAGGTCTATCGCGAGGTGACCATTCCCGAGACCATCACGGTCCAGGAGCTGGCCTCGCGTATGTCCGAGCGCGGTGCCGACGTCATCAAGACGCTGATGCGGATGGGCGTGATGGCGACCATCAACCAGGTGATCGATCCCGACACGGCCGAGCTGGTGGTGACCGAGATGGGCCACCGGCCCAAGCGGGTGGCCGAGGGCGATGTCGAGATCGGCCTGACCGACGCCGGCGACAGCGAGGGCGCGCAGGCGCCGCGGCCGCCGGTCGTCACCATCATGGGCCATGTCGATCACGGCAAGACCTCGCTGCTCGACGCGCTGCGCGCCACCGACGTGGCCGCGCACGAGGCAGGTGGCATCACCCAGCATATCGGCGCCTATCAGGTGACCCTGCCGTCCCGGCAGAAGATCACCTTTCTCGATACGCCCGGCCACGAAGCGTTCACCGCCATGCGCGCCCGCGGTGCCAAGGTAACGGACATCGTCGTGCTGGTCGTTGCCGGCGATGACGGCGTCATGCCGCAAACGAAGGAGGCGATCGCGCACGCCAAGGCGGCCAGCGTGCCGGTGATCGTCGCCATCAACAAGATGGACAAGCCGGGCGCCGACGCGAGTCGCGTGCGCACCGAACTCCTGCAGGACGAGATCCAGGTCGAGCAGCTCGGTGGTGACGTGCAATCGATCGAGGTATCGGCGACCAAGAAGATGAATCTCGACAAGCTCGAGGAGGCCATCCTCCTGCAGGCCGAGGTGCTCGAGCTCAGGGCCAATCCGGAGCGCCCGGCCGATGGCGTCGTGGTCGAGGCCAAGCTCGATCCGGGCCGCGGCTCGGTGGCGACCGTGCTGGTCCAGCGCGGCACGCTCAAGGTCGGCGACGTGCTGGTGGCCGGCGCCGTGTGGGGACGTGTGCGTCGCCTGGTCGATGATCGCGGCAATGCGGTGGAGAACGCAGGTCCGGCCTTCCCGGTCGAGATCCTGGGGCTCGACGGCACGCCGCAGGCGGGCGATGAGTTCCATGTCGTGGACAGCGAAGCGCGGGCGCGCGAGATCGCGGACTTCCGCGCGCGCCGTGAACGGCAGGCCCAACTTGCCCGCGCCGCCGGCGGCCGCGGCACCCTCGAGGAGATGCTGAAGGGCATACGCGAGGGCACGGCGAAGGAGTTGCCCGTGCTGATCAAGGCGGACGTGCAGGGCTCGGCGGAAGCGCTGGCCGGCGCGATCTCGCGCCTCAGCACCGAGAAGGTGGCGACGCGCGTGATCTTCAGCGGAGTCGGCGGCATCAGCGAGGCCGATCTCACCCTCGCCAAGGCCTCGGGCGCGCTGATCATCGGCTTCAACGTGCGTGCCAACCCGCAGGCCCGCGAAATCGCCAAGCGCGACAAGATCGACATCCGCTACTACAGCATCATCTACAAGGTCACGGAGGACATCCAGGCGCTGATGGTCGGCCTCCTCGAGCCGACCTACAAGGAGACCTTCATCGGCAACGCGCAGATCCGCGAGGTCTTCCGAATTACCAAGGTCGGCAACGTCGCCGGCTGCATGGTGACGGAAGGCATGGTCAGGCGCGGCGCCAAGGTCCGGCTGCTGCGCGACAACGTGGTGATCCACGAAGGCACGCTGAAGACGCTGCGGCGCTTCAAGGACGAGGTCCGCGAGGTCCAGCACGGCTTCGAGTGCGGTATGGCGTTCGAGAACTACGACGACATCAAGGTCGGCGACGTGATCGAGTGTTTCGACATCGAGGAAGTCCAGCCGACGCTTTAGGAGGTGGGGCGCGCGACTCCAGTCGCGCGTCTTTGTGTAGTGCGAGATCGCGCCGCTGGAGTGGCGCGCCCCCAGCAATGGTTGGGGGACGAGGATGGGGCCATGTCCCGGCGTCGTTCGTCCGAAAAAGACAATCGCGGCCACAGCCAGCGCCAGTTGCGTGTGGGCGAGGAGATCCGCCATCTGCTGGCCGAGCTGTTCGAGCGTGGCAACATGCGGGATCCGGTCCTGCGTGACGCCTCGGTCACGGTGACGGCTGTCGATGTCAGCCCCGATCTGCGTAACGCCACGGCCTTCGTGATGCCGCTGGGCGGTGTCGACGAGACGCGCTTGCTGGCGGCCATGCGGCGCGCGGCGCCCTGGTTCCGAGCCCGTGTCGGCGAGCGCGCCGGCCTGCGTTATGCGCCCGAGATCCGCTTCGAGCTCGACCGAACCTTCGACGAAGCGGACAAGATCGGGGCGCTGCTGCGCCGTCCCGATGTTGCGCGCGATATCGAAGAGGAATGAGCTCCCGGAAGAAGGGCGAGAAGATCGACGGCTGGGTCGTACTCGACAAGCCGGTCGGGCTGGGTTCGACGCAGGCAGTGGGGCGCGTGCGCCGGCTGTTCGGGGCATGGAAGGCAGGACACGGCGGCACGCTCGATCCGCTGGCCAGCGGCGTCCTGCCGATTGCCCTCGGCGAGGCGACCAAGACCGTGCCGTTTGTGATGAACGGGCGGAAGGAATATCGCTTTACGCTTCGCTTCGGCGAGGCGCGCTCCACCGAGGACGCCGAAGGCGAGGTGACGGCCAACAGCGCCACGCGTCCGACGGACGAAGCGATCCGCGCCGCTCTCGGTCGCTTCATCGGCGAAGTCGAGCAGACACCGCCAGCCTATTCCGCCGTCAAGATCGGCGGCAGGCGGGCCTATGACCTTGCCCGGTCCGGCGAAGCGGTCGCCCTCACGCCTCGCCGAGTGCGGATCGACCGTCTGGAGCTTCTGGCCCGTGCCGACGCCGACCACGCAGATTTCGTGGTCGGCTGCGGCAAGGGCACCTACATTCGGTCGTTGGGGCGAGATTTGGCACTGGCCCTGGGCACCGTCGGGCATCTCTCGGCGCTGCGTCGCACCGCCGCCGGACCATTCCGGGAGGCGGCGGCCATTTCGCTTTCCAAACTGGAGGGCCTCGGGCATATTCCGCCGCTTCTCGGGGCCTTGGCTCCCGTCGCGACCGCGCTGGACGACATCCCGGCGGTGGCCCTGACGGACGCCCAAGCGGACCGGCTGCGCCGAGGCCAGCCGGTGCTCTTGACCGGGAACGCACCGCCATCCGGCGCACTGGTTCGCGCCGAGTCTGGCAGCAGGCTGGTGGCGCTGGTCCGTTCGGACGGCGCGTCCCTCCAGCCGGTGCGGGTGTTCAACCTCTAGAGTCAGGAGATGACCGATGTCGATCACGGCCTCGCGCAAGGCGGAGCTGATCAAGTCCTATGCCCAGGGGGAAGGCGACACCGGATCGCCCGAAGTGCAAGTCGCCATCCTGAGCGAGCGCATCAGCAATCTTACCGAGCACTTCAAAGGTCACGCGAAGGATCACCATTCGCGCCGCGGCCTGCTGAAGCTCGTCGGCCAGCGGCGCCGTCTGCTCGACTACCTCAAGGCCAAGGACCACAAGCGCTACGACACATTGATCGAGCGCCTCGGCCTGCGCCGTTGATTGTCCGGCCCCGTCCGCGTGGCGGGGCCTTTTCGCGTCGCGTCGTCCGGTCCCCGTGAGTTCGGCCGGCTGACGCGACTTCGCAGTAACCGGGAAGGCAGGGGCGAGAGCAAAGGCCTGGTCCGGTCCTGCCGGCGCAAGGGCGCCGGTGGGCGGTCGCCGCCAAACGGGGGCGGACGGCCGTGTAGGAAAGGATGATGAAATATGACCGATATGTTCAGCGTTTTCCGTAAAGAAGTGGAATGGGCCGGCCGCAAGCTGGTGCTCGAGACTGGCAAGATTGCGCGCCAGGCGGACGGCGCGGTGCTGGCGACCTACGGCGGCACCACGGTGCTGGCCGCGGTCGTTTTCGAGAAGAAGCCCAAGCCTGGCCTCGATTTCTTCCCGCTGACCGTCAACTACCAGGAAAAGGCATTCGCCGCCGGCAAGATCCCGGGCGGCTTCTTCAAGCGCGAAGGCCGTCCCTCGGAGAAGGAGGTCCTCACCTCGCGCCTGATCGACCGTCCGATCCGGCCGCTGTTCCATGAGAGCTACCGCAACGAAACGCTGGTCGTGGTGACCACGCTTGCGCACGACATGGAGAACGACCCGGACATCGTTTCGATGGTCGCGACCTCCGCCGCGCTCACCCTCTCGGGCGTGCCCTTCATGGGCCCGATCGGCGCGGCGCGCGTGGGCTATCTCGACGGCAAGCTCATCGTCAATCCGACGCTCGAGGAGACCGAGAAGAGCGACCTCGACCTGGTCGTCGCCGGCACCCAGGAAGGCGTGCTGATGGTCGAGTCCGAGGCCAGGGAGCTGCCCGAGGACGTGATGCTGAACGCCGTGATGGAAGGCCATCGTTCCTTCCAGCCGGTGATCGACGCCATCATTTCCCTGGCCGAACATGCCGCCAAGGATCCGCTGCCGCTCGCCGAGCCGCCGGAGGCGGCCAAGACGGTGGCCGCCAGGCTCAAGTCGGAGGCGCGCGCCGGGCTGGTCGACGCCTACGCTGAGGTCCAGAAGCTCACCCGCCAGCAGAAGGTGGCGGCCGTGAAAGACGAGGCCAAGAAGCTGTTCGAGACCAACGAAGACGAGCTTGCGCTTTTCCCGGACCAGTTCAGCAACCTCGAAGCCGAAGTGGTGCGGGGTGCCATTCTGGATACCGGCAAACGCATCGACGGCCGCGATACCAGGACGGTGCGGCCGATCGTGGCCGAGGTCGGTGTGCTTCCGCGAGCCCACGGCTCGGCGCTGTTCACCCGTGGCGAGACGCAGGCTCTGGTCGTGGCGACGCTCGGCACCGGCCAGGACGAGCAGATCATCGATGCTCTCGAGGGCGAGTATCGCGAGCACTTCATGATGCACTACAACATGCCGCCCTACGCGGTCGGAGAAGTGCGTCGCATGGGCTCGCCCGGCCGACGAGAGATCGGCCACGGCAAGCTCGCCTGGCGCGCGCTGCGCCCGATGCTGCCGCTCAAGGACAAGTTCCCCTACACGATCCGCATCGTGTCGGAGATCACGGAGAGCAACGGCTCCTCGTCGATGGCCTCGGTGTGCGGCGGCTCGCTGTCGCTGATGGATGCGGGCGTTCCGCTCGAGCGCCCGGTGGCCGGCATCGCGATGGGCCTGATCAAGGAGGGCGAGCGTTTTGCCGTCCTGTCCGACATCCTGGGCGACGAGGATCATCTCGGCGACATGGACTTCAAGGTCGCCGGCACGGAGCGTGGCATCACTTCGCTGCAGATGGACCTCAAGATCACCTCGATCAACGAGGAGATCATGAAGGTTGCGCTTGCTCAGGCGCGCGACGGCCGCATCCACATCCTGGGCGAAATGGCCAAGGGTCTGGGCGGTGCGCGCGAAACGGTGAGCCAGAATGCGCCGCGCATCACCCAGTTCACGATCCCCAAGGACAAGATCCGCGAAGTGATCGGTACCGGCGGCAAGGTGATCCGCGAGATCACCGAGCAGACCGGCACCAAGATCGACATCGAGGACGACGGCACCATCAAGGTCGCGGCCGTCGATGCCAAGGCCGGTCAGAAGGCGATCGACTGGATCAAGGGCATTGTCGCCGAGCCGGAAGTGGGCGTGATCTACAGCGGCAAGGTCGTGAAGACGGTCGAGTTCGGCGCCTTCGTCAATTTCCTGGGCGCACGCGACGGCCTGGTGCACATCTCCGAACTGGCGCCGCGGCGCGTCGCCAAGGTCACCGACGTCGTCAAGGAAGGCGACCAGGTGAAGGTCAAGGTGCTGGGGGTCGACGATCGCGGCAAGGTGCGCCTCAGCATGAGGGCGGTCGACCAGGAGACCGGCGAAGACATTTCCAGCAAGCCGCGCGAGGAGCAGTCCGCGCCGGCAGCCGGAGAGTAGGCATCAGGAAGGGACCGGACGGCGGCCATCAGGCCGCCGTTTTTGCGTGCAGAGTTGCGAGGATGAACACCTCCCGCAGGGCCCTGATCGCGGCCGCCGCTGCGACCTGGCTGCCGCTCCGGCCGACGCTCGCCACGACGCTGGTCGCCACGCCCGCGCAGACCGAGGGCCCGTTCTATCCCACATCGTTCCCCGCCGACATGGACAACGATCTCGTGCAAGTGCGCGGACAGGCGTCGCAGGCGATGGGGACGGTGCTGCATCTGCAGGGCCGCGTGCTCGACTTGAACGGCCGGCCAGTCCCGGACGCGCTGGTCGAGATCTGGCAGTGCGACGCTCAGGGGCTTTATGACCATCCGCGCCAGCCGGGGCGCGACCGCCGGGATTCGGCCTTTCAGGGCTATGGCCGCATGGCGGCGCAGGACGGCCACTACAGTTTCCGTACATTGAAGCCTGTCGCCTATCCCGGCCGCACGCCGCACATCCATTTCAAGGTCACGCCGGTGGCCGGCAGCGCGCTGACCAGCCAGTTCTATATCGCGGGTGAGCCGGGCAACGAACGCGATGGCGTCTATCGCGCCGCCGCCCGCGATCCACGCCAGCGCGCTCTGATCGAAATGCGGCTTGCCCCTGCGCCGGGGCTCGAGACGGGCGCCCTCGCCACGACAATGGATATCGTCGTCGGCTGATTGCCGCGCGCGACTGCTGTCGCGCATCTTCCTCGGCATCTAACGACGGGGAGCGAGCGGCACGCTCCGGCTACTTGCCGTTGCCGTTGCCGTTGCCGTTATCGTCGCCGTTCTGGCCGGCCGCGCTTGCCGGCGGCATGCCCACGGCATGGTAGCCGCCATCGACATAATGGATGGTGCCGGTCACCCCGGCGCTCAGGTCGGACAGGTAATAGAGCGCCGCGCCGCCGATATCGGACAGCTCCATGTTGCGGCGAAGCGGCGAGGCTTCGCGCGACAGGCGATAGACGTAACGGCTGCTGCCGATCACGGCGCCGGCCAGCGTGCGCATCGGCCCGGCGGAGATCGCGTTGACGCGCACGCCCTGCGGGCCGAGATCGGCCGCGAGGTAGCGGACGCTTGCTTCCAGGGCCGCCTTGGCGACGCCCATCACGTTGTAGGACGGCATTACCCGAGCGGCGCCCTCATAGGTGAGCGTGATCAGGCTGCCGCCCTGGCTCATCAGGGGCAGGGCACGCCGGGCGATCTCGGTGAAGGAATAGCAGGAGATGGTCAGGCTCTTCTGGAAGTTGGCCTTTGTCGTGTCGACATAGCGGCCCTTGAGCTCCTCCTTGTCGGAGAAGGCGATGGCATGGACCACGAAGTCGAGCCGCTCCCACTCCTTCCTCAGGCGGGCGAAGAGGGCATCGAGACTGTCCTCGTTCTCGACATCGGCCTCCTGGACGATGCGCGCCCCGAGTTTTTCCACCATGGGCAGGACGCGCTTGCCGAATGCCGCACCCTGGTAGGTGAAGGCCATTTCCGCGCCGGCGGCATGCAGAGCCTGGGCGATTCCCCAGGCGATCGAGCGCTCGTTCGCGACACCCATCACGAGGCCGCGCTTGCCTGCCATCAGCTTCGGTACGGCGGGCAGTTCGGCGGGCCTGGAAACAGAGGCGCCAGAGGAGGAAGTGCCGGAAACACTCCCGCCCGACGCATCGGGCGCGGCGGAGAGGGTACGGTTCACTGGCATCTTCCCCTCTCAGTGATCGTAGCGCGAGAACAGCAGGCAGGCATTGGTCCCGCCGAAGCCGAAACTGTTCGACATCACCGTTTGCAGCCCGGCCTTATCGATACGCTGCCGGGCGATAGGGTATCCCTCGGCACCCGGATCGAGGCTTTCGATGTTCGCCGATGCTGCAACGAAATCCTCCTTCAGCATCAGGAGGGAGTAGACCGCCTCGTGCGCGCCGGTGGCGCCCTGGCTGTGGCCGGTAAGCGACTTGGTCGAGCTGACCGCCGGCAGTTTCTCGCCGAATACCGTCCGGATGGCGTCGAGCTCGGTGATGTCGCCCACGGGGGTCGATGTACCGTGGGCATTGATGTAGTCCACCGGCGCATTGCGCCGGGCGGCCCCCGGGAAACCTTCGGTCGCGAGCTTCATGCAGCGCACCGCGCCCTCGCCGGACGGCGCCACCATGTCGGCCCCGTCGGAGGTCGCGCCGTAGCCGATCACCTCGGCATAGACCTTGGCGCCGCGCGCCTTGGCGAGCTCCAGATCCTCCAGCACCAGGATGCCGCCGCCGCCCGAGATCACGAAGCCATCGCGATCCTTGTCGTAGGCCCGGCTCGCACGCTGCGGCTCGTCGTTGTACCTCGATGACATGGCGCCCATGGCGTCGAACAGCACCGAGAGCGTCCAGTCGAGCTCCTCGCCGCCGCCCGCGAACATGCGATCGGCCTTGCCGAGCTGGATGCATTCGACGGCGTTGCCGATACAGTGCGCCGAGGTCGAGCAGGCCGAGCTGATCGAATAGGAGAGTCCCTTGACCTTGTACGCCGTGGCGAGATTGGCCGACACCGTGCTCGACATCGCCTTCGGAACCATGAAGGGGCCGATCTTCCTCGGCCCTTTCTCCCTGGCGATGATAGCCGACTGCACGATCGCGCCGGTGGTCGGTCCGCCCGAGCCCGCGACCAGCCCGGTCCGTTCGTTCGAGATCTCCGCGTCGCTCAGGCCGGCGTCGGCAATCGCCTCCTTCATGGCAAGGTAGGCGAACGCCGCGCCATCTCCCATGAAGCGGCGCAAGCGCCGGTCGACGACCTCATCGACGTTCATCTTGATCGTTCCGGCGACCTGGCTGCGAAAGCCGAGTTCCTTGTATTGCGGCACGAATTCAATGCCGGACCTGCCGTCCTTCAGCGACTTCGTGACCTCGGCGGCGTTGTTGCCGATCGAGGAGACGACGCCCAAGCCTGTAACGACGACGCGCCGCATGTCAGCTCGCCGCCGCGGCGGTTGCCGCTTCCTGGAACAGGCCCACCTTGAGCCCGTTCACTTCGTAGATCTGCTTGCCGTCGGCATGCACGAACCCGTCAGCGATGCCCATCACGAGCTTGCGCAGGATCACGCGCTTGAGGTGCACGTGATAGGTGAGCTTGCGGACCGTGGGCACGACCATTCCCGAGAACTTGACCTCGCCAACGCCCAAAGCTCGGCCGCGCCCGGGAGCCTTCATCCAGCCGAGGAAAAATCCGAGCAGCTGCCAGAGGGCGTCGAGCGGCAGGCAGCCGGGCATGACGGGATCGCCTTTGAAGTGGCAGGCGAAGAACCAGAGGTCGGGCTTGATATCGAGCTCGGCCACGACCTCGCCCTTGCCGAATTGCCCGCCGGTATCGTCGATCTTCAGGATGCGGTCGAACATCAACATGGGCGGCAGGGGAAGCTGGGCGTTCCCCGGACCGAACAGATGGCCCTTCGCGCATTCGATCAGGTCTTCGAAGGAATAACTGCTCTTCTTTTCGTTCACTCTTCACCGTCCCGCAGGCGTCCGATTTCCCGGATCGGGCGCAGAATAAGGACGCCGGTCGGCTTGCGCAAACCGCCGAATTGGCCGTTTGGGGCTTTCCAGGGTGCCCCGCAAACCTTACATATGGTCGCAGCATGCCCGGTACCAGCCCCGATTTTGCGGCCCGCCTGCGCAGCGCAGGGCTGCGCCCCACCCGTCAGCGCGTGGCGCTGGCGCGCGTCCTGTTCGGCGCGGGCCATCGGCATGTGACCGCGGAGAGCCTGCATGCTGAAGTAAGGGCGACCCGCATCCCTGTGGCACTGGCGACCGTTTACAATGCGTTGAACCAGTTTCGCGACGCCGGTTTGCTGCGCGAAGTCGTGGTTGCGCCGGGCCGGTCCTATTTCGACACCAACACCGGCCATCATCATCATTTCTTTGTCGAGAACGACGGCGAACTGCACGACTTCCCGTCGGACAAGGTGACGATTGCCGGCCTGCCGGCGCCCCCCAAGGGGACGCATCTGTCGCGCGTCGATGTCGTGGTCCGAGTGCGTCGCTGAGGCATCGCGGCCCGTCGCGGCTTGCGAGTCGTTTTGATCTTTGGAATTATTCTAAAGTGCTTGACGGGGAAGGGGTCGGCTTCCAAAATCCGCTTCTCATTCGGAGGAGTGGACCATGGCCAATCTCAAAGGCTCCAAGACTGAAGACAATCTGAAGGCGGCGTTCGCGGGCGAAAGCCAGGCCAATCGTCGTTATCTCTACTTCGCCCAGAAGGCGGACGTGGAGGGCTACAACGACGTCGCCACCGTCTTCCGCTCGACTGCGGAGGGCGAGACCGGTCATGCCCACGGGCATCTCGAGTTCCTCGAGGTGAGCGGCGATCCGGCGACCGGGCTACCGATCGGCGAGACCTCGTCCAACCTCAAGGCCGCGATCGCGGGCGAGACGCACGAATACACCGACATGTATCCGGGCATGGCCCGCACGGCGCGTGAGGAAGGCTTCGGCGAGATCGCCGACTGGTTCGAGACGCTGGCCAAAGCCGAGAAGAGCCATGCCGGTCGCTTCCAGAAGGCGCTCGATACGCTGAGCTGAATTCACATTGCCCTGCCGAAGGGGGACCCGTCGGGTCCCCTTTTTCGTCCCGCCCGAGAAATACCAGCGAAGCAAGACCATGCGCGAAGGCAGTCTCGAAACCCCCGTCCGCTATCCCCTCGAATGGCAGAACCCGTGGTTCTGGGACGAGCGGGCGCTCGAGAAGGAGATGGCGCGCATCTTCGACATCTGTCACGGCTGCCGGCGCTGCTTCAATCTCTGCGATTCCTTCCCGCGCCTGTTCGACCTGATCGACAATGGTCCGACGGGCGAGCTCGACGGAGTCGACAAGGCCGACTACGCCAAGGTCGAGGAAGCCTGCACGCTTTGCGACATGTGCTTCATGACCAAGTGTCCCTACGTGCCACCGCATGCATGGGCCGTCGATTTCCCGCATCTCATGCTGCGCCATCGCGCCGTACAGGCGCGCAAGAAGGGCATCGACTTCGTCGAAAGCCAGCTCGCCGACACCGACCGCGCCGGGCGGCTCGGCACCTTCATCGCCCCACTCATGAACTGGGCCACCGACGAACGCAACCAGCCGGTCCGCCGCAGCATGGAGCGGTTTGCCGGCATCCATCATGGCGCGCGCTTGCCCAGGCAGGCCGGCGAGACGTTCGTGCAACGCGCGCGGCGCGAGGGCGTTACGCTCAACGAGGCCGCTCCGGCCTTCGGCAAGCGCAAGGCCGTGCTCTACGCCACCTGCTTCGTGAACTTCCATTCGACCGGTATCGGCGCCGCCGCGCTAGCCGTTCTGGCGAAGAACGGCGTCGAGACCGAGGTGCTGCATCCGGCCTGCTGCGGCATGCCGAAGCTGGAACTGGGCGATCTCGAGACCGTGGCCACCGCAGCAAGGAAGGTCTCGTCGGAGCTGCTGCCCTGGGTCGACAAGGGCTACGACATCGTGGCGCTCACTCCGTCCTGCGCGCTGATGCTGAAGTTCGAATGGCCGTTGATCCTGCCCAAGGATCCGGCGATCGAAAGCCTGGCGCAGGCGACCTTCGATCTTTCCGAATACGTTGTCGACATCGCCAAGAAGGACGGCCTGGCCGAGGGGCTAACGCCGATCGAAGGTGGCATCAGCATGCATCTTGCCTGTCATGCACGCGCCCAGAACATGGGACCGAAAGGCGCCGAAATGCTGCGCCTCATTCCCAAAACGCGGGTCGCGGTAATCGAGCGCTGCAGTGGCCATGGCGGCATCTGGGGCGCGCGCGTCGAGAACTTCGAGATCGCGGTGAAGGTGGGCAAGCCCGCAGCGCAGGCCGCGCTCAAGAACAATACCAGCCACGTGGCCTCGGAATGTCCGCTGGCCGCCGAGCATCTGATGCAGGTGATGGAACTGTCCGCCGGCGAACAGAAGCCCAAGCCTTTCCGTGCCGACCATCCGATCGAGATCCTGGCCCGCGCCTATGGATTGAGGGAGTCCTCGTCATGAATCTGCGCAAGATCGACGCCTCCGCGATCGTCCCCCTTGCCGAATACGGCAGGCAGCGCGGCGAGCGGCGCAAGCGCATCGCCGAGATCAAAAAGGACCGCCGGCTGGAGGTGGGGCCCTTCGCGGCCTTCTACTTCGAATGCTACGAGACGATGCTGCACCAGGTGCACGAGATGCTCTTCATCGAGAAGGGCGGCGCCCAACAGCTTCCCGACGAGCTTGCAGCCTACAATCCCCTCATCCCGCAGGGCAGCGAACTGGTAGCGACGGTGATGTTCGAGATCGATGACCCGGTGCGCCGGGCACGCGTGCTGGCGAGCCTGGGCGGCATCGAGGGCAGCGCCTTCATCCGCCTCGGCGGCGAGACCATCCGCGGCCTGGCGGAAGACGACCAGGAGCGCTCGCGCGAGGACGGCAAGGCCTCGTCCGTGCACTTCATCCGCTTCCCGTTCACGGCGGCGCAGGTCGCGACCTTCAAGGGCGGAAGGGGTGATGTCGTCGTCGGCTTCGATCATCCGAACTACGGCCACATGGCCGTGATGCCGGCGAGTGTGCGCAAGGCCCTTGTCGCGGACTTCGACTGAGCGCTGCTACTGCCGCCGATAGACCGAGGCAAACGGCAGGGTGAACGCGACCTGTGGGCCGCGGAGCGCATTTGGCAAGGGCGCATAGGGTGCTGCGGCACGCGCCGCCTCAATCAGGCCGCGGTCGAGATTCACCATCCCACTCGAGCGCGCGACGCTGACATCGAGCAGGCGTCCATCGCGGCTGATGACCAGACGCAGCACGACGGTGCCCTGTTCGTTCGCCTCGTTCGAGTGGTAGCGGTATTGCGAGATCTTGTTGGCGACGCTCCACAGATATTGGTCGACCACCCGCGCCTGATTGTACTGGTCGGCCGGGTTGACGAATGTCGCCGAAGGCGCGGTTGCCTGGGAGTCGGCAGGCGCCTGCCGCGGCGGCGAACTCGGGAGCGGTGACGGCCGAAGCTGCTGGTGGGGAGCGGCCGGTGGCGCGACATGCGTCTGGGGACGCATCGGCGGCTGGGCGCGCGGCGCTTTGGGGAAATCCTTGGACGTCAATGGCGGTGGTGGTGCCTCGAGCGGTGGCAACGACCTTTCGAGCGGTACGGACGGTGCCGCTTCTTGTGGCACCAATGCCTGCTGCTGCTGAGGCGGAGATGGGTTCTTCTGCGGATCGGGTTGAGGCTCTTGTTGCGGCGGCGGCAAAGCGAGCTGTTGGGTCTCCGGCGCCGGCACGGCCTGCTTGGGTGTGTCGGCGATCGTGGGGCTCGGCGGCGCAAGACCGAGCGGTGCAGGTGTCGCCTTCGGCGGCGGAGGCGGCTTCGCAGCCGATGGCGGAGGAGAAGGCTTGGCCTTTGCTTCAGGCGGGGCAGCGGCGGGTTGCTCGATCGTGACGTCGATGGTCCGGTCTTCGACCTCGGCCGTCCGGTGGCTGAGGGGCGACACCCACCACACTGCGAGCGCGGTTGCCAGATGCAGCAGCACCGCCAGCGCGGCCGCAGTCGGCGACATGCGGTCGAAACGGGTATAGGTGGCGCTGATGACGTGGGTCACGTGACCCGTTCTAGGCGGGAGGCTCGCAGGCCGCTAGTTGATTGGCTCGGACTTGTAGACACCCCAAAGATCGATGCGCTGGAGCCAGCCGCTGACGCCGGACACTTTGACGCGGCACCAGTCGCCCGAGCACGATTCGATCATACCCGTAACCTCCGGCTCGAGCTTGGCCACCACCTCCGCCGAACGCGCCGGCGTGCGGTGCAGGCTTACTGCCTTCGACGGCACGATGAAGCTGCGCTTGCCCGTCAGCAGGCTCTGGTGGACCCAGCCGCTGGCGCCCTGCCAATCGCGGATTTTGCGCCAGTTCTCGTATTCGGCCACGATCTCGACCGGCATGGCCTTGCGCCGGTAGACCCAGTCGACCGGATAGCGGGTCCCCGGTCCGGTCCGCACGTTGACCTCGTCGGACCGCAGCGAGGCAAAGCGCGGAATGGGCAGGCCGGAGCCGCGATGGGTGGGCGTGTTGGCGGTGTCGGCGCGCGCTCCGTATTGTTGCCAGGTGCCGATCAGCGGCCGCAAGGCGCAGATCCCCAGAGTGGCAATGGCGATGCCAGCTGCGACGCGCAGCACGAACGGATGAACTCCCATCACCGTCTTTATACATGAAATCTCCACATTGGACGACAACCACTTGAAATTGCCTGATTTTCAGGAATTTCCACGACCGGGGTCGCGCGCTGGACAACAGCTGAGCGGACTTGCTAATCGGGGCGGGCATGCCGGCAAGCTCCAAGAAAAAGCCGCTGGTGATCGTCACCCGCAAGCTGCCCGACGCTATCGAGACGCGGCTGATGGAGCTGTTCGACACCAAGCTCAATCCCGATGACAAGCCCCTCGGCCCGGCGGCCCTGATCGAGGCCGCGAGGACGGCAGACGTACTGGTGCCGACCGTCACCGACCGCATCGACAGTCGCATTCTCTCGCAGGCCGGGCCGCGGCTGAAGCTGATCGCCTCGTTCGGCACCGGCGTCGACCACATCGATCTCGATACCGCGCGCCAGCGCGGCATCACCGTCACCAACACGCCCGGCGTGCTGACCGACGATACGGCCGACATGTCGATGGCGCTGGTGCTGGCCACGGCGCGCCGGATGGGCGCCGGCGAGCGGCTGGTCCGTGACGGAAAGTGGAGTGGCTGGAGCCCGACCTCGATGCTCGGAACGCGACTCATGGGCAAGCGCATGGGCATCGTCGGCATGGGCCGCATCGGCCAGGCGCTGGCGCACCGTGCACGCGGCTTCGGGTTGGCCATCCACTATCACAACCGCAAGCGCGTCCACGGCGAGATCGAGCGCGAGCTCGAGGCCACCTACTGGGAAAGCCTCGACCAGATGCTGGCGCGCATGGACATCGTGTCCGTGAACTGTCCGCATACGCCGGCCACCTATCACCTCCTGTCGGCGCGGCGGCTGAAGCTGATGAAACCCTCGGCGGTTATCGTCAATACATCACGCGGCGAGGTGATCGACGAGAATGCCATGGTTCGCATGCTGCGCGCCGGCGAGCTCGCCGGCGTCGGCCTCGACGTCTACGAGCACGAACCACAGATCAACCCGAAGCTGCTCGAGCTCGACAATGCCGTGCTGTTGCCGCACATGGGCTCGGCGACGCTCGAAGGCCGCATCGAGATGGGCGAGAAAGTCCTGATCAACATCAAGACCTTCGCCGACGGCCACAAGCCGCCCGACCGCGTACTGGCGACGATGTTCTGACACCGGGGCGCGCCCGACTTCAATCGCTGATGTCGCCTTCGACCGCTTCGCGTGCGGCGTGCGGTTCCTCGGTATCGAAGGCATCGCGTGTGGCGCGACCGACCTGGGCGCCGATCAGGATCGTAAGCGCTGTCCAGTACATCCACACCATGATGGCGGCGAAGCCGGCCGTAGCTCCAAAGGCGGAGGTGAGCTGCGTCACCTCGAAGTAGTAGACGAGCGCCCGGTTGCCGGCGAGGAACAGGAGGGCGTTGATGCCGCCGCTGATCAAGGCGAAACGCCAGGGCACGCCGCCGGTCGGCAGCCACTTGTAAATCAGCGTGAAGAAGACTCCGAGGATGCCGTAGTGGGTGAGGCCCGAGATCGCCGGCCCGATCCACTTGCCGAGGATGGGAAACGCCTGCAGCGCACCGGCGTAGGCGGATAACAGGAAGCTCAGCATGATGACGGCAATCAGCAGCACGCCCATCAGCACCATCAGTAGCAGCGCCAGGAGACGCGACTGCAGCGTCGCCAGCACGACATGGATGTGGCGCGGGCTGTTGCCGCGCCAGATCACGTCGAAGCTGTCGTCAAGCTCGACGAACACGCGGCTGCCGGTATAGAGGAGCACCAGCGCGCCGCCGACGGCGGCGATGCCGCGGCCGCGGAACAGGTCTTCCGAGGCGAAGCGCTGAATGCTCTTGAGATGTTCGGGCGCCACGACCGTGCTCAGGGCATCGAAGATGGTCTGCTGCGCCATCATCTTGCCCACGAACGGCTCGGCGATGGCGATCGAGAAGATCATGATGGGGCCGAGCGCGAACATGGTGTAGAACGCCATGGCCGCGGCGGAGGTCGCGAGCCGGTTGGTGAAGAAACCGGTGAACGAGTCGACGGCGATCTTCCAGAGCTTGTTGAGCATCGCGTCCGGAATGCAGTCAGTAGAGCCGGATGGCGAGACCTGCGAGGACCAGCAGGATCGATGCGATGGCCAGAATCGCCGTCGTGGCGGTGGCGCCGGCGGCGCGCCCGAGCTTCAGGAAGCCCAGCATGCCGCCGGCATGGAGAAACCGCGCGACCGTCAGGATGATGGCAAGCACGGCGATGGTGCCGTTGCCGTAGGGGCCGTGCAGCAGCCAGATGACGAACAAGCAGAGCGGCGTCAATTCGAGCAGGTTGGCATGGGCGCGGATCGCCGCCAGCAGCTCGGGATCGCCGCCGTCGCCCAGAAAGATCCTTTTCTTGCCGCGCAGCTGCCCGACATGGACGGTCATCCCGGCGGCCAGCAGCCCGAGCAGGCCTGCGCATACGAAAAAGACCGTCATCGTCGGCGCTCTCCTCTCGATTCGCACCGATTGTATGGCCATATTGGGAGACGCAAAAGCAAGGGAGCCGTCCATGTGGCAGATCCTGCGGAAGAAAGCCGAGTTGCCTGACCCCGCCCACGCCTTGCCGGGGCGGGACAAGGCGGCCTTCGCCGTGCCGGCGGAGCATTTCGTGAACCACAACCGCATCCAGCCGCCGTTCCCCGCCGGCCTCGAGAAGGCGATGTTCGGGCTGGGCTGCTTCTGGGGTGCCGAGCGCAAGTTGTGGCAGGCGCCGGGCGTGTATGCGACCGCGGTCGGCTACGCCGCCGGCTTCACGCCCAATCCGACATACGAGGAAGTCTGCTCGGGCTACACCGGCCACAACGAGGTGGTGATGGTGTGGTACGATCCGAAGAAGACTTCCTACGAGGCGTTGCTCAAGGTCTTCTGGGAGAACCACGACCCCACCCAGGGCATGCGCCAGGGCAACGACGTCGGCACGCAATATCGCTCCGGCATCTACACCTTCTCACCCGAGCAGAAGCGTAAGGCCGAGGCGTCGCGCGCGCTCTTCCAGAAAGAGCTCAGCAAGAACGGCATGGGCCAGGTCACGACCGAGATCGTCGACGCGCCATCCTTCTACTACGCCGAAGACTACCACCAGCAATATCTCGCCAAGAACCCGAACGGCTATTGCGGCCTCGGCGGCACCGGCGTGAGCTGCCCGATCGGGTTGGGTGTGGCGGCGGAGTAGAGCCCGGCGGAGCCCTCCTAGGTCAGCCCCAGCAGCCGCGGGAGCCAGAGCGACAGGTCCGGCAGGTAGGTTACCAGCATCAGGACCAGGAACATCACGCCATAGAAGGGCCAGATGCGCCGCATGACCTCTTCGATGGTCACGTTGCCGACGGCACAGCCGACAAAGAGGATCGCGCCGACCGGCGGATGGCAGAGGCCGATGCCGAGGTTCAGCATCATGATCATGCCGAAGTGAACCGGATCGACACCGAAACTGAGCATGACCGGCATGAGGATTGGGGTCGCGATCAGGATCGACGGCGCCATGTCGACCAGGCATCCCATGATCAGCAGCAGGATGTTGATCAGGAACAGAAAGATGTGCTTGTCGCCGGTGATCGAAAGGAAGAATGCCGTGATCTTCGCAGGCATCTGGGTGAGCGCCATCACGTAGCCCACACTCGAGGCGCAGGCGATCAGCGTCATCACCATCGCTACCGTGCGCAGCGTGCGGTGCACGAGCGCAGGCAGGTCGCGCCAGCGATAGTCGCGATAGACGAACATGGTGACGAAGAACGCCCACAGACAGGCCACGGCGCCGGCTTCGATGGCGGTGAAGATGCCGGCCAGGATGCCGCCCAGGATAATGACGAGCGTGACGAGCCCCCAGATTGCCTCGACGGTCACCTTCGCCGCTTCGCGCATCGGCATGCTCACTCCGCGCGGATGACGGTCGCGATAGGCGATGACGAGGCAGAGCACGATCAGCGAGAAGCCGAGCACCAGGCCCGGCACCACGCCGGCCATGAAGAGCGTGATGATCGAGATCGAGCCCCCGGTCGCGAGCGAGTAGATGACGGCATTGTGGCTGGGCGGCACGAGCAGCGCCTGGACCGATGCCGTGATGGTCACATTCGTCGAATAGACGCGCGGAAAGCCGCTCTTCACCATCTGCGGGATCATCACCGAACCCACTGCGGAGGTATCCGCGACGGCCGAGCCCGAGATGCCGCTCAGGAACGTCGTCGCCAGTACATTGACGACGGACAGGCCGCCGCGCACGCCGGTGAAACCCACCAGTACGTCGGCGAAGGCCACCATCCGGCGCGCCATCCCGCCCTCGGCCATGATCGCACCGGCCAGCACGAAGAAGGGAATGGTCAGCATGGAGACCTTGCTGACGCCGTCGGAGATCTTGAGCATGACCGCTTCGAGCGGAATGCCGATCCAGAATGCGCCTGCGATCGCCGCTAGCGCGAGCGAATAGGCGATGGGCACGCCGATCACGAAGCATGCGAACATGGTGGCAAGGAGAACGAAGATATCCATGGCCGAGCCTCAGCGTGTCTCCTCGGCCGACCCGACCGGGACGACCGGCGGGCCGATCAGCAGGCGCTCGATGACGAACAGCAGGAGGAACACACCGCCGATCGGGATCGGCAGATAGGTGACGCCGACCGAAAGGAACGGAAAGTCGCCGATCGTGTTGTGCCACGTCGTCTCGACGAGACCGGTGCCGTAGATTGCCATGAAGGTCGCCATGGCGCCGACCAGCAATTCGCCGGCGAGTGCGCACGCTCGCTGGCCCGTGTCGGGCAGCAAACCGACAAAAAAGGAAATGTTCATGTGCTGCCCGCGGCGATAGCAGGCAGCGGCACCAATGAAGGTCAACAGGATGGTAAGCAGGACCGCCGTGGGCTCGGGCCAGGAGGCCGCGCTGTTCAACACATAGCGCGTGAAGACCGCCCAGGGGATCACTGCCGAGATCAGGACGAAGGCGAGGCCGGCGGCCCAGGCGCAGAGCAGGTAGAGTCCATCCATCGTCCGGCGCAGAGCCTCGGCCACGCGGCGTCCCCCTCGCTCTTGGTGTTCACACTGCGCTATTGAACGGCCTGGATGCGCTTTACGAGGTCGGCGAACTTCGGCCCATACTTGTCCCAGACCGGCTTGACGGCATCCTGGAAAGGCTTCTTGTCGGCCACCTGAACGATCTCGACACCGGACGCGGCGGCCTTGTCCATCGCCTGCTTCTCGTACTTCTCCCACAGGACACGCTCTTCCCGCTGTGCCTCGGCGCTCACCTTCATGATCAGCGCCCGATCGTCCTTCGAAAGGCCGGTCCAGGTCTTCTTCGACATCACCAGCATCTCGGGGACGATGAGGTGCTCGGTGAGGGTATAGTGCTTGGCAACGGTGTAGTGATTGTCGAACACGAAACTCGGCGGATTGTTCTCGGCGCCGTCCACCACCCCCGTCTGCAGGGCGTTGAATACCTGGTCGTAGCCCATGGCCACGCCATTGGCGCCGAGCGCGTTCATCATCTCGACGAACATGGGATTGCCGATGACGCGGAATTTCAATCCCTTGAGATCGGCGATGGTGTGAATCGACTTCTTGGTGTTGTAGAGGCTGCGCGCTCCGGCATCCATCCAGCAGAGTCCGACGAGCCGGGCATTCGCATTGTCGGTGACCTTGTCCAGCAGCTCGCGGCCGATGGATCCATCGATCACTTTCTGCATGTGCGCCGTGCTGCGGAAGAGGAAGGGCAGGTTCATCACGTTCAGATCATTGATGACCGGGCCCAGGGTCCCCACGCTGACGCGGGCAAGCTGGATGGCGCCGAGTTGTGCCTGCTCGATCTCCTCCTTCTCACCCCCCAGGGTCATCGAGGCGAACATCTGCAGGGACAGCCGACCGCCGGTCGCCTGCTCGAGCTTCTTGCCCATCGCTTCCAGGGCGGCAACGGTTGGATAGCCGGCAGGATGGACGTCGGCCGCCTTGAGCGCGAGCTTGGTCTGCGCCCGAAGGCAAGTTGGATGCAGCGCTGCGGCAAACACGGCACCCAAGGCCCCTGCCATCATCAGGACATCGCGACGTATCATCCCCCCTCCTCGTTTTCTTGTCAGGAAGTCTAGGGTCGGGTAGGTGGGCTTTCAATCGACAGCAAAGGGGGAGTCTCACGAGCGAATCCCAACAACTCGCAATCGAGCATGCTGGAGCCACACTGCCCCTTACCTTCGTGCGCAGTGCTCGCGCGCGCCGCGTTTCATTGCGCGTGGATTCGGCACAGCGGCGCGTCCTGCTCACCGCGCCGGTCCGCATGCCATTTGCCGTTGCGCTGCAATTCGCGGAGATGCAGGCCGGCTGGATCGCAGCGAGACTGAAGCGCCTGCCGGCACGTCGTCCTTTCGCCGATGGCGCCGAGGTACCGTTGTTCGGGGTGCCGCATCGCATCCGGCATCGGCCCGGCGCGCGCGGCACGGTCTGGCTCGAGGCGGGCGAGATCCATGTCGCGGGGCGGGCCGAGTATCTGACACGGCGCCTGCGCGATTGGCTGATGGCCGAGGTCCGTCGGCGCGTGACGCCGCTTGCTCATGCCAAGGCCGCCCGCGTCGAGCGGCCGCTGAAGCGCATCAGCGTACGCGACAGCCGCACACGCTGGGGAAGTTGCGGCCCCGACGGCGCGCTGTCCTTCTCCTGGCGCCTGGTCTTCGCGCCGGCTGACGTCCTGGACTACCTCGTGGCGCACGAGGTCGCCCATCTCGTGCACAAGAACCACGGCCCACGCTTCTGGGCCCTGACCGAGCGATTGTGCGACGGACCCATGGCCAAGCCGCGCGCCTGGCTCCGCGCCAACGGCGAGGCGCTGCTTCAATACGGAGCCTGACGCCGGCCGCCGGACCGCGCGCGTCTTCGGCGCTCAGTCTGGCCGGTCGCTCGCGACCCGAAGGCTGGCTTACTCCGCTGCCACTTTTGTTGGCGTAACGTTGAGAACGGCGGCCGCTTCTTTCGCCACCGACGTGCCCTCGAAGAAGCGTGGATTCTGCGTGCCCCACAAGCGCACGGCATTGGCGAAGGCAAAATCGCGGAAGTCGTCCGGCGTTATGAACTCGTCCTCGACCAGCTCGTAGGCTTCGGGCACGGGCATGAGCATGTCCGGCACGTCGAAATGACCGATATCGGAGCTGAAGATCGCGTTGATCCGTGCGCCAAACGGATTGGCGCGGCCGAACGCCGTGACGTTCATGCGATCGTCGGCCTCGCAGCCGAAGTAGTAGGGTCTCGCGTAGAGGTCGATCCAATCCTCCTTGCGCGTGATCTGGCAGGCGGCGAAGTCGTCCAGCACCGGCACACCGCCGGTCGGCTCGTCCTCCTCGCGGCTCGGCCAACCGTCGCGGCGCACTAGCTCGGCGGCCATGTCCGCATCGCCGTACTTGTCGACGAGAGTTCTGAGCAAGGAACGGTCGAGCTTGCGGGGATCCATGTAGGCGATGCCCTTGGCGCCGCGCCGTTCCCAATGCTCGATCAGATCGGCAAAGAGCTGGCAGCCCCAGCCGACGCCGCCTTCGAGGAACGCGAAGTTGAGATCGGGGAAGCGCCGCGTGACGCCGCCCAGGAACAACCCCTTGGCGATGGCATGGCCGGCCGAGGCGAAGTGGCCGATGTGATTGAACGTGAAGTTGCTGGGCGAGGCGCGCAGGGCAAAGCCGCGGCCGCCGGCATGGAAGGTGGGAGCCACGCCGAGCTCGCGGCACTTCTGCCAGACGGGATCGTAGTCGTGATCGCTATCGAGCCCGATCGAGTCATAGGACACGACGAATCGCGCCAGCGCCGGATCGAGGCCACCCGCGATCGGCATGCGGCGCGCGAAGGCACCGCCGAACATGCCGACCTTGGCGCCGAGCTGCCTGGTCGCGAACTCGAGCTCCTCGATCGCCTCCTCGGGCGTGAACATCGGGATGATGGCTGCGGGCGTGAGCCGGTCCGAAAGCTTGGCGAAATACTCCGCCGTCACGATGTTGAAGCCGCGTGCGATCGCACGGCGTGTCTCGTCGTCCTGGATGCGTGGGACGCTGAGCCCCGCGGTCGGGTAGATGATGCCGAAGTCGATGCCGAGCTCGTCGAGCCGGTCGTAGAGCAGGCGCGGTATCATCGCCGTGGCGCGATCGCGGGTGTTCGTCGACTGGCGGCCCCAGTAGTTCTCCATGGCGATCCCGCGCTGCTTGCGCTCGGCGATCGACAGTCCCAGCGCGTCAGGAATCCGCCGCTGGGCGGCGAGAAAGCCGTCGGCCGCCCTGTCGCCCGCGACCTTGCGCATGCGCTCGGCGAACACCGGCGTGTACTCGACCCAATGGCCGTCGGCGTCGATGATGGGGTGCTTGAGACTGGCACGAACCTGCGCCGGACTGCGATGAGAACTCATGCGCGCCTCCAGGATCACAATTCGCCAACCAAAAAAGGGAGGCTACGGTAGTCCTCCCGCCTCGATCCCGCAACGAAACCACGGTCAGGGCCATCCGCCCTGCGATTGCAGAAGAGGTGTCGTTGCCTAGCCGAACCGGCCAGGGTCGCAGGCCTGCAGCGCCTCGGGCAGCTCTTCGCCTTCGATCTGACGCGCAATCAGGCGGCCGGTCGCGGTGGCGAGCGTCAGGCCGACATGCTGATGGCCATAGCCACAATAGACGTTGGCCAGTCGCGGCGCGCGACCGATGGCGGGGCGGAAGTCGGGCAGGCTCGGCCGTTCGCCGATCCAGCGGCTGCGCTCCTCGCCGCCGACGCCGGGAAAGACGTCCTTGAGATGCTTCACCAGGAGGTCGGCGCGATGCCATGACGGCGGTTGGTGAGGTGCGGCGAGCTCGACGGTGCCTGCGATGCGCAGGCCTTCCTCCATTGGTGTGATGAAGAAGCCGCGCTCGGCCGGACTCACCGGCAGGTCGAAGCGCACATTATCGGGCGCCAGCATGACGTGATAGCCGCGTTCGGCGACCAAAGGCGCATTGAAGCCGAGCAGCCGCGTGAGCTCGCCCGAGGCGCGGCCGGCGGCGATCACGACGGCGTCGGCGGCGAGCTCGGAATCGGTGAGCTGGACCGCGGTGACGCGATTGCCGTCGCGCCGGAACCCTCGCACTTTCCTGCGCACGATGCTGCCGCCGTCGGCCGTGAAGCGCTCTGCCAGCGCCGTCACCAGCCGATAGGGATTGATCGTGTGCATGCCGTGCGGGTAGTAGACGCCGCGTACGATGCGCGGGCTCAGGCCCGGCGCCAGGCCGCGCGCGCGATCGCCGTCGACGATCTCGAAATTCGTTCCCTTGGCCTCCTGCAGCGCCCGCTCCTCGGCGCCGCCGGCAAAGGCGATCTCACTCTCGTAGACGTAGAGCGCGCCCTTGCTGCGGAACAGATCGGCGAGGCCGGACGCCTGGATCTCGGCCTTCCAGGCAATGTTGGCTTCGGCCATCAGCGGGCCGAAGGAATCGACGCCTTTCTTCACCTCGGCGGCGCTGTAGGCTGCGCGCGCAAATCGGGTCATCCAGGGCAGAAGTTGCGGCAGGCTGGGCGGATGCACGGTGAGCGGGCCGTCGCGGTCCATCAACATCCGCGGTATGCGCTTCAGGGTCGAGGGCCGGGCGAGCGGCAGGACGTGATCGATGGCGATGAAGCCGGCATTGCCGTAGGACGTCGCCCGGCCGGGCTCGGCGCTGTCGACAAGAGTGACGCCGTGGCCGGCGCGCTGCAGTGCGCGGGCGGTAGCAGTGCCGACGATTCCGGCGCCGATCACGATGACGGGGGCTGAATTGTTCATCGGCGGACGTTAGCACGGGCGCTGCGACCGCCCAGCAATGCGATTGAATTGCGCCCGTGAATGATTATTTAGCGTGCCATGTCCCCACAATCCGACACGGCATCCCCCGGCTGGCATGCCACGACGATCCTCTCTGTGCGCAAGGCCGGGCAGGTCGTGATGGCGGGCGACGGCCAGGTCTCGATGGGCCAGACGATCGTCAAGGGCAACGCCAAGAAGGTGCGCCGCATCGGCAACGGCCAGATCGTCGCCGGCTTCGCCGGCGCCACCGCCGACGCCTTCACTCTGTTCGAGCGACTGGAGGCGAAGCTCGAGCGCCATCCGGGCCAGCTGCTGCGCGCCTGCATCGAGCTCGCCAAGGATTGGCGCACCGATCGCTATCTGCGCCGTCTCGAGGCGATGATGGCGGTGGCCGACAGGGAAGTGTCGCTGCTGCTGTCCGGTACCGGCGACGTGCTGGAGCCGGAAGGCGGCCTGATCGCCATCGGCTCAGGCGGCAACTATGCGCTCGCCGCGGCGCGGGCACTGCTCGACGTCGAGGGTCTCGACGCCGAGGCGATCGCGCGCAAGGCGATGGATATCGCCGCCGATATCTGTGTCTACACCAACCACAATCTCGTCATCGAGAAGCTCTGAGTAGAGTCCATGGGCAACGACTTTTCCCCCCGCGAGATCGTCTCCGAACTCGACAAGCACATCATCGGCCAGCAGGACGCCAAGCGCGCCGTCGCGATCGCGCTGCGCAATCGCTGGCGCCGCCTGCAGCTTCCCGAGGCGCTGCGCGAGGAGGTGTTGCCGAAGAACATCCTGATGATCGGTCCCACCGGCTGCGGCAAGACCGAGATCGCGCGCCGTCTCGCAAAGCTTGCAAATGCGCCGTTCCTCAAGGTCGAGGCGACCAAGTTCACCGAGGTCGGCTATGTCGGCCGAGACGTCGAGCAGATCGCACGCGATCTGATGGAGGCCGCCCTCGACATGACGCGCGAGCAGATGCGCAAGGATGTGCGGGCCAAGGCCGAACTCGCCGCCGAGGATCGCGTGCTCGACGCCCTTTGCGGCGCCAATGCCAGCGAGGACACGAGGCTGCGCTTCCGCCAGAAGCTGCGCGCGGGCGAGCTGAACGAGCGCGATGTCGAGATCGAGGTCGCCGACCAGGGCGGTCCGATGCAGTTCGAGGTCCCGGGCCAGCCCGGGGCCTCCGTGGGCATGATCAATATCAGCGACATGCTGGGCAAGGCCTTCGGCGGGCGCACCAGGAAGCGCAAGATGACGGTCGCCGAGTCCCACGAGACGCTGATGCGCGAGGAGAGCGACAAGCTCCTGGACCAGGAGCGCGTCGTGCGCGAGGCGCGCGAATCGGTCGAACAGAACGGCATCGTCTTCATCGACGAGATCGACAAGATCACCGGGCGCAGCGAGTTCCGCGGCGGCGGCGACGTGAGCCGCGAGGGCGTGCAGCGCGACCTTCTGCCTCTGATCGAGGGCACGACGGTGAACACCAAGCACGGGCCGGTGAAGACCGACCATGTGCTCTTCATCTGCTCCGGCGCCTTCCATCTCGCCAAGCCGTCGGACATGTTGCCGGAGCTGCAGGGACGGCTCCCCATCCGCGTCAGTCTCGCCTCGCTCAATCAGGAGGATTTCCGCCGCATCCTGACCGAGCCAGAGGCGAGTCTGGTCAAGCAGTACAAGGCGCTGATGGCGACCGAGAAGGTCGAACTCGATTTCAAGGAAGATGCGATCGACGAGCTGGCGCGGCTTTCGGCGGAGATCAACGGGACGGTCGAGAATATCGGCGCGCGCCGCCTGCACACGGTGATGGAGAAGCTCCTCGAAGAGATCAGCTTCACCGCCTCCGACAAGCCCGGCCAGAGGATCGAGATCGACGCTGGCTATGTGCGCGAGCGTGTGAGTTCGCTGGCCAAGAACGCCGACCTCAGCAAGTACATTCTGTAGCTTCGGCTATAAGCAGTAGGTCTCGACCAGGTCGACGAGATATGCCGCGCCGTTGGTGCCCCAGAGCACGAACGAGACGGCGGTCGCGGCCACGGCCAGCGTGGCGACGCTCCACAGGATCAGGGAGCGCCAACCGGCTGTCATGCGGGCTGCGCCGCCAGCGCCGCCGGCCGTGGCACCGGCTTCTCGACGATCGGCCAATGCAGCAGGGCCGACACCACGCCGAGCGCGATCGAGATCCACCACATGGCATCGTAGTTGCCGGTGAGGTCGAACAGCACGCCGCCGCCCCAGCCGCCGGCAAAGCTGCCGACCTGGTGGCCGAGGAACACGAAGCCGTTCAGCATGGTGAGGTGGACGGGCCCGAACATGTAACCCACGAGGGACGTCGTCAGCGGCACCGTGCCGAGCCACAGGAAGCCGAGGGCGCCCGCGAAGGCGAGCACCGACGCCGCCGACACGGGCGCCAGCACGAAGGCGAGGAACACGACCGAGCGCAGCAGATAGAGCGACGCCAGCAGGTTCTTGCGCTGGAAACGGGCGCCGAGCGCGCTCCACAGGATCGAGCCTGCGATGTTGAAGAGACCCACCATGCCGATGCTCCAGCCGCCGAGCTCGGCAGGCGACAGCCTGAGACCGAAGAGGGAGAGGCCGATGCCCTTGTCGGAGATATAGGCCGGCAGATGGCCGCCGACGAAGGCGACGTGGAAGCCGCATACGAAGTAGCCGATCACCAGCAGCACGTAGCTTCGCTGGCCGAAGGCCTCGACCAGCGCCTCGCGCGAGCTCTGGGCGCCGGCCCTGGAGTTCTTGGCGGCCGCGATCTGCCGGCTGTCGTTGAGCCCGACTGGCAACAGGATCATGAGCACGGCGACTGCCGTCAGCGCCCACATGGTGGGGCGCCAGTCGCCGAAATGGTTCTGCAGCACCGCAGCGAGCGGCACGATGAAGAACTGGCCGAACGAACCGCCGGCCGAGCAGATCCCGATCGCCAGCGCCTGCTTCGCCGGCGGCGCGACGCGCAGGATCACGCCGAGCACCGGCCCGAAGGTCGCCGCCGAGAGTCCGATGCCCACGAGGACGTTTCCCAGCACCAGCATCACGCCGCCATGCATGGTGGCCGTCGCGATCATGCCCAGCACGTAGACCGCACCTCCGCCGGCGATGGTGGGGGCGGAGCCGAATCGGTCGGCAAGACGTCCTGAAAACGGCGCGAAAGCTCCCATCAGCAGCATGGAGAGCGCGGTGCCGAAGGAAAACAATTCGCGGCCCACATGCAGCTCCGCTGAGACCGGTTTCAGGAATATGCCAAAGCTCTGGCGGACGCCCAGCCCGATGGCGAGGACGAGGAAGCCGCACCACACGGCGGTCCAGTAGGAACGGTTGCTCATGCGCACCAACTTGCGGCGGCAGCGCACAGTTTTTCAAGCAGCAGCCGCGCTCGCTGCGATAGAATACTTCATGGCGCCACAAGCCGCGATGTGGCTCGAAGCGAGGACATGATCTCAAGATTGGTCGGGGCGGGGCTGGCGGCTCTTCTGATGCTGACGATCGGTGCCGCAGCGGCGGCGCCGCGCCTCGAGCGTGACCGCTGCGCTTTCAAGCCGCCGCGCGGCGACAGGCTCGAATGCCACACCCTGATCGTGCCGGAAAATCGCGCCCGGCCGGAGGGCCAGCAAGTTCGCCTCAAGGTGGCGGTCCTGAAAGCTCGTCGGGCGCTCGGCCGCGATCCTGTGATCTATCTGGCCGGCGGGCCGGGCGATGCGCCGCTCGTGGCCTACAATGCCGGTGGCGACCCGCTGGCCGAAGGCGACTGGTGGCGCGACACCGCCGCAATCCGTCGCAAGCGCGACGTCATCATCCTTAGCGAACGCGGCGCCGGAGGCTCCAGGCCCAATCTCGATTGCTTCGAGGCGCGCGACTCCGAGCCGGCGCGGGCGCGTCGCCGCACTGTCACCGAGCCGCAGGAACGGGACATTTTGCAGGAGTGTCGCGCCGACCTCGACAAGCGAAAGATCGATCTTGCGATGTATGCGACACCCGCGCTCGCCGACGACGTCGCCGATCTGGTCAAGGCGATGAAGCTCGAAAAGGTCAATCTCTACGGCATCTCCTACGGCACGCGCTGGGCACTCGAGATCATGCGGCGCCATCCCGCGCTGGTTCGCGCGGCCGTGCTGGATGGTGTCTATCCGCCCGAAATCAACGGCGAGCAGAACGAGCCCGAGATCGTTCGCAGGGCGTTCGAACAGCTCTATGCGGACTGTGCCTCGGACAAGGTCTGCCGCACGCGCAATCCCGATCTGGATACCGTTACCCGCGCGCTGGTCGCCAATGCCGATCGCGAGCCGATCGAAATCACGCTCGAGATCGACGATCAATCCCGGACCGTCAAGCTCGACAGCACGAAGCTCCTGCTGGTGCTGCTGTACATGATGCGCGAGGGCGATGCGGCGATGGTGCCGGAGACGGTCACGGCGCTTTCACGAGGCGATCGGCGTTTGATCGCCCGATTTGCCGAAGCGCTGGAGGAAGACGACGGCGCCTTGACCGAAGGAAACGCGCAGCAGTTTGGCGGGCTTTTCAACACCATCGAATGCCGCGAAAGCTGGGCGGTCGTCGACAAGACGGCGCGTGACCGGGCGATCCAGGATGGCGGCATTTACAGTCTGAGTGCCCGGATGAGCAGACTGGGCGCCTTCTGTCCGGTCTGGCGCGTGCCGAAGGCGCCGTCGTCGGAACGGGAGCCCGTGGAATCGGGCATTCCAACTCTTCTGCTGAGCGGCGGCTACGATTGGCTGACCCCGCCGGAATGGGGGCACGAGGCGGCGCGACATCTCTCGCTCTCGCGCCACATCGTCTTTCGCGCCCTGGGTCATGGCGTTTCGGCGCAGGACGCTTGCGCGGCTCGCTTGCGCAACGAGTTCATCGATGTGCCCGATCCGCGCCGCCCGCCCGCCTGCCGGTCCGACAGCCCGCTCGACTTCGCCGACGCCGCCGAACGGGCCAAGACCTTGCCCTGATTCACCGCTCTGGCTCCAGGCTTTGGCAGTTTGAGCACGGCTTGAATCTGCCCCCCGTGCGCTCTTTAGCTTCAACGTGAGGGTGTTCGTTTGCTAGACTGGATAAGATTAGACATAAAAAAGAAGTAAAATTAGGAAAGAGCCAACCCAGTCGTGCCGGTCATGTATGTCCCAGGGGTCGCGCTCGGAGCGCTGGCTGTTGCGGCGACCCTTGCCGCGGTATCGGGACGCGGTCTCCTGCTGGCGGTCGTCTATCCCGTTACTGCTTTGGCGGCGATTGCGCTCGGCGCGATCGACTTGGCGGTATGGCTGGGCCACGCCGGATTTGCGGCCGTGCTGCCGATCGGTTTGTCGACGATCGGGCTTCACTTGCGCCTTGACCCGCTGTCCGCGTTCTTCGGCTTGGTGATCAACGGCGGTCTGCTGTCCGCTAGCCTCTACGGTATGGGGCTGGATCACGCGAAAGAGCTCACGCCGCGCGTGGAACCACTATTCCCGCTGTTTGCGGCGGCCATGAATCTCGTTCTGATCGCCGACGATGCCTATGCTTTCCTGTTTTCCTGGGAGCTGATGTCACTCACCTCGTGGGCGCTGGTGGTGGCGCACCATACGAACGCGGAGAACCGGCGGGCTGGGCATCTCTACCTTGTCATGGCGGCCATCGGTACGACGGCGCTTCTGTTTGCTTTTGGCGGCCTTGCAGGTCCAGCGGGCGGCTATGTGTTCGACACCATTCGCACCCATACCGCGACACCGATGATCGCGGCGCTGGTGTTGACGACCGCGCTGGTGGGCTGCGGCTCCAAAGCCGGCCTTGCTCCCCTGCATGTCTGGCTTCCGCTCGCCCATCCCGCAGCGCCAAGCCATGTGTCGGCCCTGATGAGCGGCGTCATGACCAAGGTCGCTCTCTATGGCTTCGTGCGCATCGCCTTCGACTTGCTCGGGCCTCCGGCGTGGTGGTGGTCACTGCCGCCGATCGTGCTGGGTGCGATCACCGCGGTGTTGGGCCTGCTCTACGCTGTCTTCGATCGCGACCTCAAGCGCGTGCTGGCCTATTCGACGGTCGAGAATGTCGGCGTGATCTTCGTGGCACTCGGCCTCGCGCTCGCCTTTCGTGCCAATGGACAGCCCGCAGCCGCCGCCGTGGCAATGGCCGCGGCGCTCCTGCACATCCTGAACCACTCCTGGTTCAAGTCTCTGCTCTTCCTGGGCGCAGGCGCTGTACTGCATGTAACGGGGCGGCGTAATCTCGAGGCGATGGGTGGCCTCATCCATCGCATGCCGCGAACGGCGGCGTTCTTCCTCGTGGGGGCGCTTTCCATCTCCGCCCTGCCGCCCCTCAATGGTTTCGTGTCCGAGTGGCTGTTGTTCCAGTCGGTCATCGCCGCGCCCGCCTTGCCGCAGTCGACGCTGAATTTCGCCGCCCCCACCATCGGGGCAATGCTGGCCTTGGCGGCGGCGTTGGCGGCTGCCTGCTTCGTGCGCGTCTATGGCATCGCCTTCCTTGGCCGCCCGCGTAGCGTCGAGGCGGCGCGTGCGCACGAGGTAGCACTTGTGCAGCAGATCGCGATGGGGGGGCTTGCGCTTCTTTGCATCTTGGGCGGGCTGCTCGGGGCATTTCTGACGGAAGCCCTCACGCCGGTGCTGAAAGGGCTCGTGGGCAGCGGGTTGCCCAATGCCGGCACAGGACCAACTCCCTTCTCACTGATCGCCTTCGAGCCCTCCCGCAGCAACTACGATGCGGCGATCATCGTGCTCTTCGTGGCGATCGCGTCGGTTGTCACGCTGCTGGTCGTGCATCGCCTGTCGGCCCGTCGCACGCGACGCGGGCCGGCATGGGATTGCGGCTTTCCCGATCCGTCGCCGGCCCTCCAGTACAGCGCCGCGAGCTTTGCCCAGCCCTTGCGGCGCGTCTATGGCGCCGTGGTCTTTTCCGCTCGCGAGACGGTGGTGATGCCGCCGCCGGGCGATCTTCGTCCGGCACGCTTCTCGGTCGCCTTGATCGACTACGTATGGACGACCCTCTATGTCGCGCCGTGGCGCGCCCTGCTGAGGCTGTCCGAACGTCTCAATGCGCTGCAGTTCCTTACCATCCGGCGTTACCTCGTACTGATGTTCGCGGCCCTCGTCATCCTGCTTTCAATCGCCGCAGTGACGGTATGAGCGCCGATCTCGTGATGCGGGTCTTGGCGCAGGGCGGGCAGATGTTCCTGGTGCTGCTGATCGCGCCGCTGGCTGTCGGCGTGGTGCGGCGGGTCAAGGCCCGCCTGATGCGTCGTCAAGGCGCGCCACTCCTGCAGGGCTATCGTGACCTCGCCAAGCTTCTGCGCAAGGAATCGGTGGTGGCCGAGAGCGCCTCGTGGCTGTTCCGGGCAGCGCCCTCTCTGATCTTCGCCCTCACGTGGGTGGCCGCGGCGCTGGTCCCGAGTTTCGCCTCCGGACTGATGTTCAATTGGGCGGCCGACGTCGTGGCGCTGGTCGCGCTGCTCGGCGCCGCACGTGCGCTGCTCGCGCTGGCGGGGATGGATGTCGGCACGAGCTTCGGGGGCATCGGCTCGTCGCGCGAGATGATGATCGCCACGCTTGCCGAGCCGGCGATGATGCTGATCGTCCTGACGCTTGCCATCGCCGCCGGCACGACCAGGCTCGCCGGCGTCGCCGACTTCTTCATTGCCGAGCCACTAGCGGTGCGGGTATCGCTGGCATTGTCGCTGGTTGCGCTGATCATCGTGGCGCTCGCCGAGAATGCACGCATCCCGGTCGACAATCCGACCACTCATCTCGAGCTCACCATGGTCCACGAGGCGATGATTCTCGAGTACTCGGGACGCCATCTCGCCTTGGTCGAGGCTGCGGGTTACCTGAAGCTGGTTCTCTATCTCTCGCTGCTGATCTGCCTGTTCGCTCCCTTTGGCATGGCGCCCGCCAGCGCAGGCATCGGCGGCTGGATCGTCGGGCTGCTGGCCTGGACCGCAAAGCTTCTGGGCGGCGCCGCGCTGCTGGGCGTGTGGGAGGTGAGCATCGCCAAGATGCGCGTGTTTCGCCTGCCTGATTTCCTCGGCATCGCCTTCGTGTTCGGCTTCCTGGCGATTCTGCTGGCGTTCCTTGCGCGAGGGGCGGTCCAGTGATTCAAGGATATGAGCTTTCCCATTTGTTGGCCGGCGTCATGCTGGTGACGAGCTTTGCGCTCCTCTACCAGGAGCGCATGGCCGCGGTGCTCAAGACTTTCGCGGCGCAATCGGTCACGCTGGCGCTCGCCGTGGCCTGGGCGGCGTGGTCGCAAGACCGGTCGGAACTCTTCATCACCGCACTGATCGCCCTCTGCCTCAAAGGCATCGTCATTCCGGTAGCGCTCCATCGCACGGTGGTGCGATTGGGCATCCATCGCGAGGTCGAGAAGGTGGTCGGCGTGGGCCTCGCCCTGATGGTCGGGCTCGCCCTCACGGGCCTGGCGCAGGCGCTGTTGCTCAAGGTCGCGCAAGGCACGGCGAGCCATGCGCGCGAAGGGCTGGCGTTGGCCCTCGCCATCATCCTTCTCGGCTTTCTGATGATGATCGTGCGGCGCAATGCCGTCACCCAGGTTGTCGGTTTCATGTCGATGGAGAACGGTCTGATCCTCGCTGCCACCGGCGCGCGGGGCATGCCGCTGGTCGTCGAGGTCAGCGTCGCTTTCTCGGTGCTGATCGCCCTTTTCGTGTTCGCGGTCTTCGTATTTCGCATTCGCGAGCGCTTCGACACGATCGATATCGAGGCGCTCGACCGCATGCGCGGGGACACGCGCTGATGCACACCTATCAGATCGTGGTTCTCGTGCCCTATGTGGCGGCGCTCGTGCTGGCGGCCATTCCCGGTTATCGCACGGGGGCGATCGTCAATGTGCTTGCTTCCGCCATAACCTTCGCCGCCGGCCTGTGGCTGATCGGCGACGAGAGGACGGTTGGTCCCTATGCGATCGTCGACGAGTTCAACATCGTCTTCATCGCCATCAACACCCTTGTGGGCTTCACTACCTCGATCTTCAGCGCCTCGTACATCGGCCATGAAATCGAGACCGGCCGGCTGCCGCCCAGATTCGTGCGGTTCTACCACGCCATGTTCCAGGCGATGATGGGGTCGATGAACGTTGCCCTGGCCGCCAACAACATCGGCCTCATCTGGGTCGGGCTGGAACTGGCGACGCTGATCACGGTGGTGATGGTCGGCCTCTACCGGACGCCTCAGTCGATCGAGGCAGCCTGGAAGTATTTCATCCTGGCGAGCGTGGGGATCTCGCTCGCCTTCTTCGGCACCATCCTGATCTATCTGGCCGGCCAGCCGGCGCTGGGCGAGGGAGTGCCGGCGATGACCTGGAGCCTTCTCCAGGGGGTAGCGGCGAAGATGGATCCGGCGATTCTCGATCTTGCGTTCATCTTCCTCCTGATCGGCTACGGCACAAAGATCGGGCTGGCACCGTTGCATGCCTGGCTGCCGGACGCCCATGCCGAGGGGCCGACGCCGATATCGGCGGTGCTGTCCGGCCTTCTGCTGAACGTTGCGCTCTACGCGCTGCTGCGCTTCAAGATGCTGATTGCCGGCCAGCCGACGGCGCTCAACCCCGGCCCGGTGATGATCGTGATGGGGCTGGTCTCGCTGATCTTCGCGGCTTTCATGCTCTACCAGCGCCGCGACATCAAACGGCTGTTCGCCTATTCGTCGATCGAACACATGGGCCTGATGGTCTTCGCGTTCGGCATGGGCGGACCGCTCGCCAACTTCGCCGGCCTCCTGCACATGGCCATGCACAGCCTGACGAAGTCCGGCATCTTCTTCGCCGTCGGCCACATCGCTCAGGCCAAGGGTACTCAGCGCATCGCCGAGATCACCGGACTGAGCGAAACGCATCCCCGGCTGGCTGTCGCTTTCGCACTTGCGGTGCTGGCCATCTCCGGCATGCCGCCGTTCGGCGTCTTCGCCAGCGAATTCCTGATCCTGACGACGACCTTTGCGCGCGAGCCGTGGCTCGCCCTGTTGCCGGCCTTCGGCCTGTTGGTCGGATTCGGCGCGCTACTGATGCGGCTGCAGGGCACAATTCTGGGTGTGCCAACGGGGCCGGCGCACCGCGTGGATGCCTCGTCCGTGCCCATGGTCCTGCATCTCGCACTCGTGCTGGCGGCGGGCGTCTTTCTGCCGGCAGTGCTCGTCGCCTGGTTCCAGCGCGCCGCGGAGCTTCTGGGATGACCGGTACCGCACTCGCCGACCTCATTGCCGGCAACCATGCCGGGCCGGACGGCTATGTGCGTCTGGACGTCACGTCCGACGTTTGGACGGCGCTGGCGGAGGGCTGCGCGGCCGGTCAGCATGACCTTAGCGCGCTGTGGGTCGACGAAGGCAGGGTGCGCATGGCGCTGAATGGCAAGGGCCGTCGCGCCATCTTGTCGCTCAAGACCGACAAGGGTGCCTATCCTTCTGTCTCGGTCCATCACGCTCCGGCGCTGCGGTTGGAGCGGGCGATGCGGGACCTGCATGGTGTGCGGCCGGTCGGCCTGCCCGATGGGCGGCCTTGGCTTGATCACGGACGATGGCCGGGGCGCGAAAGCACCGCCCGATACGAATTCCTTCGCGTCGAGGGTGACGATCTGCACCAAGTTGCTGTCGGACCAATTCATGCCGGCATTATCGAACCTGGTCACTTCCGCTTCACCGCGAGCGGAGAGACAGTGGTGCGGCTTGAGCAGCGGTTTGGCTACACCCACAAAGGCGTCGAACGGCTGCTGCAGGGGGCCGACGTCGCGCGGGGTGCACGCATCGCCAGCCGCATCTCCGGCGACAGCACGGTCGCCTATGCCTGGGCTTTTGCCCGGGCGGTCGAGACGGCCTTGGGCTGGAGCGTACCACCACGCGCCGTACTGCTGCGCGGCATCCTCGCCGAGCTCGAACGGCTTTCGCATCACATCAACGATGTGGGCGGGATCTGCAACGATGCAGGCGTGATCACGATCAACGCACGCTGCATGCTGCAGCGTGAGGACGTACTGTTGGTCGCTGCCGCCTGCTTCGGCCACCGCCTGATGATGGACTGCGTCGTACCGGGCGGCGTCGCGACCGATCTGTCACAGGACGGCATCGGTCCGATCCGCGACCTTCTCGCGCGGCTGGAGGAAACACGCGCCGAGATCCTGCGTGTCTACGACGGCCTGCCATCGCTCCAGGATCGCACCGTCACAACTGGCGTCGCGAGGCCCGAGCTCGTGCGCCAATATGCAGCGGGCGGCTTTGTCGGTCGCGCTTCCGGGCGAGCCTTCGATACGCGCAAAGCCTTTCCCTATGGGCCTTACGATAGGCTCGATTTCGAGGCCAAGACACGCATAGACGGCGACGTTGATGCACGCCTGCAGGTGCGCATGGACGAGATCGTCGAGAGCCTTCGGATGGTCCGAGAACTCCTAGATCGGCTTGAACCCGGCGACATCCGAAGCGAGCCGCCGCCGTTCGTCGCCGGCGAAGGGGCGGCGTTGATTGAGGCCTTCAGGGGCGACGCCTTCCTGAGCGTGACCCTCGATAGCGCAGGGCGTCTGGGTCGCGTGCATATACGGGACGCGAGCTGGTTCCAGTGGCCGATTCTTGAAGCAGCGATCGAGGGCAACATCATTGCCGACTTCCCGATCTGCAATAAATCCTTCAACTGCGCCTACTCGGGTCAGGATCTATGAGGCGTGCGCCATGAGATCGTTTCTGCTCGATGCCTTGCGCAGGGGAAAAGCGACGGTCATGCCGCCCGTGCCGGAGCCGGCGGCGCTCGAGGAGCTGGCGAAGGCGCTGGCCGAGCGGGCAAGACAGCAGCTGGGCCGGTCGCTTGCCATTCGCGAGGTCGATGCCGGCTCCTGCAACGGCTGCGAGCTCGAGATCAATGCGCTCAACAACCCGGTCTATGACATCGAACGGTTTGGTCTGAAGTTTGTGGCCTCACCGCGGCATGCCGACGTCTTCCTGGTAACGGGACCGGTGACGTGGAATATGCAGGAGGCACTCTTGCGCGCCTACAATGCCGCGCCCGAACCAAAATGGGTCGTCGGCGTGGGCGATTGC
This sequence comes from Reyranella sp., assembly GCF_036558665.1. Lineage (GTDB taxonomy): Bacteria > Pseudomonadota > Alphaproteobacteria > Reyranellales > Reyranellaceae > Reyranella. The sequence continues at coordinate 22,546 of NZ_DATBFE010000067.1, read as the reverse complement.
GCTGCCAATTGCGGGGTTTTTGCCGGATCGGACGCTGTCGCTGGACCACTTGCCAGTGTTCTTCCCGTTGACCTGCATATCGGCGGCTGCCCGCCGGCGCCCATTCAGATCGTGAAGGGCCTCCTGGCACTCATGGAAAAGGCCGGATAATCGCGCGTCAGCCCTTGGCCGCCAGGCTCTTGAACAGCGCGTCGCTGCGCTCGTCGGCCGGGAAGAAACATTCGATGCGGACTTCCTGGAGCGTCACGTCCTGCGGCGTGCCGAGCGTGGCGATGGTGGTGAACACCGACAGCGACTTGCCGCCGACGATATAGTCGACCGTCAGCACCGGGGCCGGCCGGTCCTCGAAGCGCAGCTTGCGGAACGAGGCCGGCACGTCAGGGTAGGCCATGATCTCCTCGATGAAGGCGAGGGCCTTTGGTTCGCCGCCGTCGGCCAGGATCTCGGCATAGGTCGTCGACACAAGATAGCGCGCCACTTCTTCCCAGTTGGCGATCTTGGATCGCAGTGCCTTGGGGTCGAGCAGCCAGCGCAACACATTGGGGCCCTTGCCTGGCGGCGGTGCGGGCGGGGGGCCCTCGAACAGGAAGATGATGAAGGCGTTGGCCGCCTCGTTGGCCTGCAGGAGGTTCCACAGCCGGTCGATGACAACGGCAGGATAGGGCTCCTGCTGCTTCAGCATGCGCTCGATCGCCTGGCGCACCGGCCCGAGTTCGGGCGCGGCGAGATTGCTCTCCCGATAGACCGGCGCGAAGCCGGCCGCCAGCAGCATGGCGTTGCGCTGGCGCAGCGGGACGTCGAGGGCCGAGGAGAGCTGCACGACCATCTCCCGGCTCGGCCGCGCGCGGCCCGATTCCAGGAAGCTGACATGACGCTGCGACACGCCCGACTGCAGGGCGAGCGCGAGCTGGCTGGCGCCACGGCGGCGGCGCCAAGCGCGCAGCATGGGGCCGAACAGGTCGGGCTGGCTGGCTGTCGCAGGCATAGCTGTGTTCATCATGGTGCAAACAGTAGCACCGGCCCGCAGGTCCGCCGATTACCCGAAGCGTAATTGTCCGGCAGCCGATTCGGACGGAATTCTCCTGTCGTCGACACATTCCAGGGAGGATGTCATGAACGTTTCGGCCGACCGCCTGCTGCGCCGCACGCTGTGGGGCAACGCCATGTTTTCCGCCGTCTCGGGCGCCGTGATGGCGATCCTTGCAACCCCGCTGGCAAGGCTTGCCGTCCACGAGCCGGCGGCGCCGGCTGGCCTCGACGTTGCCATCGTGCTCGAAGTGCTGGGTCTGGGGCTGATTGCCTTCGGTGCCGCCTGCGCCTGGATCGCTTCGCGCCGAATCCTGCCAGCAGCGTGGGCACGCGTCATATTCGCCACCGATCTGGCTTGGGTCGTGGGAAGCGTGCTGGTGCTCGGCCTGCCGTCGGTATGGACCACCGTTGGCATCGTGGCCGTCGTGATCCAGGCGTTGATCGTGGCCGACATCGCCATCCTGGAGTATCTGGGCCTGCGCCGCCTCGGGGCCGACCACTGAACGGAGACGACATGGACAAGGTGCAATTCCTGAACGACCGCCAACTGCCTTTCGCCAAGGTGCTCGGGCTCAAGTTCGTGGCGGCGAGTGAGACCGGCGTCAGGGCAGAGATGGTCGTCCGGCCCGAACTCTGCACGCGGCCGGACGTCCTGCACGGCGGTGCCGTGATGGCCTTCGCGGACACACTGGGCGCGGCTGCCACCGTCCTCAACCTGCCCGAGGGCAAGGGCACGACCACGATCGAGAGCAAGACCAATTTCGTGGGACCCGCGCCAGTGGGCACGACGGTGATCGGCGACACGACGCCGATCCATCGCGGACGGCGGACGCAAGTCTGGACGACCCGCATCACGACCGCCGAGGGCAAGCTGGTCGCGGTCGTCACACAGACGCAGATGGTGCTCTAGCTCAGTGGATGAGGGCCGGGACGAAGGCTTGCAGCGCCTTGTCCGCATCGGCCTGTGTCTGGCCGGTGCCCGATGCCCAGTCGATGCGGATCTTCAGGAAGTAGTCGTGGTAACCGGTCATCAGGAGCTTGCTGTAGAGGCGCCCGCTGGCCGCATGGACGCTGTAGACGATGCAGCGAAACGTGACGCTGCCATAGGCGCAGGTGGACGGCACCGTGGGGCGTTCGAACTGATGATATCCGGCGCCGGTGAGCTGGGCCGCGGCCTGGTTCACCTCGGTCGTGAACTGGGTCAAGAGGGCGGGGCTGTCGCTGCCCGGCGGCACGCGCCGTCCACCGTCATAGAGGATGACGTAGATCTGCATCTTGTTGATGCCGTAAAGGTAGACGGCACCGCTGCCCTCGGCCTCGCCGCGCTCGAAGCTGGCGCCGCCCAGGGTCGGTGGAAAGTTGAGCCTGGTCCCCGGATGCACGGTGGGCGCCGGGCCGGGCGCCTGCGCCAGTGCGGCGCTCGCGATTGCCATGATCGCCGCGACGAGCGCCAGCAGCCTAGACATCGAGGTTCGCCACCTTGAGCGCATTGTCCTGGATGAAGTCGCGGCGCGGCTCGACCACGTCGCCCATCAGCGTCGAGAAGATTTCATCCGCCTCGTCGGCATGATTGATCTTGACCTGCAGGAGCGTGCGCGCCTCGGGATCGAGAGTTGTCTCCCAGAGCTGATCCGGGTTCATCTCGCCCAGGCCCTTGTAGCGCTGGATCGTCATGCCCTTGCGCCCGGCCTCGAGCACAGCGGCGAACATCTCGGTCGGCGAGGCGATGGTCGTCTCCTTGTCCTTCGCCACGAAGATGCCGGGCTGCTGATAGACCGCCTGCAGGTCGGCGGCCAGCGCATCCAGGCGACGCGCCTCGGCGCTCTTGATCAGCGGGCCATCGATTACGTGCCGTTCCTGCACACCGCGCAGGCGCCGGCTGAAGGCGAGGCCGCCATCCGCCGTCGGCTCGCCGGTCCAACCGCGCTCCAGCGGCGGGCTCACCGCATTCAGGCGCCGCGCGATGTAGTCGGCCGTCTGCCGCGCAAGATCCGCATCGGCCAAAACATCCGGCTTGAAGGCGCCGGCAATAGCCGCCTGCTCGATCACCGCCTGGTTGGTCACGCGGCGCGAGAGCGCAAGCGGCTTCACGAGATTGGAGACCGAGCGGGCGATGTCGACCGTGTGCCGCAGATCGTCGCTCGCCTGCACGGTGCCGTCGCCGAGCCGGAGCGTGGCGCCCTCGAGTCCAGTCCGGATCAGGTGATCGTCCAGCGCACGCTCGTCCTTGAGGTAGATCGCCGACTTGCCCTTGACGGATTTGAACAGCGGCGGCTGGGCGATATAGAGATGGCCCCGGTCGATGAGCTCGCGCATCTGGCGGTAGAAGAACGTCATCAGGAGGGTGCGGATGTGGCTGCCGTCCACGTCCGCGTCGGTCATGATGATGATCTTGTGGTAGCGCAGCTTCTCCAGGCTGAAATCGTCGACGCCGATGCCCGTGCCCAGGGCCGTGATCAAGGTGCCGATCTCGGCCGAGGACAGCATCTTGTCGAAGCGGGCGCGCTCGACATTCAGGATCTTGCCGCGCAGCGGCAGGATCGCCTGGTTGGCGCGATTGCGGCCCTGCTTGGCCGAGCCTCCGGCCGAATCCCCCTCGACGATGAAGAGCTCGGAAAGCGCTGGATCACGCTCCTGGCAGTCGGCCAGCTTGCCCGGCAGCGAGCTCACATCGAGCGCTCCCTTGCGGCGGGTGAGCTCGCGCGCCTTGCGCGCCGCCTCGCGCGCCGCCGCCGCCTCGACGACCTTGGTGACGATCTTGCGCGCCTCGGCCGGGTGCTCCTCGAACCACTGGCCGAGCTTGTCGCTGACCACCGATTCGACGACCGGCCGGACTTCCGAGGAGACCAGCTTGTCCTTGGTCTGCGAGGAGAATTTCGGGTCGGGCACCTTGACCGACAGGACGCAGGTCAGGCCCTCGCGCATGTCGTCGCCGCTCAGGCTCACCTTCTCCTTCCTCGAGATGCCCGACTCGTCGGCATACTTGTTCAGCGTGCGCGTCAGCGCGCCACGGAAGCCGGCGAGATGCGTGCCGCCGTCGCGCTGCGGGATGTTGTTGGTGAAGCACAGCATCGTCTCGTGATAGCTGTCGTTCCACTGCATCGCGACTTCGACCGAGATGCCTTCCTTCTCGCCGCGGATCGAGACCGGCGGGTTGTGCAGCACCTGCTTGTTGCGGTCGAGATACTTGGCGAAGGCCTCGACTCCGCCTTCATAGAAGAGCTCGGAAACCTTGGTCTCGGCGCCGCGCTCGTCGGTGAGGATGATGCGCACGCCCGAGTTCAGGAAGGCAAGCTCGCGCAAGCGGTGCTCCAGGGTGGCGAAATCGAACTCGGTCCGGGTGAAAACTTCGGGCGAAGGCAGGAAGCTCACCTCGGTGCCGCGCTTGCCCTCGGGTGCATCGCCCACCACTTCGAGATCTTTCTCCCAGTTGCCGCCATCGCGGAAGCGCACAAAGTGTTCCTTGCCGCCGCGCCAGATACGCAGGTCGAGCTGACTGGAGAGTGCATTGACGACCGCAGCGCCTACGCCATGCAGGCCACCTGCGACTTTGTAGGCGTTCTGATTGAATTTCCCGCCGGCGTGGAGTTGGGTGAAGATGACGACGGCAGCGGAAATGCCTTCTTCCTTGTGGATGTCAACCGGCACGCCGCGACCGTTGTCGCGCACGGTGACAGAGCCGTCGCCATTCAGGACGACATTCACCGCATCGCAGTAACCGGCCAGCGCCTCGTCAATCGCGTTGTCGACGATTTCGTAAACCATGTGGTGTAAACCACTGCCGTCGTCGGTATCTCCAATATACATGCCCGGCCGCTTGCGCACGGCTTCCAGCCCACGCAGAACTTGAATCGAAGCGGCGTCGTAGTCCTCGCCGTTTCCGTTTCCACTTCCGTTGCCATTCGGCACTTGCTCGTTCTCGTCCATCGTCCCGATCCTGAAAGCGTTCAGCCTGCCGCGATGGTTCCGTCGGCGACGCGCAAGAGCTGCGCGCGGCCGGCCAGCGGCTCGAAAAGGCCGGCGTCGGTGCCGGTCATCCAGCTCTGCGCGCGCAGCGCCACGATCTCCTCGAACAGCGCGGCGCGGCGCTCGGCATCGAGATGCGCCGCGATCTCGTCCAGCAGCAACAGTGGCGGCTGTCCGCGCGACAGCGCCACCAGCCGGGCATGCGCCATGGTGATCGACACCAGCAGAGCCTTCTGCTGGCCGGTGGAACCTTCCGCGGCCGGCAGGTCGAGATCGAGATGGCGTACGCTGAGGTCGCTGCGATGCGGCCCGCAAGATGTGGTGCCGGCTTCGGCGTCGCGCAAGCGTCCCGCGGCCAGCTCGGCGCGCAACCGGTCCTCGACATCGAGCGCGGCCATCGAGGCGATCCAGCCATCGACCTCGCCGGCCATGGCCAGCGAGGCGCGGGGAAAAGGCCCGACCCCCAGCCGCGCCGCCGCATCGAGCCGATGGACGGTGTCGGCGCGTGCCGCCGCCAGCGCCACGCCGTGGCGCGCCATCGTGTCCTCGAGGGCGGTGAACCAGTGCGGGTCGCGGTTGCCCTCGCCCAGCAGGCGGCTGCGCTGGCGCAGGGCATTCTCGTAAGCGGCAACATCGCCCGCATGCTCGGGATGGAGAGCCGTCACCAGCCGGTCGAGGAACCGCCGCCGTTCGCCCGGGCCATCGAGAAACAGGCGGTCCAGTTGCGGCGTCAACCATACTGCCGCCGCGTGCAGGCCGAGGGCGGTCTGACTTGCAGCCGGCCGGCCGTCGATCCGGACGACCCGTCTTGGCATGCCGCCTTCGTTGCGCGCCGGCTCGAGACCCGTGCCGATGGCAAGCCGGCCCTGCGCCGTGTCGAGCGTCGCGGCCACGGCCCAGGTCGAGGCCACCGGCTGCTCGCCGCGCGCCCGGCGCGTGATCTCGTCGAGCCGCGCCCGGCGCAGGCCACGCCCGGGAACAAGGAAGGACAGCGCCTCAAGGAGATTGGTCTTGCCGGCGCCGTTCGCGCCCACCAGCACCACGGGCTCAGGGCCGCAATCGAGGCGAAGCCCGCGATAGTTGCGGAAATCGGTCAGTCGAACCTGGCGCACGGCCAGAAGGGCCGGCGCTGCGCCGGGTGCGGCGTCGGAAGAATAGGCGAGCGCGTTGATCGGCGGCGGCGTCATACCCGCATCGGCATGAGAACATAGAGCGCGCTCTCGTCGGCGCCGTCGCGCACCAGGGTGGGCGAGCCCGCGTCGGCCATCAAAAAGCGCGCCTCCGCTCCGGCGATCTGCTCGGTGATGTCGAGCAGGTAACGCGAGTTGAAGCCGATTTCGAGCGCCGTGTCCTTGTAGTCGACCTCGATCTCTTCGGTGGCGCTGCCCGCGTCGGGGCTGGTGGCCGACAGCGTGACCACGCCCTTGCCGACAGCAAGCTTGATGGCCCGAGATTTCTCGGTCGAGATCGTCGACACGCGATCGACGGCGTTGGCGAACTCCTTGCAGGGAACGTTCAGCACCTTGTCGTTGCCTGTCGGGATGACACGCTCGTAGTCTGGAAAAGTGCCGTCGATCAGCTTGCTGACCAGGGTCACGCCGCCGCTGGCGAAACGGATCTTGGTGTCGGAAAGCTCGATATCCACCGACCCGTCGCTTTCATCGAGGAGCTTGCGCACCTCGTTCACGGTCTTGCGCGGCACGATCACGCCCGGAATGTCGCCGGCGCCTTTCGGCAGCGGCACTTCGACCCGCGCCAGCCGATGGCCGTCGGTCGCCACGCCGCGCAACACCTCGGTGCCCGCGGCCTTGGCGGCATGGAAGTAGATTCCGTTCAGGTAGTAACGTGTCTCTTCGTTGGAAATGGCGAAGCGCGTGCGGTCGATGATGCCCTTGAGGTCAGTCGCCGGCAGCTGGAAGCGATGCGGCAGGTCGCCCTCGTTCATCGCCGGAAAGTCGGCCGGCGGCAGGCACTGCAGGGTGAACCGCGAGCGGCCGGCGCGAATCACGAGGCTGTTGCCGTCGCTTGCCGTCTCCAGCTCGACCTGCGCCCCGTCGGGCAGCTTGCGGACGATCTCGTAGAGGGTGTGCGCGGGCGCCGTCGTCGAGCCGGCCTTGGCGGCGCTCGCATCGACGGTCTCGCTGACGGCGAGATCCATATCGGTCGCCGCAAGGCTCAGCCGACCCTTCTGGGCGGTGATCAACACGTTCGACAGGATGGGTATCGTATTCCGCCGCTCGACCACACTCTGGACATGGGCCAAGGCCTTGAGAAGGGCCGCCCGCTCGATCGTCAGTTTCATGGTTGGGTCGCTGTAATCGGGGCCGATTGGAGGTGTTTTTGGGCCCACCGCGCCAGGGGCGGAGAAGCCCCGGCAGGATGGCTGAAAAGTATACCACGGAGGCCGACGGCTGAAAGCGATTTCGCCCGCAATATGAGGCGTTTAGGCTGCCTTCGAGGCACGAAAAACGGGGCCGTTACGGCCCCGTCCTCGAGGGGTACGCCGGAAATCGTCAGCCTTGCAACTGCCGCTTGAGCAACTCGACGTCTTCCGCAATCGAGAGATCGGAGATCTTGAGCTCCTCGATCTTGCGGACAGCATGCATGACGGTGGTGTGGTCGCGGTTGCCGAAGCGCTTGCCGATCTGCGGCAGGCTGAGCGTCGTGAGCTGCTTGGCAAGATACATCGCCACCTGCCGCGGCCGCGCCACCGAGCGGGCGCGCCGCGGCGAGCTCATCTCGGCGAGTTTTATGTTGTAGTGCGCGGCAACGCGCTGCTGGATCTCGTCGACCGTCACCTTGCGATCAGCCTGGCGGAGGAGATCGTGCAGGACGTCCTGCGCCATCTCGACGGTGATCTCGCGGCCGATGAGCTGTCCGTGGGCGACGACGCGGTTCAGCGCGCCCTCGAGCTCGCGGATGTTGGTGCTGATCTTGTGGGCAAGGAACTCCAGCACCGCGGTCGGCACCGGCACTCGCGCCGATTCGGCCTTGGTCTGCAGGATCGAGAGCCTGAGCTCGTAGGTCGAGGAATGGATGTCGGCCACCAGTCCGCTGCCCAGTCGCGAGCGCATGCGCTCCTCGATGTCCTGCAGCTCCGACGGCGGCTTCTCCGAACTGAGCACGATCTGCTTGTTCTGCTCCACCAGCGAGTTGAAGGTGAAGAAGAACTCGTCCTGGCTCGCCTCCTTGCCGCAGATGAACTGCACGTCGTCGACCATCAGCACATCGACGTTGCGGAACAGCTCCTTGAACTGATTGGTGTTCTTGGTGCGCAGCGCGTGGATGAACCGGTTCACGAAGCTTTCCGCAGTCAGGTAGAGCACGCGCTGCTTGGGATCGCGTTCGCGGATGGTATGCCAGATGGCATGCATCAGGTGGGTCTTGCCGAGCCCGACGCCGCCGAAGATATAAAGCGGATTGCGTTCGGGCTGCGGCCGGTCCTGTTCGGCGATGTTGCGCGCAGCGGCATAGGCGAACTCGTTTGGCTTGCCGACCACGAAGTTGGCGAAGGTATAGCGCGCCTCCGGGCCCTGGAAGGCGTCGTCGATCCCGCGTCCGATCGACGGCCCCAGCCGCGGCATGGGCTGTTGGAAGCTCGATTGCGGTGCCGGTACCGGCGGCATGGCGATGATGTCGTTGGGACGGCGCGGCGCCGGCGGCGGCACGAGGTTCACCTCGACGCTTGCCACGTCCGGAATGACGGCCTGCCAATAGGCCAGCACCCGATCGCCATAGTGACGGCTCACCCAGTCGCGTACGAAGCGGGTCGGGGCGTAAAGCCGCAATTTGCCGGCCTTCAGTTCCCCCAGCTCGACCTCGCCGAACCAGGTCTTGAAGGCCTTGTCGCCGATCTCCTTGCGCAGCCGGTCACAGACGCGCGTCCATTGCGCCGTCAGCTCCTTTCGGCCGCCCTCGTCCATGTCAGTCCCCGTTATGGTCTTTTGGTTGTAGGCCGCGTCGTTGTCGGCAATAGGTGATTGAAATCGGGTCAAGTCTGTCTCCACGGAAGTCCTGCCGCTTTCCAGCCTCCCGCCGTGCCGCGCTTGGCTTGCGCGTCCAGCGGCCCCTCGAAGCCGTCCACCACGTTCAGGCAAGTGCTGTAGCCCGCCGCGGCCATCGCTTTCGCCGCCGCGGCCGAGCGGACTCCGCTCCGACACAAAAAGAGAAGCGGAGTATCCTTGTCCGTGACGGCACCGGAGAGAGCCGTCACGAACTCCGGATTCGGTTGCATGCTGGGGAAGACCTGCCACTCCAGCAGCGCCGGCTTCTTGCCGGCAGGTGAAAGGTCGGGAAGCCCGACGTAGGTCCACTCGGGGCGGGTGCGGACATCGACCAGTGCCGCATCCTTGTTCTCGTTCAGGATCTTCCACGCGGTCTGCGGCGTCACGTCACCGGCATAGCCGGCGGCGGGAGACACCTCATACGTGCCGACGATCCTGTTGTCTTTCGTCATAGCCCCCCGCTCTTCATTTGACGAGCGGGGCACTCACGAGCCGACGACCAACGACAGAAACACAGCGAAGCAGGAGCGACGAAGAAATCCGAATCGAGCGCCGTTGAAGGGGCACTGCCATTGTTGGACGTCGCGATGCCGGTGCGCTGTGCCGCTCTCCCTCGTTCTTCGTTTCGGCGAAGAGGAAGCCCCCCGTCTTCGCCCTGGCTCGCGTATGAGCGCCCCACGCCCCGTCGCGATGCGATGACTCTTAGCAACCGCGTCGAGAGCAATCAAACGATTCGCTCAGGCAACGTCACCCGCTATTCAACCTCTTCCCTGTCCGACTCGATTGACAATGCTTTCGATTCGATTCTCCGCCGCGCGAGCAGAATGACGTTGCTCAACATCTAGCGCCGACACTCGCGCGCGGAACGATAAAGGCGAATCGTATGTCGTTCGCCGAATCGGCGACCAAACGATCTTCGCGAAAATCGTCAAAAAAATTTCCAGCGCCGTCGGCCAAAAAAACAAACGCCGCTCGTTGGAGCGGCGCATTAATCCTTCGTTGAGGGTGCTGCAGTCGTCAATCAGCTCATCGCCTTGATGCGCGCATTGAGACGCGAGATGCGGCGCGCCGCGGCGTTCTTGGCGACGACTCGCGATGTAGCGCCGCGCTGGATCTCCGGCTGTGCCGCGCGCAATGCGTCGGCCGCCGCTTTCTTGTCGCCGGCCTTGATTGCCTCTTCGACCTTCTTGATCGAGCCGCGCACGCGGCTGCGACGCGCAGAGTTCGCCGTGGTGCGACGCTTCGTCTGGCGGGCGCGCTTCTCGGCCGACTTGTGATTCGCCATCTGATCCTCGTTCCTCGAAGGGCGCGCTTATACGAGCCGCGTCGCACCCGGTCAAGCCGCCAAAAACCTTGAATCAACGGTGTTTCCAGGCCGCCTTTCGTTTGTCCGCGAAAGCGTTCATGCCCTCCTTGCGGTCGTCGAACGCGAACGTCGCATGGAACGTACGCCGCTCGAAGCGAACGCCTTCGGACAACGTGGTCTCGAAGGCGCGATTGACCGCTTCCTTGGCCACCATCGTGGCGGGCAGGGACATGCCGGCGATCTTCCCGGCGACCGCGATCGCCTCGTCCATCAGCTGACCGAGTGGAACGATCCTGCTCACCAGGCCACAACGCTCGGCCTCGGCCGCGTCCATCATGCGGCCCGTCAACACGAGGTCCATGGCCTTCGATTTGCCGACGAAGCGCGGCAGGCGTTGCGTGCCGCCCGCGCCAGGAATGGTACCGAGAGTGATTTCAGGCTGACCGAACTTTGCATTGTCGGCGGCGATGATGAAATCGCACATCATCGCCATCTCGCAGCCACCACCGAGCGCGTAGCCTGCGACCGCGGCGATGATCGGCTTGCGCACTTGACTCACCTTCTCCCAACCTACGGTGATGAAGTCCTGAAGGAAGACGTCCTGATAGGATTTCTCCTTCATCTCCTTGATGTCCGCGCCGGCGGCGAAGGCCTTGTCGCTGCCGGTGAGCACCATGCAACCGACATCGGGGTCGGCTTCGAAACCGTCGAGCGCCTCACCGAGTTCTCGTACGAGATCGGCGCAGAGCGCGTTCAGAGCCTTGGGCCGATCGAGGCGAATGATGCCGACCCGATTCCTGGTTTCGATTTTGATATTTTCATAGGCAGCCACGGATTCCTCCCGGAATAGGTCGCCGCTCTTAGCTAGCGCTGGCAGTGCGCGCAATAGAACGTCGAGCGACCGCTCTGGACAAGGCGCTTGATCTCACGACCGCAGCCACGCGTGGGGCACACTGCGCCGGCGCGGTCATAGACGTTGAATCGAGTTTGGAAATAGCCGAGTTCGCCGCCCGGCTGGACATGATCGCGCAGAGTGGAACCGCCGTCCTCGATCGAGCGGATGAGGACCTGCTTCAACGCCGCGACCAGACGGTCGGCGCGCTCGCCTTGCACCGTGTGCGCCGAGCGCCGAGGCGAGAGGCCGGCGAGATACAGCGCCTCGCACGCATAGATGTTGCCAATCCCGACCAGTGTCCTCTGGTCGAGCAGGGCGGCCTTGATCGAGGTACGTCTGCCCTTCAACCGCCGGGCCAAGGCCGCTCCATCGAACGTCGGATCGAGCGGCTCCGGCCCCAGGCCTTTGAACAATTTGTGCCGGGTCAGCGTTTCGTTGCGCACCAGCAACATCAATCCGAACCGACGTGCGTCGTTGAAACGAACCTGCCAGCCGTCTTCGAGGCCGATCACGACATGGTCATGTCGATCCAGGGGGTGCTCGGCTGCGCTTGTCGCGTCATGCAAAGTCATGCGGCCGGACATGCCAAGATGGATGATAAGGGTATGGCCGTCGTCGAGCCGAACGAGCAGGTACTTGGCACGCCGATCGATGCCTACGACCGTGCGCCCCTCGACGCGCTCCGCCAGGCGAGATGGCAGCGGTATCCGCAGGTCGCGCCGGCGTTGATGCAAGCGACGGATGCGCCGACCCACCAGCCGCGGGACCAGCCCGCGGCGAACCGTCTCGACTTCAGGCAGCTCCGGCATGCTCGATTACTGGCGCTGCCCAAAAAGTGCGCTGCCGACCCGGACATGGGTGGCACCCAGCCTCACCGCAGTCTCGTAGTCCGCGCTCATGCCCATGCTGAGCTTGGGCAGTCCATGGCGCGCCGCGATCTTCGCCAGAAGTGCAAAATGCAGGGCCGGTTCCTCGTCAAGCGGGGGGATGCACATCAGGCCGACGATCGGCAGCTTGTGAGTGTCTCGACAGGCCACGACGAAGGAGTCAACGTCGGCCGGCAGGACGCCGGCCTTCTGCGGCTCCTCGCCGGTGTTGACCTGAATGAAGCAATCGGGCCGTTTGCCGGCCCGCGCCATCTCCTTGGCCAAGGTGGCCGCGAGCTTTTCGCGGTCCACCGATTGGACGACATCGAACAGCGCCACCGCCTCGCGTGCCTTGTTGGTCTGCAACGGGCCGATGAGATGGAGTTGCAGGTCGGGAAACTCGGACTTGAGCGTCGGGAATTTTTCCTGGGCTTCCTGGACGCGGTTTTCGCCGAAGATCCGATGTCCGGCCGCGACCAATTCGCGGACGCGGTCGGCTCCGTGGGTCTTGGAGACAGCGACCAGCGTCACGTCGGCGGGGTCGCGACCGGCTGCCCGGGCCGCCTGCCCGATCCTTCTCGTCACTTCGTCGAGATGCTCCGACCCCGCGCTCATTGGACCCTGCTGGCCGGAAATGGCTTACGCATCGAGCGCTGCGCGGGCCGCCAGCGCATCCTTGTTGCCAGGGTCGCCGGCCAAGGCCGCATCCAGCGTTTCGCGCGCGCGCTCCCGCTCACCGAGTGCGACGAGGCAGGTACCATAATTGGTCAGCAGGCGAGGATCGCCGGGCAGGCCGCGCAGGGCGTGCTCGTGTAGCGCGCGCGCTTCGGTGGCCCGGCCGAGATCGACCAGCACGGCGCCGAGGTTGGTCAGCACCAGCGGATCGTCGGGCGCGAGCCGCGACGCCCGTTTCAATGTCCGCCGCGCTTCCTCGTTGCGCTTCAGGCCGCGTAAGGCGAGCCCATGGTTGCTCAGCGCGCGGACATCGTTTGGCGCCACTTTGAGAAACGGCTCCAGCGTCTCGGTGGCCTCGGCAAACCGGCCGCGCTCGATTTGTAGGAACGAGAGCTGGAGAATGGCGTCGCGATCCATCGGATCGTGTCGCAGCGCACGGTGCAGCATCTCGATGGCCGACTCGGTCCGGCCGGCGGCGGTTTGCGCCAGCGCCAGCGTTTTCAAGGCCGGCGTGAAGGTCGGGTCGAGCTCCAAGGCCTTCTGAATCGGACCGATGGCGTCCGACGGCCGGCCGGCGAAATAGAGAATGAAGCCCAGCACGTGATGGAGGCTGGCGCTTTGCGGCGCGATGGCGAGCGCGCCTTCGGCTTCGGCGATCGCTTCGTCGTGGTGGTTCAAGCCGCCCAGGGCCAATGCGCGGTCGCCCATGATCTGGCCGCGCCTCGCCGCATCGTCGCCGGCATCCTGCAGCGCCATGTCGAGAACCTCGATGGCAGGCGAATAGTGACCCAGACGATAGAGGGCGTGTCCCAGCATGTTGCGCGCCCGAGCCTGCAGCGGCTTCAGCACCTCTCCGCCCGGCTGCTGGATGGCGCGGTCGACATTGTGCGCGAATTCGCTCAGCTCGCGTTCGGCAGCCGCGAATCGACCTTGGTCCAGATGAAGCGATGCCAGCGCCAGGCGAGCCTCGACATGGGTCGGCGCGCGGCGGATCGTATCGCGGAAGCGCTTGGCGGCTTCGTCCAGTCGGCCCAGCCGGCGCGCCATCAAGCCGAGGTTGTACGACAGCAGAGGCTCGTTGGGGTCCTTGGCCAGCGCCTTGCGCCACAACGTTTCGGCGTCTGTGAGCGCGCCGCGCTGGGACAGGCACACGGCGAGATAGTGCAGGATATCCGGTCGATCGCCATAGCGGCCATGGGCCGAGCGGAAAATCGGCTCGGCGCGATCGAACCACCCCGCGCGAAGATATTGCACCGCGGTCTGCAGCTCGGGATCGGGCCGACCTTGGGCCGGCGGATTAGCGGTCGGGGGAGGGGGCGCAACGGCCATGGCGCGCTGTGTGTAGACCCGCCCCACGGCCAAGGCTAGACGAAACGCCATGGTCAAGGACCTCGACCTGTTCCGGACGGCGATGGCCGGCACGACGCCGTTGAAGGGGCGGCGGGGCGGCCAGCGCATGGTTGCCAGGCCAAGGGCGCAGCGGCCATCGGACGAACGGCCGGAAGGCTCTTCCGTGCCCGACAAGAAGAAGAAGAGGGTTGGAGGATCCACTTCCGTTCCTGACGAGGATTTCTCCTTCGACCGGGACACCGACCGCGCCCTGTCGCGCGGCCGTCGCTCGCCCGAGGCCAGCCTTGATCTGCATGGCATGACCTTGGCGGCGGCGGAGAGGGCTGTGACGCGCTTCCTCGAGGAAGCCGCCGCGCTCGATCTGCGGCTCGTGTTGATCGTGACCGGCAAAGGCTTGCGTCAGGTCGGCGACCGAATTGTCGGCGGCCGCATTCGGGCGGAATTTCCGGGCTGGCTGCGGCGTCCCGAGAATCTCGTCCGCATACGCGGCATGAAGCCCGCCCATCCGCGCCACGGCGGCGGCGGCGCATTCTATGTGTTGCTGCGCCGAGGCCGCCGACAGGGCGCATCTGCAGGGTGACTGCTCACGCATTCTTGCGGGAAGGTGAGCCACGCCACGCCTTGCACTGCCACCTCGTCACCTCAATGTCCCAAGCGGCCCGGAGATATGCCTATGCGTTGTATGACCCTGACGTGGTGCTTGATGCTGGCATCAGCAGTGCTTTGTAGCGGCGTTGGCGCCGCGGTGCTCAATCACAGGGCGACGCATGCCGTCGCGACCCATGCCGTCACCTTGCACGGCGACGTCAGCAGCCTGCCGCCGGCCGACGTGTTTCCGCTGGCTGCCGGCCGCGTCGTCGCGGTCGACTCGAAGGACGGCGAGATCACGGTCGCGCACGCTCCGATCCCGCGATTCTACCTGGAAAGAATGACCAGGATCTTCCCCGTCGAGGACCCGGCGACGCTCGCCGGGCTGACGCCCGGCGACAAGATCCGGTTCGATCTGCGGCGCCGGACCGGTCGCTATGTCATCACCCGCATCGAGAACAGCAATTGATCGCTGCTGTTCAGTTGCTGCCGCGCCGGCGCTCCTCGGCCAGCAGCCGTTCCTTGCGTGCCAGTCCCCAGCGATAGCCGTTCAGCCGGCCGCCCGAACCGACGGCACGATGGCATGGGATGACGACAGCCGCCCGGTTGGTGGCACAGGCGCGGCCGACAGCGCGTGCAGCGGCAGGCTCGCCAATGCGCGCAGCGATCTCGCCGTAGGTGCGGGTCTCGCCGGGAGGAATCTCGGTCAGCGCTTTCCAGACCTTCCACTGGAAGGCCGTGCCGACGATGTCGAGCGGCACGTCGGGGGCATCCAGGGCGGAGGGTCTGCGGCCGTAGAGGCGCGCCAGCACCCCTTTCACCCGCCCGCCGAGGGCTTCGTCGTTCCGTGTGAGATCGGCCGCCGGAAAGTCGTGCCTGAGATCGCGCTCCAGAGTGCGATCGTCGTCGCCGAGGAACACCGCAGCAATGCCTTTCCGGGTGGCCGCCACGAGGACCCGGCCATAGTCGGAATCGACCGTGGTGAAGTCGATATGCGCGCCCGCCCCGCCCTTGGCGTAGGTGGCCGGCGTCATGCCCAGCGCTTTGTTGCTCGACTCGTAAACACGGCTCGGTGAGCCGAACCCGGCCCCATAGAGGGCTTCGCTCACCTTCTCGCCGTCGCGCAGGGCCTTGCGGAAGCGCTCGCGCTTTCTCGCCACCAGCCAGTCGCGCGGGCTGACGCCGAGCTCGGCGAGGAAGCGCTTGCTGAGGGCGCTTGACGACAGGCCGGCCTTGCGCGCGACCTCCGCGAGCGACGGCGGGGCATCGCCGTTTCCTGCGTCGAACAGCGCGCATGCCTTGGCAACCGGAGCACTGAGCCCGACCTCTCCTCGCCAGTCGCGCGGCCTGCAGCGCTTGCAGGGGCGAAATCCTGCAGCCTCGGCAGCCTGCGGCGAGGCATGGAAGGCCACATTCTTGCGCAGCGGCGGGCGCGCCGCACAGGACGGAAGGCAATAGACTCCGGTCGTCTTGACCGAGAACCAGAACCGGCCGTTGTAGGTGCGGTCGCGCTGGCGGAGGGCATGCCAGCAGGAGTCCGGATCAGGGAAAGTGCCGGGGAGGGAGAAACTGGCGGGTGCCACGGCAGGAGGCGGGAGGACGGAGAAGTGCTGGGTCATGACGCCCATATAGGCGCCAGGACCAACCTGCTCTATCCGGCACCCGCCGGCAATTCCCCGATCCGGAGAGCCTAGGACCAGAAGCCTTTGGTGGCTTCGAAGCGAGCCCGCGCCCGATCGACGCCGATGTCACGCAACAGGCGGTCGTCCAGCTCGGCCAACTGGCGTCGCGAACGGTAGAGTTCGGCACGGTTCATCAGAGCTTCGACGCCGACCACGATCGTCCCGGCCACCAACGCCGCGATGCGGCCGGGCGAGAGGGAAGCGGTTTCCGTACGGGCCATTGCCCGCACGCTGGACAGGGTCGACATGACTTAGCTCCGTTTGAGGCGAGAAAGCCACTACGGCTTCGTTACACCTCGTTTATGTGCCCAATTTGCTGTATGCTGTGCATATTCGCAAAGGATCATTGCTTGGGGGAGGCATAGAAAAACTATGAACCTTGGATTGCGATGAGCCGATCTCAGCTT
Source organism: Reyranella sp. (assembly GCF_036558665.1). Classification (GTDB taxonomy): domain Bacteria; phylum Pseudomonadota; class Alphaproteobacteria; order Reyranellales; family Reyranellaceae; genus Reyranella. The sequence goes on along the minus strand of NZ_DATBFE010000067.1, from coordinate 5,778 downwards.
CCCTTGAACGCATTGCGCGCCTTCGAGGCCGCGGCACGTCACGCGAGCTTCACGCACGCCGCGGAAGAGCTTCATGTCACCCAGGCGGCGGTCAGCCACCAGGTGAAGGCGCTCGAGGAACGGCTGGGAGTGGCCCTGTTCGTGCGCCGGCCGCGCGGTCTCGAGATCACCGGCGAAGGCCAGGCACTCCTGCCCGATCTGCGCGATGCCTTCGACCGCATGACCAATGCCCTCGAGCGGGTCGGCCGCAAGGCCAATTCCGGCACCCTCAATGTCAGCCTGGTGACGACCTTTGCGCTCGGCTGGCTGGCGCCACGGCTGCATCGCTTCCAGGCCAAGCACCCCGAGATCGAAGTGCGCATGACCACGGCCTTGCGCCGCGTCGATTTCGCCCGCGAGGACTTCGACTGTGCGATCCGGTTCGCGGTGCAGCCCGAGCCGGATCTGCATGCCACCCGGCTTTTCAGCGACGTGCTCACGCCGCTTTGCGGCAAACGCTACAAGGACAAGCTGAAGACGTTGGACGATCTGAAGCGTGTGCCCTTCATCGACATGACCTACGACCCGGAATGGGCGATCTGGCTTCGGGCCGTGGGCATGGGCGATTTCAAGCCCAAGCGCGTGCTCACGTTCGACTCGACCATGATCGCCGTCGAAGCGGCGATGGAGGGAGCGGGTGTCGCGGTCGGTCCGCCCCAGCTCTTCCGCGAAGAGCTGGCGGAAGGCCGCCTGTTCCAGCCTTTTCCACAGATCGTCGATTCGGGAAAGGCGTGGTGGTTCGTCTGTCCGCCGTCTTCGGCCAGCCGGCCGAAGACGCGGGCCTTCGAGGATTGGCTTGTGGAGGAGCTCAGCGCGCCGCCTTCGCGGTCTGCCCGAGCAGCACTTGCTGCGACCGGGCGCCGTTGACGGTCGCCTCGGAGCTGGTTTCGGCACGGACCTAGCGCGCTGGATCGCCAGCCCGAGGACGGCGTGATGTTGTGGTCATTCGGGTGGTCCAATAGTAAGGGTCGCTCATGTGCCATTCAGTCATGCGACGACCCCCTTCGGTGGGCCACGCTCTGCACGACGTCCCGTCGGCCTGCACACGAGAGCTAATCTTGGGATGACATCATGAGCATCGACATCCGCCGGCCCTGGGCGCGCATGCAGGCGGCCGATTCCGCCGAAGCCGCCGGTTTCGTCACTCTGACGAATCGTGGTCCCGAGGCGGATCGCCTGATTGCGGCGTCCAGCCCCCTGGCGGCCAGGACCGAGATTTGGGGCATCAAGGTCGCGGGCGCCGTGCTGCGTATGCGTCGTCTGGAGGAGGGCGTACACCTCCCGGTCGATATGGCGATCGAACTGAAGCCGCGCGGCTATCACCTGTTCTTCCAGGGCCTCGCCAGGCCGCTGGTGCCGGGAGAGAAGGTGCCGGTCACGTTGAAGTTCGCCCGAAGTGGCACACGCGAGGTCGAGCTGGTCGTCAAGGTGGAAGGCTATATCAACAAGGACGCGCTGGGCCTTTACAGGCCCGACCAGGACGCTCTGTCCGAGGTGGAGGGAAAGGAAGCTCAGTCCGGGTAGCGATGGCGCCTGCCGAACGCGTCCTCGACCAGGAGCGCCCCGGGATCGTCGCCGAGATAGGCAGGACCGACCGGAACCTTGCCGTGCCCGCCCGGCACGTCGAGCACATAGGTCGGCTGGGCGAGCCCGGACAGGCGGCCGCGCAACGCCTTCATCAGTGCCTGGCCGCGCTTGATCGAAATGCGGAAATGGCCGGTCCCCCGCACCAGATCGGGGTGATGAAGGTAGTAAGGTTTCACCCGGGCGCTCACCAGGGCGCGCATCAGTTCGCAAAGCGTTGCGACATCGTCGTTGATGCCTGCAAGCAGCACGGTCTGGCTCAACAGCGGAAAGCCGGCATCCGCCAGACGCGCCAGCGCCAATCGCGCCGGCGGCGCCAATTCGCGCGCGTGATTGCAGTGCACGCCGATCCATAGGCTCGCATGCCTGGGCTTCAGCGCCGTCACGAGATCGTTCGTGACCCGCTCGGGATCGGCGACCGGAACCCGACTGTGCACGCGGATCACGGCGACGTGCGGAATGGTATCGAGCGCCTTGATCAATTCGCCGAGCCGCCGTGGCGCCAGCATCAACGGATCGCCGCCGGTCAGGATGACTTCCCAGATCTCCGCATGAGCGCGGATATAGGCGAGCGCGGCCGCAAGCTCGGCGGCGTCGAGCGCCTCGCCACCCGGTCCGACCTTTTCGCGGCGAAAACAGAAGCGACAATAGACGGGGCAAACGTGCATCGGCTTCAGCAGCACGCGATCCGGATAGCGATGCACGATTCCCTTCACCGGCGAACGGGCTTCGTCGCCGATCGGATCGGCCAATTCCTCGGCCCCGATGTCGGTTTCGCGGATGTCCGGCACGAACTGGCGCGCGATCGGATCGTGCGCGAGGTCGGTCCGGTCGATCAACGCTGCCAGTTCGGGCGTGATGGCGATGGGCATGGAGCGGGCAGCTTTGGCGAGCCGTGGATCGGCTTCGACCAGTCCTTCACGTTCCAGGGCCTCGAGGGTGCGCAGGGTCGGCATCGCGGCCGTGAGATAGGCGGTCGCCCCATGTTTGACGAGTCCTTTTCGCCGAGGCCCTCGTCGAGGTCATGATAGGTTGCGGCATGATTGCGGCATGGCGCGCGTACCGCACACTCCTCGGCCTGCCGCATGTACCGCAGCTCTTCTGGGCGGCCTGCCTTTCGCGGCTGGCAGCGCGCATGTTTGCCTTGGCCATCGTGCTTTATGCATTGAGCCGCTTTCATTCTCCCGAGCTTGCCGGATGGCTGTTCTTCGCGGCCTTCGCGCCGGGCCTCGCCATCAGCCCCCTGGCCGGCGCCATCCTGGACCGAATCGGCGCTGCCCGGGCCATCGCCCTCGATATGGCCGTCGGCGGCGTACTGTTGCTGGCGCTGGCAGTGGGCGGCTGGATCGGTCTCGTCGCGGTGCCGGCGCTGCTCGTGCTGGTGGCGCTCCAGTCGTTGACCAGCCCGCTCAGTTCGGCGGGCATCCGGGTCCTGCTTCCGCGATTGGTGCCGCTTGCCGAACTCGACCGTGCCAATGCGCTCGATACGGCAAGCCATGCCTTGATCGATGTCATGGGACCGGCGCTCGCGGGACTCCTCATGGGCCTCGTCGGGCCGCATGCCACGATGCTGGTCATCGGCCTGCTGCCGCTGGCGGCCAGCCTTGGCGTCGCTTCATTGAGGCGGCACGCGACGGCCGAAGGTTTCACCTTGGCGAAGCCGTTGCTCCAGCAGGCCGTTGCCGGTCTCGGCTACGTGATGCGTCATCGCTCGCTGCGCGGGCTTGCGCTTTCCTATTCACTGTATCAGGCAAGCTGGGGAATCCTGGCGGTCGTCGTTCCGGTCATGGTGATCCATCGTCTGGGCAGCGGGCCGGCGGCCGACACCGCAGTGGGCGTTCTTTGGGCTGCGGCCGGCGTGGCCGGCGGCGCGGGTGCGCTCTGTGCCGGATACGCGCGAACCGACGGCCGGGAGCGGCGGTTTCTGGTTGGCGGCATGTTCGCCACGGCGGTCGCTATCGGCGCCATCGCTTTCCTGCCTGGCATGACGGGTTCTGCTCTCGGCCTCGTCCTTGTCGGCTTGTTCGCCGGTCCCGTCGATATCGCCGTCTTGTCGCTACGCCAGCGGCGTGCCGATCCGGGCCAGCTTGGACGCGTCATGGCCGTGTCCATGGGCCTCAACATGTCGGGTCTGCCGCTCGGATCGGCGCTGGGTGGCATGCTTGTGGGTGACTCTCCGTCGACGGCCTTGCTTGCCGCCGCGCTGGCTTCCGTGCTGGCCGCGCTCAGTGCGCGACACATGATCCCGTCACATCCGGACTCGCGCGCGCTTTCAGGCTGAAGCCGCCACGGCTCCGTGGCGCGACAGTACGAAGCCTTCGTAATCTTTCGCCGCCACCTCGTCGCAGCGCTTCTTGTAACGATCGAAGCCGCCGACATAGGGCATGAAGACCCGCGGCTTGCCGGGAATGTTGGCGCCCATGTACCAGGAGTTGGCCAGAGGATAGAGCGTGCTATCGGCCACGGCGTTAACGTGGTGGACCCAGTCCATTTCGGCCTTTGCTGTCGGTTCGATGCGGTCGAGGTCCTTTCGGCGCAGATGGGCGAGCGCGTCGGCGATCCAGTCTACATGCTGCTCGATCGACGCGATCATCTGCGTCTTCACGCCCGGGCTGCCGGGTCCGGTGACGACGAACATGTTGGGGAAGCCGGCCACCATCAGGCCGAGATAGGTGAGCGGTCCGCCCGCCCAGTGATCGCGCAACACGGCACCGTCGCTGGTGCGGACGTCGATCTCGCGCAACGCGCCGGTCATGGCGTCGAAGCCTGTGGCGAACACGATGGCATCGAGCTCGAATTGCCGCTTCCCGGTTCGCAGACCGTTCCCGGTGATCTCCCGGATCGGATCGCTGCGCACGTCGATCAGGCTCACGTTCGGAAGATTGTAGGTCTCGTAGTAATCGGTATCGAGGCACAGTCGCTTGGTGCCGATCGGATGATCCTTCGGCGCCAGCAGCTCCGCGGTTCTGGGGTCCCTGACGATGCCGCGGATCTTGTTGCGCACGAACTCGGACGCCGTGTCGTTCGACTCCTTGTTCACCAGCAGGTCGGTGTAGGCATAGAGGTAGCTGATGCTGCCGCCTTCCTGCCATTTGGCCTCGTAGGCCTCGCTTCGCTCCTTTGCGGAGACGGTGAGCGCCGACTTCGTCGGCTTGGGGTACCCGCCGATGGCGAACGGCGTTTCCGCCGCGGCCGCACGCCGCGCCGGATACTCCGCCTTGTGGCAACGCTCGCGCTCGGGTTCCATCGGCCCATTGCGGGCCGGCAGGCTGAAATTCGCCGTGCGCTGGAAGACGTGCAGATGGCGCGCCTGGCGGGCGATGATCGGGATCATCTGCACGCCGGACGAGCCGGTGCCGATCACGCCAACGCGCAGTCCGGTGAAATCCACGCCCTCATGCGGCCAGAGGCCGGAGTGATACCACTTGCCTTTGAAGCTCTCGAGCCCCTTGAAGTCGGGGACGCGCGGGGTCGAGAGATTGCCGGCGGCCATGACGCAGTACGGAGCGCGAATCTCCTCGCCCGACGCGGTGCGCAGTGTCCACAGGTTGGCCTTGCTCTCGAAGTGGGCGGCGACGATGCGCGTGTCGAGCTGGATGTCACGGCGCAGGTCGAAGCGGTCGGCGACGTGGTTGATGTATTTCAGGATCTCGGGTTGGGTGCCGTAGCGCTCTGGCCACTTCCAGTCCTGCTGCAGCTCGTTGGAGAAGCTGTAGGAGTATTCCAAGCTCTCGACGTCGCAGCGTGCGCCGGGGTAGCGGTTCCAGAACCACGTTCCACCGACTCCGGAACCAGCCTCGTAGGCGCGCACCCGGAGGCCGAGGCCGCGAAGGCGATGGATGGCATAGAGGCCGGCGAGCCCGCCGCCGACGATGGCGACATCAAGGGGGGCGACATCCTGTTGGCGGGGCAGGGGACCGTTCGAAGCGTCGGGCATGGCGATTTTGCTGTGCGATCAAGGGTTGCTGGTCATTGAACGGTCTCGCGTCGTCGCCGGCTTGACAAGCCCTGCATTCCGCAGGAGGCAGCAAGGCAGCGCCCCTGATGGCGGTAGGGACGTTTCAGTCCTATTGTTTTTTCATGACAAGCGCTGTCGCGGCTGCCGGATAAGGATTCGTGGACCAATCTGTCTCTCCGCCTGTTGCCAGGACGCCT
>NZ_DATBFE010000066.1:0-25548 GCF_036558665.1 Reyranella sp. | reverse complement strand
GGCATCTATGCCTACGTGACCCTGAAGGCGGGCCAGCAGCCGTCCGAGGAGCTGCGCAAGGAACTCTCGGGCTGGGTGCGCAAGGAGATCGGCCCGATCGCCTCACCCGACGTCATACAGTGGGCGCCCGGCCTGCCCAAGACGCGTTCGGGCAAGATCATGCGCCGCATCCTGCGCAAGATCGCCGAGAACGATTTCGGCAATCTCGGCGATATCTCGACGCTTGCCGATCCCGCGGTCGTCGACGATCTGGTGAAGAACCGCGCCAAGTAAGGGAGCAGCACGAGGCAAGATGGCCAAGTCCACGATCCAACAACTCGCCGCGGAGCTGGCCGCCGGCCGTACCACTTCTGCCGCGCTCACCGAGCAGGCCCTTGCCCGCATCGAGGATCCCAAGGGCGAGGGCAAGCGTACCTTCATCAAGGTCTACAAGGCACAGGCGCTGGCGGCGGCGCGGGCAAGCGACGCGTTGCGCAAGGCAGGCCTCGTGCCCTCGCCGCTGGCCGGTATTCCGGTCTCGATCAAGAACCTGTGCGACGTTGCCGGCGAGACCACGCTGGCCGGTTCCATCGCGCTCGACGACGCCCCGCCGGCCGGACACGACGCGCCGGTCGTGGCGCGCCTCCGCGCCGCCGGCGCCGTGATCGTCGGCAGCACCAACATGAGCGAGTTCGCCTTCTCGGGTGTCGGCTTCAATCCGCACTACGGCACGCCGGGCAATCCTGTCGACCGGGCGCGCGTTCCGGGCGGGTCCTCTTCCGGTGCCGCAGTGTCGGTCGCCGACGGCATGGCGGTGGCCGCCCTCGGCACCGATACCGGCGGCTCGGTCCGCATTCCCGCCGCAGTGTGCGGCCTCGTCGGCTTCAAGCCCACGGCACGACGCGTGCCGATCGACGGCGTGGTTCCGCTTTCGACCTCGCTCGATTCCATCGGCCCTCTCGCGAACTCGGTCGAATGCTGTGCCATCGTCGATGCGGTGTTTGCGGGGCAGCCGACCGCCGTGCCGAACGCCGCGCCGCTGGCCGGCCTGCGCCTGGGCGTCCCCCGGCAGTTCGTCATGGCGGAGCTCGACGACATCGTCGCCCGTGCCTTCGAGCGCGCCTGCCAGGCCCTCGGCGCGAAGGGCGTGAAGATCGAGCAAATCGAGTTGCCGCACCTCGACGAGCTGCCCACCGTCAATGCCAAGGGCGGCTTCGCCGCGGCCGAGGCCTATGCCTGGCACCAGAAGCTGATCGCGCGCCGCGGCAGGGATTACGACCAGCTCGTCCATCCCCGCATCATGCGTGGCAAGGAGATGAGTGCTGCGGACTATATCGATCTTCTGGGAGCGCGCGCCGATCTGCAGGCGCGCATCGCCGCCGTCACCTCGAACTACGATGCGGTCGCCATGCCGACCTGCGCCATCGTGGCGCCAACTCTCACCGAGGTCTCCACGCCCGAGGGCTTCGCCCGGAAAAACATGCTGTTGCTGCGCAACACCATGGTCGGAAACTTCCTCGACCGTTGTGCCATCAGCCTTCCCTGCCATGCCGCGGGCGAACTGCCGGTCGGCTTCATGCTGATGGGCGAGACGATGGCCGACGCGCGCCTGCTCGCCATCGCCCGCGCCGTTGCGCCGATCGTGCAGGGTTAGGACTGCTCAAGGCGGCGTCCTTGATCTTGCCGTCAGGCGCCAAATCGAGCTTTGGCCTCGGCATGGGCATGGTCGAACTCGGCCTCGAGGGCGACGTTAAGCCCGCGGCAAGACCTCACCACCGCCCCGGCCCATTCGACATAGTCGGCAAGCCGTTGCTTTGTCCATCCCGCCGGCGGGCTGAGCACGAGGCCGCGCAGGTTGGAAGTCTTGTCGGCAATCTTCAGAAGCTTGGCGCGCCGCGACTTGTGCACTGTCGTTTCGACCTGGAGCCGCTTGCGCTCCTGCTTGGGCAGGCCCTTGTCGTCGCTCACCTCGACCACCAGCTCTGCGACCTCGGTGCCGAAGCGCTCTCGCAGATCGGCGAAGGTGGTGCCGGTATCCTCGATCGTGTCGTGCAACAGCCCGCCCATGACCAGCACGGGGTCCTCCCCATCCGTCGCCTCGGCCAGAAGCAGCGCCACTTCTGTCAAATGGTTGACATAGGGCTCGGCGGCCTCGCCCTTGCGACGCTGGTTGACATGTCGGCGGGCGGCGTAGTCCGCAGCCTTCGCCAGCCGCACGAGATCGATGCTCACTTCTTTGTGCTCCTCTTCATTTCCCCACTGCAACGTGCGACCAGCGGCCGGACTTGTCGAGGCGATGACACTCGACCATGTTCGGGCCATGTCACGCACCATGAAGGCCGTGCTCGGAGTCTGGATCCTCGTTCTCGTCGGCGCCGCCGGCTGGATCGGCTGGGATGCCTGGCGCGGCAATCAACCCACGATCGGCGGCACGTTCTCGCTCACCGATCAGGACGGCCGAACCATCACCGACGCCGACCTCAAGGGCAAGCCGACCCTGCTCTATTTCGGCTACACTTTTTGTCCTGACGTCTGTCCGACGACGCTGCTGTTGATGGAGTCGGCAGCCGAGAAGCTCGGCCCCGACGGACCGAAGAAGGTCAATCTGGTGTTCATCACCATCGATCCCGAGCGCGACACGCAGAAGCTGATGAAGGGCTATGTCGGCAACTTCGGCCCCACCATCGAAGGTCTGACCGGGACGCCGGAGCAGATCGCAGCGGTCGCCAAGGCCTACCGGGTCTATTACCAGAAAGTGCCGGGCAAGGATGGCGGGCCCTATCTGATGGATCATTCGTCGATCATCTATCTCCTCGATCGCCGGGCCCGGTTCGTCACCCACTTCACCGACCAGAGCAAGGCCGAGACGATCGCTTCCGCGGTCGAGCGATTGCTCTGAGCTGTCGATCTGCTTTGAGCTTCGGCTCCAGCCGCACGCCTCGTGCAGCCGCGCCTTAGACCAAAGTCCATGCTGCATTGCCACAATAAAGGTGCGGCAATTCAGTCAGGTTCGCCCTATATTTTGGTACCACCTGCGGTGCCGCGCGGCGTTACCCCCGTTCAGCCGCGGCAGCTCGACGACGGACGTTTCCATCGTGGGCTGTACATAAAGAGAAACGAAAACAGTATGTTAGATACAAATGTGCTGTACTACGCGTACGAAGTGAACCGCCAGCTTGCCCATCCCGTGCGACTGTGGGCAGGCGCTCTCGGCCGGATCTACTCCAGCCCGTACAATCCCTGGGCCGAAACCTGGTTCGGCAAGTCGGTGACAGCGAGCGCCGAGATCGTCGCGCGCCTCACGCAGAACTACGGCAAGCCGGCGTTCGGTCTGGCGACCACCCGGGTGGGCGACGAGACCGTGGCTGTCAACGAAGAGATCCTGGTGCGCAAGCCGTTCTGCCAGCTCATGCGCTTCCGGCGCGATACGGTACGGCGCGATCCGAAGGTGCTGCTGGTGGCGCCGATGAGCGGGCATTTCGCGACCCTTTTGCGGGGCACGGTCGAGGCGCTGCTGCCCGAGCACGACGTGCACATCACCGACTGGGCGGACGCGCGCGAGGTGCCGCTCGCTCAGGGCAACTTCGACCTCGACGACTATGTCGACTACATCATCGACTTCTGCCGCTATCTTGGCCCGGACGTGCACGTGATCGCAGTCTGCCAGCCGTCAGTGCCGGTGCTTGCTGCCGCGTCGCTGATGGCGCAGGCCAATGATCCACGCCAGCCGCGCTCGCTCACGCTGATGGGTGGCCCGGTCGACACACGCCTCAGCCCGACTGCGCCGAACGACCTCGCGATGCGCAACTCGATGATGTGGTTCCGTCAAAACGTAATCTCGACGGTACCGATCAACTATCGCGGAGCGATGAGGCGTGTCTATCCGGGCTTCGTGCAGCTCACGAGCTTCATTTCCATGAATCTCGATCGGCATATCAACGCGCATATGCGACAGTTCGAACATCTGATCAAAGGCGACGACGACAACGCCGACTCGCACCGGTCATTCTATGACGAGTATCTCGCGGTCATGGACCTCACGGCCGAGTTCTACCTCCAGACCATCCAGGTCGTGTTCAAGGAGCATCAGTTGCCGCGCGGTGCCTGGGTGAGTCGCGGCCGCAAGATCGATCCCTCGGCGATCGGGACAGCGCTGATGACGGTCGAAGGCGAGCTCGACGACATCTCGGGCGTCGGCCAGACCAAGGCCGCGCATGCTCTTACGCCCAACATTCCCGGGGCACGGCACGTCCACTGGGAACAACCGCGCGTCGGCCACTACGGCATCTTCAACGGCCGCAAATGGCGCGAACAGATCATGCCGCGCGTACGCGACTTCATTCTCGCCAACGACACCCGGCCATAGCTTCCGCAGCCCGGCCGCACGAGCCGATTCAGGCTTTCCTGCGGCGAACCAAAGGCGGCAACCGCCTCTGGCGGCTCGCCGTTGCTACTCCGTCCTGAAATACGGAGGAACAACATGTCTAGCTTTGACCGACGGGGCCTGTTCGGCGGTCTGACGCTTGTGGTCGGCGCCACTGTGCTGGCCGGCGCCGTGTATGCGCAAGATGTGGTGTACGTCCCGACTGCGCCACCGGCGCCGCGTGTTGAAGTCGTCCCGGCGCCGCCATCCGACCGGGTCAGCGTAGAAACCTGGCAACCGGGTCACTGGCGCTGGAACGGCGCGGAATATGTCTGGATCGGCGGTCATTATGTCAGCGCGCCGCGGCGCGGCGCAGTCTGGATCCCCGGCCGCTGGGAGCAACATCCGCGCGGCTGGGTCTATGTCGAGGGCCACTGGGGATGATCGTCTGGCCACGGTTTAAGAGTACGTAATGGAACGACAATGGATCAACGCCGCCAATGTTGTGGTGGCGTTGATCACGAACTACGGGCTGCGCGTCATCGGTGCCGTCGCCATCTTGATCGGTGGATGGATCGCCGCGCGGCTGATTCATACGGCCATCGTACGGTTCTGCCTGCGTCTGCCGCGCATCGACCGCACCATCACGCTTTTCCTCGCCAACGGTGCGCGCTACGCCGTCCTGATCTTCACGGTTGTCGCCGTTCTGGCGAGTTTCGGCATCGCCACGACCAGCATCGTCGCCGTTCTGGGCGCCACCGGCCTCGCCATCGGCCTGGCACTGCAGGGAACGCTCAGCAATCTCGCCGCCGGTATCATGATCGTGCTGTTCCGGCCGTTCCATGTCGGCGACCGCATCGAGTCCGGCGGCATTGTCGGCACGGTGCGCGAGATCAACCTGTTCTACAGCGAGCTCGACAGCGACGACAATGTGCGGGTCGTCTTTCCCAACGGCATGCTGTGGGGTCATATCGTCAAGATCCCCTCACGCAACGACATCGAGCGCATCGAGCTCAGGTTCACCCGGCCGCTCGCCGATGACGTCGGCATCGCCATCGAACGCGTGAAGGAGATCGTGGCTCGCGACCAGCGCATCACGCGCGCGGCCGAGATCGGCGTCGATACCGTGGCCGACGCCAGTTACATCCTGGTGGCCCGCATGTGGGTGCCGCGTGCCGATGCCCTACAGGTCCATTTCGACGTCAATCGCGCCATCAAGGAGGAGTTCCAGCGTCGCGCGCCCGTCGCCGAGCAGCCTCGCGCGGCGGAGTAGCGGCATTCGATCTCATCGATTGAAACTCCGTACGACATCGAGAAAGGCGGCGCCATAGCGCTCGAGCTTGCTGTCGCCGACGCCATGGATCTCGCGCATCGCACGAGGCGTGGCCGGACGGTGCGTCGCGAGCTCGATCAGGGTGCGGTCGGAAAAGACGACGTAGGCCGGCACCTTCTGTGCCTGTGCGAGTTTGGCGCGCAGCGTCTTGAGGGCGACCAGAAGCGCTTCGTCGGCATCGCGCACGATCGCCGGTGCGGCGGCCCGGTTGCCCTGGCGCGACGCCTTGGGAGTGGCAAGTTCCCTGCGCAGCTCGATCCGGAGCTCGCCCTTCAATACCCGCCAGCCCTCGTCCGTTACCGACCACCGGCCATGTTCCCGCAGGTTTTGAGCGACGAGGCCGAGCGCAGAGAGCTGGCGGAAGATCGCACGCCATTCGACGTTGCGGCGGTCTGCTCCGACACCGAAGGTCGGCAGCCTGTCGTGCCCGAACTTCAGTACGTTGTCCGTCCGCTCGCCGCACAGGATGGCGACCAGATGCTCGATGCCGAAGCGCTCGCCGGTGCGGATGATGGCCGACATGATCTTCTGCGCTTCAACAGTGCCGTCGAAGCGCTCGACGCCGTCCTGGCAGAGATCGCAGTTGCCGCAGGGTGCCGACGGCTCGCCGAAGTAGCCCAGCAACGTCTGACGACGGCAACGCGGCGCCTCGGCCAAGGCCAGCAAGGCATTGAGCCGTTGCCGCTCGATGCGCTTGCGCGCCTCGGACGCATCGCCCTGCTCGATCTGCAGACGGCGCAGGCGCATGTCGTCGAGCCCGTAGAGGGTGAGAGTGTCGGCCGCGAGGCCGTCGCGTCCGGCGCGGCCGATCTCCTGGTAGTACGCCTCGACGTTGGCCGGCAGGTCGGCGTGACAGACGAACCGCACGTCGGGCTTGTCGATGCCCATGCCGAACGCCACGGTCGCCGTCATCACCGCGCCATCCCGCTGCTGGAATGCGTCCTGGTGCGCATCGCGCACTGCCTTGTCGAGGCCGGCATGATAGGGCAGGGCGTCGATACCGACGGCTTTGAGCGCCTGCGCCAGCTCCTCGGCCTTGCGCCGCGAGGCGCAATAGACAATGCCGCTTTCGCCCGGGTGCGCGCGGGCGAAGGCCAACACCTGCCGTGAGGAGCGCTCCTTGGCCTTGAATGCGAGCCGCAGGTTGGGTCGGTCGAAGCTCCTCACGAACACGCGCGGCGGCGCGGCGAACAGTTTGTCGACGATGTCGTCCCGCGTCGCCGCATCGGCCGTCGCGGTGAGGGCGACGGTCTGCAGCCGGCCGCCGATCTGACGCGCAAGACTTCCCAGAGCAAGATATTCGGGACGGAAGTCGTGACCCCATTGCGAGACGCAATGGGCTTCGTCGATCGCCATCATCGCAACGTTTGCTTTGGCCAGCATCTCGACTGTATCGGGCCGCGCCAGACGTTCGGGCGCCAGATAGAGAAGCCGCAACGCGCGGCGGCGCAGGAGGTCGAGCACATGGGCGTTCCGTCCGGGCTCGTTGCTCGAGTTGAGAGTGGCGGCCGCGACGCCGGCGGCCATGAGCGCACGAACCTGATCGCGCATGAGGGCAATCAGCGGCGACACCACGACGGTGAGCCCCGGCCGGGCAATGGCGGGCAGCTGATAGCAGAGCGACTTGCCCGAACCCGTGGGCATGACCGCGAGTACGTTCTCGCCGTCGAGAACGGCCTGCACGATTTCTTCCTGTCCAGGGCGGAAAGCATGGAAGCCAAAGACGGAATGCAGCAGGCCACGTGCGATCGAAAGCGGGTCGGACATCGGTCGGAGCGCACACTAGCTTTGCGCTGCTCCACCTGCACTGTGGATGAACGCCGAGCGTGTTTTCGCCGCATTCGATTCATGATCGGTTCGCGGCGAAGCGGTGACCGCGGACAACTCGTCGTTGGTATCACACGCACGACTGATGCGTGCGCGTCACAGCCCGATGCTGTCTTTTCTCCTCCAAGCTGATGCCCTTCGAGTGCCGCTTTTCGGCGGCTCACTCCGCGCACCCACCGACGACCCCTTCTCTTTCAACTGCGTTGTGGAGTGTGTCATGAAGCTACGGACTTCGATCGCTATTGCCGCTGTCGCGGCGGCGGCATCGGCGGCGCCGCTTGTCGCTGAGGCGCAGCCGGCCAATCCCTACTGGGAAGGCCTCTACGCCGGTCTCAATGCCGGCGGGCTGTGGAACCAGACATCGGCCGCCATTACCGAGAACGGCACTCTCGGCGGCTTCACCGGAACCGGCAGCGGCTTTGTCGGTGGTGTGCAGGCCGGCTACAATTACCTCCTGGGTCCCGTGCTCCTGGGCGGCGAGATCGATTTCCAGGGTTCGACGCAGACCTCGAACGTGGCCGGCGGCGCCGGCCCGTCGACCATTGCGGCGCAGGAGGCCGTGCCGTGGTTCTCTACCTTCCGCGCGCGAGTCGGCTATCCGGTCGGTTCGGTCATGCCCTACATCACCGGCGGCGCGGTGTGGGGCCACCAGACGCTGAACGGCTATGACACGGCCGGCGGCGGCTACTTCAACGCCTCCAACAACTTCTGGACCTACACCGTCGGCGGCGGCGTCGAAGGCCATCTCGACAGCAGGTGGAGCGCCAAGCTCGAATATCTGTACCTGGGTACGCCCGACACGTCGCTGTCGACGCCGAGCACCACGGCCGTCACCGCCGGAAGTGGTGTAGGCAACCTGGTCCGCGTCGGCCTGAACTACAAGTTCTACTGATCAGAACGCCACTCGCGGCGAAAATATGGCGGAACCCGCGTGCCCTCCGACCGTTCTCTAGGAGAATGGATCACGGAGAGCACGCGGTGCTTTTGGGATTTGCCGTGTTGTTGGCGACGATTGGCATCGTCGCCTTTCCTCGCTGGCGTCACAGCCGAGCGTGGGGCTATATGCCCAGTGCGATGGCGGGTATTCTTCTCCTAGCGGTCGCGACGGTCGCCGCCGTCGGCCGCCCGGCGCCCGCGACGGCCATCCGGATCACGAAGGCGCCCCCGGCGCCCGCGACATCGTTGCACAATCCGACGATCGACAATGCGCGCGAGCGCCTCTCATGGGCTCGTGAGCCGAGCATCGCCGCACTATCGACGCCGACCGATTTCGACTGACGCCCGGTCAGTGTCGGGCGGCCTGTCCGCCATCCAACGTCACCACGACTCCGCTGATATAGCTTGCGCGATCAGACGCGAGAAACACGGCAAGATCGGCCACTTCGTCCGGCTCGGCAGGACGACCGAAGGGCATGTGGGTGGTGAGCTCCTTCCAGCGCTCGGGGTCGCCGAATTTCTGTTCCGCCTGGCCGCGCAGCAACGTCAGCATGCGGTCGGTGCGGGTCGCCGGCGGATTGATTGCCACCATACGCACGCCGTGATCGACGCTCCTCGAACCGACCGCACGGGTGAAGGCCATCAGGCCCGCATTGGCCATCGTGCCCGCGACATAGTCGTAGTTGTAGGCCTCGCCCGCGAGCCCGATCACGTTCACCACGACACCGTGCTTGCGCGCATACATCCTCTCCAGCATCGCGCGCGTGGCATTGATGTAGCCAAACACCTTCAGCTCCCACGCCTCGCGCCACTTGGGCTCGGTCATGCCGAAGATGTCGCCGCGCGGGATGGCGCCCGCGTTGTTCACGAGGATGTCCGCGTGCCCCACAGCCTCGACGATACTGCGCACTGCGTCGCCTTTCGAGAAATCGGCAGGATGGATTTCAACCGGCACGTTGTGCCTGCCGCGAATCGCGTCGCGTGCCTTCTCGAGTGATTCCTTCGACCGGGAGGCGATGTGCACCGTGCAACCTTCGGCGGCGAACGCCATGGCGCAGGCGAAGCCGATGCCGCGGCTGCCCCCCGTGATCAGCACCGTCCTGCCGGAAAGCTTGAGATCCATGCGGTATTCCTCCGTACGCTAGAGCCGATAAACGCTGTCGATCTTCGCGCGGCCGTCATCGGTCTTCACTCGCCCGTCCTTCACCATCTGGATGAGATGGGCCAGCATCGAGCGGCCGGCCGCGGCATGGAGGTGCATCGGCGTGTCGGCGTAGTTCCTGGCCACCATTTGCGGGATCGTCTGCGGGCCCTCCCCGAGGCGCGCCAGGATCTGCGCCTCACGGCCCAGGCGATGCTCGATATAGGCCTCGACGAACGGTCCGGGATTGCGGATCTCCGCGCCGTGGGTCGGGATGTAGAGCGTCTCGCCGCGCGGCAGAAGCTTGCGCAGGCTCGCGAAATAGTCGGCCATGTTGCCGTCGGGGGGCGATATGACGGCCGTCGACCAACCCATCACATGATCCCCCGACAGCAGAGCCTTGTCCTCGCGGACCGCGAAACAGAGATGATTGGAGATGTGGCCGGGCGTGTGGATCGCCTCGACATTCCAGCCGTCGCCCTGAACGACATCGCCGTCGCCGAGCTTGATATCGGGCGCGAAGGACAGATCGCCGCCCTCCTCGGCATGTTCGCCGGCCGGCGGCCGGGGATGCGGGCCGTACGAATAGACCTTGGCTCCCGTCGCCTTGGCGAGCGCCGGCGTCGCCGGGACATGGTCGACGTGCGTGTGGGTGACGAAGATGTGCGTCACCGTCTCCCCGCGCACCGCGCGCAGCACCGCGTCGACATGATCCTGGAGGTCGGGACCGGGATCGACGATCCCGACCTTGCCGTGGCCGATGATATAGGTGCCGGTGCCCTTGAAGGTGAAGGGGTTTGGATTTTTGGCGACGACACGGCGGATCAGCGGCGTCACTTCCATTGCCGTGCCGTAGTCGAACCTGAAGTCCTTGATGAAGGGAATACCGGGCATATAAAGCAGATCCTTTGGGACTCGAGGATCCCTCGTCTCGCTCGGAAGACTAGAGTGCGTCATCCCGAGCACAGCGAGCGATCTTTTCACTTTTCGGGCGCCGGTGGCGTCAGTTTGTATAGCGCGTTGCGCAGATCGGAGCTCACATAGATCGTGCCGGACCTGGCGACCGCGACGCCGGTAGGCACCAATGCAGGCGGCCCACCGGGATAGGTCGGCAGGCCGATGTCGAGATTGGAGGCGATCACCGTCTTGGCGCCTGTTGCAGGATCGATGGCGACGATGCGCTTCTGGCCGACTTCGGCGACATAGAGTCTGTTGTCCGGCCCGACATCGATCCCCTCCGGCGCCGACAGCCCGTCCGTCACGACCTTGCGTGCGCCGGAGGCGACATCCACTTGGGTCACCGCGCCCGCCGCGATTTCCGTCACGTAGACGACATTGTTGGGCCCCTGCGCCATAGCCACCGGCGCGCGGAGATCCTTCGCAAGGTTGGTGCGCGTCTTGCCGTCGGGGCTCACCTTGACGAGGTTGCCGCTGCCCAGTTCCGCGACATAGAGCGTGCCGTCGTTGCCCTCGACGGCATCGACTGGCTGGGCGAAGTCACCGAGGGATGCCGCGAGCTTGCCGGTCTTGCGGTCGACCTTCTGCACGGTGCCGGAGAACCAGCTCGACAGGAGGACGTTGCGCGGCCCCACGGAAATGCCGATCGGATAGGAATGGGTGTCGCCATGCACGCGCAGCACGTCGCTCACCGTGCCGGTCGCGCCGTCGACCGTGCGATAGCTGAAAACGTCGGCGACGTGGACCGTCTCCCTGCCGTTCTCCGTAACGACGGCGAGGTCCGCGGGAACGGCAAGCTTGCCCTCCACGATCGTGCGGGCCGCGCCCGTCTGCTTGTCGACAAGGTAGATCGCATTGTCCGTCATCGAGCTCACGAACAGCCGGCCGCGTGAATCGAAGGCGAGATTGTCTAGGCCCGGCTTCAGCGTCGCCACCAGCTTCTTCGCCTTGCTGGTGAGGCTCACGCTCCAGATGTCACCCGTTCCGGTATCGACGACGAAAAGATTGTCACGGTTCTGCGGGTCTATATTCGCTGCGGCGGGCGTGGTGAAACCCGAGGCGACGACCTCGACGGCACCGGTCTCTATATTGATCTTCACCGCCTGGCCCTTGAACCAGAGCGGCCCGTAGAGGAAGCCGTCGTCGCGGCGGATCTCGAAGCCGTTCAGGCCGCCCAGCTTCTCGGCCACCAGTCGCAGCTCCTTGCGCGCGAACGGCTTGAAGTCGGGCTTGTCGACGTTCTTCAAATCGATCTCGTAGAGCGCGTCGCCCAGGAAGACCTCGGAAACGAACAGCCGGCCGTCCTTGGTGAAGCCGACTCCGTTCGGTCCCGACATTCCATTGGCCACCTCGATGACCTTGCCGTTGGGCCGGCGGACATAGACCTTGCCGATGAGGAACGCCGTCCACGCCATCGTGCCGTCGTCGGCGAAGGCGATGTCGTCGGCCATGCCGGCCGGCGGTTCGACCACGCGGTCGACTTCACCCGAATCGACCTGCACATGGTAAAGCGTCTGCCCCACCACGGAGCCTGCGAAAAGCTGGTCGTCCTTGTTGAACGCGATGCCGTGCACGCCATGGAACGACGATCCCGGCACGAGGAAGCGCTGGTTGTATTCCCTGGGAGGAGACGTCTGTGCAGGCTGCGCCGCCTGTTGCGCCAGCGCCGTTCCCGCAACGGTGAGCGCAAGCGCTGCAGACGTCAAAAACCGGCCCAGCCCCATTCGCTTCCTCCGACCCTCTCCGGCGGCGCGGACTTTAGACCGACCTCGCCGGATCGGCTACTGTGCCGCGACATGCGATCACTGCCTGCTCTTTGTCTCATCTTCCTGATCGCAATTTCGAGCAATGCGATCGCCCAGGAGAAGGTCCAATTCGCCTCGCGCGACGGCGACGGGAGCTCACCCCCGACTCAGCTGGACGGTTATCTCTTCCGTCCTCCCGATGCGGTCGGCACATTCCCGGCGGTCGTCTTCCTGCATGGATGCGGCGGCCTGATCTCCAGCGTCAGCCACAGGATCATGTCGCGCGAGATGGATTGGGCCGGCAAGCTCAACGACAAGGGCATCGGCGTGCTGATGGTCGACAGTCTCACGCCGCGCGGTTCCGGCGAGATATGCTCGCGCTCCGGTTTCAAGGAATGGCTCTACAGGCGTCGCCCGGCCGATGCCTACGGTGCGCTCGTCTATTTGCAGGCTCTCTCCTTCGTGCAGCACGACCGGATCGGACTCGTCGGCTGGTCCAACGGCGGCGGCGCGACCTTGTTCGCCGTCGGGACGCAAAGCCGGGCACGGCCGGCTGCCCCCGCAGGGCCGGATTTTGCGGCGGCCGTGGCGTTCTACCCCGGCTCATGCAACGAGCAGCGGCTCGGCTCCGATTGGACAACCTCGATCCCGCTCCTCGTCCTGATCGGCGAGCTCGATGTCTGGACCCCGGCCGCGCCGTGCCGGCAGGTCGTCGATCGCGCCGCCGCCCGCGGCGCGCCGGTCGAAATCCATGCCTATCCCGGGGCCTACCACGATTTCGATTGGCCGGGCGCAAAACACCGCGAACTCGTGGCCTACACGACCCGTGCCGGCGTGGTGCCGATCGTTGGCGAAGATCCGGCCGCCCACGCCGACGCCATTCGGCGGGTCGAGGCCTTCTTCACGAGTCACCTCTTGCATTGACTCCAGGCCGCGGGCCATCGAAAGCTCTTCCCATGGCGATTGCCCATTTCGCAGGAGGGAAGTCATGGCGGGTCCGCTCTCGGGACTGACGATCGTCGAACTGGCCGGCATCGGCCCGGGCCCGATGTGCTCGATGATGCTGGGCGACATGGGCGCCGATGTGATCCGCATCGATCGCACCAAGAGCCACGTCATGGACCGGCTCGCCGATCCGAAATACGCGGTGCACAATCGCAGCCGCCGCTCGGTCTCGATCGATCTCCAGAAGAAGGAGGGCATCGAGGTCGCGTTACGCCTGATCGACAAGGCCGACGGCGTCACCGAGCCGTTCCGTCCAGGTGTCGCCGAGCGGCTGGGCGTCGGACCCGACATCTGTCTCAAGCGCAACCCCAAGCTGGTCTATGGTCGCATGACCGGCTGGGGCCAGGAAGGCCCGCTCGCCAAGGCGGCCGGGCACGACATCAACTACATCGCCCTGACCGGTGCGCTGCATGCCATCGGCGCCAGGGACAAGCCGACGCCGCCGCTCAACCTCGTCGGCGATTTCGGCGGCGGCGGCATGCTGCTGGCCTTCGGCATGGTGTGCGGTCTTTTGGAGGCGCAGCGTTCGGGCAAGGGCCAGGTGATCGATGCGGCGATGGTCGACGGTGCGGCGCTGCTGCTGGGCGGCGTCTATGGCATGGCGGGCGCCGGCCTCTGGAAGGACGAGCGCGAGGCCAACATGTTGGACGGCGGCGCGCACTTCTACGGCACGTATGAGACCAAGGACGGAAAATTCGTCTCGGTGGGGTCGATCGAGCCGCAATTCTACGAGCTGCTGCTCGAGAAGACCGGCCTCACGGGCCAGTCGCTGCCGGCGCAGATGGACCGCAAGGCCTGGGCGCAGCTCAAGGGGCGACTCACCCAGATCTTCAAGACCAGGACCCGCGATGAATGGTGTGCGATCATGGAAGGCAGCGACATCTGTTTCGCGCCCGTGCTCACCATGCAGGAGGCGTCGCAGCATCCGCATGCCAAGGCGCGCAACGCCTATGTCGACGTTTCGGGCTTTGCGCAGCCGGCCGCAGCGCCGCGCTTCTCACGCACCAAGGAGGGGATCAAAGGGCCGGCCGCCAAGCGTGGCCAGCACACCGACGAGGTGCTGGGCGAGCGCGGCTTCTCTGCAAAGGAGATCGGCGAACTCAGGACGGCAGGGATCGTCGGTCCACAATGACGGTGTCGTCCCGAGCGACGCGAAGGATCCTTCCCGCCTCGCAAAGGCCCTTCGCCCCACAGGCTCGGAACAGGTGATCCGCGCCTTCGAGCTTGCCGTTCAGCAACTCGGCGATCCACGGCTGCGCGGCGTCATCTGGCAGTCGCTGCTGCTTTCGCTCCTGCTGCAGGCGGCGATCGTGGGCGTCGCCTGGTGGGCGCTGCAATCCTTCGCCACCTTTCAATGGGACTGGGTCAACAGCGCCGTCCGCTGGCTGGGCAGCGCGGCCGTGCTGGTCCTGGCATTGATGCTGTTTCCGGCGAGCTTCGGCATCGTGATCTCGATCTTCATGGAGCGAATCGCCGACATCGTGGAAAGCGCGCATTATCCACAGCTTGGAAGGGCTCGCGGCATTCCGGTCTGGACGGCGATCTGGACCGGCGTGGTGTTCCTGATCGCGGTGATCGCACTCAATCTTGTCCTGCTCGTGCCCTATCTGCTCGCCTTGTTGTTCTTCGGATCCGGGGCCGTCCTGTTCTATGCGCTGAATGGCTGGCTCACCGCGCGTCTCTACTATGAACAGGTAGCGCTGCGCCGCCTGAGCCCGGCCGAAGTCAAGGCCTGGCGGCGGGCCAATGCCGGAATCCTGTGGGCAACCGGAATCGTCATCGCATTTTTCGGCACCATTCCGGTCGTGAACCTGATCGTGCCCGTCGTTGGCACGGCGGCCATGGTGCATGTGGCGCAGACGCTCACACCGCCAGCGGCCGTGGCCCGCCCCTTCAATCCACCGGCCGGTCCGCGTTAGGATCGAGGTTATGAAGTCTGCCCTCTCGCTTGCTGCGGCCGCCCTTCTTCTCGGCGGCTGCGTCTCGGAATCGACCCCGCAATATTCCCTCTCCAGCAACGAACAGGGCATTTTCCACTCGGCGAATGCCGGGCGTCCGATCCCGGTGGGCCGAATCAAGGGCATGGACGAGCAGCAGCTTCGTGCGACGTTCGGCATGCCGGCCCTCGACCGCAAGGATGCCGCCACGCGCGTGCTGCGCTACCAGTCCGATGCCTGCAGCCTGTTCGTCTACCTGTCGAACGATCGGGCCGAGTATGCAGACGCCTACGACCTCAAGCTGCGCCGGTTGCTGAACACCGACCAATGCGCCGGTTCGGTCGCTGCGCAACGACGGGCCTGAGGCAAGCAGCAATCAATGTTTCGGTTTCTCTGAAGCTTGTTGCGTCAAGTGCGTGACCGGCTCCACCTCGTGCGCCGAATGATTTACTATTGTGAAGGAGCAGCGAAAGGAGCGTGGCATGAATGCGCTCGTCCAGTTGGCTGTGACTCACCCAGTCGAGACTATCGGTCTGGTAATATTTGCCCTTTGGGTTTGGCACTCAGTGGCTCGTCCCGATCTGGGATGACGCCGGCGAGCATTGCCGGCCGCCAAACGGATTGGCTGCTGGATGCTCACCCCGCTCGATTCATTTGATCGGAATCCGTTTCCCGGGCGCCCATCATGGGCCGCCGCTATTTTCCGCCGCGGTCCTCGCGCCAGAGATCCAGCCGCTCCTGCACCGGGCGATCGGAGAAGGAGAACAGCACGGCGTCGCTCCTGGTCTTGTGCACGACCTTGGCCCAGCTCGGCACGACGAAATGGTCGCGCTTCTTCCAGCGGAAGGTCCTCTCGCCGATCGTGCTTTCGCCTTCGCCCTCGACGACGGAGAACACGGTACCGTCGGTGCTGCGACAGGGCGCGGTCGCAAAGCCCTTGGGCAGGAGCTGCATGAAGGTGCCCATGGTGGCAATCGGCGCGCCGCCACTCGCCGGATTGACGTAGCGGAGCTTGTAGCCATGGCAGGCATCGGGCGGCCCGGCCTTGGCGAGGCCCGCCAGCGCCTCGCGTGTGCGCGCATAGGGATAGTTGAAGATCGGCGAGGTCTGCCTGGCCGGCTTCCAGTCGACCGGCAGGAGGCCGCTCGCGAACCTTGCGTCCGAGGTGCCGACCGGCGCGGTCACGGCCTGCTCGTCCTCGGCACCGTTCTCGGCGAAGCCTGCGTTGAACATCGCCACCAGCGGGATGTCCAGCCCGTCGAGCCAGACCATCGGCTTCGCGGAGTCATTGCCGTGGTCGTGCCAGGTCCAGGTCGGCGTGATGACGAAGTCGCCCTCCCGCATGATGGTGCGTTCGCCATCGACGGCGGTGTATGCGCCCTCGCCCTCGACGATGAAGCGCAGCGCTGACTGGGTGTGGCGGTGGCTGGGCGCGATCTCGCCCGGCAGGATGAGCTGCAGGCCGGCATAGAGCGTCGGCGTGATGCAGGCGCTGCCCGGCATCGAGGGATTTTCCAGGATGAGTACCCGGCGCACCGCTTCCTTGGCAGTGATCAACGCCCCCGACTCCATCAGGAAGGGGCGCACCTTGTCGTAATCCCAGGCCGCCGGCACGTACCTGGGCGCGGGCTGCGGCGGCACGAGCTGGTGCAGCGACTCCCAAAGCGGCGCCATCGACAGACTGCCGAGACGCTCGTAGAAGTCGCGGCGGGCATTGTTGCGCGTGGCACCGTCCATCGAACACCTATTCGGCAGCGATGCGCAGCGCCAGGCCGAGGCGCGCTGCGGCACGCGTCCGGCAGGCGACGGCAAAGGCATCGAACACTTTTATCGATACCGGATTTTCCAGCGCACGGTGCTCGGGATGCCACTGCAGCGCAAGCGCGAAGGCCGGCGCATCGGGCAGGCTGAAGGCCTCGACCTGGCCATCGTCGGCGACCGCCTCGAGCCGCGCACAGGGCGCGAGCTTGTCGACCCCCTGGGCATGCAGCGAATTCACCGTCACGCGCTGCCTGCCGAGGAGGCGATGCAGCAGGCCGCCTTCGACGATCTCGACGTCGTGGGCGGGGGCGTAATTCACGTCGGTGTCGAGCGACTTCGGCGAGCGATGGTCGCGGCGTCCTTCGACCTCGTGCACCAGCTGGTGCAGCGAGCCGCCCATCGCCACGTTCACTTCCTGAAGGCCGCGACAGATCGCGAACAGCGGGACAGCGCGTTCGACGGCATGCCGGATCAAGGGCAGCGTCGTGGCATCGCGCGCGGCGTCGTGTGCTGTCCCGTCGCGGCTCGGCTCGCCGCCATAGTGGTGCGGCTCGACGTTGGACGGGCTGCCCGTCAGCAGAATGCCGTCGAGCATATCGAGGAGACGGTCCAGCGCCTCGGTCATGGCATGGTCTTCGGCAAACTCCCTGCCAAAGGCGGGGATCAGCACCGGCAGGCCGCCTACGGCACGGATCGCTGCCTGGACGTACTTGTCCCCCACGGTGTGGTGCCAACCGCCCCGGCCGTTTTCCTTCAGACAGGCAGTGATACCAACCAGGGGACGCAGAGAAGAGCCGTTCATAGCCGTGCCAAGCCGCGCAGAATATAGGGACATTATTGTCCACCAAGCGCCGCTGCCTTGGCAATTGCCTCAGACTGCCCCTGCCCGCGTCTTGTGCAGTGCAGCCCTGCATGGTACCCGCCGACACCCCTCCAGAGCCTTTCAGCAGCGAAAGAAAGCAAATGACCACGACTCCGCCGCCTGTCGGTCCCGGTCCCGCCGGCTCCCAGCCACAAACGAATCCCCTCACCCTGCATGGCCAGTACATCAAGGACTTGAGCTTCGAGAACCCGCGCGCGCCGCAGAGCCTGATCGAGCAGAAACAGCCGCAACTCACGCTGAACGTCAACGTGTCGACCCGGCAGTTCGAGGCCAAGACCTTCGAGGTGGCGCTCAGTCTCGAGGCGAGCGCCCAGACGCCGGAAAAGGAGCCGCTGTTCATGCTCGAGCTCGTCTATGCCGGCACGGTCAGCCTGGGCGAGGTGCCCCAGGAGGCGTTCGGGCCGCTGCTGCTGATCGAGACTCCGCGTCTGCTCTTCCCCTTTGCGCGCGCGATCGTCGCCAATGCCACACGCGAGGCCGGGTTTCCGCCGCTCAACATCGCCCCCGTCGACTTCGTGGCGCTCTACCGCCAGCAACTCGAGGCTGCCGGCGGCCAGATTCCGGGCATCCCCGGCGGCCCGGTAGGGCACGCCTGAGCCTTCAAGGGAGCGCGTCACTCCCGTGACGCATCTTCGTCTTGTTCCGACAGCCCATGGGCGCCACTGGAAGCGCGCTCCTAAGACGGGATCCAACTAAGCCTTCAGCCAGATCGCGTCCTTGATCATCTTCAGGAATGCGGCATGGGCCGCGAGCTCGGCAATGCTCGCGGCATGGGGACGTGCCGGACGCACCGCGGCGCCCGCCACGGCCACGAAGCCGGCCGCGGCCGCCGCGAATTCCGGAGCCAGACCCAGGTCGCGCTGCCGGCCGCCGCTCAGCTCGAGATAGACCTCGGCCAGCAATTCCGAGTCGAGCAGTGCGCCGTGCTTGGTGCGGCTGGAATTGTCGACGCTGAAGCGTTCGCAGAGTGCGTCGAGGCTGACGCGCTGTCCGGGGAACTTGCGGCGCGCCATCGAGACCGTGTCGACATAGGCATTGATGAGCTTCGGCTTGCCGACACGCTCCAGCTCGGCGTTGAGGAAACCGATATCGAACTGGGCATTGTGGATCACGAGCTGCGCGTCGCCGATGAACGCCAGGAGCTCCTCCACGCGCTCGGCGAACAGCGGCTTGTCGGACAGGAACTCATCGGTGAGCCCGTGAACGTCCTGTGCCCCGGTCGGCATGATCATTTCGGGATTGAAGTAGGCGTGGAAGGTCTTGCCGGTCGCCACCGTGTTGAAGAGCTCGATGCAGCCCACCTCGACGACACGATGGCCGGCGAGCGGATCGAGGCCGGTCGTTTCCGTATCCAGAACGATCTCACGCATACGCGACCCTTATTAGCGGCAAGTGCCGTCAGATGCGACGGGCGCGAGCAAGCTTGGCTGTGAATTTTTCCCGCCACGGATGCGGCGGCCAGCACCGCCCCGGTCGCCGCTTGAGCGCCGTGACCGCCTTGGCGAGTGCCGCCCGCGTCGGTGCGAGACCGAGGCCGGTCGGGATGATGACGGTTGCGAGCCGGCGCTTGGTCCGGTCGGGAACCTGCTGGCGCAGGATGCCGGCGAGCTTCTCCGTGGTCATGCCCGGCCGCGCGAGCACGCGCCGGCGCTGCAGGAAAACCGGCGCCGTCACGACCATGGTGGCATCGACACGGCGCTCGCCGCGCCCCTCGAACAGCAGCGGGATATCGAGCACGACCAGCGGCACGCCGCCGCGAGCCGCCCGTCTCAGGAAGGCCCGCTGCCGTTGCGCCACCAGCGGATGGACGATGGCTTCGAGCTTGCGCAGCGCCTCCTTGTCGCCGAACACGCGCGCGCCCAAGGCCTGACGGTCGAGCACGCCGCCCTTCACCACGCCGGGAAAGGCTGCTTCGATCGCCGGGAGCGCCGCTCCGTCCGGCGCCTGCAAGGCATGGACGGCGGCATCGGCGTCATAGACCGGCACACCCATCTGCCGCAGCATCCTGGCTGCAGTCGACTTGCCCATGCCGATGGACCCGGTCAGACCGACGATCACCATGCGATGCGGTCCATCACGTCAGATCATCGGCCATTCACGGAAGCGTGCCACTCCAGTGGCGCTGTCCGATGAGGCATCGACGCTCAGGGCACCAGGATCGTCTGGCCCGTGGTCTTGCGGCTTTCGAGGTCGATATGGGCCTGCCCCGCTTCGCCGAGCGGATAGCGCTGGTCGATCGAGATCTTCACCTTGCCGCTCTTCACCATCTTGAACAGAGATTTCGCCGAGGCTTCGAGATCCTTGCGGGTCGCGGTGTAGGCGCCGAGGCTCGGGCGGGTAACGTAGAGCGAGCCCTTGGTGTTCAGGATGCCGAGCGCTACCGGCGGCACCGCGCCGGAGGCATTGCCGAACGATACCATGAGCCCGCGCGGCTGCAGGCAATCGAGCGAGATGGTCCACGTGTCCTTGCCGACGCCGTCGAACACGACCGGCACGCCCTTGCCCTTGGTGATCTTCTTCACTTCGGCCACGACGTCATCCCTGGTGTAGTCGATCACCCATTTGTAGCCGTTCCTCTTGGCGAGCGCGGCCTTCTCCGCCGACGAGGTCGTGCCGATCACCTTGTAGCCGCGTGCCTTGGCCCATTGGCCGAACAGCAGGCCGACGCCGCCGGCAGCGGCGTGGAACAGGATGGTGTCGCCCTTCTTCAGCCAGGCCTTGGGCGTGTGGTCGACGAGATACTCGGTCGTCATGCCCTTTAGCATCATGGCCGCCGCCTCTTCGTCACTCACGCCCTTGGGCACCTGCACAAGCTGCTCGGTTCCCATCAGGCGCTCCTCGCAATAGGCGCCGAGCACGCCGCAATAGGCGACATGGTCACCCTTCTTGAAGCCCCGCGTCTTGGGCCCGACCTCCAGGATGACACCGGCAGCCTCGCGGCCGACCGCATTGGGCAATGGCGTCTGATAGAGGCCGCTGCGTGTGTAGATGTCGATGAAGTTGAGCCCGATCGCGGTATGCCTGATCTTGACCTGGCCCGGACCGGGACTGCCGACCTCGACGTCGGCGAGCTGCATCTTCTCCGGTCCGCCATTCTCGTGGATCAGGATCGACTTCGGCATTGGCCACTCCCCTCGAGGTTCAGGTCTACTCCGCCGCCCGCTTCGACTTGGCGGCAGCGTATTTCGCGATTTCACCCTCCACGGCGGCCTGGCTCTGGGCCGAATAGGTGCCACGGTTGGAGGTGGCGATGTCGTAGCTCGACTGGCGTAACGTGTTGGCGCGGCGCTGGAAATGCGGGTGCACGAAGCGCGCCATCAATTCGTAGGAACGCAGTGTCGCCGGCCAGTCGGCCCAGTTGTTGGCCAGCAGGAGGACGGCGCCGAAGCCGCCGTCGGATCCCTGCCACAGCCGCTCGAAATGCCTGACGCAATCGTCGGGCGTGCCGATGCAGGCGACGCCTTCCCTGGTGAGGAAATCGACCGGGTCGGTAATACCAGGCGGCAGGATCGGGAAGGTCGCCACGTCGGTGAAATACTGCGTGAATCGTTCGAGGCCGAACTTCACGTCCTCGCGGGCTTGCTCTCGCGTCTCGGCGACATGGGCGAATGTGACGATACGCCATTTGGCCCGATCGGCAGTCTTGCCGTTCTGCCGGGCGTGGTCAGTGTAGATCTTCCAGTTGTTGGCATGCGCCTGCAGCGCATCGTCCGACGTGCCACCGATCGACAGCATGCCGATGCCGTGCCGGCCGGAGGCCACGGCGCCCACCGGCGAGCGCGCGCAGGCCACCGCCATTTCCATGCCGGGCTGGCTGTAGGACGGAAGCTGGAGCTGCGCGGCGTTGAGGTCGAACCAGTCGGTCCTGCGCGTCACCGACTTGCCCGCCATCAGCTCGACGATCGCATCGAGCGCCTCGTTCATGCGGCTGCGCTGATCGGCCGCCCTGATGCCCATCTTGGCCGCATCATGCACCAGCGCACCCGGACCTACCCCGAACATGGCGCGCCCACGCGTCATGTGATCGAGCTGGGTCATGCGCGAGGCCAGCATGAACGGATTGTGATAGGGCAGCGACACGACGCCCGTCCCCAGGCGGATGTGCCGCGTGCGCTCGGCGGCCGCGGCGATGAACATCTCGGGGCTGGCGATGATCTCGAAGCCGCCGGAATGATGCTCGCCGATCCAGGCCTCATGATAGTTGAGTCGATCGAGGTGCTGGAGCAGTTCCATGTCGCGCTCGAGGGCGAGCGTCGGATTTTCGTCGAGCGCATGGAATGGCGCCAGGAAGATGCCGGTACGCAGATAGCGGTCAGACACGGAACGCTCCCGATTTGGCGGGCCGAGTATAATGGCCGGCCTTTCATACGCCAGTCCGGAGGCATCCCTGCCCGGAGGAGGGTCTATGGTTCGGCGCCGGTTCGTTCTCGCTGTATCGGCCATGGCCGCAATACCCGCTGTCGTTCGCGACCGCAGCACCCTTGCGCAGGACACCATGCCGAGCGCGCGCGCCTCCTATGGCCTGACGACGCTCTCCCGCGGCCTCGAACAGCCCTGGAGCATGGCCTTCCTGCCCGATGGCCGGATGCTGATCACCGAGCGGCCGGGCCGCCTGCGGGTCTTCGCCCAGGGTCGGCTCGATCCACGGCCGCTGGAGGGTGTGCCCGCGGTGCACGCCGCAGGGCAAGCGGGCCTCCTCGATATCTGCCTGCATCCGGGATTTGCGCAGAACCGCGTGCTCTATCTTTCCTATATTGCAGGTGACAGCCGGCTCTCATTGACCTCGGTTGCGCGAGCCGAGCTCGGCGATGGCGGGCTGCGCAACGTGGTCCGGATCTTCGAGGCCCGTCCCGGGGCCTCGGGCAATCTCAATCTCGGCTCGCGCATCGTCTTCGACCGGGCCGGCAAGATGTATGTCTCGACCGGCGACCGGTTCCAGATGAACCGGGCGCAAGACCTGGGAGACCTCGCCGGCAAGGTCGTGCGGCTGAATGACGACGGCTCGGTCCCGCCGGACAATCCGTTCGTTGGCCGCCAAGGCGCGCGGCCGGAGATCTTCTCCTGGGGCCATCGCAATCCGCAGGGGCTGGCACTCCATCCCGAGACCGGGCGCATCTGGGAAGTCGAGCACGGCCCCAAAGGCGGCGACGAGCTCAACGTCCTGAAACCGGGGGCCAACTACGGCTGGCCGCTGGTCACTTATGGAACCAACTACGACGGCAGCAAGATCACCGACAATCGCCACCTGCCCGGCATGGAGGACGCGCTGCGGACCTGGGTGCCCTCGATATCGCCCTGCGGTCTGACGTTCTACACCGGCCACAAGTTCCCGCAGTGGAGGGGCTCGCTCTTCACCGGGGCGCTGTCGAACCAGGCCCTGTTCCGCATCGGAGTGGAGGGCGAACGCTATGCCGGCGAGGAACGGTTGCTCGTCGGGCGTCTTCCCTATATTCGCGACGTGCGCCAGGGACCCGACGGGCTTCTCTACCTCGTGACCCGAAGCGATGACGGCGGACTGTTCCGTCTGGAGCCAGCGTAACCGTAACTCCATGCCCATCCCTTCGCTCATTCTCGCGTCCGCGAGCCCCTCCCGCCGTCAGCTCCTCGCCAGCGCCGGTCTCAGCTTCGAGGTCGAACCATCGGGCGTCGACGAGGACGACGCCAAGCGCAGCCTGCTCGGCAGCCGCGCCGCACCGCAGGAGATCGCCGCGAGGCTGGCGGAGCTGAAGGCCTTGCGCGTGTCCGCCAGGCATCGGCAGACGCTCGTCGTGGGCGGTGACTCGACGCTCGCCTGCCAGGGGCGCCTGTTCGACAAGCCGACCTCGATCGAGGCCGCGCGCAAGCAGCTCCTTGCCTTGCGTGGCCAGACCCACGAGCTCTTCTCCAGTGTGGTCGTGGCGGGCGATGGCGAGCGGCTGTGGCATTGTAACGAGCGGGCGCGGCTCACCATGCGGCCCTTCGACGAGGCCTTTCTCGACGCCTATCTCGCGCGCGCCGGCGACAGCGTGCTGAGCTCGGTGGGCGCCTATCAGCTCGAAGGCCTGGGCGCCCATCTCTTCAGTCGCGTCGACGGTGACTATTTCACGATCCTGGGCCTGCCCTTGCTGCCCCTGCTCTCGTTCCTCGCCGGTCACGGCATCGGCCTGGCCAAGGCCGCATGAACGCCTACGAGAAACTGCTGGCCGAGGCCCGCGGACGGCCGTTCGCCGCGATCGTCGGCTGGCCGGTCGAGCATTCGCGCTCGCCGGCGTTGCACGGCTTCTGGCTGAGAGAGCATAGGATCGACGGCTATTACGGCCGGCTGCCGGTCGAACCCAAGACCGCCGCGCTTGAGGCGCTGGTCGCCTTCCTGCGGCGTACGCCCAACGCGCGAGGCTGCAACCTCACCCTGCCGCACAAGATCGGGATCATGCCGTTCTTGGATCGTATCCATCCCGACGCGATGCGCATCGGCGCGGTGAATACGGTGATCAAGCACCGCGACGGAACGCTGGAAGGCCGCAATAGCGACGGTTTCGGCTTTCTGGCCGCTCTGCGCGAAGGCGTACCCGACTGGAAAGCGGCCGCGGGCCCGGTCGTCGTCCTCGGCGCCGGCGGGGCGGCGCGCGCGGTGGTGGCCTCGTTGATCGATGCCGGCGTGCCCGAGCTGCGCCTGATCAATCGCACGCAAAGCTCGGCCGTCGAGCTTGGTCTCGCCTTCACGCCCAACGACGGACGACAGATCGCGATCGAGCGCTGGGAGGAACGCGCGGCGATGCTCGACGGTGCGACGCTGCTCGTGAACACGACCTCCCTCGGCATGAAAGGCCAGCCGCCGCTCGATCTCGATCTCGGCCGCCTGCCCATGACGGCGGCGGTCGACGACATCGTCTACGTGCCGCTGGAAACGCCTCTGCTGGCCGCCGCCCGCGCGCGCGGCCAGCGCTGCATCGACGGGCTCGGCATGCTCCTCCAGCAGGGCCGGATGGGCTTCGAGGCGTGGTTCGGCACCAAGGTCACCGTCAGCCCCGAACAGCGCCACGCCGTGGCGGCCGATCTGGGAGCGTAGGCATTATGGCTTTCCTCCCCTTGCCGGAGTCCGGCAAGGGGAGGAACCGAGTCGCCCCTACTGGTTCATCGAGCTGAAGAAGTCGGCGTTGGTCTTGGCGGTGCGCAGCTTGTCGAGCAGGAACTCGATGGCGTCGACCGCGCCCATTGGCATGAGGATGCGGCGCAGCACCCACATCTTGGAGAGCGTCGCGCGATCGACCAGCAGCTCTTCCTTGCGCGTCCCCGACTTGGTGATGTCGATCGCCGGGAAGGTGCGCTTGTCGGCGACCTTGCGATCGAGGATGATCTCGGAGTTGCCGGTGCCCTTGAACTCCTCGAAGATCACCTCGTCCATGCGGCTGCCGGTGTCGATCAGCGCCGTCGCGATGATGGTGAGCGAGCCGCCTTCCTCGATGTTGCGCGCGGCGCCGAAGAAGCGTTTCGGCCGTTGCAGCGCGTTGGCGTCGACGCCGCCCGTCAGCACCTTGCCCGAACTCGGCACCACGGTGTTGTAGGCGCGACCGAGACGGGTGATCGAGTCGAGGAGGATCACCACGTCCTTCTTGTGCTCGACCAGGCGCTTGGCCTTCTCGATCACCATCTCGGCCACCGCCACGTGGCGGCTCGCCGGCTCGTCGAAGGTCGAGCTCAC
>NZ_DATBFE010000065.1:0-92232 GCF_036558665.1 Reyranella sp. | reverse complement strand
TCGAAAATCCCTACGGCGACAGCATCTGATGACTGCACCAACTGCTGCACATCGCGACATGGCGAACGCTATCCGGGCTCTGGCCATGGATGCCGTGCAGCAGGCCGATTCAGGCCATCCCGGCATGCCGATGGGCATGGCCGACGTGGCCACGGTCCTGTTCACGAAATTCCTGAAGTTCGATCCCACCGATCCGCACTGGCCCGACCGCGACCGTTTCATCCTGTCGGCCGGGCACGGCTCGATGCTGCTTTATTCCCTGCTTCATCTCACCGGCTATGCCGACATGACGCTTGAGGAACTGAAGCATTTCCGCCAGCTCGGCAGCCGTACCGCCGGCCATCCCGAGTACGGCCACGCGAGCGGCATCGAGACGACGACCGGCCCGCTCGGCCAAGGGCTCGGCAATTCCGTCGGCTTCGCCTTCGCCGAGCGTCTGCTGCGCCAGCGTTTCGGCGCCGATATCGTCGATCACTTTACCTACGTGATCACGGGTGACGGCTGCCAGATGGAAGGCATTGGTCAGGAGGCGATCACGCTCGCCGGCCACCTCGGCCTCGGCCGGCTGATCGTGCTCTACGACGACAACGGCATCTCGATCGACGGCCCGACCTCGCTTTCGACCTCCGAGGACCACAGGAAGCGCTTCGCCGCCGCCGGCTGGCACGTGCAATCGGTCGACGGACTCGACCCGGACGCCGTGACGAGGGCGATCCGCAAGGCGCGCAAGGTCACCGACAAGCCCTCGCTGATCGCCTGCAATACGGTGATCGGCTTCGGCGCACCGACCAAGGCGGGCACGGCCGCGACACACGGGTCGCCGCTCGGCGCGGACGAGGTCGCGGGCGCCCGCAAGAAGCTCGGCTGGACCGCGCCGCCGTTCGAGATTCCCGAGCCGATCTTCACCGCCTGGCGCAAGATCGGCACGCGCGGCAAGTCGCAGCGGCGGAAGTGGCTCAAACGCCACGCCGAGATGAACACCGACGACCGTGCCGAGTTCGACCGGCGGCTCAAAGGCGACCTGCCGGCTGCGGTCAACGACGCGGTGGTCGCCTTCAAGGCCAAGGTCGCGGCCGAAAGGCCGAGCTGGGCGACGCGCAAGTCGAGCCAGGAAGTGCTCGAAGTGATCAACCCGGTGCTGCCCGATACGGTCGGCGGCTCGGCTGACCTTACCGGCTCGAACAACACCAAGACCGCCGGTCTCCGCCTTGCCACAGCGCAGGATGCGAGCGGACGCTACATTCACTACGGCATCCGCGAACATGCGATGGCCGCCGCGATGAGCGGCATGGCGCTGCATGGCGGCGTCATCCCCTATGGCGGCACCTTCCTGGTGTTCACCGATTATTGCCGCCCCTCGATCCGGCTGGCGGCCTTGATGGGCATACGCGTCATCTACGTGATGACCCATGATTCGATCGGTCTCGGCGAGGACGGCCCGACCCATCAGCCGATCGAGCATCTCGCGGCGCTGCGTGCAATTCCGAACCTCCAGGTGCTGCGCCCGGCCGATACCATCGAGACGGCCGAGTGCTGGCAGCTCGCGCTCGAATCCAAGAAGACGCCCAGCGTCATTGCCCTCACGCGCCAGAATCTGCCGACCGTCCGAACCGCCGGCGACAGCAATCTCTGCACTCGCGGCGCCTACCTTCTGGCAGGCGCATCGGCGGCACCGATCCGCCTGATCGCCTCGGGCTCGGAGGTGCACCTAGCGCTCGCGGCCCGCGATCTCCTGGCCAGGGACGGCCTCGACGCCGCTGTCGTGTCGATGCCGTCGTGGGAACTTTTCGCCCACCAGAGCGATAGCTATCGACACGAGGTGATGGGTGGCGACGGCACCGTGCGCGTGGCCTGCGAGGCGGCGGGCGGCTTCGGCTGGGAGCGCTGGCTGGGCGCGAAGGGCGAGTTCGTCGGCATGAAGACCTTCGGCGCGTCGGCCAAGGCTTCGGATCTCTTCAAGCATTTCGGCATCACGGCCGAGGCGATCGCCGCTGCGGCGCGCCGGCTGGCGCAATAGGAGGACGACATGGCAGTTCGGGTTGCAATCAACGGGTTCGGGCGCATCGGCCGAAACGTCCTGCGGGCGATCATCGAATCGGGCCGCAAGGACATCGAGGTGGTGGCGATCAACGACCTCGGCCCGGTCGAGACCAACGCTCATCTGCTGCGCTTCGACTCCGTGCACGGCCGTTTCCCGCACGAGGTCAAGGTGGAAAGCGACACGATCGATGTCGGCCGTGGCAAGATGAAAGTGACCGCCGAGCGCGATCCTTCCAAACTGCCGCACAAGGAGCTGGGCGTCGAGATCGCGCTCGAATGCACCGGCATCTTCACCTCCAAGGACAAGGCTTCGGCCCATCTTGCGGCCGGTGCCAAGCGCGTCCTCGTCTCGGCCCCCGCCGACCATGCTGACCTCACGGTCGTCTACGGCGTGAACCACGACAAGCTCGCCACGGAGCACAAGGTCGTCTCGAATGCCTCGTGCACGACTAACTGCCTCGCGCCGGTCGTGAAGGTGCTGAACGACGCGGTCGGCATCGACAAGGGCTTCATGACCACGATCCACGCCTATACTGGCGATCAGCCCACGCTCGATACCATGCACAAGGATCTCTACCGCGGCCGCGCCGCCGCGATGTCGATGATCCCGACCTCGACCGGAGCGGCCAAGGCGGTCGGCCTCGTGCTGCCGGAGCTGAACGGCAAGCTCGATGGAGTCGCGATTCGGGTGCCGACTCCCAACGTCTCGGTGGTCGACTTCAAGTTCGTCGCCAAGCGCAAGACCGACAAGGACGAGATCAACAAGGCGGTGAAGCTCGCCGCCGCCAACCAGCTCAAGGGCATCCTGGGCTGGACCGACCAGCCCAACGTCTCGATCGACTTCAACCACGACAGTCATTCGTCCACCTTCCATATGGACCAGACCAAGGTCATGGACGGCACGCTGGTGCGCGTCATGAGCTGGTACGACAACGAATGGGGTTTCTCCAACCGCATGGCCGACACGGCCGTGGCGATGGGCAAGCTGGGCTGAACCCGATGGCGCGGGGCCGAGCCGTGGAGATCGAACCGCGGCCCCTCACCGGCGACGCCTTCTCCCCGTTCGGCGAGGTTATCGACCTGCCGGACGAGCCGGGCCGTCTCTACTACGAGAAGGCGCTGGGCAATCTGCGTCCGACGGCGCGACCGAGCCTGTCGGTCAGCCTCAAGCCCGAAACCCGCGATCGCCCGCTGCGCGCCGAACTGCTCGAACGGCACGAATTCTCCTCGCAGACCTTCCTGCCTCTCGATGTCGGACGCTGGCTGATCGTCGTCGCGCCGCATGGCCACGAAGGCCGCCCCGACCTTGCGGGAGTCCGGGCCTTCATCGCCGACGGCCGGCGCGGCATTACCTACAGGGCCAATACATGGCATCACGGGCTGACGGTGCTCGACCGTCCCGGACGCTTCGCCGTCCTCATGTGGCGCGACGGCAGCAAGGCCGACGAGGAGTTCATGCCGGTCGCGCCATTCACGATTCGGATTCCCTGACGGCCATTTGGCGACTGATATTGTGCCGGCATGGGGAAGCCCATCATCCTCATCCGCGACTGGCGCTCGACCGCGGCGGCGCTGGAGACGGCGCGCCTGCAGAAGGTCGCGCCGATCCTCGTGACGCCCGAGGATGCGGCCGCATTTTACGGCGCCGGCTATCTCGCCGCGCTGCAGGAGCGCGCCCGGCGCGAGTTCGCGGATGTCGATTTCACGCTGATCGTCGATTGCGGTGATGCGCCGGGCTGGGCGCTCGCCTGCCTGCGCGCCGGTGTTAAGGTGATCTCGATGGATCCCGTGAACGAGAAGATCGCCGACATCGCCCGTCAGATGGGCGCCGAGCTGGTGAGGAGACCGACATGAGCTGGCAACCCACTCGTGACTTCCTGGGCTATGGCGCAACGCCGCCCGATCCGAAATGGCCGAACGGCGCGCGTGTCGCGGTCAACTTCGTGATGAACTACGAGGAAGGCTCCGAACCATCGATCCAGGACGGCGAAGGCTACAGCGAAACCGGACTCACGGAATCGACGAGCTCGTCGACCGGTCTCAAGGGGCGCGACCTTGCCGGAGAAGGCATGTTCGAGTTCGGCAGCCGCGTCGGCTTCTGGCGGTTGATGCGCGCCTTTCAGGAGCGCGGCCTGCCGCTCACCGTGTTCGGCTGCGCGCTGGCGCTGGAGCGCAACAAGGCAGCTGCCGCGGCGATCCGCGACGCGAAGTTCGACGTCTGCTGTCATGGCTGGCGCTGGGTCAAACACTTCGACCTCAGCGAGGCCGAGGAACGCGAGCACATCGCCCGGGCCGTGAAGTCGCTCGCCCAGACCGTCGGCGAACGGCCGGCCGGCTGGTACTGCCGCTATGGTCCCAGCGTCAACACGCGCCGGCTGCTCGTCGAGGAAGGCGGCTTCACCTACGATTCGGACTACTACGGGGACGAGCTGCCCTTCTGGCAGACGGTGCAGGGCAAGCCGCATCTGATCGTGCCCTACTCGCTTACCAACAATGACGGCAAATACGCCGCCGGCATGACGACGGCCGACCAATGGTTCACCCTCGTGCGCGATGCATTCGACGTGCTCTACCGAGAGGGCGGAACACAGCCGAAGATGATGTCGGTCGGCCTGCATATGCGCCTCACCGGCCATCCCGGCCGCACCGCCGGTCTGTGGCGTTTGCTCGACCATCTGCAGGGACGCAAGGGCGTATGGATCACCCGCCGCATCGACATCGCCAACCACTGGAAGGCGACGCATCCCTATGCAGGCAAGGGATTGAATGAACCCTAGATCTTTGCTTCGGCGAGAGCCCGCGCCCGGCCGGCTACCATCCGCACCTTGCCGGGCGCGGCCCGCCAAACGGCGACGATCGAGACGAGACAAAGGGCGATCGAGAGGATGAACGCGCCGCCGTAGCTGCCGGTGCGGTCGTGCACCATGCCGGCAATGAACGGTCCCGCCGCGCCGCCTCCGATCAGCGCCACCGTCAGCAGCCCGAAGATCGAACCGAAATGCGGACCCTCGAAGATCTCGGCCACGATCGGTCCCATGACCGAGGTCATGGCGTAACCCAGCAGACCCTGCGACAGCACCATGACGTACAGGAGCGGCTGCGAAGGCCCCGCCGCCAGAGCGAGCAGGGCGGCATAGCAAACGGCAAAGCCCACGCTCGTGATGCTCCACACGAGCTCCCGCCCGATCCGGTCCGACAGCGCACCGAGGAAGATCTGTCCGGGCACGCCCACCATCGCCACCAGTCCCAGCGCCCATGCTGCCTGCATCGGGCTGAAGCCAACCTCCACGAGGTACTTGGTCTGATGCACCTGTACGGCGTACCAGACGAAGCCGCCGCAGAAATAGGCGACTGCAATCCACCAGAAGCGTGCCGTCCGGATCGCGCGCGACGTTGTCCATTCGATCGCGGCCCATTTCGCGTCGACGACGTTCGATGATCGCGATACCGCACCGACACGTTGTCCGTCGCCGTCGGGCTGTGCGCCGATGTCCTCCGGTCGCTTGCGCACGACGAGATTGAGCGGCACCAGAACCGCCAGCGTGAGGATGCCGAGCGTCCAACACGAGCTGCGCCAACCATCGTGCAGGATGATCTCCTGGATCCACGGCAGGATGAGGATCGCGCCGAAGCCCGCGCCCGAGAAGGCAATGCTGATGGCAAGCGCGCGCCGACGCACGAACCAGTTCGGCAGGTATTGCGACTGCGCCGTGAAGGTCATGCAGTTGGCGCCGCCGCCGACCAGCACGCCCAGTGTCGCGTAAAGTTGCCACGGCGTCTCGATGCGCGTCGCCGCGACCAGTCCCGCCGCCGTCAGCAACACGCCGATCTCGATGACGAACCGCGGGCCGCGGCGGTCCATCAAGCGGCCGACCACGGGGCTGACCAGGGCCGAAACGAGGAAGCCGAAGGAGAAGGCGCCGGCCGCCAGGCCACGGTCCCAGCCGAACTCGTCGACGATGGGCGGGAACATCAGGGAGAAGGCCGTGCGAGCCGTCACGCCCAGCGCAACCGTCACGAACGCCACGGCGACGATGATCCAGCCGTAGAAGAAAGGCAGGCGCGCCATCGGGGACCCGTGATCGTCATTTTGCATCGAGAACGCTTCCTTTTGCCGTGGCGAGGTAACAATGGCCAGCCGCCTGCTTCACCGTCACTTGATCCGACTCTATTGCCTTTTGTGTCCATCGCAGGCCGGCCGATCAATGATGCAGCAGGTAGTTGACCGGCCGGGACTTGAACCAGCAGCCCGCCGCCGCTATCACCGGCGCCGATTGAGGCCCGAACGACCAATGGGAGCGAGCCCGTGAAGATCACCCGCACCGTCAAGAAGATCCTCGACAATTACGAAAGCGATTGCCCCGGCACCAAGGCGAACCTCGCCCGCATGCTGATGCACGGCAAGCTCGGAGGTACGGGCAAGATGGTGATTCTGCCCGTCGACCAGGGCTTCGAGCACGGCCCCGACCGCTCCTTCGCCCCCAATCCCGCCGCCTACGATCCGCACTATCATTACCAGCTCGCGATCGATGCCGGCCTGAATGCCTATGCAGCACCTCTCGGCCCGCTCGAGGCCGGCGCCGACACCTTCGCGGGCGCAATCCCGACCATTCTCAAGCTGAACAGCGCCAACTCGCTATCCACCAACAAGGATCAGGCCGTAACCGGCTCGGTGAGCGACGCGCTGCGAATCGGCTGTGCCGCGATCGGCTTCACCATCTATCCGGGTTCGGAAGATCAGTACGAGATGATGGAGGAGATCCGCGAGCTGGCCGAGGAGGCGAAATCGGTCGGCCTCGCCGTCGTCGTCTGGTCATATCCGCGCGGCGGCAAGCTCGACAAGGCGGGCGAGACGGCGATGGATGTCTGCGCCTACGCCGCCCATATGGCGGCGCTGCTGGGCGCGCACATCATCAAGGTAAAGCCGCCGACCAATGTACTGTGGCAGCCCGAGGCCAAGGCCGCCTACGAGAAGGCCAAGATAGACATCTCGACGCTCGCCGCGCGCATCAAGCACGTGATGCAGGCGACCTTCAACGGCCGGCGCATCGTCGTATTCTCGGGCGGCGAGGCCAAGGACCTCGAAGGGCTGTTCACAGAGATCCGCAGCCTGCGCGACGGCGGCGCCAATGGCTCGATCATCGGCCGCAACACCTTCCAGCGCCCGCGCGAGGAAGCGCTCGACATGCTGGACAAGATCATCAGCATATACCAGGGCAAGATGTAGACCGGTCGCCGGCCGCTGTCGCCCATGAAGGTCATGCTGGTCCTGGCCGCGGTCGTCGATCTCGGCCTTGCGGCACTGCTGATCGGCGTCTCGGGCTTCATCTTCGGCGGTGGGCCGGAAGGCATGAAGGGCGAGACTGGGGCGGTGATCGTATGGGTCGTGGCCCTCGCCGCCACACTCGCCGCCCCGGTCGCGGGCTTTGCGTTGCTCGGTCGCCAACGTCCGGGCCTGGGTGCGCTCGTCGCCTGGGCGCCACCGATCGGCGGCGCCCTCTTTTCTTCGCTTCCCTTCAACCCCTACTGAACCCGACCGTGGCCGCCGCGGAGAGCTGCCGCCTCTATCTCGTCTCGCCCGAGCGTCTCGATCATGCCGCGATCTTCGCGGCCGATCTGCGGGCAGCGCTCGACGGCGGCGACGTCGCAGCCTTCTTGCTGCAGCTGCCCGACGCCGACGACGCATCGATCGCGCGGGTGGCCGATACGCTGCGGCCGATATGTCAGCAGCGCGACATCGCCTTCATGCTCGCCGACCGCCCCGATCTCGCGGTGAAGCTCGACTGCGATGGCGTGCAGGTCGATGCCGCGGCCTATGCGGAGGCGCGCCGCATCGTCGGTGCCCAACGACAAGTCGGCGCAGTCTGCCCCTCCTCGCGTCACCTTGCGATGGAAGCAGCCGACGGCGGCGCCGACTATGTCGCCTTCGATGCGGCCGATATCGAGTTGATCGGATGGTGGAGCGGCCTGTTCGAAATTCCCTGCGTGGCGATCGGTGACGTCACCGTCGTCAATGCCCGGCCGATGATCGATGCCGGCGCCGACTTTCTCGCGGCAGGGCGCGGCGTCTGGAACCACGAGGACGGTCCCGAAGCCGCCGTCCGCGCCTTCAACGCGCTGTTCGCGGCTCGATCGTAGGAGCAATCACCGCACGGGCAGCCACAGCACGTCCTCGATGTGGCGCGAGCCGGTCGACAGCATGACCAGCCGGTCGAAGCCGAGGGCGATGCCGCTGCAGTCGGGCAGGCCATGGTCGAGCGCCGCGAGAAAGTCGGGATCGACCGGCCAGCGCAGGCCGTACAGGCGCTCCTTCTCGTCCATGTCGGCCTTCAGGCGCGCGCGCTGGATCGCGGGGTCGGTGAGCTCGCCGAAGGCATTGGCGAGCTCGACGCCGCAGACATAGAGCTCGAACCGCTCGGCCACGCGCGCGTCGCCGGGCTTGGCGCGCGCCAGCGCCGCCATCGAGATGGGATACTCGCAGAGGATGGTCGGCCGCCCCATGCCGAGCTTCCGCTCTATCTTGTCGAACATGACGCGAAAGAACACATCCTCCCACGTGTCGTCGCTGTGCATGGCGATGCCCGATAGCGTTGCAAGCTTCTCGGCACTGCCGATGGTCGCCAGCAGATCGACGCCGGCATGGCGGTCGAACGCTTCCGCCACGGTCAGCCGCTCGGGCGTCGCGCCGGGATCGCAGGCATTGCCTTCCCAGCGCAGCTCGCGCGCACCGGTAAGGCGCAGCACCGCGGCACAGTCTTCCATTACGGTCTCGTAGCCTGCGCCGGCGCGATACCATTCCAGCATGGTGAACTCGGGATGGTGCAATGCCGAGTCCTCGGCGTTGCGGAACACGCGGGCGAACTGGAAGATCCGCGACAAGCCTCCCGCCAACAGCTTCTTCATCGCGAATTCGGGCGAACTGTGCAGCCAGCGCACCTGCTCCTCCTCGCCGTCCGGCGCTTCCCAGTCGGTGGCGAAGCCGGTGAGATGCACCTCGGCCCCGGGCGTGATCTGCAGGATCGGCGTCTCGACCTCGACGAAGCCCTGTTCGGCAAACCACTGACGGATCGCCGCCTGCAGGCGTGTGCGCGCCTGCAGGTTTGGCAGCCGGCGGGCAAGCTTGTCGGGACGCCATTCGTTCATGCCCGACCATCGCACGCTGCGGCAGCCGCGTGTAGGGTGTCGCAATGACGCCGCGACAGATCGACGGGTTCTGCGCCTCGCTGCCGGCCGCGACGCGCACCGTTCAATGGGAGGGCGTGATCGTCTTCAAGGTGGGCGGCAGGATGTTCTGCCTGATCGCGCCTCGCGAGCACTCGGTCGGCCGCATCTGCTTCAAGTGCCCGGAAGAGCACTATGAGGCTCTGAGCCGCTCCGACGGCTTTCGCCCGGCGCCCTATCTCGCACGCGCCAAATGGGTGGCGCTCGACGATCCGGCCGTGCTCACGACGACCGAGATGAAGGCCTACATCAAGCGGGCCTATGCCGTGATCGCGGCCGCGCTGCCGAAGAAAGCCCGGGCGGCGCTCGGCCTGTGACGCCCGGCGTGGCCCCGGTTGCGGCTCCAGCCGGGCTTTGATACAAGCCCGCCGCCGGCCTCGACCCGCTGCAGCGGACGAGGCCGCATTCCATTCATCCGCAGCGCGCGGCAAGCCCCGGGTAAAGCCATGAAAGTTCCCGTCAATTCCATCCGTGCCGGCAACGTCATCGAGTACAACGGCAAGCTCTGGGTGGCGGCCAAAGTACAGCATATCAGCCCGGGCAAAGGCGGCGCATTCGTGGCGATCGAGGCCAAGGCACTGCGCGAGGGCAACAAGCTCCAGGAACGGTTCCGCTCCGGCGAAACCATCGAGCACGTCCATATCGACGAGCGCGAATGCACCTATCTGTTCAAGGACGACAACGGCTACACCTTCATGGACAAGGAGAATTTCGAGCAGCTTGCAATTGGCAACGACGTGCTCGATCCCGATCAGGCGCGCTGGCTGCAGGACGGGATGGAAGTCGTGGTGTCGCTCTACGAGGGAACGCCGGTCGGCGTCGAACTGCCCAAGTCGGTCGTCCTTGCCGTCACCGAGGCCGATGCCGTCGTCAAGGGCCAGACCGCCTCCTCGTCCTACAAGCCCGCGATGGTCGAAGGCGGCATCCGCGTGATGGTGCCGCCGCATATCGCCGTGGGCACCAAGCTGGTGATCAACACCGAGGATGGCAGCTACATGGAACGCGCCAAGGACTGAGCCAGGTCCGATGACCGCGCCTCCCGACCGTCCCCGGCGAGAACAGCCTGTCGCACGCGTCGGCCGTGCGCCGCTGAACGTGGGGCGCGAGCGCTCCGGTCCGCCCGAGCGCAGGTCGCTGGCGCCGCGGTCGGCCACGATCACCGTGATGATCCGCGCCGCCTTCGCCGCCGCCAAGTCGCTGAAGCGCGACTTCGGCGAAGTCGAGCATCTGCAGGTGTCCGAGAAAGGGCCGGGGGATTTCGTGAGCCGTGCCGACGTTCAGGCCGAGCGCACGCTGCGCGCCGAGCTTGCCCGTACCCGACCGGAGTACGGCTTCCTGGGCGAGGAGGGCGGCGAGACCAGGGGCGACGGCCGCAACCGCTGGATCGCCGATCCGCTCGACGGCACGACCAACTTCCTGCACGGCGTGCCGCATTTCGCGATCTCGCTCGCTCTCGAGCGCGACGGCGAGGTCATCGCCGGTGTGATCTATCAGCCGGTTTCCGACGAGCTGTTCTGGGCCGAGAAGGGCAACGGCGCTTTCATCGATACGCCGAACGCCCGCTCGCGCCGGTTGCGCGTGTCGGGCCGCAAGGAGCTCGCGCGCGCGCTTGTCGCCACCGGCATCCCGCACATCGGCCGAGGCGACCACCCGGACTATCTGCGCAAGCTCGAGGCGGTGATGGGCAGGACGGCAGGTGTTCGCCGGTGGGGCGCCGCATCGCTCGACCTCGCCTTCGTGGCGGCCGGCCGCTACGACGCCTTCTTCGAGTATGGCCTGGCGCCGTGGGACGTTGCAGCCGGCCTGCTGCTGGTCCGCGAGGCAGGCGGTCTGGTGAACGATGTCGCCGGCCGTCCCTACGCATTCGGTGGCCCCTCGCTGCTCGCCACCAACGCTGACCTGCGCGAGCCGATGGTTGCACTTCTGGCCTGACCAGAGAGCGCGGACGACAGGTTGTCACCGAGATCGATTTGGCATCCATCGAGGGACAACGCGGAAAGACCCGATTTCCAGATACTCCGTCGAAGAGTGCCAAGTCCCGGTTGAGCGGGCACACTTTCGGGACCCCGTCGGCAGTCCGCGCAGCCTTGGAACTCTTGGTGGGTCGTGGACGGGTCAGGCAGCCGGAATTGCCCGCCCTACTATCGCCATCGCTCTCGCCCACGTTGCGGATATCTCGGCGTCGCCGGTTGAGACGCGACCCTGCATTGAGTATGCTTGAGGAACAAAAACCCCTTGAAGGGCAATCAGTTATGCCAAGGGCCTCGGTCGATGTCGATGCAGTCGCCGGCTGACGCTACCTTGCCCGCTTTCCTATCGCCAATGGCATGAGCACCCCTCTTCCCTATCTCGTCCGCATGCTGCTGTTCCTCGTCGCGGTGGCCGGGCTTACCTACCTCCTGCACGAGGACCTTATCCGCGTCTTCCTGCACACGCCGATCCTCGACGGCGTGATCGTGGGCGTGCTGCTGCTCGGGATCTTTTTCGT
Organism: Reyranella sp.; assembly: GCF_036558665.1. Taxonomy (GTDB): domain Bacteria; phylum Pseudomonadota; class Alphaproteobacteria; order Reyranellales; family Reyranellaceae; genus Reyranella. Next base: position 80,483 of record NZ_DATBFE010000065.1, on the reverse strand, counting down.
CTTTCGCCAAGTGATCCTGCTCTGGCCGGAAGTGAACTGGATGCGCCGCTATCAGCATCGGGACATCGACGCTGCCCTGCTGCCCACCGATTCGATCAATCTTCTGGCACCGATGGCGGCCATGCTGGGCGAGCGCCAGGATTTCCGTCTCTCGCCTACCGCGACGCGCGCTCTGCTCGACGGCATAGCGACACGGCTGGATGAGCGGCGCGAGCTGGCACGCTACCTGATCGGTCTTCTGATCTTCCTCGGCCTCCTCGGCACATTCTGGGGTTTGCTGGAGACGATCGGCGCTGTCGCCGATGCCATCTCGAACCTGCACGTCTCCGTCGGAGATCCGCTCAAGATGTTCTCGATGCTGCAAGGAAGCATCGAAGGGCCGCTGAAGGGCATGTCGACCGCGTTCGGCGCCTCCCTGTTCGGCCTCTCAGGCTCACTGGTGCTCGGCTTTCTCGAATTGCAGGCAAGCCAGGCGCAAGGCCGCTTCCATATCGAACTCGAGGAATGGCTGGCCCGCGCCACCAGCCTGTCCGATCCCGCGCTCGCGGGCGCCGAGAGCAGGCAGGGGAACGTGCCCGCCTACATCGGCGCCCTGCTCGAACGCAATGCCGAGGGGGTCGACAACCTGATCCGCGCCCTGAAGCGCGTCGAGGACAGCCGGCAGTCCACGGTGGCCAGCTACTCGACGCTCGTCGAGCGTCTGGCCTCGCTGGCCGACACGGTGCGCACTCAGCAGACGTTGCTGGCGCGATTTACCGAGCTCGCCATCGAACTGCGGGGAGCCGTGACGCGCCTTTCGGATCGCGCCACGGCATCCGAGGGCCTTCCGCACGTGATCGAGGAACTACAGGCAGCCGTCGACCGCCTGGTCGAGCGCCCCTTGCCCGAACCCGATCGAGAGGCGATGGCCGCACACTATCGCACCATGGAAGAGCGGCTGGAACGCCAGGCCGAAGAGGTACGGAGCGCGCTCGCCCGGCTCGCCGAGCGCGTGCCCGACGCCGACCGCGAGGCCGTGGCCGCACACCGGCGCAGCATCGAGGCCAATCTGGCGCGCCTCGTCGAGGAGAGCGCGCGTGATCGTGCGACCCTCACCGAGGAGCTGCGTGGCGAGTTGCGGTTGCTTGCCCGGACGGTCGCGTTGGCCCGCGCGCCGGGCCCGCCCTTCGCCACGGCGGTGCCGGCGGACCGGCCGGGAGAGGATTGACCGGCGATGGCCGCCATCTCCGCTCGTCGCGCCGGCGGCGCCGACTATACCTGGCCAGGCTATGTCGATGCGCTCACCACCCTCCTGATGGTGCTGATCTTCCTGATCTCGGTCTTCAGCGTGGCCCAGTTCACCCTGTCGAACGCCGTTTCGAACCGCGATTCGGCGATCGATGCGTTGAACCGCCAGATCGGCACGCTCGCGGATCAGCTCAACTTCCAGAAGAAGTCGGCCGAGGATCTGCAAAAGGACGTGGCGGCGCTCAACCTGCAGATCGGTCAGCTCAAGAGCGAACGCGACAAGCTCAGCACCTCCAACGTGGCGCTGCAGCAGGCGGCCAAGGCGGCAGAGGACAAGAACCTCGATCTGCAGAAGGAATCGGAGCGCCAGAAGCTCGAGATGACGCGCCTGGCCGCCGCCCTCGCCGCGGCCAACGACGAGAAGGGCAAGCTCTTCTCCGACCTCAGCGACCAGGAAAAGCTGTCGGCCGAGCAGAAGGCCAACATCGTTCGGCTCGCGGCCCAGCTCGCCTCGGTCAAGGACGAGCTTGCGAAGCTCAGCGCCCAGCTTGACGCTGCCGATGCCAAGGCCAAGGACCAGCAGGCGCAAATCGTCGATCTCGGCCAGAAGCTCAATCGCGCGCTCGCCAGCAAGGTCGAGGAGCTGGCGCGCTACCGGTCGGAGTTCTTCGGCAAGCTGCGCGAGGCGCTGGCCGGCCAGCGCGACGTGCAGGTCGTCGGCGACCGCTTCGTGTTCCAGTCCGAGGTGCTCTTCCCGTCCGGCTCGGCCCAGCTCCAGCCGGGCGGCGAGAAGCAGCTTGCCAGCGTCGCCCAGCGCCTGCTCGAGATCAGCGCCAAGATCCCGAAGGACATTCCGTGGGTGCTGCAGGTCGACGGCCACACCGACACCAAGCCGATCAACACCACCGCATTCCCTTCGAACTGGGAGCTGTCGGCTGCGCGGGCCATCGCCGTCGTCAAGTTCCTGCACCAGCAGGGCATCCCCTACGACCACCTCGTCGCGGCGGGCTACGGCGAATACCAGCCGCTTTCGGCCATCGACAACGCCCGCAACCGGCGCATCGAGCTCAAGCTCACCAACCGCTGACGGGCCGCTACAGAAGCCCCAGCCGCTTCAGCTCGGCGGCCATTGCCGCCGGCATGTCGCCGGTGTCTCCCCTGGAGAGATCGGGCGGGGCGCGCTGCGGATCGAAGTAGCGCCATCCCTGGAACGCCTTGCAGGCCTGCGGCGCCGTCGGGATCAACGTCCGCTTCACCTTGATGCGGCAATACTTGTGGGCTTCCTCCTTGTCGAAGTCCTCGTCGAAGCCGACCAGCTCCTGACGGCAGCGGATGACGCCACGCACCACCCAGTAGAGCGACCCGCCGGCGAGCAGCTCCTCGGTTCGCCGCGGCATGTGGCGCGTATAGACCCAGTGCGGCGAGCGGGGACCCTGCCGGCGCTGCTTGCGCCGCGCCGCCTGCAGCTTCTTCATGTGGGCGAGATCGTCGACGCCGACCGCAAGCTTGATGAGATGCAGAACCATGGCGGCTGATTAGCAGGCGTGTCGCCCGCGCCACAGGCGGACTTTATTCACAGCGTCGTTGCTCACTTCCGCAGTCTCTGCACAATCGACGCGATAGAGTCCAAGTCATATTGCGGGGGAGCTTTTCATGTCGCGATCGACCCTGGCCGCCCTTGTGGTCGCGTTGATGCTGGGTTCGGGCATTGCCGGCTACCTGATCGGGCGGCCCACCGATTCGATCGATCGCCCTCCTTCGCCGACAATGGCGACAACCAGCACCCCGGCCAGGACGCCGACGCCGCCGATCATGGCGAACACCGTCGGTTCGGCGCCCGTGGCGCTGCCCCAGCCCGCGGCCGCGCCCAACGAGCCCTTCGCCTACCGACGCCTCAGCATCGACGGCTCCAAGACAGAAGGCGAGGCTTGCCTCTTCTTCAACAAGCCGCTCGCCGACGGCAATTCGGTCAAGTACGACGATTACATCCGCATGATACCTGAGGCAAAGACGGCGCTGCATGTCGTGGACGACAAGCTCTGCATCGGCGGATTGGGCTACGGCCAGGACTATGCGGTGCGGCTGCTGGCGGGCTTTCCGGCCAGGGACGGCGGCAAGCTCGATGCCGACCAGAAGGTCGACGTGGCGCTGGGCGCGCGGCCGGCGGTCGTGTCGCTGCCCGGCAAGGGCTTCATCCTGCCGCGCGGTATGGCCGTGGGGCTGCCCGTCACCACGGTCAATGTCGCCAAGGTAGGGATTGCCGTCTATCGCGTGAACGAGCGCGGCCTCGACCGTTTCGTCACCGAATATGCCGACTCCGATTTTCCTGGCGGCAAGCCGACAACCCAGAGCTGGACGCTGCGGTCGTGGCTCAACGGCAACAACGGTACGCTGCAATGGCGCGGCACCATGGAGGTGCGCAACGTCCTGAACCAGGCTTCGGTCACCGCCTTCCCGATCCGCGAGACGGTCAAGGACTGGAAGCCCGGCGCCTATTTCGTCGTGGTATGGAACGCGGCCCGGCCGCCGGCCAAGGCCGAAAGCGACGATGACGACGACATGCCCGACGGCGCCGTCGCCGGCATGTGGGTGGTCGACACCGACATCGCACTCACCACCTTCACCGGCCGCGACGGCCTCAATGTCTTCGCCCGTTCGCTGCAAACCGCCGAACCCTTGGCCGGCCTCGACGTCACGCTGCTGTCGCGCGGCAACGAGCCGATCGCCAAGGCCGTCACCGCCGCCGACGGGCGAGCAAGCTTCGCTGCCGGCCTCCTCAAGGGGCGCGGCGCGGCGGAGGCTGTGGCAGTGATGGCGACCGACGCGGCCAAGCAGGAGTTCTCGCGCCTCGAGCTTACCAAGGCGGCCTTCGACCTCTCGGATCGCGGCATCGATGGCCGGGCCCAGCCCGGCCCGGTCGATGCTTTCGTCTACACCGAACGCGGCGTCTACCGTCCGGGCGAGACGGTCCAGGTCATGGCGATGCTGCGCGACGCTGCGGGGCACGCGCTGAAGGACATGCCGGTGACGCTTTCCGTCAAACGGCCCGACGGCACGGAGTTCACCAGATACACCCTGGCGCTCGGCGCCTCCGGCGCACTCTACCAGGCGATCCCGTTGCCCAAGTCCTCGCGCCGCGGCCGCTGGTCGGTCAGCGCACAGATCGATCCCAACGCGCCGCCGGTCGGCCGGGTCGAGTTCTCGGTCGAGGATTTCGTGCCGGAGAAGCTCAAGGTCGAGCTGACAGCAGATGCGCCGCTCCTGCGCACGGGCAGGAAGAACACCTTCACGGTTGCCGCCGACTTCCTCTATGGCGCGCCGGCCGCGGGCCTCGCGGTCGAGAGCGACCTGCATGTCACGATCGACGAGCAGCCCTTCCCGTCTTTCGCCAAGTACGTGTTTGGCCTCGAGAACGCCAAGCGGAAGTTCGAGCCGCCGCTCGTCACCCTGACCGCCGCCGATACCGACGAGACCGGCAAGTCGACGCTCGACTGGTCGGGCGAGAAGGTTCCCGATACCGCGCTGCCGCTCAAGGCGCAGATCGAGGCGCGGGTGTTCGAGCCTGGCAACGGCCGCGCTAGCAAGACCGAGAAGACCCTGCCGCTGCGCACGCGCGATGCCTATATCGGCATCCGCCCGACCTTCGACGGACGCTACGCGGACGAAGGCGCGGACACCGGCTTCGAGCTGGTCGCGGTCGATGCCGAAGGCAAGCAAGTGGCCCGGCCCTCCGTCGACTACAAGATCGAGCGCATCACCTATTCCTATCAGTGGTACCAGAGCGATGGCCGCTGGCGCTGGCAGACGATCACCAGCGAGCGAGCCGTTGCCGCCGACACTCTTGCGCTTGGCGCCGCCAACCCGGCGCGCCTCTCCCGGCGTTTGCCCTGGGGCTCCTACAAGCTCACCGTCACCGATCGCGAGACCGGCGCCGCGAGCAGCATGAGCTTCTATGTCGGCTGGTACGGCAGCAGCGACGACAGCGAGCCTGCGCCCGATGCGCTCAAGGTCGCGAGCGATCGCCAGACCTACAAGCCGGGCGACACGGCGAAGCTGCGGCTGGAAGCACCCTTCGCCGGCGAGGCGCTGATCGCCATCGCGACGGACCGTATCGTCGACACGATCACCGCCAGGTTGGCGCCCGGCGGCACGACCGTCGAGCTCCCGGTGAATGCCGATTGGGGTGCCGGCGCCTATGCGCTGGTGACGGCATGGCGGCCGCTCGCCACGCCCTCCGAGCGCACGCCGACGCGCGCCGTGGGTGCGGTCTGGCTCGGCCTTGATGCGGCGCCCCGCACGCTCGGCGTCCAGCTCGGCGCGCCGGAGAAGGTGACCCCGCGGCAGAAGATCGAGGTGCCGATCCATGTCGCCAATGCACAAGGCTCGGAGGCGTTCGTGACCCTGGCAGCGGTCGACGAGGGCATCCTGCAGCTCACGCGCTATCGCACGCCCAACCCGGCCGAGTACTATTTCGGCAAGCGCCGCCTGGGCCTCGACATGCGCGACGACTACGGCCGCCTGCTCGACACGCGTGCCGACGATCTCGGCCGCATCCGCACCGGCGGCGATACCGGCGACATCGGCGGTCTCGACATCGTGCCCACGCGCACGGTCGCTCTCTTCAGCGGTCCGGTGAAACTGGACGACAGGGGCGAGGCGAAGATCACCTTGGATATTCCCGACTTCATCGGCCAGCTCCGGCTGATGGCGGTGGCCTACGGCAAAGACAAGGTGGGCTCCAGCGAGGCGAAGCTCATCGTGCGCGACCCCGTCACGGCCGAGCTCGTCCTGCCGCGCTTCCTGGCACCCGGCGACACGGGTCGCGTGGCTCTGTCGCTGCACAATGTCGAAGGCCCGGCCGGCGACTACAGGGTGGCGCTCGAAGCGAACGGCGCCGTGTCGCTCGACCGGCCGATCGCGGAGACGCGTCACCTCGACGCCAACCAGCGCGATCTCGCGACCTGGTCTTTGCATGCGCGCGATGTCGGCCTTGGCAAGCTGGCGGTCGCCGTCTCGGGCCCGAACGGCTTCTCGATCCGCCGTGAATGGGACATCCAGGTGCGCGCGGCGCAGACGCCCGGCGCCGTCGATACCGTGACGCGGCTCGATGCCGGGCGTGAGCTCACCGTCGATCACGAGCTGACCTCGGGTTTCGCCGCCGGAACACCGGTCGTCAGCGTGGCGCTGTCGCGCGTGCCGGGCATCGATGTCGCGGCACTGCTGCGCGCGCTCGACAAATATCCCTACGGCTGTATCGAGCAGACGACCAGCCGCGCCCTGCCGCTGCTCTACTACAACGACGTGGCGCTGCTCGGTTACGGACCGGCGGATCCTCGAATCGCCGACCGCGTGCAGGATGCGATCTATCGCATCGCAGACATGCAGATCGGCGACGGCTCTTTCGGCATGTGGGGACCCTTCTCGACGCCGGCGGCCGAATGGCTGCAGGCCTACGCACTCGACTTCCTCGTGCGGGCGCGCGAGCACCAGATGGCGGTGCCGGCGGCGTCGCTGCAACGCGGGCTCACCTGGCTCAATCGCTCGGCCGACAAGATGTCGGCCAGTGCGCAGGCCTATGCCTGGTATGTGCTCGCGAAGGCGGGCCTCGCCGATCCGGGACGTGTCCGCTACTTCCAGGACACGCGTGCCAACGACGTCAAGGGCGGCCTCGCCTGGGCTCAACTCGCTGCCGCGCTCAATCTCGTGGGCGAGCCGGGCCGGGCAAAGCTGGCCTTCGGCGTCGCGCGGGCACACATCGACGACCGCGATCCGCACGACTATTACGGCTCGTCGTTGCGCGACCGGGCCGGACTGCTGGCGCTCGCCGCGGAAGCAGCGGGTCGCGATGGCCTTGCGACCGTCGTGAACTCGGTGGGCGATCGGCTCACTGCACGAGTCGGCGAGACAACCACCCAGGAACAGGCATGGCTCGTGCTGGCCGCCCGGGCGCTGGGCGCCAGCGGCGAGCTCGCCTATTCGGTCGACGGCCAGGCGAAGAAGTCGACCGGCGAGCCGGTCGTCTTCAATCCAGATGGGCCGACGCTCGAGCGCGGACTGCACGTCAAGAACGACGGCGACAAGCCTGTCTGGCTGCAGGTCACGGCGCGCGGCGTGCCGAAGGATCCGCAGCCTGCCGCGACCGAGGGCCTCAGCGTCGAACGCAGCTACTACACGCTCGACGGCCAGCCAGCCGACCTCACGAAGCTGCGACAGAACGATCGCGTCGTCGTCTCGCTCGAGGGCCGCAACCTCGAGGGCGGCTATCACGAGGTGGCACTGCTCGACCTTCTGCCGGCGGGACTGGAGATCGAGTCGGTGCTCAATGAGGACACGGTCAAGTCCTTTCGCTTCCTGTCGGTGCTCACGTCCGCGCGCATCGCCGAGGCGCGCGACGACCGCTTCTTCGCCGCCTTCGACCTCGGCAAGCGGCCCTATCGCAACTGGTGGTTCTCCTCGGAGGACAAGAGCGACTACAGCTTCCATGTCGCCTACATCGCGCGTGCCGTAACGCCGGGCAGCTTCGCCTTGCCAGCCGCCCAGGTCTCCGACATGTACGCGCCGCGCATCTACGCCCGCACTTCCATGGGCCGCATGACGGTCGCGCCGCGATGATCATCATCTTTCGGACCGCGAGACTGAAACGCCTTGCTGTCGGGTTGGTGCTGGTCGCCGCTCTCGCGGTGACGGCGGCGTTGGTGCTTGATCGCCTTTTTCCACCCGATCTCTCGCGCTACGAGGCGCGTTCGACCGAGGTCGTCGATGCCAACGGGCGTTTGCTGCGCGCCTTCACGACGGCCGACGGCAAGTGGAGGCTGAGGACCATCGTCGACGACGTCGACCCGGTCTATCTCGCGCTGCTCAAGACCTACGAGGACCGCCGTTTCGACGAACATTGGGGCATCGATCCGCTGGCCGCGGTTCGCGCCGCCGGGCAATGGCTCGCGCGGGGCCGCATCGTTTCGGGTGCGTCGACGCTTTCCATGCAGTCGGTGCGACTCCTCGAACCGCGCAAGCGCAGCCTGCTTGCCAAGGCACTCCAGTCGGCGCGCGCCCTGCAGCTCGAATGGCGTTACTCCAAGCGCGAGATCCTTGCGATCTATCTCACGCTGACGCCGATGGGTGGCAATCTCGAAGGCGTGCGCGCCGCCTCCTTCGCCTATTTCGGCAAGGAACCCAGGCAGCTCACAGCAGCTCAGGCGGCGCTCCTGGTGGCGATCCCGCAATCGCCCCAGCGGCGCAGGCCGGACCGTGCCGGCAACGCGGCACGCCTCGGCCGCGGCCGGGTGCTTGAACGGGCTCTTGAGCACGGAGCAATCGATCGCGCGTCGTTCGACCGGGCGATGAGCGAATTTATGCCGAACCGTCGGCTCGACTTGCCGATGAACGCGCCGCATCTCGCCGCCTGGCTCGCAGCCGCTTCCCCGGGCGGCGTCGTGCCGACGACCCTGCGCTTCGACCTGCAGGCGGCATTCGCCCGGCTGGTGCGCGAGGAACGTCATCAGACGCCCGACAACGCCGACATCGCCCTGGTCGCCGTCGACAACCGCACCGGCGGCGTCGTGGCCTGGGTGAGCGGCGCGGACTATTTCGGTCGCGCCGGCCAGGTCGACCTGGTGCGCGCGCATCGCTCGCCCGGGTCGGCACTGAAGCCAATGATCTATGCGCTCGCCTTCGACGATCGCACGCTGCATCCGGACTCGCTGGTCGAGGACGTGCCGGTGCGTTTCAAGGATTGGCTGCCGCGCAATTTCGACCACGGCCATATGGGCGGCGTGACTGTGCGCCGCGCTCTGCAGCAGTCGCTCAACGTGCCGGCAGTGCTGGCGCTGGAGCGGGTGGGCCCACATCGCTTCCTCGCCGCGCTGCGTGCTGCCGGTGCTTCGCCGATCCTGCCGCACGGCGATCCGGGCGATTCGCTCGGCATGGCGCTTGGCAGTCTCGCTGTGTCCCCGCTGGAAATGGCCGGTCTCTATTCCGGGCTCGCCAGAGGCGGTCTGTTTGTGCCGCCACAAGTCCGCCGCGATGCGGCACGCGCCACGCCGGTGCGTCTGCTCGGCCCGGCCGCAGCCTGGTATGTTGCCGATATCCTGGCCGACGCGCCGTTGCCCGACGGCTTCGCCTCGCTGCCGGTCGCGTTGCGCGAGCGCCGCATCGCATACAAAACCGGCACGTCCACCGGCTTCCGCGACGCCTGGGCCGTGGGCCTTACCGCCAACTGGACGGTCGTCGTCTGGATGGGACATGCCGACGGCACGACCCGGCCGGGACAGCTCGGGCGGCTCGCGGCGCTGCCGATCGTGCTCAAGGCGTTCGATCGTCTGCCCGCGGAGGACAATCGCGTGGGGCCACCGCCTGCAGATGTCCTGCGCGTCGCAAGCTGGCGCGACCTGCCGCCGCGCATGCGCACACTGGGTCCGACCACCGACACGAATAGCGGTCCGCGCATCGCCTATCCGCCGGCCGACGCCCGGCTCGAGATCCGCGTGCACGAGGCGATCTCGCTGGCAGCATTCGGCGGCGACGGGCTGTTGCGTTGGCTGATCGACGGCCGGCCAATCGACGGCACGACCTGGGTGCCGGACGGCGCCGGCGAAGCGCGCGTCGCCGTGATCGACCAGGCCGGGCGCTCAAGCGCGGTGACCGTGCAGATCGTGCGGCGCCCATGAGTCAGGCCAATAGGGCCAGTGCGACAGAGACCAGCAAGGCGGCGGCAAAGGCAACATTGACGATGCGGTTGGTGTGTGGATCCCGGAAGAACCGCGTCAACAGTGCCCCGGAGAATAGCCACGCCACGTTGACGGCCGTAATAAGGAGCGTTAGCACGCCGATCTTGAGCGCGATGTCGAACTGCAAGCGCTCGTGGACCAGCACGAAGCTCGAGAACAGCGCCGCCATCGCGGCGTAGCCCTTGGGATTGATCAGGGACAGGCCGAACCCGCCAGCAAAGCGCGGTGGCTGTCGATCGCCAGCCACTTCGGCCAAAGGCGGGGCGGTCGCAATGCGCCAGGCGAGCCAGAGAAAATAGGCCGCCGCGGCGACCGTCACGACCGGCGTCACGCCCGGCAGGGCCAGCAGCAGCCCGACGAGACCCGCGGCGGTGACTGTCATCACCGCTACCATGCCCAGCACGATGCCAACGAGATAGGCGATCACCCGTTTCGCACCGAACGCCGCACCGGCCGCGGCGAGGCTGAGCGTCGCGGGACCTGGGCTTCCGGCAAGGGCAATCGCTGCCAGCAGAAAACCGGGCAACGTCTCCATGCCCCGATATGGCATTGCCGGCGCGAACCGTCTTGAACGTTCGTGCAATCCGTCACTCTTCAGAAAGCCGCCGCAAGGGCGCGGGCACGGGCGATGTCCTTGGGACGCCCGAACAGGCGCAGGATACTCGCCAGCTCGCGTCGCGACGGGACGTACAAACGCTGTCCGCCGATCTCGATCGCCTCCCGTGTTGCCGGCAGGACTGCGATTCTGTCGCCGCCGGTATGCACCTCGAATCCGCCCATCAGATCGACTTGCAGTGGAAGGCCCTTCCAGCGACCGAACGTAGCGGAGCGGAAGCGACCGGCTCTGCCCTGCGGTTCGGGCGCAATACCGAGATCCGACAAGATCTGCCTCGCGTCACGCACGCTCATGATGACGTCGATATCGGCGATCTCGCCGGCGAAACCGTGCAAGGCGCACGCTGCGCCACCGATCAGCCACCACCGATCCTCCGCTCTCGTCATTTCCCGGGCCACTCTCGCCAGCGTCTTGCGGACATCTGGGGAGAGGGCTGGCATCACCAGCCTATACCGCCTGCTTCGCCTTCAAGGCCTGCGCCACTTTTGAGGCGGGCTCGCGGCCGAGCTCGGTGCAGATCGCGCGGCCGGCCTGGGCCACGGCATCGAGATCGACGCCGTGGACGATGCCGAGGCCGTTCATGAGATAGATCACGTCCTCCGTGCCGACATTTCCCGAGGTACCCCTGGCATAGGGACAGCCACCGAGGCCCGCGACCGCCGTGTCGAACACTGCAATGCCGCGTTCCATTACGGCCATGATATTCGCAAGCGATTGGCCGTAGGTGTCGTGAAAATGCGCCGCCAGTTTCTCGCGCGGCATTTTTTCGGCGACCGCCTCGACCATGGCGACGCACTCGAGGGGAGTGCCGACGCCGATCGTGTCCCCGAGCGACACTTCGTAGCAGCCCATCCTGAAGAGCCGTTCCGCCACGTCGGCGACCTTCTCCGGCGCCACCTTGCCGTCATAGGGACAGGCGATCACGGTAGAGACGTAGCCGCGCACCTTCATGCCGTGCCTTTGCGCAGCTTCCATCACCGGCGCAAAGCGCTCGAAGCTCTCGTCGATCGAGCAGTTGGTGTTCTTGCGGCAGAACGCCTCGGACGCGGCGGTGAAAACCGCGATCTCGCCGCAGCGTGCTTCGATCGCTCCGTTCACGCCTTGCTTGTTGGGCACCAGCACGGGATAGCTGACGCCGGGCTTGCGCTCGATCTCTGCCATCACCCGATCGGTGTCGGCCATCTGCGGTATCCACTTGGGCGACACGAAGCTGCCGGCCTCGACGGTCTTGTGGCCGGCCGCCGCCAGCGCGTCGATCAGTGCCACCTTTGCCTCGACAGATACGGGCTTGGCCTCGTTTTGCAGGCCGTCGCGCGGACCGACCTCGACCAGCCGCACTCTCTTCGGATAGTTCATCGCCGTCTCCGGGTCGGTGCCATTCTACGCCAATCCGCGGAGCACGAGATACAGACCCAGCAGCAGCAGGCCGGCAAAGAATACTGTGCGGAATCCCGAAGGCGCGATGCGCCGGCGCACCACCTGCCCGACCTGCATGCCGGCGAGCGCAGGAACGAGCGCGAGCACCGACAGCCCGACCGACTGCGTCTGCCACGCCTCCACACGCCACAGTCCGATGGCCAGCGCCACCGTCGACACGGTAAACGACAATCCCAGCGCCTGGATCAGCTCGTCCTTCTCCAGTCCGATCGCCTGGAGATAGGGGACGGCCGGGATCACGAACACACCGGTTGCACCGGTGACGAGACCGGTGACGACACCGACCGTCGGGGCGAGCCAAGCCTCGTGGCGCGCCGTCACAATGAGCTTCAGACCCGTCAATCCCACGATCGCGTAGACCATAAGCGCGATGGCGAGACCGATTTCGGCCATCCGGGAAGCATCGCCTGCGAGGATGCCCGCACCGGCGACAGTACCCGCGGTCACGCCCAACATCATCGGCCACAGGCGTCGCGCCAGCGCCGTGAAGCGCGACCCCGCGAGCAATTGCCAGACGTTCGTCACCAGCGACGGCACGACCAGGATGGCCGCCGCCTCGGCCGGCGGCAGCGCAAGCGCGAGCAGGCCCATCGCGACCGTCGGCAGCCCCATGCCGATTACGCCTTTGACCAGGCCGGCCAGCAGAAAGACCGCGGTCATCGCGATCCAGAGCTTTGCAGTCATGGCCGCACCGTCGCTGCCGGCCGGCCCAGGTACAATGCGGAAGGGGCGAGCCCTGCCTTCGGTCTGGCCGAAGGCAGGGCGTTGGCGTACCTGTCCCGGATGCGCTTCGATCTGACCGACCTCCGCCTGGTGCTGAACGTGGCCGAAGCGGCGAGCATCACCCATGGCGCGGCACGAAGCGGCCTGTCGCTGGCCTCGGCCAGCGAGCGCATCCGGGACATGGAAGAAACGCTTGGCACCGCCTTGTTCGAGCGCCAGCGCCGCGGTGTCAGCCCGACGGCGGCGGGCAATGCACTCGTCCACCACGCCCGCGCCGTGACTCAGCAGATCGAATTGATGCGCGGCGAGCTCAACCAGTATGCCAAGGGACTGCGCGGCCGGATCCGTGTCCTTTCCAATACCGCGGCGACCCTCGAATTCCTGCCGCGCGCGCTTGCCGCCTTCCTGGCAGCGCATCCCGACATCGATCTCGATCTCGACGAGCGGCCGAGTGCAGAGATCGTGCGCGCCGTGGCCGGTGGACAGGCCGATATCGGCATCGTGGCCGACGCCGTCGACGCCGCCGCCGAATTGCAAACATTCCCCTTTGTCGAGGATCGGCTGGTCCTGGTGACGCCGCACCAGCATCCGCTGGGCAAGCGGCGCAAGGTCGCTTTTCGAGAGGCACTGGGCCATGACTTCGTCGGGCTCGTCGCCGGCAGCGCCCTGCAAGAGCATGTCGGTGGCCATGCGGCACGCGCCGGGCGCCCGCTGAAGCTCAGGGTCCGGTTGACCGGTTTCGACGCCGTCTGCCGCGCCGTCGGAAGCGGCATCGGTCTCGCCATCGTGCCAGCCACCGCCGCCAAGCGATGCCGCCGGTCCATGGCAATCCGGCTCGTGGCTCTCAGCGACCCCTGGGCGCTGCGCCATCTTCGGATCTGCGTCCGCGACCTGCGCGCCCTGCCCGCCCATGCGCAGCGGCTACTGGACCATCTGCGCGCGCAAGCGAGTTAGCCGACAGACGCATATCGACGGCCGTGTGCAGCGTGCTAGCGTCGGGTCCCGAGGAGGCGCTTATGGCACAACAGCTCAGCAATCAGCGTGTCGCCTGGTTCAATGGCAAGTTCGTGCCGGAGAACCAGGTCATGATCCCGTTCCGCGACCGCAGCTGGAAGTATGGCGATGGTGCCTTCGACATGACGCGCACCTTCGAGGGCAGGCCGTTTCGCCTGAAGGAGCATATCGATCGCTTCTATCGCTCGCTGCGCTACCTGCAAATTGATCCCGGCGTGTCGCCGAACGAAATGATCGCCCACAGCACAGAGGTGGTGGCGCGGAACGAGCATCTGCGGCCTGCGGTCGGCGACTGGTGGGTCGGCCAGCGGGTCAGCCGCGGGGTCGATGCAGTGGGTGACGAAGGCTGGGACCATACCGGTCCGAATGTCGTGATCGAAGTCCTGCCGCTGCCGCTGGCCAAGCGGGCCAGACTCTATCGCGACGGCGCCGAGGTCATCACCACCACGGTGCGGCGCACCGCGCCCTCGATGCTCTCGCCGCGCGCCAAAACGCACAACTATCTCAACATGATCATGGCCGAGAAGCCGGTGAAGGCGATGAACCCGGACGCCTGGGCGATCCTGCTTGACGAGAACGGCAGTCTCGCCGAAGGGCTCGGCTCCAACATCTTCATCGTTCGCGAGGGCCAACTCTTCACGCCGTCGGAGCGCTACGTGTTGCCCGGCGTCTCGCGCCAGATGACGTTGGACATGGCCCAGCGGCTGGGCATCGCCTGCACGGAAGGCGACATCGACCTGTTCGACGCCGCCAACGCCGAGGAAATGTTCCTCACTTCGACCAGCCTCTGCATCCTGCCGGTCCGGAGCTTCAACGGCGCACCCGTCAGTGAGGGCAAGACGCCCGGCCCGGTGACGAGCAAGCTGATCGACGCCTACTCAAAGGACGTGGGCTGCGACTTCGTCGGCCAGTATCTCAGATTCCTGCAGTAGGGAAGCTCGCTGAGAGGTCTTCGCCCTCGGCTCGGAACGACACCGTTGCCGAGGCCATTACTGGACCGAAGCGAACGAGACCGTCGCCTTGTCGTAGTCGCCCGAGCCCATCCGGCCCTCGGCGAAGATCTCGTGGCGGGCGATCCAGTCGAACGACTCCTCGTAGACCTCTCTCGAGTAGGTCTCGAACACGATCCGCTCGCCGGGGCCCCAGCATCTCGTATCCATGAGCGCGTGGTAGCGTTCCGGGAACTCCTTCGCATAGTAGTGCGTGTAACGCTCCGGGCGCAGATCGATATCGCGCTGCGCGCGCTTCAGCGCGCGGAAGTAGCGGCGAACATCCTCGGGGTCGGGCGAGCCGTTGATCATGGCGGCGATCATGAACGTGGTGTCGATCACCTTGCGGAAGCCGAGCTGCTCGGCGAGGTAGTACGGGCCACTGAACAGCGCCGCTGCCGGACTCTTGCCGTCGAGCAGCAACTCGAGCCGGCGGAACAACATGCCGTCTTCGAACGTGAGGTTGATCTCCTTCGCCGGCAAGTACGGTTCCAGCGCCTGGATCGTCGAATAGTGGCTGCCGGACTGGAAGCCGACCGAGATCGGCACGCGGGCAAGATCGGCCGGCGTCTTTATCGGCGAGTCGGCAGGAACGAAGACGCCCGCCGGTGCGACCGAATAGGCGTCGGCATAGAGCCGGGCGTGACCGTTGGACGCCGCCACGTTCACCGTCCAGTGGCAGGCGCAGCTTACGTCGGCCTCGCGGCCTTTCTCGATGCTCTGAAAGGCGCCCTGCGCGCCCTTGTTGTGGTGCTGTCCACCCGTGGACCGGATCAGCTCGCGGAACTCGTAGTCGAGTCCCTCGGCGCGGAAATAACCCTTCTCCTCGGCCACCCACTCCTGCAAACGGAAATGCGGCTCCACGATGAACCTGGCCATGGCTTGCTCCTTTTCGGGCGTGATGCGGCATCTGGGCATTGACAGCAGCCTATGCTTCGAGGCGTCCTGGCACTATGTCGAATATGGCATGAATCACATGACGAAAGCTGCATATTCAGACCTGAACCTGAACGACCTGCATATCCTCGTGGCGCTGTTGAACGAGCGCAGCATTACGCGCACCGCCGGCCTCATGGGCAGTACCCAGCCTGCAGTCAGCAAGGTGCTCAAACGCTTGCGCGAGCAGTTCGCCGATCCGCTCTTCGTTCGCGACGGCCAGGCCATGCAGCCGACGAGCCGGATGCTCGACCTCTCCCACCGCCTGCATGCGCTATTGGCAGCCGCCGACGATCTTCGAGTCGCAGCCACTGCTTTCGATCCCGCAAGATCGGACCGCGTGTTCAGCCTGCTCCTGACCGACGTAGGCATGATCCACTTCCTGCCACCGGTCGTGACCCGCATCGCCGCCGTTGCGCCGAAGGTCGGCATCCGCGCCGTGCCG
The DNA here is from genome assembly GCF_036558665.1 of Reyranella sp. GTDB lineage: Bacteria > Pseudomonadota > Alphaproteobacteria > Reyranellales > Reyranellaceae > Reyranella. The sequence goes on along the minus strand of NZ_DATBFE010000065.1, from coordinate 64,370 downwards.
CTGCAGTCTCGCCAGCTCGAGGCCAGGCTCCAGGCGGGCGAAGCCGACCTGGCGCTCGGCGCCTTCGCCGGCGCGGCACGCCATTTGCGGCGCCAGCGGCTTTATTCCGACGGCTATCTGAGCGTGGCGCGCAAAGCTCATCCGCGCCTGTCGAAGATGCGCTCGCGCAGCAGCTTCCTCGCCGAGTCGCACATCCTCGTGACCGCGTCGGACGCCGGCCATGCCGCGCACCGCGCCGCGCAGGCAGCCCTTGCCGGCATCGTGCCGCCGGCCAATGTCCTGCTGCAGGTACCGAGTTTCGTCGCCGCCGCCAGCGTCGCGGCGGAGAGCGACGGCATCGCCATCCTGCCCGCCAATCTTGCCCGGCGCCTCGCTGGCCCGTTCAGCCTTGTTGCCTTCGACTGCCCCGTCGCCCTGCCGCGCATCGAGATCGTGCAGTACTGGCATGAGCGGTATCACCGCGACGACGGCCATCGCTGGATGAGAGCGACGATCTTCGATCTGTTCGGCGGCAAATCCGGATGAGACCCGGGGCGGCTTTCTACCGGCACTGAACGCGAACGGTGAATTCTCTCCCGTTGTCTCCAGGTCGCCCGCTTGCGGTCAGCACGCCGTTCGCCACGCTTCCGGTCATGGGAGCCGTGAAATGCCGGTTCACGAAGGTCTGGGTACCGACGCCGTTGTAGATAATGGAGACGTTGCCCTGGCCGTCGACGGAGCCTGTAACGACGTTGCGCATGTTCGGATCCGGGTTGGACCCGAAGCTGTCGGAAATGTTTCCATTCTTGATGGTCATGCGCGACGACCAGCAATTGGCGGGAAAGCCCTGGTAGGCGCCGCGACACCACTGCGAGCGGAACGTTCCCTCGCATTGATTGCCGGCGCCGGAAGGCGGCGACGAGCTCGCGGCCGCCGCGGGCGCCGGCGGCGCGGCCTTCTTGTCGTCCTCGCGTTTCCTCTGCTCTTCGTCGAAGCGCGCGACGGCCGCGGCGGCCGTCCTCAGCAGCGTCGCCTGCTGCTCGGCCTTCAGAAAGCCTGTCGCCGCAACCCCGTTCTTGCGTTGCCATGCCGCGATCATGTCGCGCGAGCGCGGGCCGAAGACGCCGTCGGTTCCGCCGGTCGCGAAGCCCAGCGAGGTCAGGGCCACCTGCAGGCGCTGCCGGTCGCCGAGGGCAAGATGCAAGGCCGTCTCGGTGGCTTCGGCCGATTTCTTGTCTTCCTCCTCGGCCTTGAGCCGCTCGGCAGCCTCCGCTTCGGCCTTCTGCTTCGCCTCCTCATCGGTCTTGCGCTTTGCCGCCGCCTCGGCCTCGGCCTTTTGCCTGGCCTCCTGCTCGGCCTGCTGACGCGCTGCCGCATCGGCTTCGGCTTTGCGCGCCAGGTCGGCTTCGACCTTGCGGCGTAAGGCTGCCTCCTCGTCGGCCTTGCGGCGAGCTTCGGCTTCCGCCCGAAGCTGTGCCAGCTCCTCCGCGGCCTTCTGCTTCTCGGCACGCGCCTTTTCCAACTCGTCCTTCACGCCGCGCTGGACGGCATCATCGAGTGCCGGAGCCGGACGCGGCGCAGCCGCCGACACCGACGGTGCGGGCGTGTCACGCGGTAGAAGCGCAAGATAGGCACCGCCGACGGCCAGCAGACCGAGAACCCCGCCGCCCGCGACGGCGAGGCCGACGGGGATTCTTCTGGACGACGGCCGAGCGGCCGAAGCGGTGGAACCCGGCGGCGAACGCATCACCACGGTCTCGCGCTTGTCGACAGCCTGGGCTTCAACGCCCAGCACGACCGGCCGCCACGCCGCGATCGATTGCGGCCGATCAGCGGCACGAACCGCCAATCCGGCGTCGATGCCGGCGAGCAGGGCCGCGGGATAGGCCTGGGTGCTACCGACAACAGGCACGTAACTGTCCTCGAGCAGCCGGTCGATCGAATTCGGCGGTGCGCGCCCGATGACGGCATGGTGAATCGTCGCCGCCAATCCGTAGATGTCGGTCCAGGGTCCCTGGATGGCAGCAGTAAGTTGCTCGACGGCGGCATAGGCCGGCGTGAACACAGCCGTCAGCGCCTGGGATCGACCAATCACTGCCGCGCGCGCCGCACCGAAATCGACGAGTGTCGGTCGTCCCTGCCGATCGAGCAGGATGTTCGCAGGCTTGATGTCGCGGTGCAGGAAGCCGGCGGCATGGACCTGCTCGAGGCCGTCGAGCAGCGGCCGCAAGACATTTGCAACGGCATCTGCGTCGAGCCGTCCAACTCGCTGCAGCCGCGCTTCCATCGTCTCGCCGTTGATCAGCTCCATGACGAGGTAGGCAGTGCCATTCGTTTCGAGGAAGTCGTGCACGCGCACGATGCCCGGCGCGTGGTGGAGTGCGGCGAGGGTGCGGCCTTCGGCCACGAACCGATCGCGACCCCAGGCAAAATCTTCTGCCGCGCTCTTCGACCTCGGCACAACGGTCGTGCCGTCCTGACGCACGGCAAGGGCCGCCGGCAGATACTCCTTGATCGCGACATCGCGGCCGAGTTGCGAATCCGTGGCCCGATAGGTCAGGCCGAAACCGCCCTGCCCCAGGACCGAGACAAGCCGGTAACGGCCGACCATCTGGCCGGGCCGCAACGTCAGGAAGTCAGTGTCCACCCTGCTGTTTTCGCCGGTCATTAGTTCCGGAGGTATCCTCAGCGACCGTGAAAAATGCCACGGCTCGACGATGCGAACAATGGTCGCCGCTGTTCCAGCCTCTGGGTCACGAAAGGTCAGGGCGGAAAGATCAGTCCTCGGCTTCGAACTCGACCAGTTCGGCCCCCTCGGCAACCTGCTCGCCCACGCCGTAACGAACGGTCTTCACCTTGCCGTCGGCGGGCGCCGTGAGAGTGTGCTCCATCTTCATGGCTTCGAGCACCAGAAGGGGCTGACCCTTGGTTACCGTGTCGCCTGCCTTCACCCGCAAATCGATGATCTTGCCCGGGAGCGGCGAGCGCATCGACTCCTCGCCCATACCGGCCGCTTCGTATTGTGTCACATCGAGCGGATCGACCAGGCGCAAGCGGCGCAGGCTGCCGTCGGCGAACAGGGTGTACTCGATACCGCCATCGTTGGCCGCGCGGCGCACGACCGCAGCGGTGAAGGTTTCCCCGGCGAGCCAGATCGCGAGCCGGCCTTCCTCGGCGCGCCCGACCCGGGCTTCCACTATCCCACCGGGCAGCTCGAGGCCGAGGCCGCCGTCGCGATGGCGATAGGCCTTCACGGCAACCTCGCGCTCGCCATCCTTCCACCGCACCTCGTCATGACCTTGGCCCAGCAGGCGAAAGCCGTTCTGCACGCTCCACGGCGAGTATGGATCGGCAGATGGCGGCGTCGCCGCTTCCTGCCATTCGACGAGGCGCGCCAGCGTGGCAATGGCGAATGTCCGATCGTCCGCCGCCGCAGCCGGGGCGAAGAGTTGCTCGCGATGGCGGTCGATGAAGCCTGTGTCGACCTCGCCGGCGACGAACGCTGGATGCGAGCAAAGCGCCTTCAGGAGCGCGGTGTTGGTCGCGACCCCCACGACCTCGGTCTCGCCCATCAGCGCCGCCATGCGCCGCAGGGCCGACCTGCGGTCGCGGTCGTGCACGATCACCTTGGCGATCATGGGATCGTAGAACGGCGTCACGGTATCGCCCTCGCGCACGCCGGTATCGACGCGCACGTGCGCGGTCTCGGCCGGAAGGCGCAAATGAACGAGCGTGCCGGTCGACGGGAGGAAGTTGCGCCCCGGATCCTCTGCATAGAGCCGCACTTCGACAGCGTGACCGGCGATGTGGATCTGATCCTGGGTCAACGGCATCCGTCCGCCAGCGGCCACGGCCAGCTGCCATTCGACCAGATCCTGGCCCGTGATCGCCTCGGTCACCGGATGCTCGACCTGCAGGCGGGTGTTCATCTCCATGAAGAAGAAGCTGCCCTCCTGGTCGGCGATGAACTCGACCGTGCCGGCGCCGACATAGCCGATCGCCCGCGCCGCCGCGACGGCGGCCTCGCCCATCGCCTTGCGCCGCGCCGGGTCCATGTCGGGTGCCGGCGCCTCCTCTATCACCTTCTGATGTCGCCGCTGGATCGAGCAGTCGCGCTCGAAGAGATGGAGGCAGTTGCCGTGCGTATCGGCAAAGATCTGGATCTCGATATGGCGCGGCCGCTGGAGATATTTCTCGACCAGCACATGGTCGTCGGCGAAGGATGCCCTGGCCTCGCGCTTGGCGCCGGCCAGCGCGTCGGCGAACCTGGCGCCGCTTTCGACCACCCGCATGCCCTTGCCACCGCCCCCGGCCGAAGCCTTGATCAGCACCGGGAAGCCTATTCGCTGGGCTTCCTTCGCCAGGAGTTCGGGCGCCTGATCGTCGCCGTGATAGCCCGGCACCAGCGGCACCTTGGCCTTTTCCATGATCTTCTTGGCTTCGCTCTTGGAGCCCATGGCACGAATGGCAGCAGGCGGCGGTCCGATGAAGACGATGGCCGCCTCGGCACAGGCCTCGGCGAAGCCCGCATTCTCCGACAGGAAGCCATAGCCGGGATGCACCGCCTGGGCGCCAGTTCGCCGGGCGGCATCAATTATTTTGTCAGCGACAAGATAGCTTTCCCGCGCCGGCGACGGGCCGATATGGACCGCCTCATCCGCCATCGCGACGTGGCGTGCGCCTGAATCCGCGTCGGAATAGACCGCGACCGTCTTGATACCGAGACGCCGAGCCGTCTTGATCACGCGACACGCGATCTCGCCGCGATTGGCGATCAGGATCTTCGAGAACATCAGACGGCCCACCTCGGCTTGCGCTTGTCCAGGAATGCCCGCATGCCTTCGAGCGCTTCCTCGGTGACACATTGCTCGGCGACGTGCCGGCTGAGCATTGCCGCCCTCGAATCGTGCGGCAGCGCGTCGACCGTCGATACGAGGGTCTTGACGAGCGCCTGCACCGACGGTGCGCCGAGTTTCAGCTCCCGAGCGAGTGCTTCGACCGCCGCCTCGAGCGCGTCGGGCGCGACTACTCGATCGACCAGGCCGATGCGCTCTGCTTCCGCCGCGTTGAACGTGCCGCCATGGACCAGGAGCTGGCGCGCGATGCGGAGGCCAACAGCCTCGATCAACCCCGGGATGGCGATCGCAGCCAGCAGGCCGTTGCGCGCCGATGTGAGACCGAAGCGCGCGGTCGAGGCGGCGACGGCGAAGTCGCAGGCCAACATCAGGCCGACCCCGCCGCCTACCGCAGCGCCGTGGACCCGGGCAATCGAGGGCTTGGGAAAATCGTAGATCGCCTGAACCACGCGCATCATCGCCTCGGCACCGGCCTGCCGCTCGCTTGCCTCGAGGCCCGGCCATTGCAGCACCCAGTTGAAATCGCCGCCGGCCGAAAAGGCCGGTCCCTCGCCCCCCAGCACGAGCACACGCGCCGCCGGGTCGGCAGCAAACCTTTCGACAGCATCGCAAACCGCCTGCGCCGTCGCAGCATCGAGGGAATTCATCTCCTTGCCGCGCTTGAGCGTCAGGGTGGCGATGCCGTCCTCGATGGCCGTGTGAACGGGTGCACTCATCGTCCCATCACATCCGGAAGACGCCGAACTTGCTCGGACCAATCGGCTGGTTCATGGCCGCCGAAAGGCCAAGTGCCAGCGCCATGCGCGTGTCGACCGGGTCGAGGATGCCGTCGTCCCACAGGCGCGCGGTGGCATAGTAGGGATGGCCCTCGCGGTCGTACTGGTCGAGGATCGGCTTCTTGAAGGCGGCCTCCTCTTCCTTCGACCATTGCCCGCCCTTGGTCTCGATATTGTCGCGGCGCACAGTGGCGAGCACGCTCGCCGCCTGCTCGCCGCCCATCACGGAAATGCGCGCCGAAGGCCACATCCAGAGGAAGCGCGGGCCGTAGGCACGCCCGCACATGCCGTAGTTCCCGGCGCCGTAGCTGCCGCCCACGATCACCGTGAACTTCGGCACTGCCACGGTGGAGACGGCCGTCACCATCTTGGCGCCGTCGCGCGCGATGCCACCCGCCTCGTACTTGCGGCCGACCATGAAGCCGGTGATGTTCTGCAGGAACAGCAAGGGGATGCGACGCTGGCCGCACAACTCGATGAAATGCGCAGCCTTCAGTGCTGATTCGTTGAACAGGATGCCGTTGTTGGCGACGACGCCGACCGGATAGCCCCAAATGCGGGCAAAGCCGGTGACGATGGTCGTGCCGTAGAGATGCTTGAACTCGTCGAACTCGCTGCCGTCGACCAGGCGGGCGATCACCTCGCGCATGTCGAAGGGCGTCCGGCCATCGGGCGGCACGACGCCGTAGAGATCTTCGGCCGCGAACCGTGGCTCGACCGGCGGCAGCAGTGCGACCGATGGCTGCTTCTTCCAGTTGAGATTGGCGACGATGCGACGCGCCATGCCCAGCGCATGGCTGTCGTTGTGGGCATAGTGGTCGGCGACACCCGACGTACGGGCATGGACGTCCGCGCCGCCGAGATCCTCGGCGCTCACCACCTCGCCGATGGCCGCTTTCACGAGCGGCGGACCGGCCAGGAAGATCGTGCCCTGCCTGCGCACGATGATGGTGTCGTCGCTCATCGCCGGCACATAGGCGCCGCCGGCTGTGCAGGAGCCCATGACGATGGCGATCTGCGGGATGCCCTGCGCCGACATATTGGCCTGGTTGTAGAAGATCCGGCCGAAATGGGTCTTGTCCGGGAACACCTCCGGCCACTGCGGCAGGTTGGCGCCGCCCGAATCGACCAGGTAGACACAGGGCAGGCGGTTCTCCATCGCCACTTCCTGGGCGCGGAGATGCTTCTTCACCGTCATCGGATAGTAAGTGCCGCCCTTGACCGTGGCGTCGTTGCACACGATCGCGCATTCGACGCCGCTCACCCGGCCGATGCCGGTGATGACCCCGGCGCCCGGGGCATCGTTGCCGTACATGTCCATGGCGGCGAGGGGAGAGAGTTCCAGGAACGGTGAGCCGGGGTCGAGCAGGGCCCGTACCCGTTCGCGCGGCAGGAGCTTGCCGCGCGCGACGTGGCGCTTGCGGGAGCCCTCGCCGCCACCCAACTGTACCTTGTCGGTTCGATCCCTGAGATCAGCGACGAGCGCGCGCATCGCTTCGGCATTGCGCTTGAAGCCGTCGGAACGGGGTTCAATCTGCGACGTGAGGACGGTCATGGCGAGGCCAACCTGCCCGGACCCCTCGCCCGGTGCAAGGCCGCACGCAAGCCGCTATGGCAAGCGCGACAGCGTGCGCCAGTCCGTGCCTTGGGCGATGAATTTCCGCTGGTCCGTCCAGGCGGCGCCGAACTCGGGGTCGGCGTCCGCCCGTTCCTTCAGCACGATCTCGGTACTTTTTCGCAGGGCGTCGAGCATTTCCGGCGACCACTGCTTGATAGTGACGCCCGCGGCGCGCAACTTCTCCATCGCCAATGCCTGAGTGTGGGCGGAGCGGCTCAGCATCCAGGTGATGTTGGCGCGGCAGGCCGTCTCGATCTGCGCACGCTGCGCCTTCGGCAAGGCTTCCCATTTGTCCTTGCGCATCAGGAAATCGAGCACGGCGGATGGCTGCTGCCAGCCCGGCATGTAGTAGGGCAAGCCGAGCTTGTCGAAGCCAAGGGCGGCATCCATGGCAGGCGTCGACATTTCGCCGCCGTCTACGTGACCTTGCTGGAGCTGGTAGAAAAAGTCGCCGGCGGGAAGCGGCACCACGGTCGCGCCCATGCGCTCGATAACCGGGGCCGCGATATGGCCATAGCGCAGGCGTTCGCCCTTGAAGTCCTGAGGGGTGTCGAGGTCGCCGCGGAACCAGCCGCCACCCTTGGGCCCCTGCATGCCGCAGGGAATTCCCGCCACCCCAAGCTTGTCGTAGGCGTCACGGTGCAGCCGACCGCCGTCGCCTTCCAGGATCCAGCTTGTCATTTCCTCCGGACCGGGGCCAAACGGCACGGTCGCGAACAACGCCAGCACGGGCGCCTTGGCCGCGGCGTAGCCCGACCAGGTGAAGGCGGCTTCGAGATCGCCATTCACGATCGCATCCAGCATTTCACGTGTAGGCGCGATCCGGCCCGGTTCGATGATCTTGATGCTGAACACGTGGTCGGAAATATGCTTCAGCGTCTTGACGAAGACGCGCACCCCCTCGCCCGCACCGGGCAGGTTGGGGTTGAAAGCGGTCTGCATTTGCAGGACCCGGCCGGGGGGGGCCGCCGCCGTCTGCTCGTCCGCCCACGCCAACGTTGTCGCTGCCACTACGGCAACGGCCACCGAAAGTCCGAACGCCCGACCGCTAACGCGCACACTTCACCATTCGCGGGCTGTTTCCTTCACTTGACCCCAATGGCCACCCCGTCGGTCTTATTGCATTGTGACTGAGTCTCGCACGAGAGCCTTAAATGCACAAGCCATGCGGCGTTAGATCGCCGCTAAGCCGCGGCCGATGAGAATCCTTTGCACGTCGCTCGTGCCCTCGTAGATCTGACAGACGCGGACATCGCGCCAAATCTTCTCGGCGAGATAGTCGGAGACATAGCCGTAACCGCCATGAATCTGAATTGCGGCCGAGCAGACTTCCTCCGCCATCTCCGACGCATAAAGCTTGGCCATTGCGGCCTCGGTGAGGCAGGGATGCGCCGCTTCGCGCAGTGATGCTGCATGCAACACCATCTGGCGGGCGACCGCGATCTTGGTTGCCATGTCGGCCAGGCGAAACTGGACGGCCTGATGGTTGATGATCCTGGTTCCGAAGGCTTCGCGTTCACCGGCGTAGGCGCGGGCGAGCTCGAAGGAGGCGCGCGCCATGCCTACGGCCTGGGCCGCGATGCCGATGCGCCCGACCTCTAGATTGGCGAGTGCGATCCGGTAGCCCTCGCCTTCGCCGCCCAGCATGGCATCAGCGTCGACCTCGCAACTCTCGAAGGCAATCTGGCAAGTGTCGGACGATTTCTGGCCGAGCTTCTTCTCAACCGAAGCGACACGATAGCCCGGCGTCCGGGTCGGCACGATGAAGCAGGAAATGCCGCGTTTGGTATGCGCCGGATCCGTGACGGCGAACACGAGCGCCACGTCGGCCGTGCGGCCCGAGGTGATGAACTGCTTCACTCCGTTCAGCACCCATCCGTTGCCGCGGCGCTCGGCGCGCGTCCTGAGATTGGATGCATCCGAGCCGGCCTGGGGCTCGGTGAGGCAAAATGCGCCCAGCATCTCGCCACGCGCTATCGGCTTCAGCCACTTCTCCTTCTGCCCGGCCGAGCCGTAGGCCAGGAGCGCGGCGCAGTCGGGCGAGTTGTTGACGCTCATGACGGTCGACAGACCGCCATCGGCCGCGGCGATCTCCTCGAGCGCCAGAACGTAGGAAACCATGCCCGCGCCGGCCCCACCCCATTCCGGCGGCACGCACATGCCCATGAAGCCGAGCCGGCCCATCTCGGCCAGCAGGGGGCGTGGAATCTCGCCCGCCGCTTCCCACGTGCGGACATGCGGCAGCACCTGTTCCTGCGCGAAAGCGCGAGCGGTATCGCGGACGAGGATCTGTTCTTCGCTGAGCAGCATCGGTCACCAGGGCAGTTCGGCGCCGTCATACTGCAGGTAGCGGCCGTTGTCGGACGGCTTCAGTCCCTCGATCACCTTCACCATCGCGGGCACGCTCTGCCCGATCGTGAGCGGAGCGGCCGACCCGCCCATGTCGGTCTGTACCCAGCCGGGATGCAAGGCGACGCAAATCACGCCCTTGCTGGCGAGGTCCTTGGCGAGACAACTCCACTCCATGTTCAACGCGGTTTTGCTGGCGCGATATATGTAGCGGCCACCGTTGTTGTTGGCGATGCTGCCCAGGATGCTGGTGATGGCGATCAGCTTACGTTGCTGCGAGCGCGCCACGTGATCGGCGAATGATTCGGCCATCATCAGCGGCGCAAGCGTGTTCACCTCGAAGACCTTGCGCCACAATGCGGGATCCAGCGCGCCGAGCGTTTGGGCGCTGTCGCCACGTTCGCCGCTGATGCCGGCGTTGCAGACCAGAACGTCGATCGCCTCGCCGGAAAGCTTCCGAGCGAGGGCCTTAACCGCCTTGAAGTCGGTCACGTCGAGCGCGTGATAGCCGATCTCACCCTTGAGGTCCTTGAGCGCATCGGGCTTGCGGGCGCACGCCAGGACCTTCCAATCCCTGGCCGCATACTGCTTGGTGAACTCAAGGCCGAGACCACGCGCGGCCCCTGTGATCAGGACGGTACTCATGGCAGTGCTCCTACCCGCGGCCCAAGAGCCGAGCCCGCTGGCGCTTCCAGTCGCGTTCCTTGATCGCCTGACGCTTGTCGTGCGCTTGCTTGCCGGTGACGAGCGCGATCTCGATCTTGGCCCGGCCGCGCGGATTGAAATAGACCTGCAGCGGCACAACGGTACGGCCCTGCCGCTGGATGGCGCCGATCAGCATATTGATCTGCTTGCGATGCAGCAGCAACTTGCGCGGGCGCTTGCGCTCGTGATTGAAGCGGTTGCCCGAGGCATATTCCGGGATGTCGGCGTTGACCAGCCACGCTTCGCCACCGGACTCGGTAACGTAGGACTCGGCGATCGAGCTGCGCCCGCCGCGCAGCGACTTGACCTCTGTGCCGGTGAGCGCCAAGCCGGCCTCGAACGTCTCCTCGATGAAATAGTTGTACCGCGCCTTGCGGTTCTGGGCCACCACGGTGCGGCCCAGCTCCGGTTTCTTCGCCAAGGAGACCTGCCTGTCGCTTGTTTTCCCGGCGACTAGTTGATCAGCCCGGCATGCACCATTGCCTCACGCACCTGCTTTTTTGTTGCGTCGGTGCATTCCACAAGCGGCAGCCGGAGCCTGGCGCTCGCCTGGCCGATCAACTCGCAGGCGTACTTGACGGGCGCCGGGCTGGTTTCGACGAAGAGCGCCTTGTGAAGCGGCATCAAACGATCCTGGATCTCGAACACCTTGTCGAGGTCGCGCGCCTTCCAGGCATCATGCATGTCGCCACAAAGACGCGGTGCCACGTTCGCCGTCACAGAAATGCAGCCGTCGCCGCCCTGGGCCATGAAGCCCATTGCACTCGCATCCTCGCCGGAGAGTTGAACGAAACCCTTCTTGGCACGGAGTCGCGTGAGCGTCGGCCGCGCCATGTCGTAGCTTGCATCCTTGATGCCAACGATGTTCTTCACCTGCGAAAGCCGCACGACGGTGTCGACCTGCATGTCGCCGCCCGTGCGCGGCGGCACGTTGTAGAGCAGGATCGGAATGTCGACCGCCTCGGCCACCGCCTTGAAGTGCTGGAAGAGTCCTTCCTGGGTCGGCTTGTTGTAGTAGGGCACGACCAGCATGGCGGCGTCGGCGCCCGCCTTCTTGGCATGCTTGGTGAGATCGATCGCCTCCTCGGTCGAATTCGACCCGGTCCCGGCGATCACGGGTACGCCGCTGCCCTTGGCGGCCTGGATGCAGATATCGATGACGCGTTTGTGCTCGTCATACGAGAGGGTCGGCGATTCGCCGGTCGTGCCGCAAGGCACGAGGCCGTCCGTGCCCTCCTTGATCTGCCAGGCCACGAAGTTTTCGAATCCCTTTTCGTCGATCGACCCGTTCTTGAACGGAGTGATCAACGCAACGAGCGATCCGGCGAACATGGCTTCCTCCGATTTTCAGGCGGTGTTGCAGTCTAGGCTTCGCTGCCGGTCGCGGCAAGGTGAGCAACTTGCCATTGTGATGCCGCAAGGACCTGCCTACGATTCCTAGCGTGAAAGTCTTTCGTTACCCCGCTCTTCTGTTGCTGGCGAGCCTCGTCGGCGGTTCCGGCCATGCCCAGCAGGGCGGCGTCACGGTGCTGCGCGGCGAGGGGGCAAACCCGCCATCGGCCGTTGATACAGGCGTCCATCGCCTGCCCTCCGCCGGCAGCGGCGCCGCTCGTGCAGCGCGGGGCGCGCCTCCGAAGACGGCGGAGATTCCGATCGCGAGCGAAAGCGGCGGTGCCGGCGTTCTGCCGTCGGTGCCAACCAATGATCTTGCACAGGCCATTACGTCGGGCAAAGCGCTCACTGCCGCCGAAGCCGCCGCCTTGGGAGCAGCCTTCAAGGCCATCGACGAAGGCCGCTACGCCGATGCGCGGCCCGCCGTCGCCAACTTCGGCAACCCGCTGCTGTCGGAAATCGTCGACTGGTCGGTCCTGCGGGCCGCGCCCAAGGCCGACGCCGACTTCGCCTCGACCTGGCGCTTCCTTCGCGAGCATCCGGATTGGCCGGAGCCGGAAGTGCTGCGCCGGCAGGCGGAGGAACGCATCACCGCGGATACGCCTCCCGGTGATGTCTGGGCCTATTTGACGGCCTTCCCACCCCTCACCAGCATCGGTCACCTGCGCCGGCTCGAGGCGGCGAGCGCGGTGAGCCCGAAGGATGTGCCGCGGCTTGCCAGCGAAAGCTGGCGTACGGCGACGTTCAAGTCGGCCGATGAAGACGAATTCCTCAATCGCTACGGCCAGTATCTGTCGGGCGACGATCACATCGCCCGCTTCGATCGCATCCTGCGCGAGGGCCGTTCGCAGGTTGCGCGAGACCTGCTGGCGAAGCTGCCGCCGGACTATCAGCCCGTGGCCGAGGCGCGCCTGGCGATGGCCACGCGCGCAGCCGATGCCGTCACAATTCTGCGCGGCGTGCCGGCGGCCAAGCTGAACGAGCCGGCGATCCGCCTGGAACAGGTCTCCTGGCTGCGGCGGACCGGCAAGCTCGACGAAGCGCGGGCGCTGCTGGCAGCACCCTCGGGCGATCAAGGCGATGCCTGGTCGAACGAGCGCCAGCAGGTCGCGCGCGATCTTCTTGCCGCCGGGCGACCCGCCGAGGCCTATGCGGTCGCCAACCAGCACGGACAAGTCAAAGGGGTCGCCTTTGCCGAAGCGGAGTTCCTGGCCGGCTGGATTGCCTTGCGGCATCTCAAGAAGCCGGGCGAAGGGCTGAAGCATTTCCAGACCCTCTATGACGGAGTGTCGACCGATGTCTCTAAAAGTCGCGCCGCCTATTGGCTCGGCCGCGCCTATGAGGCTTCCGGCCGTCCAAAGGATGCCCGCAGCTGGTACACCCGCGCGGCCGAGTTCGGCCAGACCTTCTATGGTCAGCTTGCGGCGCGAAAGCTGCCCGGCGGCGCTAGCCGCCTGCCGACAGATCCCGTTGCCTCGGAAAGCGATCTGCAGGCGCTCTCCGGCCAAGAGCTGGTGACGGTCGCGCGCTATATAGGGCAGTCGGGCCATTCGGAGCGCACGCGGCCGTTCCTGCTCCGCCTCGCCCGGGTGGTCAAGGGTCCCGGTGAAACACTCCTGCTGGCCCATCTTGCCGTCGAACTCAAGCGCCCGGACGTCGCCCTTACAATCGCGCGGCACGCCACCCAGACCGGCGTAACCCTCTTCAATGCCTCGTTTCCGGTCGTCGATCTTGGCCCGACCGGCTCGATCGAGCGGGCGCTGGCGCTGGCTGTGACGCGTCAGGAGAGTGCTTTCAATTCCGCGGCCGTATCGCCCTCGGGAGCGCTTGGCCTGATGCAGCTCATGCCCGGCACCGCCCGTGACGTGGCCGGCCGCCTAGGGCTGCCCTTCGTGCAATCCAAGCTCACGGCTGACCCGACCTACAACGTGGCGCTGGGCAGCCAGTATCTCGCCGAGATGCTGCAGCGATTCGGCGGCTCCTACGAGTTGGCGCTGGCCGCTTACAATGCCGGGCCGAATCGCGTGGCGCGTTGGCTGCAGACCATCGGCGACCCGCGCGGTGGCAAGATAGATATGATCGACTGGATCGAAATGATCCCCCTGCGCGAGACCCGCAACTACGTCGAGCGCATCATGGAGAGCGTCGGCGTCTATCGCGACCGGCTGAGCGGCCCCTTCAGGATGCTGTCGCCGGCGATGGGACGATCCTGAGAAAGGTCCCTCCGGCGGGGCACTACGTCCCGAGCCGCAAGAGGGTCTCTTCCGGCAGCGGCCCCTTGTTCACGGCAGCGGCCGCCTGCTCGAGCTGGTCCAGGGTCGAATAGCCGACCAGCACGGTCGTCACGGCGGGATGGGCGATCACGAAGCGGAGCGCCAGCTCCGTCAGGCTGCTGGCGATCCCCTGCTTCACCAACGGCTCGAGCACCTTGGCGCGCGCGACGTCCTCGACGAAGCTCGGCGCCGAACCGATCGGGTCGACGGCTTGCATGGCGAGCGGATGGCGTTCGGTCGTGCCCGCGAGCGCACCGCCGGCCAGCGCCCGGATCACGATCGTCCCCATGTCCACGGCGTGAGTTCGACCGAGCAGGTGACCGTAGTCCTGGCCCGGCGCGCCACGAGGCATCGGTCCGCCGGTGCTGGGATTGAGGACATTGTAGACGACCTGCATGGTATCGAAGGCGCCAGACTCGATCGCCCGCAGAAGAGCTGGCGTCTGGCCGACGCCGCTGAAACCGATGAAGCGCGTCTTGCCGGCCTCCTGCAGGCGCCTCATTGCCGGCACCACCTCGTTCAAGGCGATGTCGATCGCCAGCCGATCGTCGGCATCGTTTGCGACGAGCGGATTGTGCAGCTGGAACAGATCGACCTGTTCGCGGCCGAGCCGCCGCAGGCTCTCATCCATCGATTGGGTGACGGCGTCGGCGATGCGCGAGCGGTCCGCCGCCTTGAGCCGGACCTTGGTCCCGACCACGACGTCGGGCTTCAGCGCCTTCAGCACGCGGCCGACCTTGCGCTCGGATTCGCCGTCGCCATAGAGCGGGGCAGTATCGATGTAGTTGATACCGAGCTCGACGGCGCGCGCGACCGCCCGCTCCTGGTCAACCGACGCGCCCTTGGTCATCAGGCCGCCAACGGCTCCCGCCCCGAAGCCGAGCAGGGAGATCTCGACATTCGTCCGCCCCAGCCGGCGCCGCTGCATTCAGCGCTCTCCCTCGATCCGAACCTTTCCTGTCTCGTTGTCCACGACGACATGGCTGTCGTAGTACGTGACTGTGGGCTTTGCTCCGAAGCGGGCCTCCATTTGTCGCTCCCAGTCGGGCGTGTACCAGGCCCGCGCGGCGGCTTCGGATTCCCAAAGATAGACTCCGCCGCCACCGGCATCGCCATTGATATAGTATTTTCTCAGAAGCCCCTTGGCGCCAAGCGCGGTATAGGTCGGCGCCGTCTTGCGGGCCGCCTCGACCGCGGCCTCGCGCGGCCGCCTGGTCATGGGGATCTGAACAATGGCGACGAACATGCCTGCCAGCCTAAGGTCATTGACCGTCGGGAGCAATTCATGAGCGCAGGACTGAACGGGATCGAACTTTGTGTTTTCGACGCCTACGGCACGCTTTACGACTTCAATTCGGCGGTCGCCCGCCACCGGCCCGCTATCGGCCCCGGCGCGGATGCGTTGACCGAGATGTGGCGCATCAAGCAGATCCAGTACACATGGCTGCGCAACAGCATGGGAGCCTATGCCAAGTTCTGGCAGGTGACGGGTGAGGCTCTTGATCATTGTCTGGCGGCGCAGGACATCGCCGCAGCGGATATACGCGACAAGCTGATGGCCGCCTATCTGGCGCTCGATCCCTTTGCCGAAGTGCCAGCTACGCTTGAAAGGCTGAAGCAGGCCGGCAAGCGGCTTGCCATTCTTTCCAACGGAAATCCCGAGATGCTCGATCCGATGGTGCGGGCCTCTGGCCTCTCCGACAAGTTCGAAGCCGTTCTGAGCGTCGACGCTGCCCAAGTCTTCAAGCCCGATGCCAGGGTCTATCGTTTGGTCGAGGCACGACTTGGCGTCAGGTCGGACAAGGTCTGTTTCCTGTCGTCGAATTGCTGGGATGCCCATGGCGCCGCTCACTTCGGCTTCCGCACGGTGTGGGTGAATCGGGCGGATGCGCCCGACGACCGCCTGCCGGGCAAGACGAATGCGCAGATCAAGGACCTTTCGCAGCTTCCTGCTCTTCTCGGTGTCTCCTGATGTCCTCACCGCCGACATTCGCGGACGTTCAGGCCGCCGCCCGCCGCCTGAACGGTATTGTCGTCCGTACGCCGCTTCTCGAGAATGACCGTGTCAATCGGCGGCTCGGCGGAAGGCTGTTCGTCAAGGCGGAGTGCCTGCAACGAACCGGCTCATTCAAGATCCGGGGCGCCTACAACTTCCTCGCTTCCCTGGGCGATGCCGACCGCAAACGCGGCGTCGTCGGCTGGTCCTCCGGCAACCATGCCCAGGGGCTGGCCGAAGCGGCGCGGTTGATGGGAGTGAAGGCCACGATCGTGATGCCGGCCGATGCGCCGGCATTGAAGGTCGCCAACACGCGCGCCAGCGGCGCCGAGATCGTGCTCTACGATCGGGTCAAGGAGAGCCGCGAGGAGATCGGCATCGGCATCGCCAAGGAGACCGGCGCGACGGTTGTGCCGCCCTATGATCACCCCTGGATCCTGACCGGCCAGGGCACGGTCGGCCTGGAGATCGCCGAGCAGGCGAAGGCGCTGGGTGTCGTCCTCGACGCGGTGGCCGCGCCCTGCTCTGGCGGCGGACTTGCCACCGGCGTGGCGCTCGGCGTCCACGGCGTCAGCCCCTCGACCGTCGTCCATGCCGGCGAACCGGCGGGCTTCGACGACATGACGCGCTCGCTGGCAACCGGCCGCAAGCAGCGAAACGAGAAGCTCAGCGGGTCAATCTGCGACGCGCTTCTTGCTCCCGAACCCGGTGACTTGACCTTCCCGCTGGCGCAGAAGGTATTGGGTCCGGGGCTCGTGGTCACGGACGAAGAGGTGCTCGACGCCATGGAGCTGGCGTTCCGCGACTTCAAGGTCGTCGTCGAGCCCGGCGGCGCGGTCGCGTTGGCCGCAGCACTGACTGGCAAGCTGCCGGTAAAGGGCCGCTCGGTCGCCGCAATCTGTTCGGGCGGCAATGTCGATCACGCGACTTTCGCGCGGGCCCTGGAGCGATCTGCCGCTGCCTGAAGTCAGGTCGCGTCCGCCGGGAATGGCGGATCCTTCCAACGGTCAGCCTCGCATGCGAGCGACCAGCGCGCCTACGTCGGCTAGCAGATAGGCGATGCCACGCTGCACGCGGCGCTGATGGCCATCCTCAATTCCGTTGTCATCGCGACACCACTTCTACGCTTCGAGATCAAGGGTCAACGTCTTCGGTCGCTCCGGCGCCAGCCGCTGCAACACCAAAACCTCCCGCCGTCAACGGGAGGACAGTCAAGCCTTGCAACCTTGCCCCAACCTTGCGACTGTCAACGGGCCTTCAAGGCAGGCGCGACATTCCGGGGGGAAGTCACATGAAGAGATCGGTGCATTGTGCCGCCATGGCGGCGGCGCTGCTGCTCGGCGTGAGCCTTGCCACGGGAGCGCGCGCGGAGATCACCTACACCAACGAGCTCGGCGGCAAGGGCGGTGGGCATTTCGAGGATAGCTGCAACCCCGGCGACTTCCTCGTCGGCTTCAACTGGACGGCGGGCAAGGCGCTGAACACCGTCTCTCCCCTCTGCGTCGTTCAGAAGAACGGGAAGTGGGCGGGCCAACCATATCGCCGTCGTACATGGGGGCAGCCCGCCGAACGTATCGGCGGAGTAGCTGCTCCTTTCATAAACGGTAGCCACAAATGCAATCCCGATCAGTTCGTGACGGCGCTGCACGTCTGGTGGGACAAGTTCGGCATCGTCCACCATGTTGAGGTTTTCTGTCACGACGTCTCGCGCAGCAAGAAGTATGTCTACCAAACGGACACTCAGGGGGGCGAACCCAGCCACGACGGCTCGGCGCCCTGCCCGACAGGGCAATTCGGCATCGGCATCCACGGGGGCTATGGGGCGTTGATCGACCGCATTGGGCTGAAGTGCCAGACGCTCGCGCCCTAGCATCGACTGCCTGGGCCTGTCCGTTCGTCGCTCGGGACATGATTGCCGCAAACAGCGAAAGGTAGTGGACGCGATGTGGCATCGTTGCCCGATTCCGCGTGGCCTTGCACTCAGGCGAGATCGTCGCTGGCGAAATCGGCGACGTCCGCCGGGAGGTCGCCTATGTCGGCGCTACGCTGAACGTCTCGGCACGGCTGCTCGATTCGACAAGGGCCTTGGCCGGGACGTACTGGCCTCGATGGATCTGCTCGACCCGATGACCTGCCGCAGGATCTGAAGGCAGAGCCGGGCTCGACCCTCACGCTGCGAGGCCGACCAGCACCGCTCGCGATCGCCGCCCTCGAGCGGCACTCGATCCACATATTTATTACGGTTTCTCATATTCTCTCACGTCGTGAGAAGCCTCCGATGCCGATTGCATTGGCATTCCCGACCGATTTCTCATTTTGTCACCCCACCCCCTCCTGCCACCAAGTCGACGGCTGGGGCGAATGCGGTCGACAATGCTGCCCAGGATGCCCTGGGGCAGAAAGATGATGAACGCCACCAGAAGCGCGCCGTAGATCAGGTTGTCCCAGCCGACGGCCTTCGTACCGAAGCCGATCCGAAGTGTCTCCGCGAGCAGGATGGTGATGACGGCGCCGACGGTCGGGCCGAGCGCGAGATACAGTCCGCCGACCACCGCCGCGAACACCATCTGCAGGGACACGGCGATGCCGCTTACCGTGTCGGGCGAGATGAACATCTGGTACTGGCAATAGACGGCGCCAGCCAGCGCCGTCATGAGGGCGCTGAGCACGGTAATCTTCAACTTCTCGGCCGTGACGTTCACGCCCGCCGCCGCGGCGGCGTCCTCGTCCTCGGAAATGGCTTCCATGGCGTGCCGCGCCATGCTGCGATCGACCCAGAACCAGATCAGCAATCCCACGGCCCAGACCGCGAGCGCCACGAAGTACCAGACGGTCTTGTCACTGGACTGCAGGGCTATGAGCTTGCTGCCGGTCGTAGCCTGCGGCGTGTAGCCCAGCGATCCTCCCGTATAGTCGCGCGAGGCAGTGATGACCTGCAGCACGATGCCGGACAGCGCCAGTGTCACCAGCGCGAAGTAGTGGCCCGTGATGCGGAAGCGAAAGCACGGATAGGCCACGACCAGGGCGAGAAGGCCGGCACAGACCAACGCGATCGGAATTCCGAGCCACGGCGACACGCCAAGATGGTTCCACAGCAGAGCCGTCACATAGGCGCCGACGCCCATGAAACCGCCGTGACCGAGCGAGGTGAGCCCGAACCGGCCCATCATCGACCAGGACGTGTAGGCGAACGACCAGATCAGGATCAGGACCATGATATGCAGGTGATAGGGATCGCGATGGACGAGCGGCAACATGACAAGGACCGCCGCGATGGCTGCCCAGGCACCGTAGCGTCCGTAACGCGCGCTCATGACCGTCTTGCCAGAAGGCCTCTGGGCCTGATGAACATCATCAGGATGAAGAAGCCGAAGGCCAGCACATAGCCCCATTCCAAATCGGAAAAGAGGCCGCCCAGCGAGATGATCTCGGCGAACACGAAGGCCGCCACAAAACCGCCGATGAAGTTGCCGAGACCACCCAGGACACAGATGAGGAAAGTGATCGGGCCGATGGAGAGACCAATGAAAGGATGCACGTCGTATTGCAGCACCAGAAGGCAGGCGGCCAATCCCGCCAGCGCGCCACCCAATGCCGATGTGATCAGATAGATCCGCCGGGTGTTCACGCCCATCAACGGCATGATCTGGCGGTCCTGGGCGATGGCGCGGATTGCCGTGCCGACATAGCTTCGTTTCATGAAGACGTAGACCGCGACCATGCCGATCAAGGCCGCCAGGAAGGCGAGCAGCCGGGCGTAGCTGAAATGCATGTCGCCGATGCCCAGTACCGGAAGCCGGATGCCGATATTGCGGAAATCGATGCCGAAGGCGACGGTGGCGAAGCTCTGCAGGAAGAACAGCACGCCGCCGGTGGCGAGAAGCTGGTTGATCGGTGGCGCGGAGAGCAACGGCTCGATCACCACGAGATGCAGAACCGCGCCCAGGCCGGCGACCAGAAGGACGCAGAGGGGCGCGGCGATCCAGTAGGACACGCCGAAAGCGGCCACGAGATAGTACATCCCGTACATGCCGATCATGATCAGCTCGGCGTAGCAGATCCAGATGACGTCGATGACGCCGAACACCAGGTTCAGACCGAGCGCCAGCAGCGCCAGCACGCCGCCAAGCAGAATGCCGTTCAGCACCGCCTCGAGCAGGTAGATATCGAAGATGTCGAGGAAATCCTGCATCACGCCCTCATTGGACCGCGCCAACCCACTGGCGCATGGTCGATGGGCGCAACCCGCGTTGCGCGCTCCTTCGTGCCCCTAGACACCGAGATATGCCTGCTTGATCGTCTCGCTCGACAGCATCTCCGCCGCGGTGCCCGAGGCGCGGATGGTGCCGGCTTCCAGCAGGTACGCGCGGTCCACGACATGAAGCACCTGCTGGACGTTTTGTTCGACGATCAGCACCGTCAATCCGCCTGCCCTGATACGCTTCACCAGGTCGAAGACCTGCTGCACGATCACCGGCGCCAGTCCGGCCGATGGCTCGTCGAGCAGCAGGAGCTTGGGGTCGCTCATCAGCGCGCGTCCGATCGCGCACATCTGCTGCTCGCCGCCCGAGAGCGTGCCCGCGAGCTGATGGCGGCGCTCTTTCAGGCGCGGGAAGAGGCCATACACGAACTCGCGCCGCTCATCGTGCCGGGCCCGTGCTTCGGGCATGAATGCCCCCATCCTGAGGTTGTCCTCGATGGTCAGCGACGGGAAGAGGCGGCGATTCTCGGGCACGTGGGCGACGCCCAGGCCGACGATCCGATGGGGCGGCGTCGCCAGCAGATCGACTCCTTCGATGGCGATCTTGCCGGCGCGCGGCCGGATCAGACCGGAGATCACGCGCATGAGGGTCGTCTTGCCCGCACCGTTGGGGCCGATCACCCCGACGGCCTCGCCCGCCTCCACGACGAGATCGATGCCAAACAGCGCCTGGAAGGTGCCGTAGCCCGCATCGACCTTGCTGAGTTCGAGCATGCGGCCCGCCCCTTCAGCGACGCTTTTCGGCCGCGGCCGCCTGCGTGGCATCGGCGTCGGTGCCGAGATAGACCTCGATCACACGCGGATCGCTCGCCACCGCGCTCGGCAAACCCTCGGAAATTTTCTCGCCGTGATCGAGCACCATGACCCGGTCGACCACGCGCATCAGGACACCCATGATGTGCTCGACCCAGATGATGGTGATGCCGAGCTCGTCCCGGATCTTGCGCAGCATTCTTGCTGCCTGGTCCATTTCCTTTTCGTCGAGACCGCCCAGGCTCTCGTCGGCGAGCAGCAGCCTCGGTCCGGTCGCCAGCGCCTTGGCGAGTTCCAGCTTCTTCAGGCCGGCCGCCCCCAGGCCGTCGACACGGGCATGACGGTCGGTCGGGAGGCCGACCATGGCGAGCGCGCGCTCGGCTGCTTCCGTCGCCTTTGCCCGGCTGTGTTGGCGCTGGCCAAAGTAGCCGGCAAGCTCGACGTTGTCGAAGATCGATAGCCGCCGAAAGGGCCGCGGGATCTGGAAGGTCCGCCCGATGCCGCGTTTGATGATCGTGTGCGGTGCCACGCCGGAGAGTTCGTGACCCTCGAAGCGGATCGAGCCGCCCGAGGGCGGGAATGTGCCCGACAGCATGTTGAAGATCGTGCTCTTGCCGGAGCCGTTCGGGCCGATCAGGCCGATGATCTCGCCCTGATCGACCTTGAACGAGACGTTGCTGACGGCCGTGAAGCCGCCGAAACGCTTGACCAGATTGCTGACGACGAGCACGGCTCGCCTCTGCGCAGGGTGCGGGTCTCGCCTACTTATAGCTGTAGGTGGTGCCGGACGGCAGCGGCAACACCGGTTCACGCTGTTGCTGGCTCTCGGGCCACACGACGAAAGCCTTGTCATCAATGTACTGGGTGACGACCGGGAACGCGCGCATGTTCTGGCCGGCCAGGGCGGCGTCCTCGGGCGCGAACTTGACGCCGAAGCCCAGCATTGTGCCGCCTTCGGGAAGGTCGACGTCGAGCGCTGCCTTGCGCAGTGCCTCACCGTCGATACCGCCGTATTTCTTGATGGCACGCGGCAGCACTTCCGTGAAGAAAACATAGGAGTTGCTGGCAGCCATGCCGATATGCGCCGATCTGGATGCGCCCGGCTTCATCTTGTCGAACTCGTCACCGATCATCTTGATGATCGGTGGCAGCTTCGGGTCGAGGCTCTTGGGGTTGGTGAGCCAGATCGAAATCGGATCGATGGTGAAAAGATAGTTGGCGTCCTTGCCCAAGCCTTCCTTGAGCTTGTCATAGACGCTGTACCCTGCGCCTTGACCGACGATGGCGCCGACCTTCAGGCCCTGCTCCCGCGCCTGGCGCAGCAGCAGCGTGATGTCGGGATTGTAGCCGGTATGGAAGATCACGTCCGGCCGGGCGCGCTTCAGCTTGGTCACCAGAGCCGACAGGTCCGGCGCAGTGATCGAGTAGCCTTCGTTCAAGACCACGTTAAAGCCGTGCTTCTTGGAGCCGGCCTCGTCGCCCTTGCCCACGTCGACGCCGTAAGCACCATCCTCGTGAACGATCGCCACGCGCAGATCCTTGGGGTCCTTGCCGAACTTCGACTTCGCATAATGGGCGATCATATCCGTCGCGGCGACGCCATAGAGATTACCGCTGACCTGCGGCCGGAAGACGTAGTGCAGGTGCCTGTTCTCCAGCACGGCGCTCGAAATGCACGTGGTGATCCACATGAACTTCTTGAGCTGCTCCACCTTCGCCGCGGCTGGCACGCATTGCGCCGAAGAATAGAAGCCGAGCAGCATGTCGACCTTTTCCTGTTCGACCAGCCGCACTGCCTCGTTGATGGCGACGTCGGGCTTGCTTTGCGCGTCGGCATAGACCGGCTCGATCTGGTAGCCTTCGACGCCGCCCTGCTTGATGAAGTAGTCGATCATGATCTTGGCGCCGTCGTAT
Organism: Reyranella sp.; assembly: GCF_036558665.1. Taxonomy (GTDB): domain Bacteria; phylum Pseudomonadota; class Alphaproteobacteria; order Reyranellales; family Reyranellaceae; genus Reyranella. The sequence continues at coordinate 41,498 of NZ_DATBFE010000065.1, read as the reverse complement.
TGCAGCTCGGATCCGCCGCCCGCGAACGGGCCGGTCAGGTCGTAGACGACACCGATCTTGATCTTCTTCTGCTGGGCCTGGGCAGATACCGCCACGCCGAGCGCTGCAACGATGGTCACAACTGCGCTTACGAGACGCCCCACGTTACCCTTTGACATGGCGTTTCTCCCTGTAGTCAGCGTTTGTTCGCTTCTTTTCGCTTCTCGTTGAGCACATCACACGGGCCGCTTGCCGGAATGTCAAGCGTCGGCCCGGATTCACGGGCGTCCCTCGCCCGGCGTCAGGATGTCGAACATCATGGTCGAGGGCGGATCGAGCATGGCCAGCAACGCCGCCACGCGCGAGGGATCGCCATCGATCCGGACGGCGCCGGAGGCCAGCGCGTCCTGCATCAAAAGCTTGCCGAGGACGATCGCGTCGAGCGTGTCGCGCCTCGTCGTAATCGAGGCTATCGCGGCTTCCGAGCAGCTGCCCAGGCGATGCGTCAAGGTGCAGTTGCCGAGGGCCAGCGCCAATTGCTCGGCGCGATCCGTGAAGTGCCAGTTGACGACCATCGACTGGCCCGCCGCCTTCGCCGGATCGAGCCTGATCGCCAGCATGTCGAAGAAGATATCGGTGCTGAGGCCCGCCAGCGTATCGGCCGACAGGCCGCGCGGCGGCATCCGCAGCGTTCCGTGCCGCAGCTCCTGCGCGCCGAACAGGAAGGCATTGCGCCAGGTCGCTGATTCGGCCTGGTAGCCCATCTGCTCGAGTGCGTCGGCGCAAAGGGCGCGCGCCTCGCGATTGTCGGGATCGGCGTACACCACCTCCTTCATCACCTGGGCGACCCAGCGGAACTCGCCCTTGGCGAAGTCGTTGTGGGCGCGCTCGATGACCGCCGCCGCGCCGCCCATGTACTCGACGAGCTTCCTCGCCGCCGGCGCCGGCGGAAGCGGATGAAGGTTGCACGGATTGCCATCGTACCAGGAAAGGTAGCGCTGATAGACGGCCTTCACGTTGTGATTGACGGTGCCGTAGTAGCCGCGCGCCGACCAGCGCTCGGCGAGGCCGGGCGGCAGGTCGATGGCCTCGGCGATCTCGGCCGGTCGCCAGCCCTTGTTCATGAGGCGCAGCGTCTGGTCGTGGATGTGCTTGTAGAGATCGCGCTGCGCCTCGAGATGATCGCGCACCGCCGCGCGTCCCCAGGTCGGCCAATGATGCTGGCCGATCAGAATATCGACATGAGGACTGTACATCTCGATCGCTTCGCCGATGTACTTGGCCCAGATGCGCGGGTCGCGGGCCACCGCGCCCCGCAAGGGAATGAAGTTGTGCAGGAGCGGGCAGGCGTTCTCGGCCATGTTGAGCACGCCGAGCTCGGGATAGAACATATGCATCTCGGCCGGCGCCTCGGTGTCGGGAGCGAGCTGGAAGACGATCCGGAGACCGGCCATCGTGTGCTCCTCGACCGGACGCTCGATCGTCCGGGTCGGCGCGATCAGGCCCGGCGTGCCGCGCGCAACCGCCTTGCCGAGGCCGGCATCGACCTGGCCGCGCGGCCCGCGCGGCAGCAGATGACCGAACTGGAACTGCGCGCGCCGCATCATCGGCAGGCCAGCCAGAACGTTCTCGCCGGAGATGGCTTCCATGAAGCCTGCCGGCGCAATGACCTCGACCTTGCCCGCCTGCACGTCGGCCTCGTCGATCACGCCGCGCACGCCGCCATAGTGATCGACGTGGCTGTGCGTATAGATCACCGTCACCACGGGCTTCCTCGGCCGGTGCGCGTAGTACAGGGCCAATGCCGCGCGCGCGACCTCGGCCGTGGTCAACGGATCGATCAGGATCAGGCCGGTATCGCCTTCGAGCACCGTCATGTTCGAGATGTCGAAGCCGCGAAGCTGGTAGACACGCTCCGTCACCTTGAACAACCCGTTGGCGAGGTTGAGCCGCGCCATCCGCCACAGACTGGGATTCACCGTGCCGGGCGCGGGCTCTCCGTCGATGAAGGCATATTCGCCGAGGTTCCACAGCACGGTGCCGCTTTCGCTTCGCACCACGCCGCCCGGGACGGGCGCAATCAGGCCGCGCTGGGCCGCCTCGAAGTCGCGTGTGTCGCCGAACTTCAGCCCGCTAGCCATCGCCTCATTGGCGTTGCGCGTCGCCGTCTCGGCATCGCGCGCCGCGTCAAGATGCGTCGCCGGTACAGGCACGGCAGAATCTGTCGCCATTTTCGCTTTTCCTTCTCGCCCCGGCACGTCACTTTGCGTGTCAGTCATGGCTCGGCGCAAGCTTTCCCTGTCGACGATTCGGCGAGTTGCGAACGCACTGGCAGGCGTCGAAGAGGGCACTTCCTACGGCACGCCCGCCTGGCGCTTCAAAGGCAGGCTGCTCGCTCGGCTGCACCAGGACGGCCAGTCACTCGTGCTCAAAGTCGGCAACCGAACGCGCGACCATCTCCTTGAGGCGGACCTCGGGACGTTCTTCGCGACTGACCACTATCGCGGCCATCCGACGGTGCTGGCGCGACTCGACCGGCTGAATACCAGTGACCTGCGCAAGCTGATCGAGCGAGCGACCGCCATCCATCCATCTGGGGCGAGGAGCAAACGCTAGCGCGGGCTATGGCCTTCTTTGTCGCGGGGAGGCGATGGTGCCTACTCCGCCGGCTTGAGCGCCGCCGCGGCCGCTTGGCGCTCGTTCGGCAGGAACGAGATCGCGAGCACCGTGCAGGCCGCAACTGCCGCCAGCGCCATCAGCAATGTCGGGAAGCCCGCGGCCTTGACCGACGGCCCGATAGCGGCGACCACCAGCGAGCTCACGCCGAAGCCGATTGCCAAACGCATACCGGTGACGCGGCTGCGCATCCGGTCGTCGACATAGCGCACAATCATGGCATCGGTGAACGGTATCGCGCCGAACACGAAAACCATGAACAGCGTCGTGACGGCGATGAGCGCCCAGCCCTCGGCATAGGCGGCCAGCACGAACAGCGGCACTTGGGCGACCAGGATGGGCAGATAGACCGTCTTCAAGGGGAAGCGGTCGATCAGCATGCCGACGGCAATCTGCGCGATCGACGCGATGGTGAAAACGGCGAGCAGAACGATGCTGAGCAGCCAGGGGTTGGCCGCCAGTTCGGCCAGCCGCGCCTTCAGCATCTCGCCGTTGGAATTGGTCGTGAAATTGAACACGATGCTGCCCGACACCGCGGCGCAGGTCATGATGAAGAAGACGCGCGCCATGACGCCCGGCGGCAGATCGAGCATCTTCGACCTGCGCTTGGCCGGTGCTTCCTGCTCCTGCGGCACAAACGCCGCGAACAAGACCGCGGCGGCGACGCAGACGACGCCCGGCACGACATAGGCCATCTGCCAGCCAAAGCGGGTGGCCAGGATCACCGACAGGCTCGAACCGATTGCGATGCCGAGATTGCCGACGAGCCCATTTACGCCGATCACGAGGCCGGGCTTCTCCGCGCGCTGCACCAGCATCGGGATGCCGACCGGATGATAGATCGAGGCGAATGCACCCATCAGCGTCAACGCCAGCCCGATCTGCCACTTGTTCTGGCAGAGCGCGATCAGAAGACACGACAGGCCCATGCCGGCAAAGAACAGGATCATCATGATCCGCCGGCCCCATTGGTCGCCGAGTTTGCCGGAGACGATCGATCCTGCACCGAACATGAAGGACGCGCCAAAGGCATAGGGAGTGAGTTCGTGCCAGTCGGCGCCCCAGACGCCGGCGATGACGCTCACGGTATAAAGGAAGATCGCCAGCACCCAATGATCGAGGGCATGGCCGAGGTTGAGCAGGAGGGAGGTCGGGCTGCTGAACTTCATCGGGCATCTCCAGCCCGACAAAATAGGCAAGGCATCTTTGTCTGTCTTGCGCTAAAATGCCAACTTATGTCGAGAAGAAGACAAACCGGTTGGGTACGCTCGACCGACCCCGGCGACTATCAGCGCGTGCCGCGAGCGGTCGCAGCCATGCCCAAGGACTTCGTCGCGGGCTTCACGATCCTGCCGCATCACCATGAGCGCGCACAGCTCATCTACGCGACGACCGGCACGATGCGGGTGGCCACCGACGACGGCGTTTGGATCGTGCCACCGCAGCGCGCGCTCTGGATGCCGGCAGGCGTCACACACGGGATCGAAATGCTGGCCGAGGTCACAATGCGCACACTCTACCTGCGCGACGATGCCGCTTCCTTCATGCCCGGCACTTGCCACGTCTTGCCCGTCTCACCGCTTTTGCGCGAACTGATCGTGCGGGCCACCGAGCTGCCGCTTCAGTACGACGAGAGGGGTCCGGCCGGTCATGTCGTCGCTCTAATCCTGGCCGAGCTGCGCGGCCTGCAGTTTCTGCCCTTGCGGCTTCCCATGCCTCGCGATCCTCGCTTACGCACCGTATGCCAGGCGTTGCTTGATAGGCCGGGCGACGTCCGACCTCTGGACGATTGGGCGCCGCTGGCCAATCTGAGCGCGCGAACGCTTGCCCGTCGATTCCAGAGAGAGACCGGCATGAGCTTCGGCGGCTGGCGTCAGCAAGCTCGGGTCCTCGCAGCCATGGGTCGGCTGGGAGCGGGCGAACCGGTCACGCGGATCGCGCTCGATCTGGGATATGAGAGCGTCAGCGCTTTCAGCGCGATGTTTCGCCGCGCTGCAGGAACGTCACCGAGCGAGTTCCGTCATCGCCAGCCGGCCTCACGATAAGCCCTTTTGCCGCATAGGGAATTGGCGCCCTCCCCAACTGGCCCTCACATAGAATCTTGACGTCTAGTGTGTGAATCTCCCCAATGCGCACCCCATTTGCGTTAGAGTAAATCGTCGTTCATCCAAGCTCGGCTGCTGCCACTGGCAGCCCGAAGTGAGTTCAGTTTTGAAGCCGACCGACATCACGAATCCCGACTACTTCCACAAGGTGGTGGACTGCCAGTGGGCGTGCCCGGCTCATACGCCGGTTCCGGAGTACATTCGACTTATCGCCCACGGGCGATACTCCGACGCCTACATGATCAACTGGAAATCGAATGTCTTCCCGGGGATCCTCGGCCGCACGTGCGACCGCCCCTGCGAGCCGGCCTGCCGCCGCAGCCGCGTCGAGGACGAGACCCTCGTCAAGGGCAAGAAGGAGCCGGTGGCGATCTGCCGGCTGAAGCGCGTCGCAGCCGACTACAAGGACGACGCGATCGCCGAGCGCATGCCCCGGGCGCCGGCGAGGAATGGCAAGCGAGTGGCCTGCGTGGGCGGTGGCCCCGCCTCGCTCACGGTCGCTCGCGACCTTGCGGTGCTCGGCTACGAGATCGTGATCTACGACCAGGATCCCAAGCTCGGCGGTTTCATCCGCACGCAGATCCCGCACTTCCGCCTGCCCGAGTCGGTGATCGACGAGGAGGTGGGCTACATCACCGGCATCGGCAACATCGAATTCCGCCATCGGAAGATCGGTTCGATGAAGAAGCTCCTCGCTGAGGGCTACGACGCCGTCTTCGTGGGCTGTGGCGCGCCGCGCGGGCGCGAACTCGACGTACCGGGCCGCAAGCAAGCGGCGGCCAACATTCATATCGGCATCGACTGGCTGTCGTCGGTGTCGTTCGGCCATACGACCGGCGTCGGCAAGCGCGTGATCGTACTGGGTGGCGGCAATACCGCGATGGATTGTTGCCGCACAGCCCGCCGTCTCGGCGGCGAGGACGTCAAGGTGATTGTCCGCTCCGGCTTCGAGGAAATGAAGGCCTCGCCGTGGGAGAAGGAGGACGCGATGGGGGAGGACATCCCCATCCTGAACTTCCTGGTGCCGAAGGAAGTGACGCACGACAACGGCAAGATCACCGGCGTGCGATTCGAGAAAGTGCGCGCCGAGTACGACGCCAAGGGCCGCCGTTCGCTGGTGCCGTCGGGCGAGCCCGACCAGCATTTCGAATGCGACGACGTGCTGGTTGCGATCGGCCAGGAGAACGCCTTTCCCTGGATCGAGAAGGACGCCGGCATCGAGTTCGACAAATGGGGCCTGCCCAAGCTCGACGAGAACACACTGCAAAGCACGGCGAAGAACGTGTTTTTCGGCGGCGACGCGGCGTTTGGTCCGAAGAACATCATCTGGGCCGCGGCTCACGGCCACGACGCCGCCATCTCTATCCATAAGCTCCTGTCGGGCGGAAAGGTCGAGGAGCGGCCGGCGCCGGGTGTCAACATCGTCAGTCAGAAGATGGGTATCCACGAGTGGAGCTACGACAACGCGCCCACCATCGATCACCGGTTCAAGGTGCCGCATCGCGCCAAGCAGGAGGCGCTCAAGGACATCATGGCCGAGGTCGAACTGGGCTTCGATCCCGAGCTCGCCTTCCAGGAGGCGCGGCGCTGCCTGAACTGCGACGTACAGACCGTCTTCACCGGCACGCTCTGTATCGAATGCGATGCCTGCGTCGACATCTGCCCGATGGATTGCATCACCTTCACCGAGAACGGTGAGGAGAAGGATCTGCGCCGGCGGCTCAACGCGCCGGCGGTCAACCCGACCCAGGATCTTTACATCGGCAACGATCTCAAGACGGGCCGCGTCATGGTCAAGGACGAGGACGTCTGCCTGCATTGCGGGCTTTGCGCAGAGCGCTGCCCGACCGGCGCATGGGACATGCGCAAGTATTACACGGAAATGACTCAAGCGGAGCATGCATGCCGCCAGCAATAGCCGCCGTTAACGATTTCGTCGTCAAGTTCGCGAACGTCAACGGCTCCGGATCGGCGAGCGCCAACGAGCTGTTCGCGCGCGCGATCCTGCGCATGGGCGTGCCGGTGAGCCCGCGCAACATCTTCCCCTCGAATATCCAGGGCCTGCCGACCTGGTACGAGGTGCGCATCACGGAGAAGGGCTATCTCGGCCGGCGCGGTGGCGTCGACCTGATGGTCGCGATGAATCCGCAGACCTGGGCCCAGGACGTGAAGGAGATCGAGCCCGGCGGCTATCTCTTCTACGACAGCACCAAGCCGATGCCCTCCTCCGCGTTCCGCGACGACGTCAATGTCATCGGCGTGCCGCTCACCGCCATCTGCAACGCCACCTACACCGACGCCCGCCAGCGCCAGCTCTTCAAGAACATCATCTATGTCGGCGCGCTTTCGGTCCTGCTCGGCATCGATCCGAAGGAGATCGAGCGGCTGTTCGGGGAGCAGTTCAGGGGCAAGGAGAAGTTGCTCGATTCGAACGTCAAGGCGCTCAATCTCGGCCGCGACTGGGTCACGCAGCATCTCGATGCCGGCACGGTGAAGCTCGAGGTTCGCCGCGCCGACAATGTCGGCAACCGCATCTTCGTCGAGGGCAACAATGCCGCCGCCCTCGGTGCGGTCTATGGCGGCGCGACGGTCTGTGCCTGGTACCCCATCACCCCGTCGTCCTCGCTCGCCGAAGCCTTCGCCAATCACTGCAAGCGGCTGCGGCACGACAAGGAGACCGGCAAGGCCAAATACGCCATCGTCCAGGCCGAGGACGAGCTCGCCTCGATCGGCATGGTGATCGGTGCCGCCTGGAACGGCGCGCGCGCCTTCACCGCGACGTCGGGGCCGGGTATCTCGCTGATGACCGAGTTCATCGGCCTCTCCTACTTCGCCGAAGTGCCGGCGGTAATCGTGAACGTGCAACGCGGCGGGCCGTCGACAGGCATGCCGACGCGCACGCAACAGTCGGATCTGCTGTCCTGCGCCTACGCGTCCAACGGCGACACCAAGCACGTGCTGCTGTTCCCGGAAGACCCGAAGGAATGCTTCGAGTTCACGGCCCAGGCGCTTGATCTTGCCGATCGTCTGCAGACGCCCGTCTTCGTCATGACCGATCTCGACATCGGCATGAACCACCGCCTCTGCCATCCCTTCCAGTGGGACGAGAACCGGGTGTTCGACCGCGGCAAGGTAATGACGGCGGCCGATCTCGAGGCCGGCAAGACCTTCGGCCGCTATCTCGATGTCGATGGCGACGGCATTCCCTTTCGCACCTATCCCGGCACGCACCCGACCAAGGGCTCGTTCTTCACCCGCGGCACGACCAAGAACGAGTATGCGCGCTACTCCGAGGACGGGTCGGTCTATGTGCGCAACATGGAGCGGCTGCAGAAGAAATTCGCGACGGCTGCAAGGATCGCGCCGCAGCCACTGCGCTACTCCTCGCCGAAGGCGACGCGCTTTGGCGTGATCTATTTCGGATCGACGAGCCCCGCGATGGCCGAGGCCCTCGACCATATCGAGGCCGACGGCAACCACGTCAATGCGCTGCGCGTGCGGTCGTTCCCGTTCTCGAAGACGGTGGAGGACTTCATCCACGAACACGACAAGGTGTTCGTTGTCGAGCAGAACCGCGACGGCCAGCTGCGGACCATGCTGATGAGCGAGTTCACGCTCGATGCGCGCAAGCTCGTTCCCGTCCTGCACTACGATGGTACGCCGATTACAGCGCGCTTCATCGCGGCCGACATCGCCAAGAAGCTCGGCCAGCTCAAGGTTGTTCCCTTCGACAAGGCTGCGTCATGACCTTCATCGCCAAGCCCAGGCTCCATCATCCCTCGCTGGTCAAGAACAAGGCGGGCTTCACCCGCCGCGACTATGAAGGCGCCGTCTCGACGCTCTGCGCCGGCTGCGGCCACGACTCGATCAGCGCCGCGATCATCCAGGCCTGCTACGAGCTCGACATCCTGCCGCACCAGGTGGCGAAGCTGTCGGGCATCGGCTGCTCGTCCAAGGCGCCGACCTACTTCGTCGGCGCCAGTCACGGCTTCAACACGGTGCACGGGCGCATGCCGTCGGTCATGACGGGCGCCAATCTGGCCAACAAGGACCTGATCTACATGGGTGTGTCGGGCGATGGCGATTCGGCCTCGATCGGCCTCGGCCAGTTCGCGCACATCATGCGGCGCGGCGTGAACATGACCTATATCGTCATGAACAACGGCGTTTACGGTCTCACCAAGGGCCAGTTCTCGGCGACTGCGGACAAGGGTTCGATCAGCAAGAAGGGCGTCGCCAACGCCGACGCCTCGATCGACCTCGTGTCGATGGCGATCCTGATGGGCGCTACCTTCGTCGGCCGCTCCTTCTCCGGCGACAAGCAGCAGCTCGTGCCGCTCATCAAGGCGGCGATGGCGCACAGGGGTGCAGCGTTCCTCGACATCGTCAGCCCATGTGTCGCCTTCAACAACCACGCCGGCTCGACCAAGAGCTATGAATATGTGCGCGAGCATAACGAAGCGCTGAACCGCCTCGACTTCATCGAAGATCGTGAGGAGATCACCGCGGACTATGCACCCGGCACCGCGACCACGGTGCAGCAACACGACGGGTCGATCCTGCGGCTGCGCAAGCTTGGCGAGGACTACGATCCTTCCGACAAGATCGCGGCGGTGAAGCGCGTGCAGGAGGGCCTTGCCTCGGGCGAGGTCGTCACCGGCCTTCTCTACGTCGATCCGAGCCCGATGGACCTGCACGCCAACCTGAACACGGTCGACGCGCCTCTGAACTCGCTTCAGACGGCGGATCTTTGCCCCGGCCCGCAGGCGCTCGAGCGCATCAACGCCGGCCTTCGCTGATACAAGGAGCGCGCCAGTCCGGTGGCGCTCACGCTCATTTGGGCCGCGTATCTTGCGCGCCACTGGCGCATGGCAATGCGCCGAATGAGCGAGCTGGAGCCACTGGAGTGGTGCGCTCCGATGGGTCAATGCTCGAGGTCGAGTGTCTCGGGCGGCGGCGCGGCCTTGAGGTTCATCCGCCCCTCGTAGATCGGACGGCTACCCGTCGTCGGACCGGGATATTGCACGAAAAGCACCGTGCCACCGGTCTCGGTCCGCATCTCGTTCTCGAAATGCGGGTCTTCCATGTAGACGAGGGTGCCGGGGCCGTATCTCTTGTCGCCCATCTGGAACTCGCCCTCGATGATGTACCAGATCTGCGCGAAGTCGTGCTTGTGGAAGGGAAACCCTGCCCCCGGCTCGTAGCGCAGGAAGCCCGCGTTGGGCACGGTCGGCCTTTCCGGCGTCGGATGAAAGAGGAACTTCGTGACGTTCCGAAATCGCCCGAGCTCCCATTCCATCTCGTCGGGATGCTTGAACTCCGGAGCGTTGCGGGTGCGCGCGGTCATGGCATTCCCTCCCCTAGAGATCGACGCGTTCCTCCGCGACCGTCTTGCGATCGGCCATGTCGAAGCGGCCGGCATAGATCGGTCGTTCGCCGGTCGTCGGGCCGGGATACTGCACGATCAGAACCTCGCCGCCGGTCTCGGTCCGGAATTCGCCCTCGAAGTGCGGGTCGGGATGGAACAGCATCGTGCCGGGCCGGCACAGCTTTCCGCCGATCGTGAACTCGCCCTTCAGCACGTACCAGACCTGCGCGAAGCCGTGATAGTGCTCGGGATGCCAGGCGCCCGGCTCGAGCCGGAGAATGCCGGCGTTGGGCTCGGTCGGCCGCTCGGGCCGCGGATGGAACAGCATCTTGCCGGTCTCTCCCGGCCAGCGGATCGTCTCCCATGCGACATCGTCGATGTGCCTGATGTCATAAGGCAAATGATCCCTGCGCGACGCCTCGCGCGTCGTGACGAGGCGAGCATTGTCCTCCGCCGTGTCCGGAACCTGCTTGCTCATCCTTCAACTCCTTCATTGGTATTCGACGTGAAAGATGCCACTGGTCCTCCGCATCAGCCAACTCCGCGTGCGTCGCAGCCGTCATGCCGGTACCTCGACCAACGTCCCGACTTCCCCCGGCGCGCGCTTCAGTTCGAGTTGGCGGTCATGCCATTTTCGAAGCGTCGGCCGGTGGCCGATCGATACCATGGTCGTACCGGGCAGTTGTTTCTTCAATGCATTATAGACCGTCGCTTCGGCGGCATCGTCGAGCGAGGCGGTCGCCTCGTCCATAAAGAGCCAGTCGGGCTTGAAGACGATCGCGCGCGCTGCGGCGAGCCGCTGCTGCTCGCCGCCCGACAGGACGTTGCTCCAATGCGCCACCTCGTCGAGCCGGTCTGTCAGATGGCCAAGTCCCGTGGCCTGCAGGGCGGCGGCGATGTCGGCATCGGATGCGCGCGAATTCTCGTCGGGATACCTCACGGCATCGCGCAATGTCCCGATGGGGATGTATGGCTTCTGAGGAAGGAACAGCACGCGCGCGCCCTCGGGTACACGTACGCGACCGCGGCCGAAGGGCCAGATGCCGGCGAGCGCGCGGAACAGCGTGCTCTTGCCCGTGCCGCTCGCGCCGCGCACCAGGACCGACTGCCCCTTTTCCAATGGGAGATCGAGATTCTCGAGCAGCGCCTGGCCGCCCGGCAGGGAAAGCGTCAGGTCCTCGGTCGCGACGCCCGATCTGCCCGGTTGAGGCATGACCTCGATCGCAGTCGGCGGCTTCTCGTCCGTCGCAATTTGCAGTCCCTTGAGCCGGTCCATCACCGCCCGGAGCTCGGCAAGAGAGGTGTAGTTGTCGATGAAGAAGGACAGCGCCGTCTGGACTTGCCCGAACGCCGAGGCGGTCTGCGTCATCACGCCGAACGTGATGACTCCGGCGAAGAAGCGCGGTGCCGTGACCACGTAGGGAAAGATGATCGCGAGCTGGGCGTAGCCCGACTGGTAGAAGGCAAGCTGCGCCTGGGTCATCAGCACGCGAAAGCCGTTGTTGAAGACGTCGATGAAGCGCGCGTTGAGCGAATCGGCCTCGCGTTTCTCGCCGTGATAGAGAGCGATTCCCTCGGCATTCTCGCGCACGCGCACCAGCGAGAAGCGGAAGTTCGCCTCGAATCTCTGTCTCATGAAGTTGAGCGGAATGAGGCGCCTTCCCACGAGATTCGCGAGGTAGCTGCCCACGACGGCATAGATCAGGCACACCCAGGCCATGTAGCCGGGAACCGTGATGTCGATGCCGATCGAAGCGAGCGACAGCGGGCCGGACAGCTCCCACAGGATGAACAGGAAGGAGATCAGCGTCGCGACCGCGCCCAGCAGCCCGAGCAGCAGCGTCATGGTATATTGGCCGAGCTGGTTCAGGTCCTCTGCGATGCGCTGGTCCACATTGTCCACGGCACGTGTGAGCTCGATGCGATAGTAGCCGCGATCGTCGAGCCAATGCGCCAGATAGTGGCTGGTCAACCACCGCCGCCAGCGCAGCCGCAGATAGGGACTGACGATGGCGCGCGCCACGAAGACCATGATGTAGAGCGCGGCCAGCCAGGAGAAGAAGATGATCTCCCTCCAGAACACGGTCTCGTTCTTGTTCTGGATGCTGTCGTAGAAACGCCGGTTCCAGTCGTTGAACAGGACTTCGAGGCCCACGCCGGCGAAAGTGAGCGCGATCGCGCCGATCAGCAGCGCGATCGCGATCGGCCACTCCTCGGACCTGAAGTAGGGAATGACGAGGCGCCACCAGTCGCCGAGGAACGAGCCTACTCTCTTCATGCGGGAATCCTTTCGGGCCGCACGGTAGCCTTACATGTGGCCTGGCAGCCAGAGAGCGATGATCGGGAAAGCAATCAGGATAACGAGTCGCAGGATGTCGGTCGCGATGAAGGGCAGTACGCCCTTGAAGATTGACGAAAACGTGACGTCCTGGATCACGCTCTTGATCACGAAGACGTTCATGCCGACCGGCGGGTGGATCAGGCCGAGCTCCACGGTCATGACGATGATCACACCGAACCAGATCGGATCGAAGCCGAGATGCGTCACCACGGGGAAGATGATGGGCACAGTCAGGATGATCATCGCCATGGCATCCATCAGACAGCCGAGCATCAGGTACATCAGCATGATGAGGACGAGCACGCCGTAGCTGCCGATGCCGAGGCCGGTCAGAAACTCGGTCACCTTCTGCGGCACCTGGGTGATTGTAAGGAAGTAGCCGAACAGCAGCGCGCCGATCAGCACGGTGAAGACGGCCGCCGCGGTGCGCGTCGCCTGCAGGAGCGAAGCGCGGATTTCGGCGCGACCCAGTCGGCCGCGCAGCACGCCCAGCAGGAATGCGCCGCCCGCGCCGACGCCGCCCGCCTCGGTCGGCGTGAAGACGCCACCATAGAGCCCGCCGATCACGAACACGAAGAGCGACAGCGGCGCCCAGACATCGCGCAAGCCGGCCATGCGCTCCTTCCAGGGCGATTTCGGTGCGATCGGCAGGAAATCCGGCTTCACCCGGCAGATCAGGGCTATGGTCATGAGGTACATCGACATGGCCAGCAGCCCCGGCAGGATGCCGGCCATGAAGAGCTTGCCGATGTCCTGCTGGGTGATGAGACCATAGACCGCGAGCACCGTGGAGGGCGGCAACATCGCGCCGAGCGTGCCGCCCGCCGCGATCACGCCGGTGGCGAAGCTCTGCGGGTAGCCGTAGCGACGCATCTCGGGATAGGCGACCGTCGAAAAGGTTGCCGCTGTCGCGACCGACGAACCCGAGATGGCGGCGAAGCCGCCGCAGGACAGGACGGTGGCCAACCCCAGGCCACCACGCCGGTGGCCGATGAAGGTGTTGGCGGCGCGAAACAGCTCGCGGCTCACGCCGGAGTGAGAGACGAACGCCCCCATCAGCAGGAACATCGGAATGACGCCGAACTGGTAGTCGGTGACGGTGCGCATCGAGGTGAGCCCGACCAGCTTCAGCGCCGGCGCGCCGCCGCTGAGATAGGCGTAGCCGCTCACGCCAACCAGCCCCATGGCCATGCCGACCGGGACGCGCAGCAGCATGAGCGCGAACAGGACGACAAAGCCCAGTATCGCGACACTGTCGGCGTTCATTCCACGGCCGACCGGACGTCGTGAATGGCCTCGGGATGGAACACCAGCCGGAAGGTGCGGATGGCAATCAGCACCACGGCCGAAATGTCGCCGATCCAGGCGATGGCGAAAAAAGGCCAGGTCGGCAAGCGGAGATCGAAGGTCAGAACGTGATCGGCATAGGTCGCCCGTACCTTGTCGAACAGCGTATAGGTCTGGACCGTCACCACGAAGAGCAGGACCAGCGTGGCGAAAACGTCGATTACGCGTTTCCAGCGCCGATTAGCCTGGGCCCAGACGAGATCGACGGTGATGTGCGTGCCGCGATAGGAAGTAGCCGCAATGCCCCAGAAGATCAGGATGCCGAGCAGCATGCGCCCGAAATCATAGGAGTCCGGGATCTGTGTGCTGAAGAAGCGGCGCAGCATCACCGAAATGAAGATGTCGGCCGCGACCAGCCCCACGAACACCGCCGCGATCGCCTCGATCGTGTCGATGATGCGGTCCATCGCGCTACGCTTCACGACGCACCCCCCTTCCCTGACGCCTCTCCGCCGCGAGGAAACGGTTTCATCCCAAGTCGCGCGCCAACCCGCGCGCTCAAGCGAGCAGTCTTCAGTCGGCGCTGCAAAGGACCCTTCGCTTCGCTCGCGATGACACGACTGGCCGGCCCTTCGCTTCGCTCAGAACCCGGCCTTGTATTGCGCGATGCTGGCCTCGAGCGCCTTGTAGATCGAGTCGGCGTCGCCCCCGGCCTTGGTGACGGCATCGGCCCACTGCTTCTGCAGCGGCTGGACGGCGGTCTTCCACGCCTTGAGCTGATCGGGTGTCAGCTCGTAGACCTCGTGACCCGCTGCCGCTTTCATCTTGCCGCGCCCCGCCGCCTCGAAGTCGTGCCACGGCGAGGAAAGCTTCACCGCCCACTCGTTCGTGCAGTGGTCGTCGATCACCTTCTTCTGCGCAGGCGACATGCCGTCGTACTTCGCCTTGTTCATCGAGTAGGTGAAGGTGGTCGTATAGAGCGGCACGTCCATATGATACTTGGTGACCTTGTCGAGGCCGAACAGGAACATCGAGCCCCACGGGAAGAAGATCGCATCGGCCACGCCACGTTCCAGCACGTCGCGCGCCTCTGGCGCCGAAGCCTGCACGTTCGTGCCGCCCAGCATCGTCACCATCTGGGCGATGGTGCTCTGCGGCGGGCGAATCTTCATGCCCTTGATGTCCTCCGGAACGACCACCTTCTTGCGGCCGTGATAGGCGCCGGGATCGTGGATGAAGGCAAAGCAGAAGTGCGTGTCCTTCATCTCCTGGGCGGCGTACTTGCGGTACCAGGCATCGAGCGCGGCGGTCCCCTTCTTGGCGTCGGCGAACATGAAGGGAAGCTGGCCGGCGGCGATCACCGGAAAGCGGCCGGGCTGATAGCCGGGGTTGACGTAGGTCAGGTCGGCGATGCCGTCGCGCGCCATGTCGTAGTGATCGAACGCCTTGCCGAGTTGCTCGGAAGGAAAGATCGTCGTCTTGATGGTGCCACCCGACTCCTTCTGGATGTCTTCAGCCCAGGCCTTGGTCGCGGGCACCAGGGGATGGGCCGGCGGCAGCCAGATGGAGATCTTGAGGTCGACCGTCTTGTCCTGGGCGGCGGCCGGAAGGCCGGCGGCCGCGATCAGGCCGAGGACCAAAGCGACGGTTGATCTTCTCATTGGCCGTTTCCTCCTATTTGTTTGTAGCGCCAACATACCGAGCCATGACAAGAGCGCCAACCGCGTTTATAGCGCCAAGCGATGGACGCCTCCCTCGCCTCCCGCCGCGTCGCGCTCGAGGTCCTGATCGCTTGCCTGGACAAAGGCCAGCCGCTCGACGACACCCTGGTCCGCCATGAAGGCTTCGCCGCGCTCGATCCGCGCGATCGCGCCTTTGTGCGTTTCCTGCTGGCGACGACGCTGCGACGGCTCGGCGAGATCGACGAAGTTCTGGCGATGCTGGTCGAGCGGCCGCTGGAAGGCGCCAACCTGGCCGCGCGCGAGGTGCTGCGCCTCGGAGCGGCGCAGCTTCTGTTCGTCGGTACTCCCGCGCACGCCGCCGTCGATACCTCGGTCCGCCTGGTCGAGGATGCCCATCTCCCTCACCTCAAGGGATTGGCCAATGCCGTGCTGCGCCGCGTTGCGCGCGAAGGGGTGGCGCTGCTGGGCGATCGCGATCCGGCGCGTCTCAATACGCCGCGCTGGCTGTGGCAGAGCTGGTCGGCGGATTACGGCGAGGAAACCGCGCGTGCCATCGCCGCGTCGCATCTGGTCGAGGCTCCGCTCGACCTTACTCCTCGCGCCGACACCGCGTTCTGGGCCGGCCGTCTCAACGCCGAGATGCTGCCGACCGGAACCCTTCGGCGCGCGACCGGGGGCGCGATTACCGATCTGCCCGGCTTCGCAGAAGGCGCGTGGTGGGTCCAGGATGCCGCTGCCGCGTTGCCCGCCCGACTGTTGGGCGACATCGCCGGCAAGCGCGTTGCCGATCTGTGCGCCGCACCGGGAGGCAAGACCCTGCAGCTCTGCGCCGCCGGCGCCATCGTCACGGCTATCGACATCTCGCCTCGCCGCATCAGTCGTCTCGAGGACAATCTCGCGCGGACCGGTTTTAACGCTCACCTGGTGACCGCGGACGCGAGCAAATGGCTGCCGGCGGAAAAATTCGACGCCATCCTCCTCGATGCACCGTGCTCGGGTAGCGGAACGCTGCGTCGCCATCCCGATATCGCCTGGCTGAAGGATGAGGAAGACGTCGCTCGATTGACGCTTGCCCAGGATCGTCTGCTGCTGCATGCGCTCGATCTGCTGAAACCCGACAGCATGCTGATCTATGCCGTTTGCTCGTTGCAGGAAGATGAGGGGCCGGCGCGCATCGCGGCCCTGTTGGGCCGAGCGCCGAATGTGAAGCGCGTGCCGGTCCGGCCGGAGGAGTTGCCCGGGCTCGCCCATGCGATCACGCCGGCAGGCGATGTCCGGACCCTGCCGTCCATGTGGGCCGAGCGCGGAGGGTTGGACGGTTTCTACATTGCACGGCTGGTCACGACTGCGACGTGAGTTTACGGCGGTAGCGCACTCGCTCGCGATAGCCGATGTAAAGTCCGGACGCGATGATCACGGTCGCACCGATCCAGGTCCACTCGTCGGGCGTTTCGTCGAAGACGAAAAAGCCCAGGACAGCCGCCCCAATGAGCTGGGTGTAGTTGAATGGCGACACGACCGCGGCCGGTGCCTGGCTGTAGGCGATGGTGAGGAAGTAATGGCCCGCGCCGGCCATCACCCCCATTCCGACGAACAGGACGAGATGCCACGTCGAGGCCGGCATGGCCCATTCGAACGGCACGAACGGACTGGCCGCCAGGGTGCCGACAATGGTCGCCAGCGTCGCCGATGCATCCGGCCGCTCGGTCTGACCGTAGCGCCGCGAGAAGAGCTGGTAGAAGGCGCTGCAGACGGTGCTCGCCACCACCCACAGGATGTGCCAATCAAAATCGGCGTGGCCTGGCCGCACGATGATCAGCGCCCCGATGAAACCCACCGCGACCGCCGCCCAGCGCCGCGGACCAACCGGCTCGCCGAGCAGCCGCGAGGACAAGGCCGTCACGATCAAGGGACTCGACAAGGAGATCGAGGCGGCTGTCGCCAGCGGCAGATAGACCACGCCGTGGAAATAGAAGTAGGACGAAAAGAAGAGCAGCAGGCCGCGCACGATCTGCGTCTCGAGCCGGCGGATGGTGAACAGGCCCATTCCGTTGCGCGGCAGGAACATCGCCAACATGAAGATAAAGGCGAAGATATAGCGCGCCCAGATCACCTGGATCACGGGATAGCCCGAGGTCGAGAGCGTCTTCGACATTGCGTTCAGGATGGCAAAGCATGTCATCGCCACGACCGTGGAGACGATGGAGCGCAGAATGCGGTCCGCCGGAGGCGGCGCGGAGACAGTCATTATGTCAGCCTAGCGGCCCGCCTCGCATGAACAAGCGTGCAGAGCGTCGATGGCTCGTCGTGATGTGCATGGGTCACATGATGCACGGCCAGCCGGTTCACTTCCCGGAATTCCGCTCTGGCGTGAGTACCGGATCGCTTGGCCAAAGCAGCAGCGACACGATCAGCAAGATGCCAAGACCGCCGGTAATTCCCGCAAATCGATCAATTCCCGGCATGATGCTGGCCGGCGGCCGGCTGCCTTGGATCAGCGTGATGATGAAAACGATCCCCGCCTGGGTACCGACATAACCGACTCCACGCTTGCTGGTCTGGATGTGCATGCACATCCAGATCCCGCCGCCGATCATCGTCAACCACCAGCAAAACGATGTGACCGACAATGCAAGACAGAGCAACGCTGCAACGCCCCCCAGCAGGCATCCGAGGATACGGTGAAGTGCACGCTCCGCGACCTGATGACGTGTTGAAAGACCTGTATCGGCGACAACGGGAGCTGCCATCACCGCCGCGACCGTGATCGCCATCTGACTTACGTCCGGCAGGTCGATCCAGATCCAGGCATAGAGGACGACGACGACACAGATCGCAGCTCGCATACCATGCAACAGAGCCGGCCATTGTGCGCCGAGCAAGTGGCGCCATCCCGGCATCGGCGCCGGCGGGTCGGCATGCCAGTCCTCAAGGACATTGGCGACGACCATTGCCGCGGTAACGCCGATGGCCACCTCGAACACGCGGTAGAACGCCACGATCGGCACCTGCAGTGGGTCGTTCAGGCCCATCAGCAGGACCAGGCTCGAGGTGATCGCAGCGAACAGCCAAGCCAGTCCATGCGGGCTGACTTGCATGCCGATCACGCCCAGCATCGTCATGGCGCCGAGATAAAGGCTGAGGGCGAAATGGTCGTATGGCAGCCATCGCGCCGCGACGAAGCCCAGGCCCGCGCCACACACCGTCCCTACGAGGCGCAGAATGCCTCGGCGAACCGATGCGGCGCCCGTCGACATGATCGCCATGAATCCGCTGATGGCGGCCCACCACACGGATTCGACCTGGAACAGCAACGCGAGAGACGTGGCCAAGGGCACCACAAGTGCCGCAACGATGCACTGGCGGGCCCGGCTCCGGTCCTCACCCAGCTCTTCGATCTCTCGCCAAAGCCCGGCAAACGTCCGGTCGATCACGCGCACGGCTTCGGCGAAATCCGCCATCGCGGATTTGACGACGGACTCCCTCACGGGAAGATCACCGTGCGAGCATCGGCCCCCATGTAGAGCTTCAAATCCGGTGGCGGATCTTCGAGCACGATCGTCACCGGGATGCGGCGCTGCAGCCGGATCCAGTCAGTGGTCGGCGCGACATAGGGGAGTAGCTTCTCGGACCCCTGCTCTCGGCTGAAGCCGCGGGCGATCCCGGTGATCCTGGCGCGATGGAGGTGCCAGGGCTGGCTATCGAGCCATACCCACGCCGTGCCTCCGACAGTGAAGGATCGGATGTAGTCTTGCTTGTAGTTGGCCATGATACGCCACGCGCCCCCGTCGACGATGCCGATGATCGGAACGTTGGCGTTCGCCATGTCGCCCGCCCGCAGGGTGAGATTGGTGATCGATCCGTCGGCTGGTGATGACACTTCGGTCTTGCTGCGGCGCCATTGCGCGGTTGCCATCTCGGCCATCGCGAGATTGAGGGCTGCCCGGTAGGCCACGATGCTGCTCTGCGCCTTCTCGATGGCGAGCTGGGAAACCCTCATCTCGGCGGTCGTTCGGCGCAATTCGTCGTTGGCCTTGTCGAGCTCGGCACGCGGCGCATACGCACTCCTTGCGAGGTCGGCGTAGCGGCGCTGCTCTTCCTGCGCATAGGTGTGAGCCGAAGTCGATGCTGCGAGTGCCGCTTCGGCGGAGGCCAGCTCCTCCTGAGAAACCTTCAGAAGCGCCTTCTGCTCGTCGATCTGCGCCTGACGCTGGTTGACGACAAGCTGAAACGGCTCGGGATCGATGGTGAAGAGCTTGTCGCCCTTCTTGACATCCTGGTTGTCGACGACGTGCACCTGGACGATCCGACCCGTTACCTCCGAAGCAACCGAGACAAGATCAGATCGCACATAGGCGTCGTCGGTGTAGGCCACGAAGCAGACGAAGATCTGGTAGAGCGCGAACACGCCGAGGATTGCGCCGCCAACGATCGCGAGTCGCCGCAACCTTGTCGGGCCTTGGTCGGCCTTCGGATCCGACACGACGGCCTGCGGCTCCAACGGTGCCACAGCCGGTGCTGACGCCCGATCGGCTTTGGACGGCTCAGGTTCGGTCACGTCGGGCGGCATCGCGCAAACTTCCGCTCCGGTGCGGCCGCGTGCGAGCACCCGGCGGCCGAGGTCGTGCGCCCAAGTCTGCCGCCTTCACCAGCGTAGCCTGGGGCCTGAGGGGCAGAATAGTGCTCGCGCGAACGGCCGGCAACGGCAGCGGTGGTGGTTCGACACCGAGTCCCGCGCGGCATTCCACGCCCAGCACGGCTCGAGGAGAAGGGCCGGGCATGCGCCGTGCAGTCCGCATCGCCCGACGCGATGATGCGCTCGGCCTGCTCCGGCTCGGGGATGATGCCGACCGCCCAGGTCTTGACCCCGGCTTCCTTGCGGGTACGCGCCGCCAACGGGATCTGGCCGTTCGGCAGCTGATAGTCGAAGTCGACGGTGCCGCGGTTGAGCTGCTTCAGCGACGCGATGTCCTCGTTCGAGAACAGGTTCTCGCGGTCCTCGGCCTTCAGGCGATCGGCGCGGTTGGCCGCCACCCACCACAGGAAGTCGTCCGCGTCGCCATGCAGCGGGGGGATCAGCAGGTGCTCGACACCGCCGTTGGCCCGGTCGATGTCGTAGGCGTGGCCGTTGAAGCGGAGCGTGCCGACCTTCATGAACTGCTCGATCGCGCCGTTCGAGGAGTTGGCGAGCCTGAGCGCCATGTAGCCCTCGGGGTCGTCCGCCTTGACGCCGATATAGGGATCGAGGGTCTCGCGTAAGAGCTTCTTGCCGAGATCCTGGCGCACCGCGGCGACGCGCTGGCCAAGCGTCACCGGCTCGACGGCGCGGCCGACATTCTCGAAGGCCTTGCGCTGCTCGGGGGTATACCGGCGGTTCGGGTTCTCGCCGGTCAGGCGGGGCGAGAAGGCGGCGCCCCCGGAAAGGGGCAGAAGGGCACTTGACCTGCCGTCGGCGCGGACTACTTTCAAGTCATCCCCGCCGTCGCTTCGGGCGTAAAGGCCAAGGCTGGTGAGTATATCCTCAGCACGCGTCCCGGCGGGGTACCTCCGAAAGCTGAGTGCCGCCAATTCCTGTCGCCTCGACCGGCGTTCCTCGAGATAGAACATCGAACCGTCATCGAGCCGCTTGAGGTAGCCGATGGCATCAAGGCCGCGTCCGCTCCTCCCTCCGAACACCAGATAATCCGGACCAGCAAGGATCTCTGGAATGCGACGCAGGTCGTCCGGCGTAACCGGTACCTGGCCGCGCGATTTCTCGATAGCCTGGTCGGCATGCCTTCTGAAGATGTGCCTGATGGCTGACGCGTCTACCGCATGGCGATAGCCCACAATATCGAGCCCAGCCTCGCGGGCGCGCACAGCAAGCCAAGGCGTCACGCCGCCGATCGGCTCCGCGCGACCGCTGACGGCGCCACGCTTCACATCCTGAACAACCCTGTCGATCGCCTGGCGAGCAGACTCGAAGTCTTTGGGGGACAGTCGCGGCGAGAACAGCACCGGCCGGCCGCCTTCGCCCTCGCGCGTCGCCATCGTCGCGAACAAGTGATCGAAGGCGGCGTTGATCGCCGGCCGTTCCGCGGCGGGATAGGGATTGCCCTTGTAGCCCGTGGCGTAGCGCTCCGGCTCGACGCCCTGCACGAGGTAGTCGCTCTTCCTGCCTTCGGCCTTGATCCTGTCGAAGACATAGGACTCGAAGGCCCGCGCGAACATCTCGGTCGGCCGCGACCAGTAGCCGGACGGGCCCGCCTTGCCGGAGAGCTTGTTGGCTTCGGTGGAGTACGACGACTGGACCTTGGCAGCGAGATAGGGCTTGCTCTCGTCGCGCAACTCGGCCAGCCGGCGCTGCGCCGCCTCGAGGATGCGCTGCCTGTGCTCGATCCAGTCCTGGCTTTGCTTCACGAACCTGGCGTCGTCGCTCCTGGCCATCCGCTCGCGCTGCCGGTCGATGGCGGCCTGCTCGTTCTCGACCCGCAGCTCGGCATCCCGCACCGCCTCGGCGCGCGGCTTCTCGCGCCTGAAGATCGCCTCCATGACCCGGTCGAAGGCCTGCGCCATCTCGGCCCGCAGGTTGGACCGCCGAGCTTCATTTGCGGCATCCAGCCCCTGATCCATTCGATGATCGGTCGCAGCGCGGCCTCGTTGTCGTCGCTGTAGATTCCGAGGCATCCCTGAGTGATGCGACCCGCGCGTTCGATATGCGAGGCTTCGAAGCAAAGAAGGCCTGCGCCCGACATCGACAGCTTGCCGTAGTGGACCTGATGCCAGCCCTGTGCGCTGCCATCGACCGCCGAGTGCTGGCACATCGGCGAGACGGCGATTCAGTTGGGCAAGCTGATGCCGCCAAGGTCCATCGGCGTGAAGAGCTTGGCGGTCATTTCCGCTCCTGTTCGAAGCGATCAGCCCGCGATGGAAGGGCCGGCCTCGTGCCCCAGCCATTCCTCGATCAGCCGGCGGGCGATCGAATCGCGCCGCGGCATGAAGAATGATCCGTCCTTCGGCAGGTTCTCGGGCCGCAGTTCCTCGCGACTCATCCAACGGGCGGTGTCGAGCTCGTCCTTGTTGACCTCGAATTCGAGCGAAGCCGCCTCGGCATGGAAGCCGATCATGACCGAGGCGGGAAATGGCCAGGGTTGCGATGAGCGGTAGGTCACGTTCCGCACGTGCACCCGCACCTCTTCGTAGACTTCCCGCGTGACGGCATCCTCGAAACTCTCGCCCGGCTCGACGAACCCCGCCAGCGTGGAATGCATGCCGCGCGGGAACTGCTTGCCGCGCCCCAGCAGGCATTTGTCGCCGTGATGCACCAGCATGATGACGGCGGGGTCGGTGCGCGGAAAATGCTCGGTCTTGCAGTCCTCGTTCGTGCAGACTCGCACATGGCCGGCACGGATCACCCTGGTGGGAGCACCGCAGACACCGCAGTAGCGATGGCGGCGATGCCAATACGTCATGCCACGGGCATAGGCCAGGATGGAGCCTTCACGCGCGAACAGCAGCGCGCCGACCTGCCGCAGATCGACGAATTCGCCCAGTTCGCGGAGCGGCGTCTCCTTGCCGCTGACGTCGACGGCAAAATAGGGCGTGCCTTCGACATAGCCCAGGAAGATGTGGTGGTCCGCCGCGCTCACCACGGCTCGCGCCATCATGCCGTGCAGGAACACCGCCTCCGGATTGCCGCCCGCCTTGGTGATCAGGTTCCGTTCGGTGTCGATCGGCACGAACCGCGCGGCGCCCGACGAGGCGAGCTCGATCATCCTCTCCTCGTTCTCTCGCTCATGGCTCGCGCGGTCGATCTCCGCGCTCGAATAGGGATTTCGCGGCCTCTGCATGCGGCGCGGACCGTGCCACAGCAGGGTCCGGGCTGCAATCGCGATGCCCAAACAGGCGTCGCAATAGACCGCGCTCGGGACGGCGGAAGCTCAGGCCAGCGCTTTTTCCAGCACCTGCGCGACGTGCATCGCCTGTCGGTTCGTGCCATCGGCGATCTGGTGGCGGCAGGAGGTGCCGTCGGCGACGATGAGCGTGTCCGCACCAGCCTTGCGTACAGCCGGCAGCAGCGAGAGTTCGGCCATGGCGATCGAGGTCTCGTAGTGCTCGGCCTCGTAGCCGAAGCTGCCGGCCATACCGCAGCAACTCGACTCGATCGGCTTGACGGCAAGGTCCGGCACCAGCGCGAGCACTTCCATGACCGCGCTCATCGCACCGAATGCCTTCTGATGGCAGTGGCCATGCAGCAGCGCGGTTCTTTCCGGAAGCGCCTTGAGGGAAAGCGTCAGGCGGCCGGCCTTCGCTTCGCGCGCCAAGAATTCCTCGAACAAGAAGGCGTTGCTCGCCACGGCCGCCGCAGGCTCGCCGAGAGCCAGTCCGAGGAATTCATCGCGCAGCGTGAAGAGGCAGGACGGCTCGAGGCCGACGACCGGTACGCCGCGAGCAAGGAACGGCGACAGCGCGTCGAGGAGTCGCGCGGCCTCGTCGCGCGCCCTGTCGACCTGGCCGGTGGCGAGATAGGTGCGCCCGCAGCAGAGCGCGCGCGAGCCAAGCTCCGGCCACGCGACGGCGACACGATGCCCGGCCGCTTGCAATACGGCGCGCGCCGCGTGCAGGATTTCGGGTTCGAAATTGTTGGAGAAGGTGTCGGCGAAAATCACCACCGTGGCATCCTGGGCATCGACATCCGTCGTCGCGAGGAACGTATCGCGCCGCCACCTGGGCAAAGCCCTCTGCTTTGCAAAGCCGATCCACGGCTGGATGAAAGCCGCGAGGTTGAAGACCTCGGGCAGGCGCCGGGCCCATGGCGCCATTGCCGGCAGGTCGCCGATCAGCTTGTCGCGCAGGCTCAGCCCCTTGCTCATGCGCCGTGCCGACTTCACCTCGATCTTCATGCGCGCCATGTCGACGCCGGTGGGGCAGTCGCGCTTGCAGCCTTTGCAACTCACACAGAGATCGAGCGCAGCGGCAACCGCATCCGACGTCAGCGCCTCGGGCCCGAGCTGCCCGGACAGCGCGAGCCGCAGGGTATTGGCCCGGCCGCGGGTAAGATGGATCTCGTCGCGCGTCACCCGGAAGGAGGGGCACATGGTCCCCGCATCGAACTTCCGGCAATGGCCGTTGTTGTTACACATCTCGACGGCCTTGGCGAAACCACCAGCCGGATCGCCGCCGCTGCCGGCTGGCGTGAGCGCCTCGGTACGCGGATCGTTTTGGACGTTCCACGCCGACCAGTCGAGAACCGGTTTGTAATCGACGGCCCGATAGTCGGGCTTGAAGCGGAACAGCGTGCGATCGTCCATGGGCGACGGCCGCACGATCTTGCCCGGGTTCAGGCGGTTCTCGGGATCGAACAGTTCTTTGATCGCCTCGAAGGCCCTGGTGAGTCGCGGGCCGAACTGCCACGCCACCCACTCCGAGCGCACCAGCCCGTCGCCATGCTCGCCCGAATAGGCGCCCTTGTATTCCCGTACAAACGCGGAGGCCTCCTCGGCAATCGCGCGCATCTTCGCGGCGCCCTCCCGGCGCATGTCGAGAATCGGCCGCACATGCAGAGTGCCGACGCTCGCATGCGCGTACCAGGTGCCCCGCGTGCCGTGCTTCTCGAAGACCTCCGTGAGGCGCTGCGTGTAATCCGCCAGGTGCTCGAGCGGCACCGCGCAATCCTCGATGAAGGAGACCGGCTTTCCGTCGCCCTTCATCGACATCATGATGTTGAGGCCGGCCTTGCGGACTTCCCACAGCGCCTGTTGCGGACCCGGCTCGGGCATCTCGACGACGCTACCCGGCAGGCCAAGATCGCCCATCAGCCCAACGAGGCGCTTGAGGTCGCGGAGCTGCGGCTCCCGCTCCTCGCCCGCGAACTCGACCAGCAGGATCGCCTCGGGTGCTGCGATAAGCGCCGCCTCGATGACCGGTCGGAACGCCGGGTTGGCGCGCGCCAACTCGATCATCGTGCGGTCGACCAGCTCTACAGCCGCGGGCTTCAAATTGACGATGTGCTGGGCGCTGTCCATCGCCTTGTAGAAGCTCGGGAAGTTCACGACGCCCAACGCCTTATACCTGGGCAGGGGCGAGAGCTTCAGGGTCAGGCGCTCGGTCACGGCAAGCGTGCCTTCGCTGCCGACAAGCAGGTGGGCGAGGTTCACGGAGTTGTCGGTGGTGTATGGCCGCTGCGACTGCGGGAAGAAAATATCGAGGTTGTAGCCGCCGACGCGGCGCAGCACCTTGGGATACATGCGCTCGATTTCGTCACGTTCGGCGATGGCGAGGGCCGCCATCTTGTCGGCGATAACCCGCACCGCCGGCTGCATGTCCTCCGGCCGCCTGGCATCGAAGCGCGCACGCGACCCGTCGGCCAGGATCGCGTCGATGGCGGCAACGTTGTGCACCATGTTGCCATACCGGATCGAGCGGCTGCCGCACGAATTGTTGCCGGCCATGCCGCCCAGCGTGCACTGCGCCGAGGTCGAGACATCGACGGGATACCAGAGGCCGTGCGGCTTCAGCCACGCATTGAGCTGATCGAGCACGACCCCCGGCTGCACCGTGACCTCGGCCCGATCCTTGTCGAAGCCCACGACATCGCGCATGTGCTTCGAGAAATCGACCACCAGTGCTTCGCCTACCGTCTGACCGCACTGCGAGGTGCCGGCGCCGCGCGCCAGGATCGCGGCCTTGGCGTCGCGCGCGACGTCGAGAGCCAAGCCAAGGTCGGTCTCGTCGTGCGGCACGACGACGCCGATTGGCTCGATCTGATAGATCGAGGCATCGGTGGAGTAGCGGCCACGCGAGGCGCGATCGAACAGGACGTCACCTTTGATCGTGCGGCGCAGGGTTTGCTCGAGCGACATCACGCGGCTTCCATGGTTTCCAGCACCGCCCGCAGCTTCGCTTTCAAATGCCGCACCAGGATCTCGCGCAACCGCGGGCCGTCGCGTTCAGCCAGAGCCTCGACCATGTCGCGGTGCTCCGCCACCGCCAGATCCCACTTGGCACGTACGAGATTGGAGCGGAAACGCAACGCATGCAGACGCGTATTCAAGGTGCGGAAAGTCTGGGTCAGGATCGGATTGCCGGCGAGGGCGTTGATGCGCTCGTGGATCGTGCGGTTGACACGATAGTAGGTCGGAAGATCGTGCTGGCCATGCGCCTTCTCCATCTCGGCCTGCAGGTCGCGCAGCTCGACGAGATCTCTCTCCGTCACGCGTTCCGCGGCAAGCTCGCCTGACAATCCTTCAAGCGAGGCCATCACCTCGAAGGCATGCCGCACATCGTCGGCCGACAAGGTCACGACCTGGGCGCCGCGATTGGGCAACTGCACCAGGAGCCCGTCCGCCGCCAACATCCGGAACGCCTCGCGCAGCGGCGTCCGGGACACGCCGAGGCGCTCGCTGAGCTCGCGCTCGTTCAGGCGTGCCCCGGGTGCGAGTTCGCCTTCAATGATGAGGGTGCGCAACCGTTCGGCCGCCGCCTCGGGCAGCGTCAATCGGGCAATCTGGAAATTCGATCCATCCATGGCTGGACTCAGTTTGGCATGTTGTATACAAAATGCAACCGTGCTCTTTGCGCGGAGGTAGGCCAATGCGTCTCAATTCACATCCCAGCGGGCGACACTTCCTGCAAATCCCCGGCCCGACCAATGTGCCGGACCGCATTCTTCGCGCGATGGATCACCCCACGATCGATCACCGCGGACCGGAGTTCAATGCGCTGGCCAAAAAGGTGCTTCGCAGCGTTCGGCAGGTCTTCCAGACAAAGCAGCCGGTGATCGTCTACCCCGCATCCGGCACCGGAGCTTGGGAAGCGGCGCTCGTGAACACCCTGTCCCCGGGGGATTTGGTGCTGATGTGGGAGACCGGGCACTTCGCTTCCTTGTGGAAGAAGATGGCCGATAAGCTTGGCATCAAATCAGAGTTCCTGGGAGGCGACTGGCGCAAGCCGGCCGATCCGGCGACCATCGAGAACCGCCTGAAGGAAGATTCGGGGCACGCCATCAAGGCGGTCTGCATCGTCCACAACGAGACCTCCACCGGAGTGGTCAGCGACGTGAGTGCCATTCGTCGGGCAATCGACGCTGTCAGGCATCCGGCCCTCCTCCTGGTCGACACGATCTCGTCGCTCGGTTCGATCGACTATCGTCACGACGCCTGGGGCGTCGACGTCACGGTCGCGGGCTCGCAGAAGGGCCTGATGTTGCCGCCCGGGCTCTCCTTCAATGCGGTGAGCGAGAAGGCGGTCGCCGCTTCCAAGACGTCGCGGATGGGCAAGTCGTTCTGGAGCTGGGACGAAATGCTGGCGGCCAATGCCAACGGCTGGTTCCCCTACACGCCCGCCACCAACCTGCTCTATGGCCTGAACGAGGCCTGCGACATGCTGCTGGAGGAAGGCCTGGACGCAGTATTCGCCCGCCATGCCCGCCATGCAGAGGCGACACGAACAGCGGTGAAGGCCTGGGGACTCGAGATCCTGTGCAGCGATCGCAAAGCCTATTCAGGCTCATTGACGGCAATCGTAATGCCCGAGGGTCACGATGCCGATGCCTTCCGCAGGGTGGCGCTCGAGAACTTCAACCTGTCGCTCGGTCAGGGCCTCACGAAGGTCGCGGGCAAGGTATTCCGCATCGGCCACCTCGGCGACTTCAACGACCTGATGCTGATGGGCACACTCTGCGGCGTCGAGATGGCCCTGGGTTTGGCGAACGTGCCCCACAAGGCAGGCGGCGTGCAGGCTGCGCTTGCGCATCTTCGCGATACGGCGCCGGGTGCATCGCGCAGCAAGGCGTAGCGTCACAACGGCCGATCGGCTACGGTGCATAGGCAATGAAGGCCGCGAACGCGCGGGTGATCGGGAGGGAGTGAGCGTTTGACGGCAACGAATGCTGCCGCCTTGCCTGCGACCGAAAGGGCCGAGCGACCGACTGGCTGGCTGGCCGCGCCCCTGTGGGTCGGCGCGCTGCTGATCGTATTGGCCTTCCTGGTGGTCTACCCGCTGGCGATGCTGGTCTTCGGCGCGTTGACGGATTCCAATCCCGTGGTCGACGGTTTTGGCAAGTTCCGTCCGTCCATCGCCCGCTTCCTCGAGGTGCTGGGCAACGAGAACGTCCATCTTGCCTTCTTCAACGCGCTGGTCGCCTGCGGCGGCGGCACCGCACTCGCCGTGCTGATCGGGCTGTTCTTCTCATGGATCGTCGTGCGCACCGACACGCCCGGCCGACGCTTCATCGCGGGGGCCAGCATGGTCCCGCTGTTCGTGCCGCCGCTCGTTGCCGGCGTCGCCTGGAGCATTCTCGGCTCGCCCAAGACCGGGCTTCTGAACACGACGCTGAAGTGGATGGGCATCGACTTCCGCTTCGACTTCTACTCGATGTCGGGGCTGATCCTGGTCTTCGGAATCTACTACGCGCCCTATGTCTACATGTTCACCGCGTCAGCCCTGCGCAACATGGATCCGAGCCTCGAAGAGGCATCGGAAGTCTCGGGCGCCTCCGCCTTCACGACGCTCTTCACCGTCACCTTTCCGCTGATCGCGCCCGCCATCCTTGCCGGTACGCTGCTTTCGTTCGTCGTGATGCTCGGCATCTACGGCGTCCCGGCGGCACTAGGCGCGCCCGCCAATATCAACGTGCTCACGACCTACATCTTCAAACTCACCGCCTGGAGCCCGCCGCTCTACAACACCGCTGCCGCCGTGGCGATCTTGCTGATGTTCGTTACTGCCGTCATGGTGTGGGCACAGCAGAAGATCCTGACCGGCAAGAGTTTCGCCACGGTCGCCGGCAAGGCGTTCCGTCCACGCAGCCTCAACCTTGGACCATGGCGCTGGTTTACCTTCGGCCTCGCCCTCTTCTACCTGTTCGTCGTCGTCGTGCTGCCGACGATCGCGCTGGTGATCGCGGCGTTTCGCAAGTTCCTGTTCTTCAAGGACTTCGCGGCGCTGTTCGACATGAAGGCCTACAGCCTCGTCCACTTCAATGCGGTGTTCGACAATCCGCTCACCATGCTGTCGATCTGGAACACGCTGAAGGTCGGGGTGATCACGGCGCTGGTCGGCGGCGCTCTCGCCTTCGCTATCGGCTATACGGTGAACAGGACCCAGGTTCCCGGCCGCCGGCTGATCGACCTACTGGCAACGGTGCCCGTCGCCATTCCCGGACTCGTCGTCGGCGTCGCCTATCTGTGGGCCTGGATCGGCTTGCCCGGCGGCCTTTACGGCACGATCTGGATCCTCGCACTGGCCTTCGTCGCCCGTTTCATGCCGGACACGGTGAAGGCGCTCTCGACCTCGTTCCTGCAGATCCACAGAGAACTCGAGGAGGCCGCGTGGATCTGCGGCCGCGGCCTGCTCGGAACGATCGGCACCATCGTGCTGCCTCTGGCGCGACCGGGTGTGGTCGCCGCGATGACCCTGCTCTTCGTGCTGGCGATTCGCGAACTCGGCTCGTCCCTCTTTCTCTACACCAGCGACACCACGGTGATGGCCGTGCTGTTGCTCGACTACTACGAGGGTGGAAATACCGGCAAGACTGCGGCTTTCAGCCTGGTGCAGACCGTCATTCTCGCGGTGCTGCTGGGCTTTACCAACTGGCTGTCGCGCGGCTCCGCCCAGGGCAGCGCGCGCGTCGGTTGAGCAAACGACGACTACAGGAGGACCAAGCGTCATGAAGCGTAGAGCGATGATGACCGGAGCGGCGGGCCTTGCCGCAGCGAGCCTCGTTGGCCTGCCGGCGAAGGCGGAGGATACGTTCGGCCCCAAGGAACTGATCGATGCGGCAGAGAAGGAAGGTGGCCTTACCTACTACACCGCCAATTTCGCCGAGACGGAGCAAGAGGTCATCAAGGCCTTCAACAAGCGCTTTCCCAAGATCAAGGTATCGATGGTGCGCGCGCCCGGCGGCCAGCTCATCACCCGGATCAAGACCGAGGCGGCGGCCGGCAAGCTCGCGGCCGACGTCATCAATCATTCCGACCGCGGCCTGATGCTGGAGCTCGCGGATCTCTTCCAGGATTACGCACCGCCGAATGCGGCGGACTATCGTCCGGATGCGCTGGTTTCGCCGAAGCTATGGCCGGGCGTCACGCTCGGCTGGGCGATCGCCTACAACACACAGCTCGTGAAGAATGCACCCAAGAGCTGGGCTGATCTTTTGAAGCCCGAATACAAGGACAAGCAGATCGGCCAGGTCGTCGGTCCCTCGGGCGGCACGACCTGGACGCGCATCATGTTCGAGCGCCAGGTGCTGGGCGAAGACTACTGGAAGAAGCAGGCCGTGCTCGGCATCGCCCTCTTCCCGTCGGGCGCTCCGACCTCCGACTCGCTGGTGCGCGGCGAGATCGCTATCGCGCCGCTGCTCTACAATATCATCTACACCAAGATCATCGAAGGCGCGCCGGCGGAGGCGATCTTCGCACCCGAAGGCGTGCCGATCATCCCCTACGCCGACGGCATCCCCAAGACGTCGAAGAGCCCGAATGCCGCCAGGCTGTTCATGAACTGGCGGCTGTCGAAGGAAGGTCAAGCCTTCCAGATCGAGAAGCTCGGCAACATCACCTCGATGAAGGAGCCGCCGGCCTTTCCGAAAGGATGGGATCCAAAGGTCGTCAAAGTCTGGGTGCCCAAGTTCGACGAATTCGAGAAACTCCGCGCGTCGTGGCTGGAGGAGTGGAACAAGACCTACGGATATCGCCAGTGAGCGCCGCGCTCAGCATCGAGCACCTCAGCAAGCGTTTCGGGGTCGGCCGTCCGGCCGTGAACGGCGTGAGCTTCGACGTGCCTGCCGGCGAGATCGTCGTGCTGCTCGGTCCCTCAGGCTGCGGCAAGACCACGACCTTGCGCTGCGTCGCCGGGCTCGAGCATCCGACGGGCGGCCGCATCTCGATCGGCAGTCGCGTGGTCTCCGAGCCCGAACGCGGGGTGCTCGTCGGTCCGCGCGAGCGCGATATCGGCATGGTGTTCCAGTCCTATGCCGTGTGGCCCCACATGACGGTGCGCCAGAACGTGGCCTATCCGCTGAAGCATCGCCGCAACGGGGGCGGCGGGGACATAAACGTCAAAGTGAAGGAGACGCTCGACCTCGTCGGCCTCGGCGACTATGCCGACCGACCGGTCGTGTCGTTGTCGGGTGGCCAGATGCAGCGCGTCGCGCTCGCGCGCAGCCTTGTCTACCGCCCGCAACTGCTGCTGCTCGACGAGCCGCTCTCCAACCTGGACGCCAAGCTGCGCATCCGCCTGCGCGACGAGCTGCGCCGCATCCTGAAACAGACCGGCATGACGGGCCTCTATGTGACGCACGACCAAGCCGAGGCCGTCGTGCTGGGTGACCGCATCGGCGTGATGCGCGACGGTGACCTGCTTCAGATGGCGCCGCCCGGCGAGATCTACAACAGGCCGGCCGACGCCTTCGTCGCCAACTTCACGGGCGCCTCGAACGTGCTGCTGGGCAAGGTGCTGGAGCGCAGCGGCGACACGGCGACTGTCGATCTCGGAGCGGCGGGCCGCATCGAGGCCTGGACGCCGCAACCGCTTGCGGCGGGAGACCGGGCGCGAGTCGCGCTCCGGGCCGAGAACGTCCGCCTGGGCGAACGCGCCGGCCGCAATGTCTTCTCGGGACGGGTGCTCGAGCGACGCTACCAGGGCACGCAGACCGTGTACGATCTGGATGTCGGCGGCCACCGGTTGGAGGCGCTGGAACTCGGCACGGCCGCGCGTCACGACGCCAATGCCGAAATCGCCCTCACCCTGCCACCCGAAATGTGCTGGGCGTATCGCGACGAAGGCCTGAGCTTCGACTAGCGGGCGCGCGGCGTCATTCGTCCGCGGCGGATCGCATCGGCGACCTGCAACGCTTCGCGTGAGATCTCCCGAAGCAGACCGGTCACGGGATTTTTGAACCCCACGAAGTGCATCGTGGGATCGGCGCTTTGTCCGCCTGGCCGGCTGTCAGCTTCGAGGAAGTTTCGATAGTTCGGCCGGTAGCCGGTCGCGAAGATGATGGTATCGAACCGACCTTGCTGCCCTCCCTCGAACAAGACGCCGTCAGCAAGGATAGTCGAGATACCCGGGGTAATCTTGATCGCCCCTTCTGCGATCTTTTGCACCGTGCCGACATCGAGTACTGGAATTTTGGCGGAGCGGGCAATCTGGAGCAGGATGCCTTCCTTTGGACGCCTGAGGCCGTGTTTCGAAGGATAGCCAAGCGCGAAATCGAGAATGAAGGGGAAGATTGCGTCGTTGACGCTCACGGGAAACACCTTGCTCGCGAGCGTTGCAGCGACCTGGATCGGGATGCCGAAAAGATCGCGGGGAGCGATGTGGACGCCGTTGCGCAAGGAAATGGTCGTGCGCGCGCCATTCTCGCAGAGGTCGAGCGCAAGCTCGGCGCCCGTGTTGCCCATGCCGACGACCAGCACGGACTGGCCGGCAAACGGCCGGGCGTTCACATAGTCGGCGCTGTGCAGGATCTTCCCGCCGAATGCCTCCATCCCGGGGATAGCGGGCATCACCGGCTCGGCGTTGAAGCCCGAAGCAATCACCACATGGGTCGCACTGATCGAAGAAGACGCGCCTTCGATCGCCCAGTCGTCTCCTTCGCGCCGGATCGACCGAACCGCGTCGCCGAACCGAGGCTTTAGGGCAAAAGTCGCGGCATAGGTCTCCAGGTACTCGATCACCAGATTTCGCGGGACATAGCGCGGATAGGCAGCCGGAAACGAAACATAAGGCAGCGACGATAGCTGCTTGACCGTGTGCAAATGCAGGCGATCGTAGTGCCGCCGCCACGATGACCCGACCTCTCGGTTCCTCTCGAGGATGATGAAATCGAAGCCGGCATTGCGCAGGCAGGCGCCGACCGCGAGGCCGGCAGGCCCTGCCCCGACGATGGCAACGTCCGTGTGCTCGGCCACCTGTCCCTCCGATGCTTCCAATTCAGACGACCCGGGAGAGGATCTTCTTCCCGGCAACGAAAGTTGAGCAATATCGAACAACGCGGAACCATGTCTCCACAAGTGGCGGCATCGCCAAGTGGCAGACCAGCGGCCACAATACCCTTCCCGGCCGAGCTTTCGATGCGCTCGGGAAGGTATAGGCGAGGAAGGCGATGGAACCTCGGAAGACGCGGCTGGGCATTCTCGGGGCTGGCACGATGGCCGCGACGCATGCCGTGGCCTATGCCGCAATGGCAGATGTCGAGGTCGTCGGGGTCTCTGCGCGTGACGTCGGGAAAGCCGCAGCCGTCGCTGGCGCCTGCAACGCCACGCCTGCTGCCGACGCCTGCGCGCTGATCGCGGACGCCGGGCTCGACGCGATCGACATCTGCCTGCCCTCAGCGATCCATCCGCAGTTCGTGATCGCCGCGCTCGAACGCGGCAAGCACGTCTTCTGCGAGACGCCGATGGCGCTCACGCTGGACGAAGCAACCGCGATGAGAGATGCCGCACGCAAGGCAGGTCGCCTGCTGCAGGTCGGGTTGCTCATGCGTTCGATCGGCGCCTACCGGCATCTGAAAGCCGCGGTGGCAGCGGGCACTCATGGACGACTGCTCAGCCTCTCGACCTGGCGACTGGGTTCCTACCTGCGGCCAGGCGCTCCTGACCACAAGGCTCACTACGGCGATCCGACGACAGAGCTGATGACGTTCGACTTCGATGTCGCCAATTGGCTGATGGGCCGGCCGGCCAGACTTGCGGCCAGCGGCAACGGCGAGATCAGCGCGCTCCTGAGCTATGCCGACGGATGCAGCGCCACCGTGGTCGCAAGCGGCCTGATGCCGGCGGGCGCGCCGTTTCGAGTGGGCTTCCGCGCCCTGTTCGAGCAGGCAGTACTCGAGCTCGAAACCGTGTTCGAGGAAGGACCGCCGCGAAATACCTTTACGATCGCCTCCGGCGGGAGCGCATCTCGTCCCGTCCCGCTGCCGCCTCTCAATCCCTACGAAGTCGAATTGCGGCACTTCATCGATTGCGTTCGCGGCGAGGCCGATCCGGCCCTGCTCGACGCCGAGCATGCCATTGCGGCACTCGTCCTTTCGCTCGCGACACAGCGCGCGCTGGCGACCGGAAAGCAAGTCGATCTTGGCGCCTAGGCCTTCGTGCGGAGAAACGATATCTCTGCGAGATCGAACATCGCCGCGCCTCGTTCGACCAGATCATAGGGTCGGTCGTACAGCAGCCACACCGCGGTGAGCTGGCAGAGGCCGCCCATCAGCAGCGACATGGCAAGGTACGGGTCGAGATCCTTGCGGTATTCGCCCGAGGCGACAGCGCCGCGGACCAACCCGACGTAGTGCAGGCCGTAGCGATCGACGGCCTTGCGGATACGCGCCCGGCTGACGGCGGCGCTGGGCCAGATCTCGAGAAAGAAGACGCGCCCCCAATCGGGATTGGCGCGGACGTAGTCCAGGTTGGCGAGAAAGCTCGCGCGAAGCCGTTGGTGCGGGCTGCATCTGTCTTCGGCGGAACCAGCCGTGAGCCGCTCGTAGAGCGCCTGGTAGTTGTCCTCGGGCACGGCGGCCACCAGGTCCTGCTTGTCTTCGAAATAGTCGTAGAGGCTGGACAGAGGCACACGCGCCAGTCTCGCCACATCGGTAAGCGAGGTCCGGGCGATGCCGCGCCGGCCGAAGAGCCGTGT
Organism: Reyranella sp.; assembly: GCF_036558665.1. Lineage (GTDB taxonomy): Bacteria > Pseudomonadota > Alphaproteobacteria > Reyranellales > Reyranellaceae > Reyranella. Next base: position 6,449 of record NZ_DATBFE010000065.1, on the reverse strand, counting down.
AGCCGCCGCGACGATCCGCTCGCGCCGCTCGCGGCTGCGCTGTTGCTTCAGCTTCAACCTGGGCGGTTTCATGATCAGAGCGCCGCATTGCGGCGGTCGGCCTCGCGGACGAGATCGCGCGCCACGATCCGGCGCATCATCTCGGAGCTGCCGTCGAGGATCTTCACCACGCGCGTCTCACGCCAGATGCGCTCGATCGGCAGGTCCTTGGAGTAGCCCGCGCCTCCGAAGATCTGCAGCGTTGCATCGGCCACGCGGTGGACCATGTCGGCGCCGATCAGCTTGGAGGTTGCGGCGGCACGCGTGCGCTCGCCCGGGCCGCCATGGTCGTAGCGCCAGGCGGCCTCGTAGGCCACGAGCCGCGCGGCATGCACCGCGGCCGCCATGTCGGCCAGCATCCATTCGATGCCCTGGTGCTCGCGCAGACGCCGGCCGAAAGTTTCGCGCGCCGAGGCGCGCTCGACGGCGAGGTCGAGCAGCCGTTGGGCAGCGCCGACGCAATAGGCGCCCCAGTGGGTGCGGCCCGCATCGAGGCAATGCATGGCGAGCGCAAAGCCTGTCCCTTCCCTGCCAAGTTGGTTCTCGGCCGGCACGCAACAGCGGTCGAGAATCAGCTCGGCGTGCGCCGCGCCGCGACCCGCCGCCATTTCGACGATGCGGCCGATCCTGAGGCCCGGCGTGCCAGCCTCGACGAGGAACGCCGAAATGCCCTTGGCACCCCGCGCCGGATCGAGCGTAGCGAAAATCGTGAAAACGCCGGCGACCGGTGCGTTGGTGATGTAGGTTTTGGCGCCCTCGAGCACATAATGTCCCGTGCCATCGCGCCGCGCAGTGGTCGTGATCGCGGCGGCATCGGAGCCGGCCCCGGTCTCGGTCAGCGCGAAGGCCGCGATGGTGCGGCCCGACGCCAGCTCCGGCAGCCAGCGCCGCTTCAGCGCCTCGCTGCCCGCGAGCTCGATCGGCTTGGACCCGATATGCACATTGACGCCACTCAAAAAGTAGAAGGCTACATGCGCCTTGGCCAATTCCTCGATGGCGAGGCAGCTCCCCAGCATCGAAAGGCCGAGGCCGCCATAGGTCTTGGCTGTATGGGTGCCGAACAGACCCATGCGTCGCAGCCCTTCCATCGCGCGCTCCGGCACCTGACCGGTTGCCTCGACCGCCGCATCGAGCGGCTGAAGCTCGTCGCGCACGAAGCGCCGGACCCGTTCCTGGAAGCGTACGAGCTCAGGTGGCAGCATGAAATCCATTGCAGCCTCCGAAAATCGAATAATCTTCGAAATCTTCGCCGCCGATCCGCCCGGGTCAACTTCGATTTTCCGGTCACGCGGGAAAAGGCGGGAGAATACAAGCAGAAGAACGCCGCGAAACGGATCCGGATCGGCCGCCATCTGGCTCTTGCACTCGCCGCCGGGACGGCTGATATAAGCCCCCGAGGGGTCGGTGTGGGCGGAGCAGTCGCCAACCCGGTCAGATCCGGAAGGAAGCAGCCGTAACGAATTCGCTTCGGGTCATGCCGGTCCCTCACCCGTCACCCAGCGCGCGCCGTCGCAGGGCCGGGGCGGCCAGGCGCGAAGACCGCCGGGCGCTGAAGGGCCGCGGCGCATCCAGGGTGAGCGCCATGGCGAAAGCCACCACAGCCGCCGGGGAACAGCTCCCCTACCGCGTCCTCGCCCGCAAATACCGTCCCGTCGATTTCACTACCTTGGTCGGTCAGGAAGCCATGGTGCGCACCCTGCGCAACGCCATCGCGTCCGGCCGCATCGCGCACGCCTTCATGCTCACAGGGGTGCGGGGCGTGGGCAAGACCACGACCGCCCGCATCATTGCCCGGGCCTTGAACTGCGTCGGCGCCGACGGCAAGGGCGGGCCGACCATAGATCCCTGCGGAGCGTGCGAACGTTGCATCGCCATCACTGAAGATCGTGATGTCGATGTCATCGAGATGGACGCGGCCTCACGCACCGGCGTGGGTGATGCCCGCGAGTTGATCGAGGGCGTCCGCTATCGCCCGGTCTCGGCGCGGTACAAGGTCTACATCATCGACGAAGTGCACATGCTGTCGACGGCGGCATTCAACGCGCTCCTGAAGACGCTCGAAGAGCCGCCGCCGCATGTCAAGTTCCTGTTCGCCACCACCGAGATCCGCAAGGTGCCGGTGACGGTGCTGTCGCGCTGCCAGCGCTTCGACCTGAAGCGCGTTCCACAGGACGTGTTGACCGCGCATTTCGCGAGGATCGCCGAGGCGGAGAAGGTCGACATCTCGCCCGAGGCACTGGCGCTGCTGGCGCGCGCTGCCGACGGTTCGGTGCGCGACGGACTTTCCATGCTCGACCAGGCGATCGCCCATGGCGGCGGCGTGGTCGATGCCAACCAGATCCGCGACATGCTGGGGCTCGCCGACCGCAACGGCGTGCTCGACCTGTTCGAGAAGACGATGCGCGGCGACGCGGCGGCCGTCGTCGCAGCGCTGGGCGAGATGCATGACTCGGGCGCCGATCCGGTGGTGATTCTGCAGGATCTGCTGGATATCACCCATTGGGTGACCCGGCTCAAGGCGGCGCCCGAGGCAGGCGCCAATTCCGCCGATAGCGAGCACGCCCAGGGACTCGCAATGGCGCAGAAGCTGTCGATGGCCTCGCTCACCCGCGCCTGGACGCTGCTGATGAAAGGGCTGCAGGAGACACTTGCCGCACCTTCGCCCGCGCGCGCGGCCGAAATGGCGTTGATCCGGCTGTGCTACGCCGCGGACCTGCCTTCGCCGTCCGATGCCCTCAAGGCGCTGCAGAATGGCGGCAGCGTGCTGGCCAGCATCACAAACGGCGCCGGCGTGGCCGCGCCGCGCCCCGGCAGCGGCGGTGGCGCCACGGCGGCACGCGCTGCCGCGCCGGTGCCGGCGGTCGCGGCTCAGTCCGCGCCGGCAATGCCCGCTCCCGGGACTTTCACCGAGGTGGTGGCGCTCCTCGAGAGCAAACGCGAGGCACGGCTCGTGCACCACATGATGCATCACGTGCACGAGGTGCGCTGCGAGCCGGGCTTGATCGAGTTCCGGCCCGAGCCCAACGCCCCCAAGGATCTCGCGGCCAGGCTCAGCGAGTTCCTGGGCAATAGCACCGGCCGGCGCTGGATCGCGTCGGTGTCGCGCGACGAGGGCAAACCGACGCTTGCGGCCCAGAAAGCAGCCCGCGGCGATGCGCTCCGGAGCCAAGCCGAGAACAACGCGATCGTGCAGGCGATTCTCCGGACCTTCCCGGGCGCCAAGCTCGAAACGGTGCGGCGCAAGGGCGAGGAATCCTCGCTCGTCGCCGGCCTGCACGCACCTGTCGCGGATGACGAGCCGCCACCGGCGGAGGAATATCCGGCCGACGACGGCATTCCGGAAAGCGAGTACTGATGTTCGACAAGCTCAAGGACCTTGGCGGCCTGATGCAGCAGGCCCAGCAGATGCAGCAGAAGGTTCAGGAGCTGCAGGCGCAGCTCGAGCGTATGGAGATCGTGGGTTCCTCCGGCGCCGGCCTGGTGAAGGTTACCGTCAACGGCAAGAACGAGACGCGCCGGGTCGAGATCGATCCTTCCCTGTTCAAGCCAGAGGAAAAGGGCGTGGTCGAGGACCTGATCGTCGCCGCCGCCAACGACGCACACGGCAAGGTCGAGCAGACCGTCCAGGAGCAGATGCGCTCCATCACCGGGGGCCTCCCCCTGCCTCCGGGATTCAAGCTGTAACTTGCATGTTCTCGCCAATGCTTTTCATGGGAGCGGGCCACTTCAACGGCGCTCATGATGCGTCCCTGGAGTGGCGCGCTCCGCCGACATGAACGGGCCGGAGATCGAGCGGTTGATCCAGCTCCTGGGACGGCTGCCGGGGCTGGGGCCCCGTTCGGCGCGGCGGGTGGCTCTGCATCTTCTGAAGAAGCGCGAGGTGCTGATGCAGCCTCTGAGCGCGGCGCTGGCGGATGCGGCGCGGGCGATCAAGCCTTGCTCGGTTTGCCGTAACCTCGATACCGTCGATCCCTGCTCGATCTGTGCCGACCCGCGTCGCGATGCGGGCTTGATCTGCGTCGTCGAGGATGTCGGCGATCTCTGGGCGATGGAGCGCGGCAGGATCTTCACCGGCCTCTATCACGTGCTGGGCGGTACGCTTTCGGCACTCGACGGCATCGGTCCGGACGAACTCAATATCGGCGGCCTCCTGCGACGAGTGCGGGGAGGCGGGATCCGCGAGATCATCGTTGCCACCAACGCGACCGTCGACGGCCAGACCACGGCCCACTATCTCGCCGAGCGGCTGGCCAGTACGAACGTACCACTTACGCGCCTCGCGCATGGCGTCCCGGTGGGCGGCGAGCTCGACTGGCTCGACGATGGCACGCTTGCGACCGCGCTGAAGGCTCGGCGGGCGCTTTAGCCCAGATGGCATGAGTGGCGACACGCTCCTTGCTCTGGCAGTCGCGCTCGGCGCGGGCTGGGCGAGCGGCCTCAATCCTTACGCCGCGGTCCTCGTCCTGGGCAGTGCACAGAGGCTTGGTCTGGTCACCCTGCCGCCCGACCTGCAGGCGCTTGGCTCGCCTTGGGTACTGAGCGTCGCGGCGCTGCTCTTCGCCCTGAACTTTCTCGCCGACAAGATCCCGGTCGTCGACAGCTTGAACGACGTGCTGCACACCTTCGTGCGCGTGCCGGTGGGCGTCCTCCTCGCCTACGGCGCGGCCGACCAGCTCGGCCCGGAGGCCGCCGTCGTCGCCGCCCTGCTGGGAGGAACGCTGGCGGCCGGTACCCATGTCGCCAAGACCGGCTCGCGCGCGCTGGTCAACACGTCGCCCGAGCCGTTCAGCAACATCGCCGCGTCACTCGGCACAGACGGTCTGGTATTCGGGGGACTGGCGCTCGCCATCCTCCATCCTGTTGCATTTCTGTGCCTCCTGGCGGCCTTCGTCGTGGGGCTTGTCTGGCTTCTGCCCAAACTGCTCCGGCTGGCACTGCTGCCCATGCGGTGGCTCCTCGGAGGCCGATCGCGGGGATGAAATGACAGTCTAACTGCTTTCCTTCGCAGCCGATCGCGCTACACTCCCCGGGCGACCATGTTCATCCGTCAGAATATCCAGACCCTGCGGTTCTTCCGCACCACGCCGGCGATGCGTTGCCCCTATCTGCCGCATCGGCTGGAGACCAAGCTCGTCACCGAGCTCAGCGGTCCGGACGCCATCCCCCAGCATGATACGCTGACCGACGCCGGTTTCCGCCGCTCGCACCATTTCGTCTACAAGCCGCTGTGTGACGGCTGCCGTTCCTGCGTGCCGGTGCGCATCCGCGTCCGTGACTTTGAGCCGAACCGGGCCCAGCGCCGAATCCTGCGCCGCAACGAGCACGTTCACGCCACCGAGACCCAGGCGCTGGCGACCGGCGAGCAGTATGCCCTGTTTTCCCGCTACGTCATGGCTCGCCATCACGACGGGGACATGGCCGACATGGATTTCGACGACTATCGGGCGATGGTCGAGGAAAGCCCGGTCGATACCGCGATCGTTGAATTCCGCGACGATTCGGCGGAGGGCCGGCTGGTAGGGGCATGCCTGGTCGACTGGCTGTCGAGCGGAGTGTCCGCCGTCTACAGCTACTTCGATCCCCAAAATCCGCGGCGGGGGCTCGGGACCTACATGATCCTGTGGCTGACCGATGCAGCAGCCCGCCGGGGCCTTCCCTACGTCTATCTCGGCTACTGGATCGCAGATTCCAGCAAGATGGCCTACAAGCGCTTCTTCCGGCCACTCGAGTTCTTCGGGCCCGAAGGCTGGATGGAGCTGCCCGGCGCCTAGCCAAATATCGCAGGGTGGATCGACTTGACGCACCTCTGCCCCTCTCACGAGTGCGCGAGACCCTAGCGTGGCCGCAAGGACCACGTTATGAGAGCCCTGCCTCGGGGGGCGAAACGAGGCTCAAAAGAACGAAGAATGCATTCGGGGAGAGGGATGCGCTTTCTGCTCAAGTTCAGCGCGATCGTCGACGTCATCAACGAAAAGATCGGGATCGTCTGCAACTGGCTGGTGCTGCTGGCCTGCCTGGTCAGCGGCGGTAATGCCATGGTGCGCTACGCCTACGACCAGAGCTCGAACGCATGGCTCGAGGTCCAGTGGTACATGTTCGCCGTCATCGTGATGTTCGGGGCAGCGTACACGCTGAAGCGCAACGAGCACGTGCGAGTCGACCTGCTCTATATGACCCTGGGTCGTCGCGGGCAGCTCTGGATCGACATCCTGGGGACACTGATTTTCCTGCTGCCCACCTGCGCCATCCTGGCCTGGCTCTCCTGGCCGTTCTTCATGCAGTCCTTCGTCATCGGCGAGCACTCCTCCAACGCCGGTGGGCTGATCCGCTGGCCGATCAAGGCCGTGCTGCCGCTGGGCTTCCTGTTCGTGGCCCTTCAGGGCGTGTCTGAACTCATCAAGCGCGTGGCC
>NZ_DATBFE010000064.1:0-26549 GCF_036558665.1 Reyranella sp. | reverse complement strand
TTGCTTGCTGGCGCCATTGGTCGACGATGGTGGTGAAGGCATTGCGACCACTGTTGCGGGGCAGATGATCGGCATTATCGTCAGTTTGCCGGCTACCCGAAGGCTACAACCAAAACTTGTTCGACGCACATCCTATTAGGCTTTGCCAACGGCCATTCTCCCGTGCCCGGCGGACGTGCGCGGCCCTCAAGTCTCACCAATCCCGTTCGTCGAAGTCCTCGAACTGGCGAATCTCGTCATCGTCTGAAGGTGGCGGCTCGGTCTCGGTGGACGGCAGCGAGTGGACGTTCAGATGAGTACCGGGGCCAATGAGCGTCACGAGCTCCAAAAGATCGTCGCGGGCGAAGGCAATGCAGCCCCGGGTCGGGCTCATGTCGCCGCGCGCGATATGGAGGAAAATCGCGCTGCCCCATTCGCCTTCCGGCGGGTCGTCGTTGTAGCCGACCACCACCACCAGATCGTACAGCCCGTCCTCGCGCCACATCTTCTCGTGGTTCCATTCGTTCGGGATACGGACCAGCCGGTTGTACGACGGCGATCGCGGGTCGTCGCACCAGCCGTCATGCTCGGCGATCGGCCGGGCCGGCAGCCGGACCTTGGGCAGGACCAGCCGGTCGTTGCGATAATACAGGCGCCGCAGCGGGAACTTGCCGGCTGGTGTTGCGGCATCGCCCTCGACCTTGTCCTCGCGCACGCCGCCCGCCCCCAGCGCACAGCGCCATTGCCGCTCGCCGAAGCGCGCCCGGCCCAACGCCGAATCGATGGAGTCGGCCTGCACGGTCAGCACGTCGCTCGAATCGTGGGGATCGGACATTGAATCGCGCTCCTGCCGCCTTCATAAAGGCAAGCCCTCGAAGGAGAAAGAGATGGCTTTTGTTTTGACGCCGCCGGCGACCGTCGGCGTTCCGGTCCACGGTACCGGGGATCTGTTCCCGGTGCGGCGCATCTTCTGCGTCGGGCGCAACTACGCCGCCCATGCCCGCGAGATGGGCCACGATCCCGACCGCGAGCCGCCCTTCTTCTTCACCAAACCGGCCGACGCCATCGTGATTTGCGCCGACCCGAACAAGCCGGCCAAGGTCGCCTATCCGCCAGCTACCAAAAACCTGCATCACGAGATGGAGCTGGTCGTCGCGCTCAAATCCGGCGGCGCCGACATCCCCGTCGACGAGGCACTCGACCATGTCTTCGGCTATGCCTGCGGCCTCGACATGACGCGCCGCGATCTGCAGAACCAGGCCAAGGATATGGGCCGTCCGTGGGACATGGGCAAGGGCTTCGACCAGTCCGCGCCGATCGGCGAGATCTATCCAGCGTCGCGGATCGGCCATCCCGCCAAGGGCACGATCCAGCTCGACGTCAACGGAAAGACGCGCCAGAAGTCGGACCTCGACGCGCTGATCTGGAGCGTGCCCGAGACGATTTCGTATCTGTCCGGACTCGTGACGCTTGCCGCCGGGGACCTGATCTACAGCGGCACACCCGACGGCGTGGCCGCGGTGGTGAAGGGCGACACACTTGCCGGCTTCGTCGACGGCTGCGGCACGGTCACCTGCACGCTGGTTTGAACGGCGCCGGTTCGCAATGCGTTAGAGCTGCCGCGTGCTGAACGTATCGCACCGGTTCATGTCGCCACTGTCGAGGCCGGTCCTGAACCAGCGCACGCGCTGCGCCGAGGTGCCGTGCGTGAAGCTGTCGGGCACGACCTTGCCCTGCGCCTGGCGCTGCAGCCGGTCGTCGCCGATCGCCGTCGCCGCGGCGAGCGCCTGATCGACGTCCTTGTCGTCGATCATCCTGCCGCCGCGTTCCTGGTTGGCGTGATTGGCCCAGACACCGGCCAGGCAATCGGCCTGCAGCTCGACCCGCACGGACATCGCGTTGGCGTCGCGCCGGCTCATCCTCTGGCGCAGCTCGTCCACCTTGCCGGTGATGCCGAGCAGGTTCTGGACGTGATGGCCGATCTCGTGGGCGACCACATAGGCTTGCGGAAAGTAACCGGGTGAATTGAAGCGGCTCGCCAGCTCGTCGAAAAAGCCGAGGTCGAGGTAAACGCGCTGATCGGGCGGGCAATAGAAGGGTCCCATCGCCGACTGGCCCATGCCGCACGCCGTGCGCGTGGCATCGCGATAGAGCACCAGCCGCGGCTGGCGATATTGCCGGCCCATGGCCTGGAACTGCTCGCCCCAGACGTCTTCCGTGCTCTTGAGCACGCGCGCGACGAACTGTACTTCGGGATCGTCCCCGCTCGAGGGACGTGACGCCGTACGCGTCTGGTCGGGCGGGGCGACGTAGCCCGCGCCGCCATCCAGGCCCGTCAACAGGCTGATCGGATTGATGCCGAGGATCAGGCAGATGATCACGACGGCAATCAGGCCGAAACCGCCCTTGAACAGGCCGCCTCCAACCGGGATAGGAATGCCCGGCCCGCCCATGCCGCCGCCGAAGCCGCCTCCGCCCAGTCCGCCGCCGAAGCCACCGCCGCCGAAGCCACCGCCTTCACCGCGGCGATCCTCGATGTTGCTGCTTTCCTCGCCATCCATCTGCATGGCAGCGCCTCCGTCGTCTAACTATATTGACGGCGATGAGTCTCACCGTCGCGACCTGGAACATCAACTCGGTGCGCCTGCGCATCGCCAACGTCGAACGCTTTCTGAAGCTGCGCAAGCCCGATGTGCTCTGCCTGCAGGAGACCAAGTGCCCCGACGAGCTTTTCCCGCATCTGGCCTTCGAGGCGCTGGGCTACCGGCACAGGCTGGTGCAGGGCATGAAGTCGTACAACGGCGTTGCGATCCTGTCGAAGGTTCCGTTTACCGCCACCGACATCCACCATCGGTGCGGCAAGGAGGACTGCCGGCATATCGAGGCCGCCCTCGATACCGGCGGCGATCCTATCCTGCTCGACAACCTGTACATCCCGGCCGGCGGCGACGTCGCCGATCCGGCGGTGAACGAGAAGTTCGCCCACAAGCTCGATTTCTACCGGGAGATGGCGCGCTGGTACGGCGACCGCCGGCCCAAGCCGAGGGCGCGCCGCGGTCTGCGCCGCATTGCTGTCGGCGACCTCAACGTGGCGCCGCTCGAGCATGATGTCTGGAGCCACAAGCAGCTTCTCAAGATCGTGTCGCATACGCCCATGGAGGTCGATCTGTTCGGCAAGATGATGGCGGCCATGGACTGGATCGATGTGCCCCGCCGTTTCGTACCGGCCGCCGAGAAGCTCTATTCATGGTGGAGCTACCGCAACCATGACTGGCGCAAGTCCAATCGCGGCCGGCGGCTCGATCACATCTTGGCGACGCCGGCGCTCTCCGGATCGATCCGCAGCCAGCACATCGACATCGAGCTGCGCGACTGGGCGCTTGCCTCCGATCACGTGCCGGTGCTGGCGACATTCGACGTTTGAATGGAGAGAACGAGACAGATGCACATCATCGGCATCCTGCTGATCGGCCTTCTGATCGGCCTGGTCGCACGCTGGGTCACGCCCGGGCCGCACCCGCATGGCTTCCTCGTCACCATTGTCGTCGGCATTGTCGGCTCGGTGATTGCGACCTATGGCGGCCAGGCGCTCGGGCTCTATCGCGTGGGCCGACCGGCCGGCTTCATCGGTTCGGTGCTCGGCGCCGTCGTCCTGCTGGTGCTTGTGCAGCTCTTCGGGCGATAGGCGGGCGGACCCGGTAAAGGAAATAGCGGTCTTTCGGCACACCGGGCGGCTCCGGAAGACGCTGCCAGCGCGCGACGTCGAGCGCCTGGTTGGCCAGCACGTAACCAGCCGTTGCGGCCAGCAGGTCGAGCGCCGGACCGAGCCACTTGCCCATGGCCATGTTCGCCGCGTGGTCGCCGGTGCCGAGATCGGTATGGATGAGCGCCGCTGTGGCTCCCAGCCGCGCGACCGCGCGAGGGATCGAGTCCCGCACTTCGCCCAGGAACAGGCGGTCGTCGGGCGGGACGCAGTCGGGATGGGCGGCGACCTTGCGCTCGAAGACGTAGATGTCGCGGCCGGGAAAGAGCGTGCGCAAGTGATCGTAAGTGCGGCCGTTGCCCAGTCCTACCTCGAGCAGGGGGCCGGGGAGGCGATCGACCTTGTCCTTGAGGAAATTCAGGCAGTCGCGCTGCGCTTGCATGCGCGCGATGAAGCTGTCGAGGCGGCTCACCCTTCAGGCGCCGCCGGTCGTCGCGCTTAGTTTCTGGTTGGCTTCCTCCAGACGATTGGCCGTCTCGCGCAGTTTCTGGTTCGTGTCCTCGAGACGATGAGCCAGCTCGCGCATGATCTCGATCGCCATCTGGGGGACTTCGGCCAGCAGTTGAAAGAACATCACCTTCGAGATCTTGAGCGTCGTGACGGGCTCGCGTGCCTTGATCGTGGCGGTACGCGGCACGTCGATCAGAATGGCTATGTCGCCGACGAAGCTGTTCTTCTTCATCTCGGCGACCCTGATCTGGCCATCCTGTTTCTCCAGCAGCACGTCGGCAACGCCGCCCAGGATCACGTACATTGCGTCGCCCACATCGCCTTGGTGGAAGAGCTCCTGGCCCTCGGCATAGTTCATGCGCTCGCCGGTGAAGGCGATCAGCTTGAGCTTGGCCGGCTCGACCTTGGAGAACAGCGGTACGCTCTTCAGAATCTCGACTTCTTCGTTGAGGTTCATCGCACCCTCCTGCCTTTCCTGGCCGCCTGCGCCCTCATGCCGATTCGATGAGCTCGCAATAGAGCCCGCCTTTTGCTTCGAGCTCGGCCGGTGTGCCCTGGACCACGATCTTGCCGGCCTGCATCACCACCACCTGATCGAACGACTCGGCCTGGTTCGGCCGGTTCGCGATCCACACGACGCCACGCCCTGCTTTGGCCGCCGCCAGGATATTGTCGCGGATGCGGTCCTGGGTGCGGCCGTCGAATACCGCGACCGCCTCGTTAACCACCATGAATTGCGGTCGCTTGATCAAGGCCCGCGCTATACCGAGCTTCTGACGCTGCGTTGCCGGCAAGCGCTTGCCCGCAACGCCGACATTGTACTCCAGCCCGACTTCGATCACCGAATCGCGCAGGCTGAGTTCGGCCAGTACCTGCGAGATCAGGGCGACGACGCGGCTCTCGGCCTGCGCCTGCCCGTAGACGAGGCGGCCGAACAGCACGTTGTCCTGCACGGTGGCGGCGTTGTTGTAGCGCTCGAAATCGTAGAACTCGACGGCGTCCCGCAGCGAATCGGGCAGATGGGCCGCGAAGGCGCGCCGGGCTGCGAGCAGCCGCTCTTCCATCGCCGCGTCAATCAGGCCGAGGCGATGCCGAGCCTCGATGTAGCGGAGCGGCAGGGTCATCAGCCGGAGCCGATCGGCCTCCGGAACCGTCTCGACGCCCTTGCCGCCCAGACGCTGCAGCAGCAGGCGGACATTGGGCAACTCGTCGGCGGAGATGAAGCTGTACTGCTCGAACAGCGGATTGTCGGGCGACAGGTCGGAGAAGAGCTCGACCATGGTCTCGGCGATGGAGAGTCCCATCCGCAGCAAATCCTGATCGAGACCGGTCTCCTTCAGGACCGACTGCACATAGGGTTCGGCGGCGAGGCTGTCGCCGTCGAGGCCCCTGCCAACCGGCGTGCCGAACAGCAGGTTCTCGGCCACCGACAGGTTCTTGTTGTACTTGTCGGGATCGAACTGTTCGACCAGGCCGGCATAGGCGGGGTCCTGCAGCCGGCCGTGCAGTCCCTTGCGGGCAGCCAGGATCTTCTCCGCGAGGTCGGGCCGGCGATTGCCGTCGATGGCGCCGCGCAGACCGAGCGAATAGATCTCGTCGTCGAACTCGACCTGTTTCAACGTCTCGACCATGCGCGGCAGCAAGTCGGCGGGCCCGGTGGCGCCGGCCAGCGCATAGTCGATCCAGTCGGCGTTGGGATCGAGCGCGGGATTGCCGGCGCGCTCCGCCTCGCGCCAGAAGGTCTCGCGCAGCGCCCGGGCCGCATCGTCGTAGGTCGCTGGCGCGATCGGGCGATGCTTGAGGCCGAACAGTAGATTGTCGCGTACCGACAGCGGGAAGAGATAGGTCTCCTGGCCGACATAGGCGGTGCGCGCACCGAGCACTGCTTCAGGGATCTGGAAGAAATCCTGGCCGTCGATCTTGATCGAGCCTCCGGTCGGGAGCGTGATCCTGGCCAGTACCTGGCCCAGCACGTCCTTGCCCGAGTTCGCCGTGCCGACCACCGCCATCCGCGTGTCGGTCGACACCGTGAGCGTGATGCCATCGAGCTGCTTCACCCGGCCATCGTCGGACACCGTGACACCCGACAGGACGAACTCGTGCCCGAGCAACGGCGGCGGCCCCTCGGGCAACGCCTGCAACTCGGCCGGCCACATGCCTTCGGGCTGGAACTGATCGATCACCTGCTCGTACTTGATCTGAACGTCCTGCCGCTGCTGGTCCCAGTCGATCAGCTCCTTGATCGGCGAGGGAAGATCCTTGTAGGCCAGCAGCACGCCCACCACGGCGCCGACGCTCATATGGCCTTCGATGGCGAAGTAGCCGCCCAGCAGATAGATGGCGAACGGCGTCGCCTGGGAGAGAATGTTGTTCCAGAACTTGGCGACGAACTTCTTGTTGTAGAGGTCGAAGCGGATCTTGAAGATATGGCCGAGCCGCTCGGCGATGTCGGCGCGCTCGTAGTTGGCCGTACCGTGGACGTGGATCTCGCTCTGCCCGTCGGCGGTCTCGGCAATGCGGCCGGCGAGCAGACGCGCAGTAAGCTGCCGCTGACGGCCGAGCACCAGCACAGGTTTGCGCAGGCGTGGCACGATCACGATCTGCACCGCCAGCAGAACGATCACCACAACGCTGAGCAGCACGTTCTGCATCATGATGAAGGCGATCGCCGTCAGCGCCTGGCCGCCAAGGAACATCGGCTGGACGAAGGCGTCGCCGATGAACCCGCCCAGCGGCTCGACCTCGTCCTTGATCATGGTCGCGAGCTCGGCCTGCTTGACCTTGCGGAAGTGGGCCGGCGGGAAGCGCAGTATGCGGTCGTAAAGTTCGTAGCGCAGCCGGCGCAGCATGCGCTCGCCCATGCGGCCCTTCTGCGTATTGATGATGCGCTTGAACTGGCTGTTGATGATCACCGCGACCAGGAAGACGAAGCTCATGACCACGAGATACTGGAGCTGGTCGACGTTAAAGCCGTCGAACAGCCGCAGGGCGTGGCCGCCCAGGAAATCCGGCAGGGGTACCTCGAGCTGGAGGATGCGCAGCTCTGCCGCTTCCTTGAATGCGTTTCCCGAGATGCCGTTGTTGACGATCGACTTCGGGACGGTGAGCGACAGGAAGTAGAAGACTTGCGCCAGCAATACGAGCCCGAGGATGACAAGCTGCTCGGACTTGCTGTGCCGCCAGATGTAGGAGAACAGACTGCGATGCATCAGTCCCCAGACTGCAACCGCCCCACCTATATTCGATCAGACCCTTGATTACATTTATTTTTTTGCAACGCGCCCGGGGCTTCGCAGGTCGTACCGGCTTGTGGCATAGTCCGGGCGATTCGCCGGTCGGCGCAAGCGCAACGGCCACGGGGAGAAATGCGTCGCATGCCCGCCAGCAACCGGTCAAAACGTGTGCTGCTCTACAGTCACGACTCCTACGGCCTCGGCCATGTCAGCCGCTGCCGCACCATCGCCAACGCCATCGTCGAGGCCGATAGCTCGATCTCGGTCTTGATCATCTCCGGCTCGCCGGTCATCGGCTCGTACGAATTCCGTTCCGGCATCGATTTCGTGCGCATTCCGGGCATGGTCAAGCAGATCACCGGCGAATACGACGCCGCCAATCTGCGCGTTGGCGTGGAGCATACGCTGGAGATCCGCACGCGGATCATCCGCGACACCGCCGATATCTACCGCCCCGATCTCTTCATCGTCGACAAGGAGCCGCTCGGCCTGCGCGGCGAAGTGGTGCCCGCGCTTCAGCTTCTGAAGAAGTGCGGTACCCCGCTGGTCTTCGGTCTGCGCGACGTGATCGACGATCCGGCGCAGCTTGCGGTGGAGTGGCAGCGCAAGAACGTAGTGCCGGCGCTGCGCGACCTCTACGACGAGATCTGGGCCTACGGCCTGCCGCAGGTGAACAAGCCGCTGGCCGGGCTCGACCTGCCGCCGTCGGTCCGCCACAAGACCGTCTATACCGGCTATCTGCGACGGGGCTTGCCGCTTCATGTCGACCTGCCGCATGAAATCGAGGAACTCCAGGACCCGTTCATCCTGGTGACACCGGGCGGCGGAGGGGACGGCGAGGACCTGGTCGACTGGGTATTGTCGGCATATGAGACAGACCCGCACATTCCTTACGGCGCCGTGATTGCGTTCGGCCCCTTCATGGCGGCGACGGCACGTGAGGCGTTCAAGGAGCGGGCGGCCAAGTTCGCCAACATCCGCACGCTCACTTTCACCAACAATCTCGGCGCCCTGATGCACCGGGCCGCAGGCGTGGTCGCCATGGGCGGCTACAACACGTTCTGCGAGATCCTGTCGTTCGACAAACGCGCGATCATCGTGCCGCGCACGCGACCTCGACTCGAGCAATTCATCCGCGCACGGGCGGCGCGCAATCTCGGCCTGATCGAGATGCTCGATGCGGAGCGCGGACGCGACCCGCACGTCATGGCGACGGCGCTACGGCAACTGCCGCAGCAGGGCCTGCCGAGCGACGTGATCGTGCCCGGCCTGCTCGATGGTCTGGGCAATGTCTGGCGGCTCGTGTCCAAGCAGCTTGCGCATCCCCATCGCGGCCCGGCGCCCATCGAACGGCCGCTGTTCGATGTGGCGGGCGGGAGCGAGGCGCCCGCGGTCGTTCCGGACGGCGCTGCCGCGCGCGCCAAGCTTTAGAATTGTCGGTGTGACATGACGGACCCAAATGACGCGCGCATCGCGGTCGTGGTGAAGTGCTGGCCGCGGCTCTCGGAGACCTTCATCGCCCAGGAAATGGCAGGCCTGGAGGCGCGCGGGCTCAAGCTCGTGATCTATTCGCTGCGCTTGCCCACCGATCCTGCGACCCATCCCGTGCATGCGAGGGTCAAGGCGCCGATCGTCTATGTGCCGGAATATCTCAAGAACGAACCTTTGCGCGTGCTGCGGTCGTGGTGGAAGGTGCGCAAGCTTCCTGGCTATCGAGCTGCCCGCGCGCGTTTCCTGCACGACTTCGTGCGCGATCGCACGCCCAACCGGGCGAGACGCTTCGGCCAGGCGATGGTGCTGGCGGCGGAGATGCCTGAAGGCATCGAGCGCATGTACGCACATTTCATCCATACGCCGGCTTCGGCCACGCGCTATGCCGCCCTGATGCGTGGCCTGCCATGGAGCGCCTCGGCGCATGCCAAGGACATCTGGACCAGCCAGGAGTGGGAGCTGCGCACCAAGCTCGGCGATATCGACTGGCTGATCACCTGCACGCGCTTCGCGCTCGGCCGGCTGAAGGAGCTGGTGTCGAACCACAACCGGCTGCGGCTCGTCTATCACGGGCTCGACCTCGCCAACCTGCCGGCGCCGCCGGCCGAGCGTCCGCGACGCGACGGCAGCGATCCAACGGATCCGGTCGTTATCCTGTCGGTCGGCAGGCGGGTGGCAAAGAAGGGGTATGACGATCTGCTGGCGGCGTTGGCGCGCCTGCCCCGGGACCTCAACTGGCGGTTCGAGCATATCGGCGCCGGTGTCCTGGGCGATTCCTTCGAGCATACCGCCCAGCAGCTCGGCATCGCCGATCGTTGCGTGTGGCACGGCGCCCGGCCGCAGGCGGAAGTGTTCGCAGCCTACCAGCGGGCCGACATTTTCGTGCTGGCGAGCAAGACCGCCGACGATGGCGACCGGGAGGGCATGCCCAACGTCCTGCAGGAGGCGGGCTACCAGCGCATGGCGCTCGTTTCCACGCGCTCCGCGGCGATCGGCGAGTTCATCGCCGACCAGGAGAACGGCTTGCTGGCGGACCCGGGATCGCCGCCCCAACTCGCGGCGGCACTTGAACGGCTGGCGCGCGATCCCGAGTTGCGCGCCCGCTTCGGCGCGCGCGCCAACGAGATCGTCCGCACGCGCTTTTCCTTCGAGGCCGGCGTCGACTGGATCGCCCATTCGCTCGGCCAGCAGGCGAACAGCAATCTCGCGCCGCAGATCGAGGTCGCCGAGGTTCGTGCGGCGGAGTAGCAATGCGCGTGCTGCTGCACACGCCACTGAAGCCGCCCGACAGCCCTGTCGCTTCCGGTGATCGTGCGATGGCGCGAGGCCTGCGTCGCCTCTTCCAGCGTCTCGGACACCGGGTGGTCGTGCCGCCGGAAAGCCGCGTCGTCCCCGGTGTTCCGCCGCCAGAGGCCCACCTTGCGCTCGAACGCCGCGCCCGCGCCCAGGCCAAACGCCTGGTAGCGCGGTGGCGCGCGCTGCCGGCGCGCCATCCCGAGCGGTTCGATCTCTGGTTTACCTACCACTCATGGTACCGCAAGCCCGACTGGCTGGGGCCCACGGTGACACGCGCACTGGGCATTCCCTATGTGATTGCCGAAGCCTCGCATTCGCCGCGCCGCGCGCAGGGAGCGACGCGGCTTGGCCATCGCGCTGCGGAGCGCGCCATCGCCGCGGCGGACCTGATCCTGACCGTGAATCCCCGAGATTTTCCGGGCGTAAGGAGCCGGATGCGGCCGGCGGCGCATCAGATCCTGCTGCCTCCTTTCATCGATGCCGAGCCCTTTCGCGCGGCCGCCACGATGCGACGCTCGAACGATCCGCCGCTGCTGCTGAGCGTCGCCATGATGCGGACACGCGACAAGCTCGACTCCTATCGCGTCCTCGCCAAGGCCTTCGCCCGGCTCGAGGACCGTTGCTGGCAGGCCGTGCTGGTGGGCGACGGGCCGGCCCGGCCGGCGGTTGAGGCCCTGATGGCACCGTTCGGACCGCGCGTGCGCTTTGCCGGCGCCGTGCCTCACGAGGAGCTGCCGGCATTCTTCGCTGCTGCCGACCTCTACCTTTGGCCGGCCATCAACGAAGCCTATGGCATGGCTTTTCTCGAGGCCCAGGCAGGCGGCGTGCCTGTGGTCGCCGGCCGCACCGGCGGCGTCCCGGCCGTGGTGGCCGATGGGGTCTCCGGCATGTTGACCCCGATCGGCGATGCATCGGCCTTCGCCGCCGCTGTCGGCCGCCTGCTCGACGATCCGGACGCGCGCGCGCGACTGGGCTGTGGCGCGGCCCATCGCATCGCGCAGCGCCATGACGAGCGTAGCGCTGCGCGCATTCTGCGCATTGCATTGCAGAAGTTGCGATGAGCGGCGTTCCCTTCGCCATTCTCCGCCATGCGCCGACCGCCTGGAACGACTCTCGCCGGTTGCAGGGCATGACGGACATTTGCTTGAGCGCCGATGGCGAGGCAATGGCGAAGAGCTGGTGCTTGCCCGCTCCGGCGGCCGGCTGGAAGCGCGTCTGCAGCCCGCTTGTGCGGGCGCGCCGCACGGCCGAATTGCTGAAGCCTGTTGCGCCGGTCGCGATCGAGCCGCGCTTGCGCGAAATGAGTTTCGGCATCTGGGAAGGCCAAACCATCCTCGAGCTTCGTGCGACGGTCGGTGCCGAATTCCTCGATGCCGAGCGACGGGGGCTGGACTTTCAGCCGCCGGGCGGTGAGTCGCCGCGAGCCACCATGGCGAGGCTCTCGGCCTGGGCGTTGGAGATCGCGGCGGCGGGCGATCCGGTGGTCGCTGTCTCGCACAAGGCGGCGATACGCGCGCTCCTCGCCCTGGCCACGGGCTGGGACATGACGGGACGCCAGCCGATGAAGCTCGACTGGCACCGCCTCCACTTCTTCGTCGCTCATCGCGATGGCAGCGTGACCGTCGATCGGCTCAACGTCGCGATGGCCCCGGCATGACGTCGCGCGTCTTCTTCTATGTGCAGCATCTGCTCGGTATCGGCCATCTGCGCCGCGTCGCGGTCCTGGCACGCGCCCTGGCCGAGGGCGGTTTCGACGTCCTGGTGGTTTCCGGCGGTGCCCCGCTTGCACTCGATCTCGGACGGGCGCGCCTGCATCAACTGCCGCCGGTGCGCGCGCGAGACGAGGGCTTGCGGGAGCTTTCCCGTCTCGACGGATCGCCGATCGACGAAGCCTTTCGTATCGGCCGGGTGCAGGAGCTGGTGTCGCTCCTGCACGCCGAAGCACCGTCGATCGTAATGACCGAACAGTTTCCCTTCGGCCGTACGCGCCTGCGCTTCGAGCTCGTGCCGCTCATCGAGGCCGCGCGCGCGCTGCGACCGCGGCCGCTGATCGTTTCATCGGTGCGCGACGTCGTGCGCCGCTCCGTCACGGCGCAACGTGTCGCCGAGACGCTCGAGGCATTGGGCAACTTCGATCTCGTGCTGATCCATGCCGACCCCCGGATCGTCGACTTCGGCGCAAGCTTCGCCGCCTGGGATTGCATTGCCTCGCGCTCGGCCTATACCGGCTATGTCGCCGCACCGGAGCGGGGCGCCAGTGCGAGCGACGCCGGCAAGGACGAGGTGGTCGTTTCAGTGGGTGGCGGCGCCGTCGGCGCACCCCTTCTCAGGGCGGCCCTCGCGGCGCGTCGGCAGAGTGTCCTTGCGGGGCGCCGCTGGCGCCTCCTGATCGGCTCCAACCTGGCCGAGGCCGAGCATGCCGGGCTGGAACGGCAAGACGGCGTCGTGATCGAGCCGGCCCGCGCCGATTTCCCGACGCTGCTTGCCAACGCGACACTGTCGATCTCCCAGGCGGGCTATAACACCGTCGTCGACATCCTGCGCTTCGCCGACCGCGCCGTGCTCGTGCCGTTCTCGACCGAGCGCGAGACCGAGCAGGCTGATCGGGCGCGCTTGCTGGCGGCGCATGGCATGGCGACCGTGGTTCCGGCGGAGTCGCTCACGGCCGGCAGTCTCGCGGCTGGCATCGCCCGGGCATTGACCGGTCCTTCTCTTCGCAGCTTCAAGCGCTGCAATGTCGGCGGCGCCGCAGCGACGGTCGAGCTGTTGCGGGCGAGAGTCGCATGAACGGCTGGCAAGCCCTGGACGAGGAGATTGCCCGCTGGCGCGATGCCGGCCGCGCAGTCGAGCTGTGGTGGCGCGACGACGATGCCGTCGATACCACCGCGGCTCTCGATCATCTGCTGGGCCTGCGTCGCGACATCGGGGTTCCCCTTGCCCTGGCGGTGGTGCCGGCCAAGGCCACGATGGCGTTGGCGGCACGACTGGCGAACGAGCCGGGCGTCGATGTGCTGCAGCACGGCTATGCTCATGCCAATCACGCGCCGCCGACCGGCAAGAAGAGCGAGCTCGGCCCGCATCGGCCGGCCATGCTGGCGCTGGGCGAACTCGGCACCGGATGGCTTGCCCTCGAAAGGCTGTTCGGTCCGCAGGCCTTGCCGGTGCTGGTGCCGCCGTGGAACCGCATTGCGCCCGGCCTGGTGCCGGCCTTGCCGGAAATCGGCTTCGCCGGCCTCTCGACTTTCGGCCGCCGCCCGCGGGCCGAGGCGGTGAAGGGCTTGCGCCAGGTCAATGCGCACCTCGACCTCGTCGACTGGAAAGGGCGACGCGACTTCATCGGCGCGGAAGCGGCGCTGGGCGTCCTGGCAGCGGCCTTGCGCGACGCGCGGAGCGTCTCGAACGAACCTGTAGGCGTGCTCAGTCACCATCTTGCCATGGACGAAGCCGGCTGGGATTTCCTAAGGTCGTTGCTGGAGAAAATAAGCACGATGTCGGGCGCCCACCTGCGCGCGGCCGCTCGCATTTTCGCGTCACGGGAGGCGCGGCCTTGAGTTTTGCCGTTTTGCGCTATTCGCGCCAGACGCTGTGGGGCGACTATATGCGAGCCGTGGCAGGAGTGTTGCTGTGCGGCCTGCCGTTGCTGTTGTTGCAGGTCAACCGCTGGGTGGGTGTCGTTCTGGCGACCGCCTGTCTGCTGTTCCTGCTGTTTCTGGGGCGCACCGTGCTGCGCCAGATGACCCGCTACGTCCTGAGCTCCGATACGCTCGCGGCCGATGGTCCGGCCGGCGGCCTGGTGGAATGGGCCAGGCTCGAACGCATGGCCCTCGCCTACTACTCCACCAAGCGGGATCGTTCGGGCGGCTGGATGCAGCTCATGGTGCGCTCGGTCGGCGCACGATCGGTGAAAGTCGATTCCTCGCTCGACGGGTTTTACGATATCGTCGAGCGGGCGGCGGAGGCGGCGGGGGTCCGGAGACTCGAGCTCAGCCGTGCCACCCGGGTGAATCTACGTTCGATGGGCATCACCGTGGCAGGCCAGGAAGAACCGGAATGAAGGATCTGCTGCGGGTCGAGAATCTGACGGTCGAGTTCGGCGTCCACGAAGGCATTCTGCGGGCGGTCGACAATGTATCCTTTTCCATCCCGCCGGGCGGTACCTTGGCGCTGGTGGGTGAATCCGGCTCCGGCAAGTCCGTCTGCAGCCAGGCGATCATGGGCCTCCTGCCGCGCGCGGCCACGATTCCTTCCGGCTCCATCTTGTTCAAGGATCCGCGCGACGATTCGCCGGTCGTCGACATCGCCAAGCTTCCGCCGTCGGGCCCGGAGATGCGAGAGATCCGCGGCGGCGAAATCTCCATCATCTTCCAGGAGCCCATGACTTCGCTCTCCGCGCTTCACACTGTGGGCGACCAGATCGGCGAAGCCGTCGCGCTGCACGGCGCCCATGTCGGTCGCTCCGCAGGCCGCGGCAAGACAAGCCGAGCGGAGATCGACGAGATCACGACTTCCATGCTGCGTATGGTGGGCTTCCCGGATCCCAGGCGCGCTCTGCGCACCTATCCGTTCGAGCTGTCAGGCGGCTTGCGTCAGCGCGCGATGATTGCCATGGCGCTGGTTTGCCGGCCGGCGCTCCTCATTGCCGACGAGCCGACAACCGCGCTCGACGTCACCATCCAGGCGCAGATACTGCGATTGATCAAGGATCTGCAGAAGGAATTGGGCATGGCGCTCATGATGATCACGCACGATCTGGGCGTGGTCGCCAATGTCGCCGACGACGTCGTCGTGATGTATCGCGGCAAGGTCGTCGAAGCAGGCAACCTGCACGACATCTTCCGCGATCCGCAGCATCCCTATCTTCGGGCGCTGCTGCACGCCGTGCCCCGCTTCGACATGAAGCCGGGCGAGCGACTCCAGCCGATCCGGGAGATCAGAGCCGCGACCGGGCATTTGCTGCAGGAAAAGCCCGAAGCCCAGCCGCTGACGACCTTCAATCCCCGGGCGCCGGTACTGAAGGTTCGCCACCTCACCAAGACGTTCAACATCCGCAAGGCCGACAGCCTGCTCGATCAGCTGCTGGGGGGCGGCGCGACCCGGGTGGTGCGTGCCGTGAATGATGTGAGCTTCGATGTCGAGCGCGGCGAATGCCTCGGCCTCGTGGGCGAATCGGGGTGCGGCAAGACCACGCTTAGCAAGATGCTCATGCGCGGCATTTCAGCCGACGCCAGCGATGGCGCCGGGCGCGTGGTTTTCGACGACTGGGGCCGCAAGACCGACGTGCTGACCCTGGACGGCGAGGAACTCAATCGCTTCCGCACCAAGCTGCAGTTCATCTTCCAGGATCCATTCGGCTCGCTCAATCCGCGCATGACGGTCTACGACATCCTGGTCGAGCCGCTGGTGATCCACAAAGTGGGCGACGACGCCTACCGTCGCGAGATGGTGGGCGAGCTGATGGAGCTGGTAGGGCTCGATCGCCGCCAGCTCAGCCGCTATCCGCATTCCTTCTCGGGCGGCCAGCGGCAAAGGATCGGCATCGCACGGGCGCTGGCGCTGCGGCCCGACATGGTGATCTGCGACGAGCCGGTATCGGCCCTCGATGTCTCGATCCAGGCGCAGATCCTCAATCTGCTGAAGGACCTGCAGAAGCAGCTTGGTCTCACCTATCTGTTCATCAGCCACAACCTCGCCGTGGTCGACTACATCGCCGATCGAATCGCCGTGATGTGTGCCGGACGGTTGGTCGAGCTGGCACCGGCGGGCGTGCTGTTCCGCAATCCGCTGCATCCCTACACACGTGCCCTCGTCTCCGCTGTACCGTTTCCCGATCCCGATCAGCGGCTCGATTTGCGTGCCTTGATGGAAGGCAAGGCCTCCGATCCGAGGCAATGGCCGGCGCCGTTCACCGACACGGGCGCCGCGCCGCTCTACTGGACCGAGGCTGAACCCGGGCACTATGTGCGCACGATTCGCGAGGCGGCCTGATCATGCTGCACTACGTTGCCCGCCGCCTGCTGCTGATGATCCCCACGCTCTTCATCATCAGCCTGCTGGTCTACATGATCATCAACATGCCGCCCGGCGACTGCGTGACAGCGCAGATCGACGAGTTGCTGGCGCGTGGCGATGTCGACGCCTTGGCACGAGCCGGAGAGCTGCGCGCCCTCTACGGCCTCGACCACTCGGTGTGGTACCGCTACGTCCACTGGCTGGGCGGCGTCTTCCGCTGGGACTTCGGCCTGTCTTGCCAGGACACCGTCCCGGTCAAGGATCTGATGGGCGAGCGACTGGTTCTAACCATCGTCATGGAGAGCTGCACCATCATCTTCATCTGGACCGTATCGTTCGTCATCGGCGTCTATGCCGCGACCCACCAGTACAAGCTCGGCGACTATGCGGCGTCGTTCATTGGCTTCCTGGGGCTCGCAATCCCCAACTTCCTGCTGGCGCTGGTGCTGCTCTATGTCGGCAAGGTCTACTTCGGCGTCTCGATCGGGGGCCTGATGGATCCCGAGTTCATCGAGAAGCCGCTCTCCTGGCCCAAGGTCGTCTCGGTCGCCCAGCACCTCGTCATTCCGACGATCGTGATCGGCACGGCCGGCACGGCCGGCATGATCCGCAGGCTGCGTGCCAATCTTCTGGACGAGCTGCAAAAGCAGTACGTGGTCACCGGGCGTGCGAAGGGGCTCTCCCCGCTGAAGCTGCTCGTGAAGTATCCGCTGCGTCATGCCATCAATCCGTTCGTCGCCGATATCGGCCATCTGCTGCCCGAAGTCGTTTCCGGGTCGGTCATCGTCTCGGTCGTGCTGTCGCTGCCGACCATGGGTCCGATGCTTCTGACGGCTCTCAAGACGCAGGACGTGAACCTGGCCGCGACCTTCCTGCTGTTCGTGGCGGTATTGACCGTGATCGGAATGTTGATCTCCGACCTTTTGCTGGCGGCGCTCGATCCGCGCATCCGCTTCGGCGCGGCGGGCGAGAAGTGAGGCGCCGATGACCGACATCTCGCCCCGTTCGCCGGCCGAGCATCGCCCGGCCTCGACTCCGCATTTTGTCAGTCACGAGCCCTGGGATCCCTACGTCGCCGACAAGCTCACGGCCGACCAGGAAAAATACTACATGGCCGGCCAATGGAAGCTGATGTGGTGGCGCTTTCGCCGTCACCGCCCGGCGGTCGTGTCGGCCGCCTTCCTGGCGCTGATGTATTTCTCGATCCTGATCAGCGAATGGATCGCGCCCTACGATCTGCACACGCGCCATATCAGGTACATCTTCGCGCCGCCGCAGGGCGTCCACGTCTTTCACGAGGGCAGGTTCATCGGCCCGCACGTCTACGGGCTATCGGTCCACCGCGACATGGACACCCTGCAGCGCGTCTACAGGCCCGATCGTGACGAGCCGCAGAAACTGCGCTTCTTCTGTCGCGGCGAGAGCTACAAGTTCTGGGGGCTGATCGAGGGATCCTTCCATCTCGTCTGTCCACCCGAGGGCGGCACGTTCTTCCTGCTCGGCACCGACCGGCTGGGCCGCGATATGCTGAGCCGCATCGTCTATGCCGCGCGCATCTCGCTCACCATCGGCATCATCGGTATCGTCCTCTCCTTCGCGCTGGCGCTCATCCTCGGCGGGCTGGCGGGATACTATGGCGGCTGGGTCGATCTGGTGGTTCAGCGCATCACCGAGATCCTGAAGAGCTTCCCGCACCTGCCGCTCTGGCTGGCCTTGTCGGCGGCGCTGCCCGTCACATGGTCGCCGCTTCTGATTTATTTCGGCATCACCTTGATCCTGGCCCTGCTCGACTGGCCAAGTCTGGGCCGTGCGGTGCGCTCGAAGCTCCTTGCCCTGCGCGAGGAGGACTATGCGGTCGCCGCCCAGATGATGGGGGCCAAGCCCGCGCGTATCATCGGCCGGCATCTGCTGCCAGGCTTCATGAGCCACCTGATCGCCTCGGCGACGCTTTCCATTCCCAGCATGATCCTGGCCGAGACCGCGCTGAGCTTCCTCGGGCTGGGACTGCGGCCCCCCATCACCTCCTGGGGAGTGCTGCTGAACGAGGCGACCGATATCAATGTGGTGGCGGTCAACTGGTGGCTGATGATGCCGGTCGTGCCGGTAATTCTGGTGATTCTGGCCTATCAGTTCATGGGCGACGGCATGCGTGATGCCGCCGATCCCTACGCTTAGGACATGGCCGTTCCTCTAAGCCCTTGATTCACCGGGCAGAGCTCGAGAATGTCCACAAAACTTTAGTGTGATTAAAAAATCACACTTCCGCCCTATTTGGGTCTAGCGACGGCCACCCAAGCTTTCCATGTTCGGGCTGTATCTCCCCCGAACGTGGTCCCCCCAAAGCCACGTTCAGCCTCTTCGGAGGCGTTCGGCCGTCCTGTCACTCTCCCCCGACAGGACGGCCATTTTCTTTTCCGGCTGGTCCAATGCGGCCATGGTACGACGGCGCCGCATGACGAGCGCCGTCCTCGAAGTTTCGGATCTGGCCTGCCGCCGCGGTGGACGGCAGGTGTTCGACAACCTCTCGTTTTCGCTCGCGGAAGGCGAACTCCTGGCGCTCAAGGGCCGTAACGGCAGCGGCAAGACGACCCTGTTGCGCGCCTTGGCATTGCTGGTCCCGGCGACGGTCGGCGCCATTCGCTGGCGGGGCGCCGACGTCGGTGACGACCGCGAGGGCTGGCGCCGGCGTCTGGCCTGGCTCGGCCATCAAGACGGCCTGAAGGGCGATCTGACGGTGGCCGAGAACGTCGCGGTCGCCGAGCGCCTGCGAGGACGCAACCCGCGTCAGGCCCATGTCCACGGGGCGCTTGCCGCTTTCGATCTCGCCGCCCTGGCGGATCGCGCCGTCCGGACCTTGTCGGCCGGCCAGCGCCGTCGTGCGGCTCTTGCCCGGGTGGTCGCGTCCGAGGCAGGCCTCTGGCTCCTCGACGAGCCGCTGAACGCGCTCGACCTGCCCGCGCAAGAGGCCTTGCACGACGCTCTTGCCCGTCACCTTGCCGCCGGAGGTCTGGCGATCGCCGCCACGCACGCAACGCTCGACATCGCCGGCGCGCGCACCTTGGAGCTCGGCCGCTGATGGCCTTCGCCGCGCTCTTCCTGCGCGATCTGCGGCTGGTGTGGCGCCGCCCGGGCGATGTCGCGGTCGTGCTGGCCTTCTTCGTGGTGGCGACGGTGCTGTTTCCGCTCGGCATCGGGCCGGAATCGAACCTCCTGGCGCGCATCGCCGCAGGGGTCCTCTGGGCCGCTGCGCTTTTTGCCTCGCTGCTCTCGCTCGATCGCCTGTTCGCGGCCGACCACGAGGATGGCGCGCTCGATCTCATGCTGCTGGCGCCGTGGCCCCTCGAGCTGGCGGTCCTTGCCAAATGCGCCGCGCACTGGATGGTGACGGGCCTGCCTCTTGCGGTGCTGGCGCCGTTGCTGGGCGTTGCGTTCGGCCTCGACGCGGAAAGTCTCGCCGCACTGGCGCTCACGCTGCTGGTCGGCACGCCGGCGCTGTCGCTGATCGGCGGGCTTGCGGCCGCGCTGACCCTTGGGGCGCGGCGCAGTGGCGCGCTGCTCGCCCTGCTGGCGCTGCCGCTCTGCGTGCCCACCTTGATCTTCGGCGCGTCGGCGATCGAGGTGACGGCGACCGGAGAAAGCGTCTGGGTGCATGTCGCGATCCTTGGCGCCCTGGCGCTGGTGTCGCTCGCAACGCTGCCCTGGGCGATCGCCGCGGCCTTGCGCCAGGCCGGCGAGTGAGGCGATAGAAGCTGATGGCCGACCTGCATTTCCTCGCCAACCCGGCGCGCTTCCGCCGATTCAGCCAGCGCGTGCTGCCTGCGCTCTGGATCGTGACCGCGCTGGCGCTGGTGGTCGGCCTTTATTGGGGGCTGGTGATCGCACCGCCCGACTATCAGCAGGGCGACACGGTGCGCATCATGTTCCTGCATGTGCCGACGGCCTCGCTGTCGATGGGCGGCTATCTCCTGCTGGCGGCTCTCGGGGCCTCGCTGCTGGTATGGCGCCATCCGCTGGCCGGCCTGATGGCGCGCGCGACGGCACCGGTCGGGGCGACCTATGCCGCGGTCTGCCTGATCACCGGCTCGCTGTGGGGCCGCCCGATGTGGGGCACCTACTGGGTGTGGGATGCGCGGCTGACCTCGTTCCTGCTGCTCTTTTTCCTCTACCTCGGGCACATCGCCCTGAGCCGCGCCTACGACGACTCCGAACGCGGCGACCGCGCCGCCGCGATCCTGGCGGTGGTGGGCGCGATCAACGTGCCGATCATCAAGTTCTCGGTCGATTGGTGGAACACCCTGCACCAGCCCGATTCGATCATGCGTCTCGGCGGGCCCACGATCGATCCGTCGCTTCTCTGGCCCCTGCTCTGGATGATGGGCGCACTGGCGCTGCTGTTCGTCGCTCTGGTGCTGATGCGCACCGAGACCGAGATCGACCGCCGCCGCCTCGAGATTTCCGAGAACCAGGACTAGCGGCTTGCCATGGACCGACGCAGCCGCTGGCTCCTTCTCGGACTCAATCTCGGGGCGGCGCTGGCAGGTGTGCTGGCCTTCACCCTTTACCGGAGCCTGCAGCCGGCGCCCGGCAGCGACACCCATCTCGAAGGCGGGATCACCAGGCTCGAAAACTACGATCTGTTCGACGACGTGGGCTACCTCCTGAAGCCCGACCAGCGTGTGACGGCGCGGCGGGTCGGCCCTGGCAGGACCATCTACGACGTCACCTACGGGATCGGCCCCGACGGCTTTCGCGTCATGCCGCCCGAGCCGGCCGATCCCGGTGCCTGCATCGCGCTGTTCGGCGATTCCAACACCTTCGGCATCGGCGTGCAGGACAGCGAGACCTATGCCTGGCGGCTTGCCGAGCGCGGCAAGGGGCGCCTTGCCGTCTACAACTTCGGCATCGGCGGCTCGGGCCCGCATCAGATGCTCGCGGGCCTGCAGTCGGGCCGTTTCCGGAAGAGCTTGCGCTGCACGCCCACGCACGTGATCTACTTCTTCATCGTCGAGCATATCGGCCGCGTCAGCGGCCGCCTTGCACCATGGGACCCGCACGGACCGCGCTATCGTCTCGGCGCGGACGGCAAACCGGTGCGCGACGGCAACTTCGATACGAGGCCGCACGATCCGCCGCCCGACCTCGACGAGGGCTTCCTGGGCTGGCGGCGGCTGGTGCATGGCATCGATCGCTTCGGCACGCGCGGTGAAACCGAGTTGACCGCCGCCATCATGGTCGAGTCGGCGCGCGAGATCTGGCGCCTCGCGCCCAGGGCCGAGTTTCATGTCCTGTTCTGGACCATGGTCGAGGACAAGCGGCTCGACGAACTGGCGAAAGACCTGACCTCGGCTGGTATCGTCATCGATCCGGTGCAGCGAATCGTCCCTGACTATCGCGACCACCAACTGCGTTACGTCATTGGCCGCGACGACGGCCACCCCAGGCCCATGACCCACGCCCGCATTGCCGACTACATCTTGACGCAAATCGTGGCAAAGCGCCGCTCGGCCGCCGCTTCCGCCGCCCCCGGCGTTGGGCTATCCCACGCGCCATGATCCTGCTGGCCTCGGGTTTTTTCGCCATGGGCGGCTACGGCGCGTTCATCTGGAGCGCCTATGGCGCTGCCCTGCTTGCGATCGGCGGCCTGGTGCTGGTCTCGCTGGCCCAGCATCGCAAGGCACGGCGCGCGCTCGCCGCGCGCGGGCTGGAGCGCCGGCGGTGACGCCCAAGCGCAGGCGGCTGTGGCTGCTGGTCGGATCGCTGTGCGTTTTGGGCGTGGCGGCGGCGCTGGTGCTGTCGGCCCTTTCCGACAACATCGTCTTTTTCTATTCGCCGAGCCAGCTCGCCGAGAAGCACGTGCCTCCCGACCGGCGCTTTCGCCTCGGCGGCCTGGTCGAGGAGGGCAGCGTGAAGAAGGACGGCACCGAGGTGCGCTTTCGCGTCACCGACCTCAAGCGGAGCGTCGAGGTCGTCTATCGCGGCATCCTGCCCGATCTTTTTCGCGAGGGGCAGGGTGTGATCGCGGAAGGTTCACTCGATCGTGACGGCGTTTTCGCTGCCCGCGAGGTATTGGCCAAGCACGACGAGAAATACATGCCGCCGGAGGTCGCCAAGGCGCTGAAGGAGTCCGGCCGCTGGAAGGAAGGCGAGGGGACGGTGAAATGAGCGCTTCGTGCAAGCCTCCACACAGCGGGCTCCCGCGGCTTCGCTTCGCTGCAGCCGCTGCCGCCCGACGGCGACCCTCGCTCATTTCATTCGCTGCGGGCCCCTCATGATTCCGGAACTGGGCCACTATGCGCTGATCCTGGCGCTGGCGGTGGCGCTGGTGCAGGCGACCTTGCCACTGGTCGGGGCCGCGCGCGGTGACATCCGGCTGATGGCGCTCGGCCGCACCGCCGCGCTCGTGCAAGGCCTGCTGATCGTGCTTTCCTTCGCCGCACTCACCGAAGCCTACGTGACGTCCGACTTCTCGGTCGCGACCGTGGTCGCCAACTCGCATTCGGCGAAGCCGCTGCTCTACAAGCTGAGCGGCGTGTGGGGCAATCACGAAGGCTCGATGATGCTCTGGGTGCTGATCCTCGCCGTGTTCGGGGCGGCGGTCGCGCTGTTCGGCGACAGCCTTCCCGATGCGTTGCGCGCGCGCGTGCTCGCCGTGCAGGCCTGGGTGGGCGTCGGCTTCCTCGCCTTCATCCTCTTCACGTCGAACCCGTTCCTGCGGCTCTCGCCCGCGCCGCCCGACGGCAACGGCATGAATCCCCTGCTGCAGGATCCCGGCCTCGCCTTCCATCCGCCACTCCTCTATCTCGGCTATGTCGGCTTCTCGGTGACCTACGCCTTCGCGATCGCCGCCCTGATCGAAGGCCGTGTCGATGCCGCCTGGGCGCGCTGGGTGCGGCCGTGGACGCTCGCCGCCTGGTGCTTCCTGACGCTCGGCATCGCCCTCGGGAGCTGGTGGTCCTATTACATCCTGGGCTGGGGCGGCTTCTGGTTCTGGGATCCGGTCGAGAACGCCTCGCTGATGCCCTGGCTCGCCGGCACCGCGCTGCTGCACTCGGCCATCGTCGTCGAGAAGCGCGGGGCGCTCAGGAGCTGGACGGTGCTGCTCGCCATCCTCGCCTTTTCGCTGTCGTTGCTCGGCACCTTCCTGGTGCGCTCGGGCGTGCTCACCTCGGTGCACGCCTTCGCCCAGGATCCGGCGCGCGGCATGTTCATCCTCGCCTTCCTGCTGGTGGTGATCGGCGGCGCCCTCGGCCTCTTCGCCTGGCGCGCGCCGACGCTGCAGCCCGGCGGCCTGTTCCAGCCGGTGAGCCGCGAGGGGGCGCTGATCGTGAACAACCTGCTGCTGTGCACGCTCTGCGCCACTGTGCTGCTGGGCACGCTCTATCCGCTGTTCCTCGATCTGGTGAGCGGCAACAAGGTCTCGGTCGGCCCACCGTTCTTCAACACCACCTTCGTGCCGATCGCCTTCGCGCTCTTCGCCGCCATGTGCGTGGGCCCGTTCCTGGGCTGGAAGCGGGCCGAGCTGTGGCCCGCGCTGGTCAGGCTGCGCGCGGCCTTCGCCGTGGCGGTGATCGGCATGATCCTCGCCGCTACCGTGATCGACTCCCACGCGACGCTGGCAGCGCTCGCCTTCGGCTTCGGCGTCTGGCTGATCCTGGGCAGCCT
The DNA here is from genome assembly GCF_036558665.1 of Reyranella sp. Lineage (GTDB taxonomy): Bacteria > Pseudomonadota > Alphaproteobacteria > Reyranellales > Reyranellaceae > Reyranella. Next base: position 2,666 of record NZ_DATBFE010000064.1, on the reverse strand, counting down.
GCTCGAATTCGCCGACCGCGTGAGACTGGGTCGCGCGCCGTGGGCCGAGACCAGGCGCCGGCTCGCGACGCTGCCGCGCGCCTCGGTCGGCATGACGATCTCCCACGCCGCGCTCGGCTTCGTCGTGCTGGGCGCGGTGGCGACCTCGGCTTGGAATGTCGAACTGATCCGGACCTTCAGGATCGGCGAGCGCGCGCCATTCGCCGGTTGGGAAGCGACCCTCACGAAGGTCGAGCCGATACGCGGCCCCAACTATGACGCCGAGCGCGCCACCATCACGCTCACGAAGGACGGCAAGCCCTATACCGTGCTGACGCCCGAGCGGCGGCTGTTCCGGGTGCAGCGGCGCGAGGTCGCCGAGACCTCGATCCAGACCAACTTCCTGCGTGACGTCTATGCCATGCTGGGCGAGGGCGACGCCGAGAAGGGCTGGACGGTCCGCCTCTACGACAACCCGCTGGCGCCCTGGATCTGGCTCGGCGCCGCGCTCTGCGCGCTGGGCGGCTTCGTCTCGCTGTCCGACCGTCGGCTGCGCATCGGCGCGCCGCGGCGCAGCCGCGTCGTCGCGCAGGCGGCCGAATGATCAGGCTCTTGTGGACCGCGAGCCTCAAAGGGCAGAGGCACTCCGCGCGACTCGCCCGGGCGCATGAGCGAGCGGGACGCTCGCGGTCCAAAAGAGGAAGAGCATGAGATCCAATCGCGCCCTCTACCTCCTGCCCCTCATGACGCTCGCCATCGTGGCGGGCTTCCTCGGCTGGTCGCTGGTGTCGGGGCGCGATCCGGCATCGATCGGCTCGGCGCTGGTCGGCCGGCCGGCGCCGCGGCTCGCGGCGCCTTCGCTCAGGCCCGGCGAGCCCGCGCTCGGCGAGGCGCTGCTGCACTCCGGCAAGCCGGTGCTGGTCAATTTCTTCGCGAGCTGGTGCACGCCCTGCCTCGCCGAGCAGCCGCTCCTGGAACGGCTGGCGAAGAAGGACGGCGTCACGCTGATCGGCATCGCCTGGAAGAACAAGCCCGAGGAGGCGCGCGCCTGGCTGCAACGGCTGGGCGATCCGTTCGCCGCCGTGGGCTACGATCTCGACGGCAAGATGGCCGTGGACTGGGGCCTGTCCGGCGTGCCCGAGACCTTCCTGATCGATGCCCAGGGCGTCGTGCGCCTGCACTTCCGGGCGCCCATCCTCGAGAAGGACGTCGAGGACCGCATCCTGCCGCTTTTGAAGGCGGGGTCGTGAACAGGACCCCCTCTCCCAACTCCAAAGCGGAGAGGGGGCCGAGGCTCTCCGCCAAGGCGGAGAGGGGCCCCAGGGTGGAGCGCCCTCTCCGCCGCGCGAGCGGGGGAGAGGGACGGGCCCATCGCGGCAGCGATGGGAGGGTGAGGTGGTGTGCGCCATTGCTCGCGCTGCTTCTGTCGATCGCGCCCGCGCTGGCGGTCGAGCCGGCGGAGATGTTGTCGGATCCGGCGCTCGAGGCGCGGGCGCGGACGATCAGCCGTGAGCTGCGCTGCGTGGTCTGCCAGAACGAATCGGTCGACGATTCGCCGGCCGAGGTCGCGCGCGACATCCGCCGCGCCGTGCGCGAGCGGCTGGTGGCGGGCGACACCGATCGCCAGGTGCTGGACTACATGGTCGCGCGCTACGGCGACTACGTGCTGCTGAACCCGCCCTTCAAGGCGCGCACCTGGGCGCTCTGGCTCGGCGCGCCGCTGGTGCTGCTGCTGGGTGCCGCCGGCCTCTGGGTCGCGTCCCGCCGCCGCGCCGCCGCGCTCGCCCCGCCGCCGCTCAGCGAAGCGGAACAGGCGAGGCTCGACGCGCTCATCAAGCCGCGCGACTAGCCATGCTCGAATTCCTCCTGGCGCTCCTGACCGCGGGCACGGTGGGTATGCTGCTGATCCCGCTCCTGCGCACCAGGCTGCGCGCGACCGACCGGCTCGACAACGACCTCGCGATCTATCGCGACCAGCTCGCCGAGGTGGAGCGCGAGCGCGCCGGCGGCGGCCTCTCCGACATCGACGCGACGGCCGCGCGCACCGAGATCGAGCGCCGCATCCTCGTCGCCGCCGACAGGGACGCCGCCCCGGCGCCGAAAGCCGATGCCACGTGGCATCGCTTCCTGCCGCCCCTCCTCTGTCTGCTGGTCCCCGCCTTCGCGCTCGGCCTCTATCTGCAGATCGGCCAGCCGGGCGTCGCCTCGGCGCCGTTCATCGCCAATCCCCACGCCCCCGCCAATGCACCACACGACACCGGCCCGAGCCTCGACCAGCAGATCGCGTCGGCCCGCGCGCGGCTCAAGGAGACACCCGACGATCCCGAGACCCTGTCGGCGCTGGGCGAGCTCCTGACCCAGCAGGCCCAGGGCGTCGTGCCGCAGCCCGCCGTCGACCTCTTCCGCCGCGCGCTCGACAAGCAGCCGGGCGATGCGCGCGCGCTCTTCTATCTCGGCCTGCACGACGCGCAGGCCGGCGATTCGAAGGCGGCATTGAGCCGCTGGCTCGACCTCGAGGCGCGCTCGCCCGAGGGCGCGCCGTGGCTTGGCATGCTGCGCGCCGAGATCGCGCGCGTGGCGAAACAGGCGAACATCGATCCGCTCTCGATCAAGCCCGACAGGAAGCCGCCATCCGCCGCGCCCGCGTCGCCGCCGCCGATGGCCGGCATGCCGCAGCCCACGCCCGA
>NZ_DATBFE010000063.1:0-120649 GCF_036558665.1 Reyranella sp. | reverse complement strand
CATCGCCGCCACCACCTGGGCAGAATACAAGCGCTATGTCGAGAAAGATGCAGCCCTGACCAGGCGCTTTCAGGTGGTGAAGGTCGAGGAGCCATCCGAGCCGGTGGCTGTCGCGATGATCCGCGGCCTGGTGGACCGGCTGGAAGCCCATCACGGTGTTCGCATCCTGGATGAAGCGGTCATTGAGGCTGTGCGTCTGTCGGCTCGCTACATCCCCAGCCGTCAACTGCCGGACAAAGCCGTGTCGCTGATCGACACCGCTTGTGCGCGGGTCGCGATGAGCCAGGCGGCCGTGCCGCCGGCGGTGGAGGACCGGCGCCGCCGCCTGTCGGTTATCGACACCGAGCTGCGCATCCTGGCGCGCGAAGCGGCTTCGGGCGGCGATCATAGCACGCGTCAGGACGCGCTGACGCAGGAGCGTCATGCCGCGGAAACCGAGCTGGCAGTACTGGAGTCGCGCTGGGAGCGGGAAAAGCAGCTCGCCGGCGAAATCGCAGCCATCCGTGGGCGCATCGAGGATCCAACCGGTGCGGGCGACCGGCACGCGATGCGGGAAGAACTGGCGCACGCCATCCAGTCCTTGCACAGCGTTCAGGGTGAAGAGCCGCTGGTTCATCCGGTGGTGGATGGCCAGGCGATCGCGGAGATCGTCCAAGGCTGGACCGGCATCCCTGCAGGCCGCATGCGCAGCGACGAGATCCGCACCATGCTTGCCCTGCGTCAGGCTATGGAGCGGCGCGTGGTCGGCCAGCCTTATGCGATGGAAGTCGTGTCACAGGCCATCCACACCGCGCGCGCGAAGCTGATCGATCCGCGCAAGCCAATCGCCGTTTTCCTCATGGCCGGCACTTCAGGGGTGGGCAAAACGGAAACCGCATTGACCCTTGCCGATCTGCTTTATGGCGGAGAGCAGAACCTCACCGTCATCAACATGAGCGAGTTCAAGGAGGAGCATAAGGTCAGTCTGCTGATGGGCAGCCCGCCCGGTTACGTGGGCTATGGCGAAGGCGGGATTCTCACTGAAGCCGTACGTCGCAAGCCATATTCCGTGATTCTGCTGGACGAGATGGAAAAGGCCCATCCGGGCGTGCAGGACGTGTTCTTCTCGGTGTTCGACAAGGGGACGATAAAGGACGGCGAGGGCCGTGACATCGATTTCAAGAACACCGTCATCATCATGACCAGCAATGCCGGAACGGACCTGATCACGAAACTGTTCGCCGACCCGGAGACGGCGCCGGATGCCGCAGGACTGGCGGAAGCGTTGCGGCCGGAACTGGCGAAGTTCTTCAAGCCGGCTTTCCTCGGACGGGTGACGCTGGTGCCGTATTTTCCCCTGCCTGACGCGATCATCCGCCAGATCGTCGTGATGCAGCTCGAGCGGATCCGCGCGCGCGTGCTAGAGAGCTATCGCGCGACGTTCGACTGGGCGCCGGAACTGGTCGAAGCGGTCGCGGCGCGCTGCACAGAGAGCAGCTCGGGGGCGCGAAACGTCGAAAATATCCTGACCCGCACCCTGCTTCCGGACCTCTCCGCCGAGGTCCTCGCCCGCTTGGCCGAGGGACAATCGATCCGAAGTGTCCACGCGGCCGTCAAGCCGGACGGGTTGTTCTTCTTCGCCATTAACAGACCGTAAAGTTGTTGCTAGTGTGTAGGCGCTTCTGAACCTGGAGGCTGGCCGTGGCAATCTACATGAAATTCGGCAAGATCGACGGCAACGTGACGACGGAAGGGTTCCTGAAATGGATCGAGCTGCACTCGTTTCAGTTCGGAGTCTCCCGGGGCGTCAGCAGCGGCGCCGGCGGCGCGACCCGCGAGAGCTCGGCACCGAGCATCAGCGAGATCGTCATTACCAAACAATTCGATACCTCGTCCGCGAAACTCTATCAGGACTCGGTGGCCGGAACTTTCGACACGAAGGTCGAGATCAAGATGACGACGACCACCAAGAACAAGGTCGAGACGTTCCTCACCTACGAGCTCAAGGATTGCGGCGTCAGCGGCTATTCCTTGAGTTCAGGCGGTGACAACCCGTCCGAAAGCCTGTCGTTGAATTTCACCCACATCATGATGACGCCCACGCCGCTGGATATCTCCGGTCAGGTCAAGAAGGGCGATGTTGTCAGCTACGATCTTCTGGGGATGAAGACGAGCTGAGACCATAGAGCCGCAACGGCAATCGCCAGCGCGGCCTACTGCGGCTGTTGCTCCTCTGGCCGTTTCATGCCCGCGCTCGTCAGCAGCGCCTGACGGGCGGTTTCGTCGGAGACCAGCTCGGCGACGAGCTCAGGCCAGGCGAGTCGCGCGCGCCGCGCCGCCTCGTCGAGGGTGAAGCCGATAGGCGAGTTTGGCTCATTGCGCTTGAACCACGCCGCAACATCCGCGAGCTGCTGCAGTGCCTGCTCGCGCCCGCCAATGGACCCGGGCGCGCTCATGGGCGCCGCTCCATTGCCGGCGGAAGCGCCGTCGTTGCTCGCCGCCCCGCGGTCGGTCGCCGCGTCTTGCGGTGCGAATCGGCTGCTGATCTCCAGCATGAGCTGAAGCAACTCGCGCACCCGATTGCCCGACGGACTCGCCTGACCTGCCTTTTCGTCAAGGACACGCTCCATCTCCTTCCAGGACGCAATAGCCTCGGCGAGCATGTCGCGTTGCGCCGACCAATGAGCGGCACCTGCCAGGCGCGCTTCCTTCTCGACGTCGTCGAACGGCATGACGCCCGCTTCCACCCGCTGGGCACGCCGAGCCGGATCGGAGACGGCTGAAAGTTCGAGGGTCGCCTGGTACTGCCAGACGCTGAACGGCGAGCCATCCGGCCGCCGAAACAGGATGGTCTTCCGCAGCGGCTGCATCAATGTGCCATCGGCCCCCTGGCCGGAGAGGCCGGCCACCGCCGCAAGCCGCGTCTCCATGCCGTGCTCGTCCGGCATCGGAAACACTCCCTCCCAATATCGGTCGGTGAGCCCGGCAATGACCGAAGCGCCAGCCGCGAGGCCGCGAAGCCCGGCGGTCCGAACCAGCGCTTCGGTCAGCCACGTCGCCACCTCGAGATCCTTGGAGTTCGACTTCAGGGCACCGATCGCCAGCGCGGCAACCGGTCGCCAAAGGGCGGTCTGGCCTTCGTCGTCGCCCTCTCGGGTTTCGGCCTGGCGTTCGGCATCGCGCGCCCCGGCGCGGGCGTCGCGAAGGCGGAAATAGATCGAGTTTGGCGTATAGTCCTGCCGGAGGTCGGCGCCCGTCGGCTGGTCGCCGGCCAGCGGCGCCAGAATTGCCTCAAGGTCGGCCGTCTCTAGTTCCGGAATCATTGCGAGCCACCCCCGGGCTGATCGGCTATGATACAATCCATGCCCCCGCGTTGCAGTGTCAAACGCGTCGGAAACGCGCTTTTGTGATTTTGGGCAGGTTGAGGGATTGGTAACGTGGGGTATGGAGTGGTTGGCGCGCGGGGGAGACCCAGCGCGGATCGGACGAACGTTTGACTTCGCGCCCGCAGGTTGCATGGCGGCCCGTGGACTGGGCCAGCCGTCGAGAGTATCCTGCAACAAGGAGGGTCTGTGCCATGAGCTCGAGTATCCACGATAAGTTGAATCGTGTGCGCAAGCCCCGGGTGCACATCACCTACGATGTCGAAACCGAAGGCGCCCAGATCGAACGCGAACTGCCGTTCGTGGTCGGCGTGATGGGCGATTTTTCCGGCGACCCGACGACACCATTGAAACCTCTGGCCGACCGCAAGTTCACGCAAATCGACCGCGACAACTTCAATGACGTCATGGCGAACATGGCGCCCGGCCTGAAGCTGAAGGTCGACAACAAGCTTGCCGACGACGGCACCCAGATGGCCGTCGACCTCAAGTTCAGCTCGATGGACGACTTCGATCCGGCGCGCGTCGTCGCCCAGGTCCCCTCCCTCGCGGCGCTGCTGGAAACACGCGAGAAGCTGCGCGATCTCATGAGCAAGGCCGACCGCTCCCAGGAACTCGAAAACCTGCTGGAGCAGGTGCTGCGCTCGGAGGCCGAGCTCAAGTCGTTGTCGGGCGAGCTTGGTATCAAGAAGACGGAGGGCTAACAGATGGCTGAGAGCGCTCGCCAGTCCGGCACCGCTACCACGACCGAGACGGCGCCGGGTCTGCTCGACCAGATCATCACCAACACGAAGCAGACGCAACCCGACCGTGCCCAGGAGCTCGTCAAGACCCTCGTCGAGCAAGCCTTGACCGGCACGGTCACGTTCGATCGGAATCTCACGCGGACGATCGACAAGGCGATCACGGCGATCGACGCCAAGATGTCGGCGCAGCTCAACGCCATCATGCACGATCCGAAGTTTCTCAAGCTGGAAGGCAGCTGGCGGGGCTTGCATTATCTGGTGCAGAATTCCGAGACCGGCACCTCGCTCAAGCTGCGCGTCCTGAACATCAGCAAGCGCGAACTGGGCCGCGATCTGAGCCGAGCCATCGAGTTCGACCAGAGTCAGCTCTTCAAGAAGATCTACGAGAACGAGTTCGGCACGCCGGGCGGAGAGCCCTATGGCGCGCTGATCGGCGACTACGAATGGACGAACCATCCGGACGACATCGAGACTTTGCGCCTGATGTCCAATATCGCCGCCGGCGCCTTCGCGCCGTTCATTACGGCAGCCGGCGCCGGCCTGTTCGGTTTCGATTCATGGACGGAATTGTCGAAGCCGCGCGACCTCGCCAAGATCTTCGATACCGTCGAGTTCGCGAAGTGGCGCAGCTTCCGCGACAGTGACGACGCGCGATTCGTCAATCTCGTCATGCCGCGAGTCATCGCCCGCCTCCCCTATGGCAAGGCAACCAAGCCGATCGACGAGTTCGGCTACGAGGAAGCGCCGACGAGCGCCGACGGCAAGGCGCGCGCGATGGATCACGATTCATATTGCTGGTCCAACGCCGCCTACGTCATGGGAGCGCGGCTGACCGACGCCTTTGCGCGCTACGGTTTTTGCACGTCCATTCGCGGCGCCGAAGCAGGCGGCAAGGTGGAGAATCTGCCGGCCCACACCTTCACTTCGGACGACGGCGACATCGACACGAAATGCCCGACCGAGATCGGCATCACCGACAGGCGCGAGTTCGAACTGTCCAATCAGGGCTTCCTGCCGTTGTGCCACTACAAGAATACCGACTACGCCGTGTTCTTCGGTGGCCAGACCGTCCAGAAACCGAAGAAGTACGACCGGCCCGAGGCTACCGCGAACGCGGCGATTTCGGCGCGACTTCCCTACATCATGGCGAGCAGTCGGTTCGCGCACTATCTCAAGGTGATGGCGCGCGACAAGATCGGCAGCTTCATGGAAGCGCGCAATGTCGAAACGTGGCTGAATCGCTGGATTCAGAACTACGTCAATCCCAACGAGGATGCCGGACAGGACATGAAGGCGCGCTTCCCGCTGCGCGAAGCGAAGGTCGAGGTGAAGGAAATTCCCGGCAAGCCTGGTTCCTACAACGCCGTTGCATACCTCCGGCCCTGGCTGCAGATGGAAGAGCTGACCACGAGCCTGCGCATGGTGGCGAGCATACCCCAGCTGTCCTGACCGCGCGGGGTGCTGCCCCGCCGTCATGGATTGCAAGCGGCGAAACCATGGGTGACGAAGCGACGATAGCGGAGCCTGCCGCGAAGGCAGCGCAACAAAGCGCGCCGGCCGCCCAGCAGAGCCGGTCTCTGCGCGACTCGGTCCTGGCCGGTCAGTTCTTTGGTGACCGGCACGCCGGTGTCGCTGCGGAATTGGCGACGTTCCTGCATGGCGGCCTCGGCACGGCCGACGGCTTGCGGACCTGGTTTGGCGAAGCTCTCCCGGATCTTCTGGCCACGGGATCTCTGCGGGCGGCGCTCGACCGCGACATCGCCGAAATCGACACGGCTCTCAGCGACCAACTCGATGCTGTCCTGCATGCGCCGCGATTTCTCGCCCTGGAAGGGCGCTGGCGCGGACTTGCCTGGCTGGTTTCCGGCATCGAGCCGGGGCGCCGGATCAAGGTGCGATTGCTGCCGGTCTCGTGGTCCGAGCTTTGTCGGGATCTCGAGCGGGCGCTCGAGTTCGACCAGAGCCTGACCTTCCGGCGCATCTATGAAGACGAGTTCGGGATGCCGGGAGGCGAGCCGTATGGCCTGATGGTGATCGACCACGCCCTCCGCCATCGCGTGGCGCCCGGGGCGACGACGGACGACGTCGGCGCGCTGGTGCAACTCTCCGCGGTCGCCGCGGCTGCCTTCATGCCCGTCGTCCTGTCGCTCGATCCGAGGGTGCTGGAAGTCGACGGTTTCGCCGATCTCGAGGGCGTGCGGGACGTCACCGCGGCGCTGCGCGGCCCCGATCACGTGCGCTGGCGCAGCCTCGCGGGGCGGGCCGACATGCGCTTCGTCGCCGTCACCCTGCCGCGCCTGCTGGCACGCCCGCCGTGGGCCGACGACCCCAGCCGCGTGGACCGCTTCCGCTATCGAGAATATGCCCCCGACCCGGGCACGCGCGTGTGGATGAGCGCCGCCTACGCCTTCGCTGCATGCGCCGTCCGCGCCTTTGCCGACAACAACTGGCCGGCCGATGTGCGTGGTGTCGAGATCGACCGGATCGGCGGCGGCCTCGTCACCGATCTCGATGCCGAGCCTTTCGTCAGCGGCCCGCCTCGCGCGTGGCCGCGCCAGGCTGTCGAATATCAGTTCGGCCATCGACAGGAGCACGCCCTTGTCGAGGTCGGCCTGATGCCGGTCGGCGTCCTGCCGTTCGGACCCGACCTGGTGTTCGGCTCCTCGCGCAGCATGCAAGCCCCGGCGAGCTATTCCGGCGTATCTGCCGCCGCGGCCGAAGCCAATGCCCGCCTTTCCGCGCAGATCAACTCCATGCTCTGCGCTTCCCGTTTCGCGCATCTTCTCAAGGTGATGGGCCGGGACATGGTTGGAACCTTCCGCACCGCCGACGAGATCGAGCGCCAGCTCAATCGATGGCTGCAGGACTACGTCAATACCAATGTCAACAGCACGAGCGATTCACGAGCGCGTTTCCCTCTGGTCGAGGGAGCGGTGCGGGTGTTCGAACGGCCGGGAAAGCCGGGGGTGTTTGGTTGCACCATGCATCTGCGGCCGCACTACCAGCTCGACGACATCGCGACCGCCTTCCATCTCGTCACCGAACTTGCCGCACCTGCCGGCTGACAAAGCGCGCAGCGGCCATGCCGCTGTCAGGAGGATCGATGTCGCATTCGCCCCCGAAGACAGCAGACCCCGGCGAAGCAGGCCGCCTGTTCCGGGAAGGTAATCTGCCTGACGCACTGACGGCTGCCACCGCATCGGTACGCCAGGCGCCGGCCGATGTCGGCGCGCGGATCCTGCTCGCCGAGCTGCTGCTCTTTGCCGGCAACATCGAACGCGCCGACGTCGTCCTCGATGCCTGCGCCGAGCTCGACCCGACGGCCGCCATGGTGGTGGCCGAGTTTCGTCAGTTGCTGCGGGGAGAGACGGCACGGCGGCAATTGTTCAGCGCAGGACGGCTGCCTGAATTTCTCGGCGAGCCCACGGCCGCCCATCGCCTGTCACTGGCGGCGGTGGTGGCGTTGCGCGATGGCAATGCCGAGGAGGCTGCAAAGCTCGCCGCACAGGCCGAGGAAGCCCGGGTGCACCCTCATGGCAGGGTACGCGACAATGCATTCGACGATATGCGCGACGGCGACGACCTGCTGGCGTCCTGCTTCGAGGTCATCACGACGACGGGAAAATACTTCTGGATTCCCCCCGAGCGGGTTTTGATCCTCGAATTTCATCCCATGAAGCGGCCACGCGACCTGTTCTGGCGCCGGGCAACGATGCAAGTCGCCGACGGCCCCGAAGGTGACGTCTATCTGCCGATGATCTATCCGCCTGTCGCAGGCGAGGCCACGGCTCCGACGAGCGCCCTGCAACTGGGCCGCGCCACCGATTGGCATCAAGCCGGCGAAAATGGTCCGACGCGCGGCCTGGGTGCGGTGACTCTTCTGGTCGGCGACGACGCCTTGACCTGGCGGGAGATGGACAAGATCAATTTCCGGTTGGCGGCATGAGCGACGGCCGAAGCCTGCCCGCTTCCAAGAGTGCGGCCCCGACGCGGGCCGGACGGGCGCAGCTTCCATTGCTCGACCGCCTCGTCGACGCCGAGCCATCCGAACAATCGGATCGTCCCCTCTCCGCGGCTGGCGCAATGGATACGCTGAGAGCCAGCATCTGCCGCGACCTCGAGGAATTGCTCAACACCCGCCGCCGATGGCGCTCATGGGACCCGAACCTGACTGAGCTGGAGCGCTCCCTGGTTGGCTATGGGCTCCCCGATTTCGCCTCCGGTGCGTTCAACGATCCGCGCCGGCGCGAAGAGCTGCGTCTGCTCATCGAGGCATGCATTGGCCGATTCGAGCCGCGCATTGCCGGCCTCCGGGTCACATTGCTCGAGGCAGCGGACAGGGTCAGCGGCACGTTGCGACTGCGAATCGACGCGCTGCTGCGGGCCGAACCGGCGCCCGAGCCGATCGCATTCGACACGGTCGTGGATCTCCTGACCAAGAATGTGACAATTCTCGAAAAGGAGACGTGACCGGTGTCGGAGTCCTTGCTCGCCCATTTCAACCGGGAACTCGAGGCGTTGCGCGGACTGGCCGGCGAGTTCGCGGAGCGCCACCCGAAGATTGCCGGCCGCCTCCGGCTGACGAAGGATACTGTCGACGATCCGCACGTCGGCCGTCTGCTCGAGGGAGTTGCCTTTCTCGGAGCGCGCGTGCAGCACCGGCTCGATGATGAGTTCCCGGAACTCACCGACGCGCTGCTCTCGGTGCTCTATCCTCACTACCTCGCGCCCATGCCGTCGGTGGCGATTACCCGCTTTGCGGCGGATCCGGGAATGCCGGGACCGGCGCACCTGCCGGCCGGCCTCGCGATCGAAACCGAACCGGTCGGTGGCGAGCCATGCCTGTTTCGCACGGCCTATCCGCTGACGCTCTGGCCGGTGGAGGTCGACGCGGTCCGGCTGTCGGGCATGCCCCTGTCGGCGCCGGCCAATCCAGCCGCCGCAGGCGCTGTTTCCTGCCTGCGCATCAGCCTGCGTTGCGCCAATCCCGCGATGACCTTCACTGGTCTCGGCGTGGACCGGCTGCGCTTCTTTCTCGGCGGCGAGCAGGGTTCGGCGCTGCTGGAATTGCTGCTCGCTCACAGTATTTCGGTTGCGCTTGCCGACGATCATACCGACGCACGCCCGGTGATCCTGCCACCTGACGCCCTGCAGGCCGTCGGTTTCGCGCCGGATGAGGCGCTCTTTCCCTGGCCGGCACGTTCATTCTCCGGCTTTCGCCTCTTGAGCGAATACTTCTGCGCCCGCGAGAAGTTCCTGTTCGTCGACGTCTGCCGGCTCGATGCCAAGACGCTCGTCTCGGCGGGCAACCGCATGGACGTCTTCGTCTATCTCGACCGCGCGATGCCGGATCTCGAACGGTCCGTGCAGGCGACCAGCCTGACGCTGGGCTGCACGCCGATGGTCAATCTGTTCGATCAGCGTTGTGAGCCGGTCCCGCTCGATCACACGACTATCGAGTACCGGATCGAGCCGGACGTGCGCCGCCCCGCCAGTCTGGAGATCTGGTCGGTCGAGCGCGTACGCGAAGGCCTGCCGGGCGGCGAATTCCGGACATGGCAGCCTTTCCATCGGCTCACGCATAACCATGCCGGCGATGCCGCCGACGGTTCGGCCGGCGGGTTCTACGGCACGACCCGGCGCGAGACGACGGGCGACATACGGGGCACCGATCTCTATCTGCTGCCACACGACGCCGGCTTCGATCCCGAACAGGAGAGCGCCGGTGTGCTGTCGATCGACGCGCTGTGCTGCAACCGCGATCTGCCGGCCTCGCTGCCGTTCGGCGGCGGACGGCCTGCGCTCCGACTGGTCGAAGGTGCCGCCGCCGTCACCGGGCTCGCATGCTTGACCGCGCCGACGCCGACGCTGCGTCTCCCGCAGCGCGATCACCTCTTCTGGCGGCTCATCTCGCATTTGACGCTCGGTCACCTCAGCGTGGTCGGCGGCGATGCCGCGGCCGATGCCCTGCGCGAGGTGCTGCGCCTCTATGACTGCCGCGACTCCTCCGAATCGCGGGCCGCGATCCGGGCACTCCTCCATGTCACGTCGCGGCCCGGTACGGCTCGTATTCCGGGCCTGCGTGGCCCCGGTGCACGCAGCGGCGGCTTCTGCCGAGGTCTTGACGTCACTCTCACGTTCGACGACCAGGCATGGACCACGGGCGGCTTGTACGTCCTGGCATCGGTCCTCGATCGCTTCCTGGCCCTCCATGCGACGGTGAATTCGTTCGTGCGGACCCGAGTGGTCTTGCGCGGCCGCTCCGAGGCGGTCGCCAGTTGGCCCGCGCGAGCCGGCAGCCAGGTGTTGCTATGAGCGGACCTCCCTCCGCACGACACAGGCGAGCGCCGTTGGCGCGGCTGACGGCCGAACCGCAGCGATTCAGCTTCGACGCGGCCGTGAGGCTTCTGACGTTCAGTCGCCGGCGCGCCGATCCTGCCGATGCCGCGCGATTCACGAGCGTCCCGGGGTCTTCCTATCTCGCTGCGGAAGTCACCGAAGTGCGGGCTGACGCCACGGCATCCAGTCCCCGAGTGGCGGTCGGCGTGATCAGCCTGACCGGGCCCGCCGGCGTCCTGCCGAGACACTATTCCGATGCGGTGGTGGCCGATCAACGGACACGCTCGTTCTCGCTCACGGACTTCCTCGACCTGATTTCGCATCGCATGATCGCGGCGTTCGCCGCCGCCGGCGCAAAGTACCGGCCCCATCGAGCCGCCGATGTCGGCGCTCTGGCGTCGGGCCGGGAGCGCGGCGATTCGATGGCCGACGTACTGCTGGCATTGACCGGCTACGCCACTCCCCGCCTTGCCGACCGCCTGCCTGCAGGAGCGGCGTCGTTGCGCCACTACGCCGGCTTCTTTTCCGCTCACCCGCGCTCGGCGGACCGGCTGGAGGCTTTGGCCTCCGACTGGCTGGGACGCCCGGTCAGGGTCGAACAATTTGCCGGAGCCTGGCTGGCGCTGCCGGTCGACCAACGTACGCGCCTGCCCGTGGGCGTCTCTCCTGGCGCCTTCGGCCAGCTCGCTCTCGATGCCGCCGTCGGCGTGCGCGCCTGGGATCAACAGGCGCGGATCGTGCTGCGGATCGGACCGCTCGATCTTGCCTATTTCGAGCGGCTGCTGCCTGACCGGCCGCTCCTGCGCAAACTGGTCTCGCTGGTGCGCAGCTTTGTCGGCTTCGAAGTCGGATTTGCGGTCAATCCGGTTCTAGCCCGCGACGCCGTCCCACCCCTGGTCATGTCCCGGCCGGACGAAGCGCATGCGGGCGGTGCGGGTCCGCTACTGGGCTGGAATACATGGCTGCCGACTTCTGCCGCCCTTCCCCGACGCGCGGACGCGAACGATGCGCTCTTCGAAGGAGAGCTGGTCGAAGGACGCGCATGACCCGGTCGTGGAGCAACGGCTACGTTGCCGACATCGCCTATATCGAAGGCTTCTATGTGCAGCAGTCGCCGGCCCGGATGGCGTTGGCCTGCCTCTGCGGCAATGTCGCGATCGATCTGCCCGAGCCGGACGATAGCGCCTGTTATCTCGAGCTGGGCTGCGGTTGCGGCATGGGCGCTCTCCTGATCGCCGCGTCCAACCCGGCATGGCAGGTGGTCGCGGTCGACTACAACCCCGCCCACATCGCAATCGGCGCCGGCCTCGCGCGGGCGGCGCGCATCGACAATATTCGCTTCATCGAAGCGGACCTCGCGCAGCTGGCGGGGAGTGCAGCGGCCGCGACGATTCCGACGGCGGACTTCGTCAGCATGCACGGTCTCTGGTCGTGGGTCGGAGCCGACGTGCGTGCCGGCATCATCCGCCTGCTGGCCGCCAAGACACGACCCGGCGGAATGGTGCATGTCAGCTACAACGCCCTGCCGGCCTGGCAAGGCGGGATCGGTCTGCAACGACTGATCTACGAAGCCGGCATCCGGTCCCCCGGCCGCAGCGACCTGCAGGCCCAGGCCGGCCTGGCGCTGGCGCGCGAGATCAAGCAGGCGGAGGGCAGATATCTCACCGAGAGTTCGCTGGCTCGCGACCTCGTCGACGCGACCGCCGGGATGTCGCACGAATACCTGTCGCACGAATACATGGCTGCCGACTGGGCGCCGGCTTTCCATGCCGATGTCGCGGCCGCGATGGCACAGGCCAAGCTCGATTGGGTGGCGTCAGCCAATCCGCTGGAGAACTTTCCCGAGTTGATGCTGACCGCCGAGCAACGCACGGTGATGGATCGTTACAAGGATCCGATCATGCGCGAACTGATCAAGGACATGTGCCTGCCGCGGCAGTTGCGCCACGATGTCTTTGTCCGTGGCGCGAGACGCCTGAGCAACAGCGAGCGCGACGCAGCAATTGCGCAGCTCACCGTGGTGCCGGTAGTCAGTCCCGACGAATTGCAGACGAAGATACGAGTGCCCGCGGGCATGGCCGAGATGGGAGATCCTTTGAAGACCATGATGGCCACTGCAATGCGCGGACCGGCGAAGATCGGTGATCTGCTGGCGCTGCATGACGGGCGGAGCAACCCCGCCGAACTGGTGAGCGTGCTGGTGGGATCCCATCAGTGTCAGATCGCGATGCGGCAGGACGGTGCGCGGGCCGATACCGCCGATCGCTTGAACCGCGTGCTCGGCTCGCGCGTACATTCGATTGCCGAAGCAAGGACCACCGGCGGCCTCGCCTCATCGCAGCTCGGGACCGGCCTTACGGCACCGCCGCTCGTGCAGTTCATCGCAGCCCGCCTCCTCGGCGGGGAGCGCGAAGACAACGTCGAGAGCTGGATCGAAGCCTTGAGCGCGGATGTCGTGCCGGAGAAGCACGATACCGTGCGATCGGTCGTATGCGCCGCCATCGAGCAGCGCGTGCCGATCCTGCGGCAACTGCGAATCGTCCCCGACTAGAATGGCGGCTCCGAGGAGGAAATGAACCCGAGACTCGCCCGTCGCAACGGTGTCGGCGCCCGGACCGTGTTTCCTTTCGATCCCGGCTGGGTTACCGTGGCGATCCACAGGAGAACCGACCGTGACTTGGCTTCTGGGGCACCCTACCGACGCCGCGCCGCATCCTGATGGCCAGTGACAAGAAATCATTGCTGTCGCTCACCAGCACCGCGGAGCACGAGTTGACGCCGGTGCGCCTGACGGCGCACGAGACGATCAGCGAACTGTTCCGCTTCGAAGTCGAGGCGGTTGCCACCGGCGCGATCGATGCTCGCGGCATGCTCAACAAACCGGCGTGCGTTTCCGTCAACCATGGCGACAAGGCGACGCGGTATTTTCACGGCATCGTCGCCGAGTTCGGGCCCATCGAACAAAGCGGCGTGGTGGACACGCTTTACCGGATGATCCTGGTGCCGCAATTGGCCCAAGCCGGCATTCGCAGCGACTGTCGGTTGTTCTTCAACAAGAGCGCCGAAGACATTCTGAAGACGATCCTGAACGACGCGGGTGTGACCAAATCCGCGTTCCGCCTTTACTCCCAGCCCGCGCCGCGCAAGGCGACCGCGCAGTACAACGAGACGTCGCTGCACTTCATAACCCGGCTGATGGAGGAGGAAGGGTGGTTCTATTTCTTCGAGCATGCCTCCGACGGCCACACGCTCGTGGTGACCAACGACAACAACGGCTTCACCACCATTCCAGGCGCCACTGTTCATCTTGGAGTCGGTACCACCGCGGACCAGGTGACCGAATTTCGTAAGTCCGAGGCGTTAACAGTCGGCAAGGTGAGCCTGCGCGACTACGACTTCGAGGTCCCCAGCAAGAATCTGAAGGTCGACCAGAATACGGTTCTCAAACATGGCGGCGTGGCCAACCGTTCGGTGTTCCACTGGCCGGCGCTCACCCGCGAGACCGCGCAGGCGAAAGATCGGGCAAAGTGGCGGATGGAAGCGGCCGAAGCTGCCGTCTCGCTGATCGCTGCCGGCGGGGACATGGCGAGCCTTGTTGCCGGCGGGAAGTTCAAGCTGAAGGACAAGTCCGGCGCGGAAACTCTGCACGTCGTCCGGGAGATCACCCATTTCGCCGAGGACGACAGCGGCTCGCGGCGTGGCGAGCGGCCCAGCAGCTATTCGAACAGTTTAACGGCCTTCGCCAACACGGTGCCCTGGCGACAGCCGATGATCACCGCGCGCCCGCGTATGGAAGGACTGCATACGGCCGTCGTCCTGGGTCCGGCGGGCGAGGATATTCACACGGACGACCTCGGACGCATCAAGATCCGCTTCTGGTGGGATTGGCGAGAAGACGCCACGGCCGACAGCAGCGACTGGGTGCGCGTGGTCCAGCCCTGGGCCGGCAACCAGTGGGGCGGCCAGTTCATCCCCCGCGTCGGCACCGAGGTCGCCGTCGCCTTCATGGATGCCGACGTGGACCGCCCGATCGCGGTCGGCGGGTTCTACAACGGCAACGACAAGCCGATCTTCCCGGTGGCCGAAAAGACCAAGCTCGGCTTCCGCTCGCGCTCTGTGACCAAGGGCGGCACCGACGCCTTCAACGAGCTCTCCTTCGACGACGACAAGGGCAAGGAAATGGTCTTTCTGCATGCCCAGAAGGACATGACGACCGAAGTCGAGAACGACCAGAAGCTGCGCGTCGACAACGATCGTACGGTCACCGTCAAGGGAAACGAGAAGGTGACGGTAAAGGAGGGCGACCAGACCACCGACGTGAAGCTCGGCGACATCTCGGTCAAGGCGGATGTCGGTTCCATCACCCTGGAAGCGATGCAGACGATTACCCTCAAGGTCGGACAGAGTTCGGTGACGCTTTCCCAGACTGGTGTCGAAGTGAAAGGCATGATGATCACGATCGACGGACAGATCCAGACCGAGGTCAAGGGCACGATGGTGACGGTCGAGGGTGCGGCGATGCTGACGCTCAAGGGCGGCATCACCATGATCAACTAGGCCGCGAGCGATGCCTTCTCAATCCTCCGCGAAAGCTGCCAACAAGCTCAGCACCGAACTGTCACGCGTGCTGCCGTACCTCCAGCTCGATGCGCGCGGCGCGGCGGCGCTCGGCGGCTGCGACGATTCTCTCGAGGCGCTGGAACGGCTCGAACAGGCAGGCCTCCTGGTCGAAGCGACGCGGCTCGTCGCACATGCGCTGCCCGCGCGCGAAGCGGTGTGGTGGGCGTGCGCGTGTTCGCGCCATACCGCCCCGTCCGGAGCAAGACCGGCGCTCGAGACGACGGTCCGCGAGGCAGCCGAGGCATGGGTCCGCCGGCCGACCGACGAGCACCGCCGCGCGGCGATGAAGGAGGCCGAAAAAGCGGGATTCGCCAGCCCCGAATCGTGGGCAGCCGTCGCCGCATTCTGGAGCGGCGACTCGATGGCGCCTCCGGAGGCGCCGAAGGTGCCGCCCCAGCCGCATTTCAAGGGACTGGCCGTGGCTGGCGCAGTGGCGCTGGCCGCGGCGCGTGGTGCGGCCTCGCGGCGCGAGGCGAGGCTGCATCGTTTCCTGGTTTCGGCCCGGGACATCGCCGGCGGTGGCGCCGGCCCCATCGAAGCGGAGACCGACTGATGGGTCTGCCAGCCGCGCGCCTGACCGACATGCATGTCTGCCCGATGGTCACTGTCCTCGTCCCGCATGTCGGCGGCCCGATCGCCGGCCCCGGATGCCCGACCGTGCTGATCGGCGGCCTGCCGGCCGCCCGCGTGGGAGACATGCTGGTCTGTGCCGGACCGCCCGATGTGATCGCGATGGGGTCTTTCACGGTCCTGATCGGCGGCATGCCGGCAGCCCAGATGGGAAGCTTGTGCGCGCATGGCGGGACCGTCGTGGTCGGCTGTCCCACCGTCCTGATCGGTTGACCGGCGAGCCCGTCACGCCAACCCTGGCTCGGCTTCCACCTCCGATGCCGCCGACGCAGCAGTGGCAGCACCTTTCGCCACTGCGGCCGATCCGTGGCCCGCGCCGAACTCGATCGTCACGACCGTGACGTTGTCAGTCGCCCCGGCTGCCAGAGCGGCCATGATGAGGCGCTCGGCGCCGGTGTCGTGATCGCCGGATAGCAATTCTGCCAGCCGCTCGTCGGGAAGTGTCTTGCTCAGGCCGTCGCTGCAGAGCAGCAGCCGATCGCCGGCCATCAGTTGCCCGGTTCGCTTGTCCAACTCGAGCACGTCGCTATCGGCGCCGACCGCGCGGGTAATGACGTTGGCTTGCGGATGGTTGACGGCTTCCGCTTCACTGATCGTGCCGTTCTCGACCAGCGCCTGGACCAGGCTGTGATCGCGCGTGATCATCGTGAGAGCATGGCCGCGTAACAGGTAGGCACGGGAATCTCCGGCCCACAGGCAGGCGAAATGGTCGTCGCGTGCCAATACGACGACCACCGTCGTGGCGACCAAGGCGCCGGTCCCATGTCGCGCCGCCTCCGTGTGCAGGCGCACATGTGCGGCCTCGAGACGCGATCGTACCCCCACAAGCATCTCGCCGGCGGAAAGGTCGCCGTCGATCGTCTGCAGCAGGCGAGTGACTTCGGCCGACGCGACTTCACCGGCCTCGTGGCCGCCGGCGCCGTCGGCAACCGCCCAAAGGCCGAGGTCGGGCCGGTTGACGTAGGCGTCCTCGTTGAGCCTGTTCGCCGTGCCGGCATGCGTTGCCGCACAGGAGCGATAGCTGCCGGAACGCGCGAGGTCCTGATCGATCCCCTGGTCGGCCATCACAAGGCATCCCGCGCCGGAGCGATCGACGACGAGGGCGCGAGATCGGCGACGGTCCAGCCGTCGTCGATCAGGGCGGCGAAAGCGCTTCCCTCGGGCAGCGCGCTTCCGCCCTCCAGACGCGCAGCGACTCGCGGACCACCTTCGGTCCACCACGCAGCCCGGCCCCGCACGAAGTCCGGTCCTGGCGTCGGCGCATCTTCGGCAATGAAGCTGTCGCGAATGCGCTGCTGCAGCTCGGCCGGCGAGAGATCCTGTTCCAGCGCATCGCGGCCGGCTTGCTCCGCGGATGCCAGGAACGATGTCATCGCCCCTCCAAGCGGCGCCCAATCGCCGGCTGTCAGGGCGGCGATCGTCAAGGGAGAATAGCGTCCGGCCTTGTCCACGCTTGGCATCCAGAGTCCGAGCACGCCATTTTTGCCGCACAGTCCGGGGGGCAGCAAGAAGCACCAGACCGGAGCTTCCAGCCACGCGGCGCGCCACTCCTCGGGATGCAGGCGCTGTGCGTCGGCCAGACCGCGCTGCCACCATGCATCCCAGCTGTCGGTGAAATCACGCGGCAGATTTTCGCGCACGAAGTCGCCGCGCGCCGGCAGCTTGCCGAACAGGCCAACGGTCGCGTCGGGGGGAAGCGCTGGCATGGTCCGCCTAGTCGCGCACCGATGGGCAGCGGAAGTCCTGCAAGACGCCCGGCGCGAAGGGATTGAGGACCGAGGCGGCGCGGAGTTCGAATGTCGCCGTGCGATTGCCGAGCGCGAAGGACAACGTATAGCGCTCGGGCGAGCCGGCGGGACGGAGTGTTCCGCGCGCGAAAAGGCGGAACATCGCCCACGGACCGGTCTCCGACAATACGCCGGTCCCGCCCGCAGGCGGCGGGTCGAACACGAGCCGTACATTCTGGATGTGGTTGGGCCCCGGCCAGGTGATCTGGGTCGCTCGCGACGGACCGTGGGCGTAGGTGACCGATGTGCCGTCGAAGTCGAGGCTGACTTGGGACGCACCCGGATCGAGGTCGACCGGCATGATGTCGAAGCGCACGGCGATCGTCGTGGAACCCGGCGCAAAGAACAGGTCGCGGATGACAGAGGCACGCTGGAACTGGGCAATGTCTGCCGGCGAGACCGGGGCCGGCACACCCTCGACGGATCGCGGTTTCCAGGTGGTCCCGGTGGTGTCGACGTAGGGCCGAAGCTGGGTGTTGAAGAAGCCATCGATCAGGCCGCCCGGCGCAAACAGCTTGGCAAAATCGTCCAGCGGTGTCTCGAGCGAACTGCCGGGCACGAACGGGAAGCGTCCGTTCACTGCGAGCGGACACAGCGCCGCCGGCCCGCCGGCGCCGTTGTACGCCGCGACCACCTGCTGACGCGCCCCTCCCCCGCGCAGGGCCGTACTCGATTCGGCCATGGCCAGCAGCCAGCGGGCAAGCGGTTGGGGCTGGCGCTGCGCCTCGGCCCGGAGCGCGAGCGACGGGTCGTTGCCAGGCGAGGCGGCGGCAAGCGGGGCGCTGCCCACGGGCGTCGCCGCCATCTTCGCCATCTGCTGCTGCAGGTCGTTGAGCAGCTTCAACACCTGGTCGATCGGGGCGCCGCCGCTCGGCACGACCAGCTCGCGCAATTGCTTGTAGCGTTCGTCGATCTCGTGGCCAGGCGGCAATGCCGGCGCGGCGCCCGGCTGGCCGCCGAACAGCGAGGAAATCAGGGCAGGCGTGCTCGTCGTCTTGGCGGCCGCGGCCGCCTGCCCCTTGGCCACCGCCTCGGCTGCCGCCGCCGCAGCAGGAGCAGCCTTCGGCGGCTCCGACAGGGTGAGCTGACGCGCGACTGCAGTGAGCAGCTCCTTCATGGGCGATTGCGGCGAGGCCAGGATGTAAAGATCCTGGGCGGCCTGCGGGAGACTGCGCAACGGCACGACATCGAGGTCCTGCAGCAGGCCGTCCCACGCCTTGGCATAGTCCGCCATGTAGAGCGCGACCACGGCATTGGCGAGATCCCTTTGCTGGGTGTCGTTCAGGCTCACCGCCGCTGCGCGTCCAATCACCCAGCTTTCCGCCGAGACCTCGCGCGTCGCCAGCGGCAAGGCAGGCAGCAGGACCTTGTGGAAGCCATCGACGGTCAGGAAGCCCGGTATGCCGTCGGTCATCTTCCGCCCTGATGCCCGCACGAAGACGCGCAGTCCTGCCGGTCCGAGAACATCGCTCGGCTTCCACGCCGGGAGGGCCTGGGCCGCGGCGGAAGGCTTGATGCGGGAATAGACGCGGGCTGCCAACGGAACCCGGCTGAACGTCGTGCGCGCCTGGGCGACGAGCGCGTCGTCCAGCTTCACCGGGGGCAATGGCTGCGCCAGGAGCGCATCGAGATGGCTTTCCAGGCCGGTCAGCACCGTCGCATTGAATGCGTTGGAGTAGGCAGCCTGCCAGTCGTAGGTCATCCATTCCTTGACCAGGGACCGGTCGAGCGGCCCCTGCCCGCCCAGCATCAGGTATACGCGGGTCGCTTCGTAGAGGAAGTCGGCGTGGGTGAAGTTGCCGCGCATCTGAGCTTCCAGCCGCCAGACCAGCCGCGGCAGCAGGGCGTAGCCCAAGGCATGCCGGTAGACCGCGGTCGCGCCGGCCCGCAACTTGGCCGCCTGCGAGAGATCGAAGCCCGACAGGATGCCGCCGCCGCTGCCGGCGACCTTCTGGAGATTGCGGGCGGCATCCAGCAACGGCAGCAGGCGAGGCAGATCCGAATCATTGACCGGATCGAATTTCGTTTCCTTGGCGATCGCCTCGTAGGCGGCCAACGCCGATGACATGCCGTCGATCTCGCGTTCGCCGGCCGACCGGCCGGCGACAAGCCAGGCCCCGACGCCAAGCGTCGCCAAAGCGACAGCGGCAAACGAGGCGGCACGCACGGCGACTCGCCGCACCCGTGCCGCGGGTGGCTCGCTCACCAACATGGCCTCGCCCATGATCACCCGGGAGACGAGCTGTCCGAGGAAATAGCTGCGCCCATGCTGCGGGCGCAGGCTCGCCGCGCGACGCTGATCGAGCCCGAAGGCGCGCGCCATGGCCCCGGTCAACCGGTCGATCGGAGTGCCCTCCTGGGTGCCGGAGGTGAAATAAACGCCGCGCAGCAAAGGCGCCGGGTCGAGCCGGGAGCCGCCAAAGGCTTCCGCGAGGAAGGCCTGAAGGGGTTGCGCCAGGGTGCCCATCTGCGTCGGAAAGCCGGCTATCAGGGCGCGGCGATCGGGACTCTGCTCGGCCTGCAGACGGTCGAACAGGCGATCATTGAGGCGATCGACGAGCAGTTGCAGTTCGCCCGGATACTCGGCCACCGGACCCGCCTGGGATTTGGCGAGCGGGAAGGTAACGCCCCAGACCTGGTTGCGCCGCTCGCGGTCGAGATCATCGAAGAATTCGGTGAAGCCCGAGATCAGATCCGCCTTGGTGAACAGCGCGTAGACAGGCATGCGAATGCCAAGCCGCTCCTCGAGTTCCTTGATCCGTCGACGGACGGCGCGGGCATGAGCGACGCGTTCGTCTGCCCGGGCGACGGCGACGTCGCTGAGCGCGATCGCGACGATCACGCCGTTCAGCGGCTGGCGCGGCCGCGTCTTGCGCAAGAGATCGAGGAAGGCCTCCCAGCCCGCTCGATCGACGACCGTGTTGGAGTCCTGGGTGGTATAGCGGCCAGCAGTGTCGATCAGCACGGCATTGTCGGTGAACCACCAGTCGCACAGTCTGGTGCCACCGACGCCTGCTACCGCCCCCTGGCCCATCTCCGCGGCGAGTGGGAACTTCAGCCCGCTGTTCAGCAAGGCCGTCGTCTTGCCCGCTCCCGGCGGCCCGATAATGGCGTACCACGGCTGCTCGTAGAGATAGCCGCGCGTACCGCGTGCCCGCTTGAGAAGCGTCAGCGCCGTGGCCATCCGTTCCCTGAGTGCCGCTGCTTCTTCGCCGGCGCCGCTCTCGGCGCTCGCCGGCGTCTGCTCGGCGACACCGCTTTCCAGCCTTTGTTCGCGGCGCCGGCGATGCCAGTCGAGCAGCAGGTTCGACGCCACCCAGACCAGCAGCAGACCGACCACGATGGCCAGACGCGGCATCCACCCCTCGAGGAATCCGACAAGCGGCCCGAACAACCACAGCACCAGCACCAGGATGGCGACGCCGACGAAAGTCAGCGCCCAACGGGAGGTCAGGAATCGCAATGCCTGGCGCATGGCTAGTCGCCTTGCCGATTGAGCACGACTTCGATGCGCCTGTTGCGTTCGCGGCCCTCCGGCGTGGAGTTCGAGGCGATCGGGTCGGCGTCCGCCCTGCCCTCGGCGCTGAGCCGGGAGGCATCGCCGATGTTGGCGGCCATGATCTTGCCGGCCGCCAGCGCCCGCGCCGCCGAGAGTTGGAAATTCGACGGGAAGGCGATGGTCCGGATCGGTTGATCGTCGGTATAGCCGATCACCCGTACCGTTCCGCGCTCCTCCTTCAGAGCCAGCCCGATACGGTCCAGCAGCGGCTTGAAGCCGGGCTCGACCGTGGCGCTGCCCGAAGCAAACATGCCGCGGCCGGTGATCCGGACCAGCGGCTGGCCGACAGTGCCGGTTACCTCGACGAGACCCTGCTCGATTTCCGGTTGCAGGAACTTGCGCAGCCGGTCCAGCACCGTCGGCTCGGGCGGCGGTGGTGGCGGCGTCGGCGCCTGCTGCGGCTCGACGATGGGCGCGCGCGTGATCGTCGGCATGTGCGCGGGCGCCGCGGCCTGCAAGCGCGCGTAGACCTCGTCGGACGCCGCATTGAGGCCCATCGAGAACCAGACGAAGAGCGCCGCGACGATCCCGAGGCCGGCGCTGGCGGCAACCCACAGCGGCACGCGGATTCGCGCCGGCCGGTAGGGAGCGTCGACGCCCCTGGTATGCGGCGCGAGCTCCGGATCGGCCGCCGCCTGCTGCTGGCGGGCGATGACGGCATAGGTCTCCTCGCGAATTCGGTTGATGTCGCCGACGCCACGGCGGGAGAGCCGGTACTGGCCGATAAAGCCGAGCGACATGCACAGATACATCAACTTGACGACCGGCAGGAACCGGCCGGGGTTGTCGCACATCTGCTTCAGGACGTCGAAGAAACGCTCGCCGCTGCGCACTTCCTGATGAAAGGTCGAGACGAGGGACCGCTCGCTCCAGGTTCCGCTGCTGCCCCACGGCGTGTTGAGCACGACGTCGTCGAGGCTGGCGCACAAGGCATAATGTGCAGGTCGAAGCTGCTCCAGCGGGACGCCGTTGTCGCGCGATTGGCGTTCGAAGATCTTGATCTGCCTGACGGTACGCTCGCGCAAGTCGCCCGAATCCGGCGGACTTGCCGTGTTGCGCAGCCGGGCCATGAGCTGGAGGAGCGGCGCAGCGGCGGCTGCGAGTGCGTCGCCGCCGATGGAGATGTTCTCCGTTCCCTCGGCCATCGCGACGGATCGCGGTGGTGGCGCGTCTTGCCGCGCCGGCTGTCCACTGCCGCCACTGTCGGAGGTGCCTGCCGGCTGCGCCCGCCGCCTTCCGGGATTGGGGCGAATGACTGTTCGATTGTCGTCGTCAGGTTCGGCGAAGGGATTGTCGCTCATATTCGCCCCGCTGTCGTCAGCCGCGGATCGCCCAAAGCTCGATATTGAGATTTGGGAAATCGCCGGAGACATGCACTGCGAACCCGCCCGAGGACTGCAGTTCCTTCCAGTGTGCCGAATTGCGGTCCAGTTCGAAATAGGTGGCGCCAGCATAGAACGGAAGTTGTCGCGGGGCCACCGGCAGCGGCCGCACGGCGATTCCAGGCAAGGCGACGTTCACCAGTTCGCGGATATGCTCCACGGCGCCGATCTTCACCTGCGACGGAAACAGCCGCCGCAACGTTTCCGTCGGCACTTCGGCCTGCACGGCCAGGACGAAGCTCGACGAACGCAGGATCCCTCGATCGACGATAGGACCGACCTGTACCCCATAGGCACGCTTCTGCAGCGGGATCTGGATGGCGGTCTGCTCGATCACCGCGGAAAGTGAGCGGCGCAGATCGGCGACGACCGGCGCGAAGCTGCGCTGCAGGTCGGTGTGCCGATACGGCGGGTACTCCGACGGACGCCGGGTCGCCTCGGTGAATGTCGCGAAATCGCCGGCCATCTGGACGAGGGCGGCGTAGAGATCGACCGGATGGACGTTGGCGTCGCTGGCCCAATGGGCCAGCAGCTTCTGCGCCCGGTTGACCGATTGCAGCAGCAGGAAGTCGGAGACGTCCGCCACGCCGCGCGAGCCGGGCGCAGTCAGCCGCGCCGCCAGCACTTCGCCACGCTGGTTGAGCATGCCTGTGAGTTCGGCGATCAGGCCGGCCAACGGTGCCGCCGCCGCGCAGGTGAGGACCGGCGGCACCCACTGATCGTCGAGGACCACCCGGCGGTCCGCCCCGACCTCGATGACGCGGGCGAGACCGATGCCGTGATAGCCGGCCCGGTTTTCGCTCTCGAGCATGTAGCGCAGCCGCAGCCTTCCGACCTGCACCTCGGCGGGTTGCGGCGAACCCGAATGCGTATCGTAGGCCTCGAAGCCGCGTTGATCGTACCGACCTTCGGCGGAGCCGTTGGCCGAAACCTCCACCGAGCCGGCCTGCCGCGTCGGCAGCACCAGATAGACAATGGCGTTGCGTGTCGTCTCGGGCAGATCCAGCGGCACCGGCTGGTCGGTCTCCCCGGGCAAGGTGAAAGGCGTGCCGTCCTCGAACACGCCACTGGCGCTCGCCAAGGCAAACTGGCCGACGCCAAGGAGGTTGCGGTTGATCGCCGCCTCGGTGAGGCCCCAGCCATGCGGCCGCAGGGAGGCAGTGCGGTCGCGCACCAGCGCCTCGAGCCAGCGATCCTGCTGCTGGAAGTGCTGTGCACGCAGGAACATTCCTTCCAGCCAGACGACGCGATTGGACCAGGTCATGCTGCTTCCAGTTCGGCCCTGTTGCTGCCAATGGCGAGCACAAGGCGGGTTGATCCGCTCGCAGCGATCGGGGCGACGGCCCGCCACTGCGCGCGGTCGATATCGTGAAACAGCACGGCGACGCCGAGATAGCGGGAGCCGGGTTTGGGCGCCAGCACGAGCTTGCGGGTCTCGCCGGGGCGCAGCACGATTTCCTCCGAACGCGCGCCATCCGGTCCGAGTACCGCCCGCTCATGGTCCATCAGGGCGTAGGCATCGGCCGACGCGAACCGGCCCCTTTCGTTGAGTGAGTAAAGCCGCACGGCCACGGACAGCGGCGTTCCAGCCTCGCTGCGGTTCAGGTCGGGGCTCGCCTTCACGGTCAGGTCCACTGCGGGCGGGGCGGGCGGGCCGCAGCCCGTGACCAGCGCCAGAGCCGGCGCTGCCAGCAGCAGACGACGGCCGATCATGACCCCTTCCTGTCCCCGCCGAGCTTGTCGATCGCCTGCTCGTAGGCGCGGGCAAAAGCCTTTCCGAACACGCTGTCGAAATCGTCCGAAAGGGCCTGGGTTACCGACTTGTGCAGCTGCACGAAAGCATCCCACGCCCTTGCCTTTCTTTGCGCAGGATGAATTTGCAGGGCGTTGCTCGCCGCCTTGCGCTCGACGGAGTCCGGTTCAAATTGGGCGAGAAGGACGCGGACAGCCTCCTGCATCGCCGAAACGGTCGCCAGCTCGTGCATCCGCAGGTCGTCGAAGGCTTCGGCGATTGCCTCCTCGGGGGCCATCCCGCCGCGCCTGCCGGTTCCGAGAAGGGTCGCCAAGGCATCGTCGTCGTCGAGCGAAAACTTCAGCGGGTTGTTGCCGCTGGCGCGAATCATCGTCTGCTCGATACGAAAGACATCCTTGACGCTGGCGCGCGCCATCAATGTTTGTCGAAGTCCATTGACGGTCGCCCGCATGGCCGCCCCGATCCGCTCGAGCGTCTTCTCCGGCTCCGTCAGCGCCGCATCCTTGAGCCCCACGCCGCGCAGAAAGGCCGCGGCCAGTCCTGCCTCGAATCCTGCCTGTGCGACCGGCAAATGCTCCTGCCTCGGTTGTGGAGGGGCAGCATGCTCCTGCGGTTGCGATGGCGGCAGTGGCGGTGGTGATTGGGCAACCCGAGGACGTGACGTGCCCGGCAGATCGACATCCCAGTCATCCGGAATGATGGCAGCCGGAGCTGGAGGCGGACGGAACGCGCTTTCGAGGGCGTGCGCATGATCCGGTTGGGTTGGCCCTCGAAAAGGTTCCTGATTGGCCGCCAGGGGGTCGAAGTCGGCCGGCAGGATCGGCGAGTTGGAGTCGTCCGACATCGAGCCGGTGCCAGGCAACCCGCCGTCGCTGTACGAACGAAGATCGGCGTCGCGCATGGCAACTTCGCTGCGGCCGCCCGCCGGCACACGGCCATCGTCGAACGCCGCGCCCTCTCCCTCGTCATCGATTGTGACTTCGATCTCGTACAGGCCGAACTTGATCCGGTCGCCGTTGCGCAGCTTCTGGGCTGTGCCGCGGCCAACGGGCTCGCTGGCCTGGTTGAGGAACGTGCCGTTGGTGCTGAGATCGTGCAGTTCCCAGTCGCCCAGGCCATATGTCAGCCGGCAGTGCCTTTTCGACAGATGGCGCTCGGGGTCCGGAATGATCCAGTCGTTGTCCTGGCCGCGCCCTATGGAAAGCTCCCCGCCGCGGACCTCGCGTCTCTGCGGCGCCACGTTGTCGGGACAGCGGATCATTACGAGCTTCAGGGTCACATGAAGGCTCACTGCTGATGGAAGACGAACCGCAGCGCAGGACCATCCCCCAAAATGTCGCCCTCCGAGCGATAGCCCCCGATCGCGAAGATTCTAGTCGGGGAACCCTCCGCAGAGCAATCGCATTTGACTTTGTTGCCGGTTGCGCCGCTATTCTCTGGTTCCACTCGAAGCTACGACCATACTATCGCAGGTCGTATTCAAAAGCCACGTCGCCACTTGGCCGCCAAAGTTGACGGCCCGAATGGCGCCGGCCATCCTTCTGGAAAGTCACTCGACGGTCGAAAGAATCTGTCGCGATGTGCCTTGCTCCTTCCTCCACCATCCTGAGCACGGACGAGGTAGGCAGTGTCGCGCCGCCCATCTTCACTTCTGTGGGACAGGACGCCGTAAACGGTCCGGGCGACGTGTTCGTCATCCAGTCGCTCCTGAACAAGAGGTTGCCCAGGCCTCACACGGATGTCCCTGTCACCGGCATCGCCGATCCCGGCACGATCCTGGCGATCAAGGCGTTCCAAGCGGTGATGATGGGCATGAATCCGCCGACCGGGAACGTGGCCCCCGGTAGCCCCACCTACTACGCGTTGGCCGCCCGTCCTCTGGTGAACCGGGAACCCGCCCCTGCGACCCCGTTCGGCCATGTCGGAATCGTTCCGCCGGACGTGATCGAGGCCGCCAAGGCCTCGCAGCGTCGGTGGGCGGTGCCGGCTTCCATTACCCTGGCGCAATGGATCGTCGAGAGCGCGTGGGGCTCGGCGATGCCGCCCGACAGCAACAACCCCTTTGGCATCAAGGCGCTGGAGACGCAGCCTGCGGTCGAGAGCGCGACCCGCGAGGTGATCGACGGCAAGGTGGTGATCACGACGGCCCGATTCCGGCGCTTCGATAGCCTCGCGGAGGCCTTCGAGCTGCACGGCAAGCTGCTGTCCACCGCGGCGCCTTATCGCGCAGCCATGGAGCTGGTCAGGGATCCGGATCGCTTTGCCGACGCGCTTACCGGCGTCTATGCCACCGATCCGCAATATGGCACGACGCTGAGATGGGTCATGGAGAACTATCACCTGAAAGAGTACGATTCAGGCCCGGCGGGCGGGGGTTGACGGCGTAGTGTCGTGAACCTCGCGACTATGGCCTGAAGTTGCCGGGCAGCGAGATCTGGCCCTGGCGCAACTTCCTTTCCAATACCGGGATGCCTGCCTCGACGTTGCCGCTCCGGCATTGGTCGATCGCCGCCAGCGCCTCGACGTCGAAGCGGTGGCCCGGTGAGTTCTGGATGTAGCGGCCATAGAGATCGACGAGCTCGGCGCAGTAGGCCTTGTCGTCGCTTTGGGCATCGGCCCTGGCAGGCGCGAACGTGAACGCCGCAAGGAGCATGCTGGCGACGAGCGGAATGCGAAATGCGCCAGCACTGACCGCCGACCGGATCGACATGATGCCTATTTCCAGTTGTCCCTGATCTTGTCCACGGTCGCCTTCTTCAAGAAGATCGGCGGCGAGACGACGTTGGGCTTCGAGTGCCCCGGTATGTGGAGCACGAACCTGTCCTCGTCGGGCTTGTCGAACGCACCTGAGAAGGGTTGCGGTTGTTCAATGAACAAGTCTGCGTCCGGTCCGTATCTCGTGTGGTCGGCATTGTGCAACCCGCAAACGTGAATGAGCTCGTGTGCTGCGATGAAATGCTTGATCGCCGGGCCCACCTCCCGCTGCACGTCCTTGAATTTGTCCCGGCCAATTCGCATTTGCGCGGTGATCATGGGAGTTTCAGGCACGAACACGAAGGCCTTGCCGATCCGGTCGGATTGACTCCCGGTCTGCCGTCGAATGAGTTCGGTTTTGCCATGCATGGCCGTGCCGGAAAAGCTCTTGATCGCAAAGTCCTGACCGAGCGCGGTGAAGGTAATGTCACCCTTTCCCATGTCGAACTGCACGTCGGCTCCGCCCTCACCATCGGGGTCCGGCTGCTTCGCATCCGACGGCGCGGCCATCGTTACGCCGAGCTTGTTGGTAGTCGACAACTGGTTGAACGTCTTCAGTGCCTCGTCGAACGCCCTGCGCCACGGCTTGCTGAGTGTGGGCGCTATGAAAATGGTAAGCTGCTTGTTCTTGCGGTTCCTGATGCTGTCTTCCCAGAGCGTCGACATCCCCATCTCCGTACCTGAAGTTGCAAGGCCCGCGAACCGCGCAGCTCGATCCCGATCATCTGGCGCCGCATCGTCGCGAGGATCGGGAAGCTAAGGATCGCAACCTTCGCCCGCTACGGCTTGAACTCGCCGCCCGGCACCGATATCCGGTTTTCGCGCAGTTTCCTCTCCAGCACGGGAATGGCTGCTGCGGCATTGCCCTTGCTGCAATCTTCGAGCGCCCTCGCCGCGTCGAGGTCCAGACCGCGTCCGGGTGAATTCTGAACGTATTTGCGATAGAGATCTGTGAGCTGCGCGCAGTAGGCTTTGTCGTCGCCCTCTGCCCATGCCGCAGTCGGCACTGCGATTGCGGCGGCCACGACCGACAGAAGAATGCGCTTCATGGGCCGCTCATGCGGTGCGCAGCATCCGCCGTGCCGCCTTCGATTGCCACGCGATCCCGTCGCTGCCACCCGATCGTGCTGGACCATATCATGAGCGAACTGCGAGGAATCCGGTCTGCGCCACGTCGCAAGCTCCGTCTGATGTTGGGCACGACGGCCGGCCCTGGTCCGGGACGCCCCCGGGAACAGTCGGACGCGCGCCACGAGGATGTCAATGCCGAGCTTGGACTCGGTTGCCGCAGTGGTCGCCCTGCAGCTTCAATTACTTTGGCCGCTGTCTCAGGAATGCAGATCGCTCGGCCGGCGACTCGATGTGATTGGAAAGACTGAGCCAAAGGGCCTCGACCGAAGTTGCGTCCGCCGTCGCGCGTCGCACCAGGACGCGGGCAATCGGGCCGACATACTGGATGAGCGCCGCCTGCACCCGGTCCAGCTCGTCCTCGGACAGGCGATCGCGGGGGCCGCTGCGATCGCCTCGCGACGGGGGGCCGGACGGCGCGGACGGTCGCCCCCGGATCAGGGAGTCCACCTCACGACGGAAGCGCTCGCGCTCCGCCTGGTCGGTGACCGACAGCGCGAGCTGCGAGCAAAGGTCGCTTACGGACCGGCTGCGACCGGCCGTCGTGCGTACGAGGACGCGGGCAATCGGGCCGACATAGCCCACGAGCTTTTCTTCCAGCGCCCGCAGCGTTTCCGGATCGATCTGCGACCCTGACGGCAGCTGGCCGGACCCCGTGTCCGAGCGCATGGCATTCTGAAGATCGGGTGGGATCGTCATCGAGCTCACGACCGGCGAGCCGACCGACGAGATGCGGGTCTTCTCCTCTTTCTGATCGCCGAAACCCCCAAGCACCTGGCGCAGGGCCTCGGCCATCTCCTTGCCGGTGTGGAAGCGATCCTCCGGCTGCTTCTCCATGGCACGCTCGAGCACGAGCTGCAGTCTGGGCGCCGCCGCGCGAATGGGAGCCGGCAGCAACGGCAGTCGCTCGAACCGGATGCGGTGGGTGACGTCCGCCAGATTGTGACCGGGGAACGCGCGCACGCCCGCCACCATCTCGAACAGGGTCGCGCCGGCCGAGAAGATATCCGAGCGGCCGTCCACCGATTCGCCATGGCACTGCTCGGGCGACATGTAGTTCGGCGTACCCATCGACGAGGAGATGCTCGTGACTTCCGCGTTCACGAAGCGAGAGATGCCGAAATCGGCCACCTTCACCCTCATCTCGGGCGTCAGCATGATATTGGCCGGCTTGATATCCTGGTGGATCACGCCGAGATCGTGGGCGCTCGCGAGCGCGTCCAGCACCTGCAGGATGATGCCGATGGCATCCGGAACCGCCATCACCGGCGCGGCGTCGAGCGCCTGTCGCAGGCTCACGCCATAGACGAACTCCATGGCCATGAAGGGCTGTCCCTCGTGCAGGGCGAAGTCGTAGATGGCGACGATATTGGGATGTGCGCAGCGGGCGGCGGCCTGTGCCTCGCGCCGGAAGCGCCTGATGTATTCCTCGGAGTCGGCACCGCTCATCAACCTGGTCGAGATCAGCTTGATGGCGACCGATCTGCGGATTTCGGGATCGTGCGCCTTGAAGATCTGGCCCATGCCCCCGATGCCGACCAGATTCTCGACGACATAGCGGCCGATGGTGGCCGGAAGCGGCTCCGCCACGATTACCTCCCGGTGGGCAAAGCCATCAGACGCCCTCCAGCATCCTGATCGCATTCTGCAAGCTGCGATGCATCAGGTTGAACGAACGTCCCAGCGACGCGATCTCGTCGCGTCCCTTCACCTTGTACTCCGGAACGTCGGGTTTGCCCGCGCTCACGTCACGCGCCAGCGTGGTGATTTCCTGCATCGGCCGCAGGATGAAGAAGTGCATCAGCACGTTCAGGATGATCAGCATGCCGACAAACACCGCACTCAGCGCCGCCACGAAGGCCAGCAACGACTTGTTTGCGCGAGCGAGCGCAACGCTCATCGGAACGGAGACGATCTGGGCTCCGATCACGTCGTTCAGCACCCAGCCGAAGCCGTTGCTGTTGCCATAGAGGTCGACCATGGTCGCAGGCGCGGCCGCTGGCGTGGAGTGGCAGGCAAGGCATGCGCGATCGGTCAGTCGGAACGGACGGGCGAAGGTCAGGAACTGTCCGGTGGGCGTGTCGCGGGTGGCGACGAACTCGTTGAGGTCGCCGTTGCGCTTGAACTCGTTGATGATGTCGGCTTCCCAGGTCGTCGCCCGGTCGGAAGGATTGGTCGGGTTGAGTGCCGCCTCCTTGTAGGAGTAGTCGGGAAAGTCCTTGTGCACCAGATGGAGCACGGTCTGCGCCGACCAGGACGGGACGGAATGCGGCAGGAAGCGCACCGACAGCTGGTCCAGGATCAGCGGCCTGATCTCGTTCTGGGTGTAGCTGCGGACGGCGGTTCCGCTTCGCATGAGGAGCGTCGCCTCGCTCAGCATCTGGCGCTTGGCTTCCTCGGTCGTGATCTCGCGCGCAAGAAACGTCGCGGCGGCCAACCCGATCAGGAAGGCTGTGATCATCACCAGGTTGAACTTGGTCCGGAGGCCCATGTCCTTCTCCTACCGTACGCTGTTCACCAGCTTCGTCGCCTGTTCAGCCGTCAGGCGCCCGGTCATCTCGGCCTTGATCTCGAACTGGTAGCGGCGGATGGCCGCCCGCGTTTCGGGGCCGAAGTTCGCGTCGATGCGGCCGACGTAGTATCCCAGCGTCGCCAGCTTCACCTGGACCAGGCGGCGGTCCTGCTCGGACATCTGCTCCTCGTCGGCCATGACCTGGCGAGGCGGCGGCGGCGGCGCGGACGAAGGGGCAGCGACTGCCGGTTGAGGTGGCGGCGACGGCGCCGCTGGGGCGGCGGGGGCCTCTGCGGCAGGCGTGGCGGGTGCTGCCGAAGCGGCAGCGGGCGGTGGCGATGGCGGTGGTGGTGGCGGTGACGGGCGGGCGACCGCGGGAAGGAATTGCGCCGTTACGGATACATTCTTGGAAAGCTGGCCGCGCATGCCTTTGGCGAACTTCTCGAGGTTGGGCTCGATCTCGGCAACCTGATCGCGCAACGCCCATGATGCCGCGGTAGGCCCGCCGGGCGTGACATCGTTGCTGACACCGATCACGGCGTAGGTCGAAGGGGTTGCATGGTCGACGAGGCGCGCCAGACCCGCTCCCGGAGCATTTGGCGCGCGCGACACGTCCAGCAGGACGAAGCCCCCGCTCTCCTTGGCGCGCGCCAGGCTGTCCAACAGGCTCTTCGAGATGATCCCTTGCGTGAGCACGTCGTAGTCGCGCGCAAGGCTGGCCGAGACGGGCAACAGGAACGACCGCCCGTTGAACTCCAGGGCATATCCGCAATAGTACAGAACGACCAGGGCCGAGGGTGAAGCGGCGGCGCGGCGTGCCAGACTGCCGATGGCGCTGTCGAATTCGCCGCGCCCCAGGTCGTTCCGTTCGATCACCTCGAACCCTTTGCTTTGCAGAGCGTCGCGCACGACCGCCGCGGAGGGCCGGCACATCGCCAGCTGCGGCATGCTCGCGTACTGACCATTGGCAATGACGAGGGCGATGCGAGGCGGCTCGGCGCCCGTCGCTTGCATGCCTCCGCCGGCAATGGCGGCGCCGATCAGGATGCCGATCAGGAGCGCGCGCATCATCGGACCCCGCACGGCCGCAAGTGCGAAGTTCCACCGATCGGTTCGATTCCAGGCGTCAAGGCAACCCACCGTCCCCAGATTGGGTCACGTCGATGGCTACTCCATCATGCTTGCCGGCCCGCGCCAACAGAAAACGCCTGTCGGCGCGGTCAGGCGAGCGAACGGAGTACTACACGGCTTTGCTTCCGGGCGTCCCCATTTGATGTGTTTCGTCGGTTTCGCAGTCCCGCGGCGGTTGCGCGCGCGCTGACATGGCAGGTCCGAATCCAACCGCCGGCCGCCCACACGCGTCAGTCCGCCTCTCGACCTCGCTCTTGTGCGAACTCCCGCATCCGCGCCGCGGACGTCAGGTGTTGAATCTAGCGCGCCAGATCTATCGTGAATGCAGGATCGAAAACGGCGTTCTCGTTGATGTCGTCTTTCGCATAGCCGCGGGCGTTGCAGATGACTCGCGTGCGGCCGACTGCATAGTCGAAGCTGTCGTGGGTGTGGCCGTGAAGCCAGAGTGCGGGCTGCCAGCGCAAGATACGGTCGGTGAGGTCCGAGACGAACGAAGCGTTGATCGAGGACTCCTTGAAGCGCGCTGCGATGCTTCGAGGCGTCGGGGCAAAGTGCGTGACGACGACCGTCGGCC
The DNA here is from genome assembly GCF_036558665.1 of Reyranella sp. Lineage (GTDB taxonomy): Bacteria > Pseudomonadota > Alphaproteobacteria > Reyranellales > Reyranellaceae > Reyranella. The sequence continues at coordinate 88,372 of NZ_DATBFE010000063.1, read as the reverse complement.
CGTCATGCGCCCGCTCGAAGCACTCCTCGAGCCAGGCGACCGACTGCTCGAACAGGAGCCGGCAGACGGCCGGACTGAAGGTTTGGTCGAAGTCCGGTGCGACCTTTATGATGGAGAAGTCGTAGAGAAACTTCGTGGCGTCGGCGAGGCCGCGCGCCCTGGCCTCCTCCGAGGGAAAGAGCCGGTAGTCGGACCAGAGCGTGCATCCCAGGAAGCGGACGCCGCGGTACACCCACTCCGATCGTTCCAGCACGCGGATGGGAGTGCCCACGGCGTGTTGCCGCAGCTCTGCGTAAGTCGTGGCGAGGTCGTTCTTGTAGAACTCGTGATTGCCCGCGACATAGATGGTCGGGACGCGCGTCGCCTTCGCCCATTCCATCGCGCGCCGCGGGCGCGCGACATCGCCTGCAATCACCAATACGTCCGCGGCAACGTGCGGGAACGGCAGCGGCGCGACGGACAGGTGAAGGTCCGAGACGAGAGCGATCTTCATGGCAAGATCCGGCGCGATGGGAGAGCCGCCTGCCTAGACATGGAGGGCTTCTCCCAATCCGCGCAATGCGGCCTCGTGGAATGCCTCGCCCAGTGTCGGATGGGCGTGGATCGTACCGCCGATGTCTTCCAGCGTCGCGCCCATCTCGAGCGCCAGCGCGAAGGCGCCGGCGAGTTCGGACACGCCGGCACCGACCGCGGCCACACCGAGCACCAGATGGTTGTCGGCGCGTGCCGTCACCCGCACGAATCCCTCTTCCGCCCCCAGGGTCAGGGCGCGCCCATTGGCCTGGAACGGGAAGGTGCCGACATGCACCTCGCGGCCGGCCCGGCGCGCCTCGTCGGGGGACAGGCCCACGGTGACGACCTCCGGATCGGTGAAGCACACGGCCGGAATCACCGCGCCATCGAAGACACGGCGATGGCCCGCGATCACCTCGGCGACCACGACGCCCTGGGCCATCGCGCGGTGGGCGAGCATCGGCTCTCCCGTGAGATCACCGACCGCCCACACGTTGCGCATCGATGTCGCGCAACGCTCGTCGACGTGGACGAACGGGCCGTTCATGGTGAGGTCGAGGCGCTCGAGCCCAAAGCCCGCCAGCCGGGCGCGCCTGCCGGTCGCGACAAGGATCCGATCGGCCGCAACGGTGCATTTCGGCGCGCCCTCCTGGTCGACCTGGACCGCTCCGCCTTCATCAGCCAGTCCGACGGCCTTGGCCCGAGTCAGAACGTCGACACGCAGCGCCTGCAGACGTCGTGCGACCGGTCGCGCGAGCTCTGCATCGTAGACAGGCAAGATGCGGTCCGCGGCTTCGATCACGGTGACTTTTGCCCCGAGCTTCGCGAATGCGGTCCCGAGCTCGAGTCCGATATATCCGGCACCGATCACGGCGAGGCGTTCGGGAACCGTGTGCAGCGACAAGGCCTCCGTCGATGAAATGACCTTGCCGCCGAACGGCAATGCGGCCAGTGGCGCCGCCTCCGAACCCGTTGCCAGGACGACATGCTCGGCTCTGATGACTTGGGGGCCGGTGTCGGTCTCGACCCGGCAGGTCTTGCCGTCCAGCATGCCGGCGTGGCCGTGCACGATCTTGACCCGGTGCCGCTTCAAGAGCGTGCCGACGCCGCTCGTCAGACGTCCGACAATCCCGTCCTTCCACTCGATCGTGCGCGCGAGGTCGATCGTCGGGCGCTCGACCCGCAAGCCGAACGGCGCCGAGGCCGCCTGCCTCACCGCGTGATGGAAGGCGTCTGCGGCGTGGATCATGGCCTTCGAGGGGATGCAGCCGACGTTCAGGCAGGTGCCGCCCAGCCCGCCGTTCAGGCCTCCCTGCTCCACCAGCACGACGTCGAGACCGAGCTGGCCGGCGCGAATTGCGCAGACATAGCCGCCGGGACCGCCCCCTACGACCAGCACCTTTGCAGCGATATCGGCCATCTCACTCCTCTATGAAAAGCGTCGCCGGTGCTTCGACGAGGCCTTTGATGCGCTGGATGAAGCGGGCCGCGACATAGCCGTCGATGACCCGATGGTCGAAGGACGACGACAGGTTCATCATGGTCCGCGGCACGAACTGGCTGCCTTGCCACACCGGCCGCACGGCCTCCTTGTTGACGCCGACAATCGCCACTTCCGGTCGGTTGATCACCGGCGTGGTGACGATGCCGCCGAGCGGTCCCAGGCTCGTGATGGTGATGGTCGAGCCCGTCAGCTCGGCACGCGTCGCGCGCCCTTCCCGCGCTGCTTCGGCGAGACGCCGCACCTCGGCGGCCATGTCCCACAGCCCACGTGTTTCGCAGTGACGGACCACCGGAACCATCAAGCCCGACGGCGTCTGCGTCGCGATGCCGATATGGACGCCGCCGTGCCGCTCGATGGTCTCGGCCTCGTCGTCATAGAGCGCGTTCATCTCGGGAAAATCCGCCACCGCCCTGACCAGCGCCTGCATGAGGAACGGCATCAAGGTGAGCCGCGGGCGATCCTGACGGCTTTCCGCATTCAAGGCGGTGCGCAAATCCTCGAGCGCAGTGACGTCGACCTCCTCGACATAGGCGAAATGCGCCGCCCGGCGCTTGGAGTCCGCCATCTTCTGGGCGATGCGCCGGCGCAGGCCGATCACCTTGACGGTGTCGACGTCCGTCTTGGGCACGCGCGCGCTGATGGTCGCGGCCGGTGCACCGCCGCGCAGGAAGGCGTCGAGATCCTCGTGCCCGATCCGCCCGGCCGGCCCGCTGCCGCGCACCTGGCGAAGATCCACGCCGGCATCGCGCGCCCGCCGCCGCACGGCAGGCGACGCAATCGGTTTCTCGCCTGGCGCCCGCGGCGGCCCCAACGACCCTTGCGTTGTCGGACGCGGCGGCTCGGGAACGTGGGCGCGCTCGAGAGCGGGCGACTTTGCTGGCGCGGGCGACGGCATGGCGGCCGCAGATGGCGCAGGCTCGGGCCTGGCCGCTTCGCGCGGCGCGGCTGCAACCTCCTTGTCGCCTTCGCCCGCAACCTCCAGACGGACCAGCTCGGCGCCGACTGCCAGAACGCCGCCTACCTCCGCGCCCAACGCCAGCACAGTGCCGGCGACCGGCGACGGGATCTCCACCGTGGCCTTGTCGGTCATCACCGCAGCGAGGAGCTGATCCTCCAGCACCGACTGGCCGATCGCGACATGCCATTCGACGAGTTCAGCCTCGGCAACGCCCTCGCCGACATCGGGAAGCTTGACGATGCGAATCCCCATCTCAGGCCTCCATCACGGCCTTCAGGGCACGCCCGACCCGTGCCGGCCCCGGGAAATAGTCCCACTCCTGGGCATGCGGATAGGGCGTATCCCAGCCGGCGACGCGCACGACCGGCGCCTCGAGATGATAGAAGCAAGTCTCCTGCACCAGCGCACTGAGCTCGGCGCCGAACCCGGACGTCAGGGTCGCCTCGTGCACGACGACGCATCTGCCGGTTTTCTTCACCGAGGCGACGATCATGTCGAGGTCGTACGGCACCAGCGTGCGCAGATCGATGATCTCGGCATCGATGCCTGCTTCCCTGGTCGCCGCCTCGGCCACGAACACCATGGTGCCATAGGCCAACACGGTCACCGCGGCGCCTTCGCGACGGATTACCGCCTTGCCCAGGGGAATCGTATAGTGGCCGTCGGGCACCTCACCTTGGGGATGCCTGGCCCACGGGGTCACCGGCCGGTCGTGATGGCCGTCGAACGGGCCGTTGTAGAGCCGCTTCGGTTCGAGAAAGATCACCGGATCGTTGTCCTCGATGGCGGCGATCAGCAGCCCCTTGGCATCGTACGGATTGGAGGGCACGACGGTCTTGAGGCCCGAGACGTGGGTGAACAACGCCTCCGGGCTCTGGCTGTGGGTCTGGCCGCCGAAGATGCCGCCGCCCGTCGGCATGCGCACCACCATAGGCACGGTGAACTGGCCGTTCGAGCGGTAGCGGATTCGCGCCGCTTCCGACACGATCTGGTCGTAGGCCGGATACATATAGTCGGCGAACTGGATCTCGACGCAGGGCCGAAGCCCGTAGGCCGCCATGCCGACCGCAGCGCCGATAATGCCCGACTCGCTGATCGGCGCGTCGAAGCAGCGGCTCGAGCCGAATTTCTGCTGCAGCCCCTGGGTGCACCGGAACACGCCGCCGAAATAGCCGACATCCTCGCCGAACACGACGACGTTGTCGTCGCGTTGCATGGAGACGTCCATGGCGTCACGAATCGCCTCGACCATTGTCTTGCGCGGCATCGGCTAGATTCCTCCCTGTTGCCGCTGCCGACGGAGATGCGGCGGCATCTCCTCGAACACGCCCTCGAACATGTCGCGGGCCGAGGGATGCGGCCCCGAATGGAGCGTGCCATGTCCTTCCGCCTCCTTCTGGGCGGCAATGACCGACGCCATGATCTCCGCCTCGGCCTGCTTGTGTCGCTCTTCCGACCAGGCGCCGCGGCGGATCAGGCAGTTCTTGAGGCGCAGCACGGGGTCGCCCAGCGGCCAGGCGTCCGACTCGGCCTTCGGTCGGTAGACCGACGGGTCGTCCGAGGTGGAATGCGCGCCGACCCGATAGGTCACGTACTCGATCAGCGTCGGCCCCAGATTGCGGCGCGCGCGTTCGACCGCCCATCTGGCGACCGCATGGACGGCGAGATAGTCGTTGCCGTCGACGCGCAGCGACGGAATGCCGAAGCCCAGGCCGCGCGCCGCGAAGGTGCCCGCGCCGCCCCGGGCGATTCCCTGGAAGGTCGAGATCGCCCACTGATTGTTGACGATGTTGAGCACGACCGGCGCCTTGTAGGTGGAGGCGAAGACAAGGGCGGCGTGAAAGTCGGACTCGGCGGTCGAACCGTCGCCGATCCAGCCGGCTGCGACCCTGGTGTCGCGCTTCATGGCCGACGCCATCGCCCAGCCGACCGCCTGGATGTACTGGGTGGCAAGATTGCCCGAGACCGAAAAGAAGCCGTGCTCCCGGGACGAGTACAGGACCGGCAACTGGCGGCCCTTCAGGGGATCGAGCTCGTTGGAGTAGATCTGGCACATCATGTCGAGCATGGGATAGCCGCCGGCAATCAACAGCCCAGCCTGCCGGTAGGTCGGAAAGTTCATGTCGCCCGGCTCGAGTGCCTTGCGGAAGGCGCAGCTCACCGCCTCCTCGCCCATATGCTGCATGTAGAAGGACGTCTTGCCCTGGCGCTGCGCCATCTGCATCCGCGCGTCGAAGGCACGCAGGGTCATCATGTGGCGCAAGCCTTCGAGGAGCTCGGCGTCATTCAAGAGACCTGCCCACGGGCCGATCGCCTCGCTGTCGCGATTGAGGACCCGGATAATGGCGAAGGCGAGATCGCGAATGTCTTCAGGTGCGGCAGTCACGTCAGGCCGCCGTACCTCGCCCGCTCGGGAGATGGGCACTTCACTGAAGTCCGGCGTGCCGCCGGGCCGCACGGCCGGTTCCGGCACATGGAAAGTGAGCGGGCTTGGATGGGACATGACAACCTCGGGACTCAACGTTCGTATTGTCTGCCGGTGGCGCAGTCGGGCGCGGCAACGCAAAGCGGGCCGTTTCACATCATAGCGTAGCGGGATCGGCGAGAGAGGTGCTATCGCATCGGCCGAGTCGCAGCTGAACGTGCGGGCACGGAGTGATCGCCTTGGGACGATCACAGGGCATACCACGCGGCCAGCCTGGCGCCATGGCGGCGCCAGGGTTCATCATATCAGGACCGTCGGTTCGCCGGCGGGCTGCCTTGGCTCAGAGCTGCGCGCCGAGGCGAAGCAGGATCTGATTGTCGTCGTAGTCGAATCCGACCTGATTGGATGTGCGATGCACGAATTGATAGGTCGGTCCGACGAAGAAGTTGGGCGTGGGCAGGTACATGACGCCGGCGCGGACCGTGACGTATTGGTCATATCGGCCCGCCGTGCCCTGCGCCGTCTGATAGTTGGCCACCGTATAGTCGGCGTGACCGTCGAGACGGATGTTCGGCCGGAAACTGTAGTTCACGTCCAGGCCGCCGGTCGTATTGATGTAGGCGGCCGCGTCCGAGAGCGAGGAGTCGTCGATGGTGCGGAGGATATACGGTTTCACGAGGATCTGACGGGTTGGGCTCCAGTAGCCGGTCAGGCCGAAGGTCGGGACACTGATCGTGGGGAAGGCAGGGTCCACATAGTTTTGCTGGATGTAGCCCGCGAACACCTCGAACGACGTGATCGTGCTGAGCAGGAAAGCGAAGCCGCCGACGACCTCGTAGCCGGAAGAATTGCGGAAGAGACCGGACGAGTCCGGACTGTTCTGGTAGTCCCGCTGGTTTAAGGCCCCTCTCGTCCAGATCTCGGCGCCCGGCAGGAATTCGTAGCCTACCCGCAGGCTTTCCCTGAGCTCGATGCGATTGAGGTCGCTGTTGGGGGCAAACCCCTGATTGATGTTCTGTCCGTTGTTGAGGTAGTCGTAGGCGTCGAAGCGGCCGTCCAGGCGGGCCCGGAAACGCCCGAACTGCTGATAGTAACCGGCGTTCGTCGTGTACTGATTGTACATGGCGATCGGAAAGGAACCGCTCACGGCGTTCGGAGTGCCCGGGAAATAGTGCGCGCGGGTGTAGGCCGCACCGCCATAAAAGTTGGACTCGCGGCTGATGTCATACCGACCTTCGAAGCCGGCATTGATATCCTGATAATTCTGCGTGGCGTCGGCGCTGTAGAAGCCGAAGTTGCCTCGCGCGAAGAAATTCAGCGCGTGCTGTCCCCATTGCGAGCGCAGTTGCACGCTCGGGCTTACGACCTGGACAAAGCTTCCGACCTTTCCGGACGACGACGCATAGATGTTGTCGTTGTAGGCCTCGTCGAGTTCGAGCGAGGGAAACAACAGGAACGATCCCACCTTTACGCCCTGTGGCGCATAGCTTTCGGCCGCTTGCTCGCGCGGGTTCAAAAAGTCTTGCCCGGGCGGAGGGGCGTATCGTTGCTGCGGCGCCGCGGTGCCATACGCCGTCGGGGCTTGGGCCAGCGCGCTCCCGCTCCAGCCGGCAGCGACGAAAGCGATCACTTCCCAGCGTAGAAAACGTCTCGCCAACCGACTCAAAGACCTGTCCCTCTGCCCGCGGGGGAAGGGCGAGGGACGATTTGTGGACCTCTGCTCGCGCATCAACAGTTCCTTGCAGTTGGTAGCGTGCAAAGACTTTAATATGGACACGAGCCAAAGAGAACTGCTTTGACGCCGCTCGCTGGCCCAAGTGGTACCTTGCCGGCACGGCTCGTGGATTCCGTGACTTTCGGTGCAAAATAGAGTATGCTTTCACGAAAGATGTCGCGACTTTCCGTGCCCAACTGGCGCCGATGAGAATGTCCGGGCGCGAGAGGCGGCATATTTCCGTGATCGGCCTGGGCTATGTCGGCCTGCCCGTGGCGACGACGTTCGCCAGGACAGGCGTGTCCGTCGTGGCCTTCGACATCGACGGTCGGCGCATTGCCGAACTGTCCAAGGGTCACGATCGCACCGGCGAGGTCCAATCGTCCGACTTGCGCGCCCCGACGCTGAATTTCACAGCCAATGTCGACGACCTGCGGCGCGCCGATTTTCACATCGTCACGGTGCCCACGCCGATCGACGCCAGCAAGCAGCCGGACCTGGAGCCGTTGCGCAAGGCTTCCGAGGCGATCGGCCGTTGCCTGAAGAAAGGCGACATCGTCGTCTACGAATCGACCGTCTATCCGGGGGTGACGGAGGATGTCTGCATCCCGCTTCTCGAGCGGGCGTCAGGCCTCACGTGGAAGCTGGACTTCAACGTCGGCTATTCGCCCGAGCGCATCAACCCCGGCGACAGGGAGCGGCGCTTCGACAATATCCTGAAGATCGTCTCGGCGGACACGCCCGAGGCGCTCGACATTGTCGACGCCGTGTACCGCAGCGTCGTCAGCGCCGGCACCCATCGGGCCGCATCGATCAAGATCGCGGAATTCGCAAAGGTGCTGGAGAACACCCAGCGCGACATCAACGTCGCCTTGATCAACGAGATTGCCCTGATCTGCGACAGGCTCGGCGTCGACACCCGGGACGTCCTGAGGGCCGCAGGCACCAAATGGAATTTCCTGCCCTTCCGGCCGGGCCTGGTCGGGGGCCACTGCATCGGCGTCGACCCCTTCTACATCGCCCACAAGGCGGAGGAAGTGGGCTACCACCCGCACGTCATCCATTCCGGGCGGCGCGTAAACGACGGCATGGGGGTCTATGTGGCCAATCGCGTCGCCCGCAGCATCATGCGGCGTGCCCGCGATGGCCGGCCGCTGGTGACGGTCCTCGGGGTCACCTTCAAGGAGAACGTGCCCGACATCCGCAATACCCGCGTGGTGGATATCGTGCGCGAACTGGAAGACTTCGGCATCAGTGTGCAGCTGCACGATCCGATGGCCGACGGCGACCTCTTGCGCGAGGAGTACGGCCTCGCGCTGAAAGACCTGAACGCGCTCGAACCTGCCGACGCGGTGGTCCTCGCGGTCGCCCACCGCCCCTACCGGGAAGGCGGTTGGTCGTTGGTCAGGGGCTTGCTGAAACCGGACGGATTCGTCGCCGACGTACCCGCCCTCCTCGACCGTGCCTCCGCCCCCGCGGATGTCACGCTCTGGAGGCTATAGGCGCGTTCGTCGGTCTCGTCATGTCACGGCGCGCGCCGCGCTGCGCACCTTCAGATCCGCTCTCCCTTCGCTCCGGAAGAGCAACCAGCCCGAGGCCAGTATCGTGGCGATTACGAGCAAGCTTGCGATCGAAGGAGCACCGCGCAACGACGCCGTGCCATAGCGAATGGTGAGCAACCATGCGCCGGTCATTGCCGCGCCGCCGAGAACGGCTACGAGCTTCGCTCTCGTGTCTGCCCTTTGCCCGATCGGGCTCACGCTCGCATGCACCGCGACGGCAAACGGAACGGCAACGACAAGGTCGATCAAGTAGTGCTCGCGCAAACCGAGCGTCGCCACGACGGTTGCGAGCGCATAGAGGGCACCGAAAGCACGTACCAACGTCGCGAGCTCAATGGACGTGAAGGCGATGAGCAGGGCCCAGGTGACATGGAGCGACGGCATCGCGTTGCGAGGCCGCCCCTCGAAGCCGCTGAGCAGGGTCAACTCGACCTGTCCGGGGCTTGGCAACGAGTCGAGATTTGATCCGCCTCCATAGAAGGCGACGTCCGGTCCCACGCCCGGCAGCCAGTAGTACAGGGCATAGCCGACAAGCGTGGCGAAAACCCAACGGGCCAGGAGCTGGCCGGCGGCTTCGCCGTCCTGGCGCCATCGGAGAACGACGAAGGCACAGAGGACGAGCAGGAAATCATAGTAGACGATGCTGCAGGCCTGCCATGCCCATTGATGGTCGGCGCAAAATCGGGCGAGACCGCGAGCCACTGGAACCGGCAGGAGCCCGTCGAATGCATAGAAATAGTTGTCGTAGGTGGTCTGGAGAATGTGGCCGGTGATCCAGAGGCCCGCGAGCGTCAGCGGGATCGCGAACGGCAAGGCGAACATGACAAGCACCCGATCGAATTCGCGAAGCCCTCCTGGACGGTCGGCCTTGGCAATCCTGGTGCCCGATACGAACAGCGCGGCAAACCAAAATCCAAGCAGGGCGAATGCCCAGGAGTCCCGGAGGCCGGTGCCGGTCGCGACCAGCAGAGTCATCAGGACGATCACAATGGCGGCACCGATCGACAACAGTTGGCCGACCGCGCCACGACGAAAGGCAAGGACGGAGATTGCGAGCGCGGTGCTCGTGAAAAGCGGCGAGTTGACGGAGCTCACCAGCAAGCTCGACGGCAGCGCCTGAGGGACGGCCAGGCCGAGTACCTGAAGGAACAGGACACCGAGGGGTATCGAACCTACGGCCGCGCGCTGGACGCCCGTCATTTCGGATCTGCCTCTCGCCTTTTTCGTCGCGACATATCACGCCCACCTGCATGCTGCGTGATTGCCCCGCAGCTCGGTCCGATGACTGCATTCGACTCGATCGGCCGATCAGGCTCGTGGACCAAGATGAGGTGTGTCGAGAACGGCAAGCGATGCGCTCAGCGGTCGGAGGTGGAAATGAACCGCCGGTTCGCCGCGCGCAGGACAAGACACGTCAGCCGGCCGCTGGCGAACGCGCCGGTATCGATGTTGATGCGATGCGGTCGATCCTGCGGGAAGTCGCAGATCGTATGGCCGTGCACCACGACACGTTCTGGCATCGGGACTCTGCTGCGCAGGAAATCATCCCTGATCCACATGAGATCGGTCGGCGTCTGCTTCTCCAGCGGCACGCCCGGCCGGACGCCGGCATGCACGAACAGGTAGTCCCCGACGCTGTGGTGCAGGCTGCAGCGGCGCAGCAGCTCGACATGATCTGTCGGAACGGCGGTCGCGACCGACCGGCGAAGTGCTCCCACGGCGTCGTCCGTCCGCGGCAGGTGGCGCAGCGAGACGCCGTAGGACAGCAGGGTTTCGAGGCCGCCGAACGCCAGCCAGTCGAGGCCGTCGGTCAGGCCATCGAGGAAGGAGAGAAGAGCCTCCTCGTGGTTGCCCATCAGACGGATGGTAGTGAAGCCCGGCAACGGATCCTGCAGAAGCGCGTCGACGACACTGCGGCTCTCCGGGCCGCGGTCGACGTAGTCGCCGAGAAAGATCAGGCTGCGCCGGGCATCGGTCCGATGACGGTCGGCATCATCGAAGATGCGCGCCAGCAAGTCCTGCAAGAGATCGAAACGTCCATGGATGTCGCCCACGGCGTACACCGCTTCGCCCGCCGGGATTGCGCCCGGCCGGCCGGTGGGCCCGCGTCCGAACAACCGACGAAAGATCATGGGTCTCAGTTCACCCCGGAAATATCGGGGTCTACTTCATCCTGGGCACGATGCGCGTCAGCTTGGCGATGCCGCTGGTTTCCTCGGCCGTACCCGCCTTGGTCGGCGGCGCAGCAGCGGCGCCGCCTCCGCCATAGGCGGTACCGTAGTAGCCGCGGTAGCGCGAATAGTAGTCGCCGTAATCGCCGTACTCGTACATCGCATGCTTGGCGAGATTCACCTTGTTGATGACGATGCCGATCCGATCGGTGACGCTCATCAGCGCCGCCACCGCGCTCTTCACCACGTCGCGCGGCGTCTTCGCCCAGTGCACGATGAAGATCGTGTAGTCGGCGAGCTGCGACACGATGCGGGCATCGGACACCGCCATGACCGGCGGGCTGTCCAGGATGACGAGGTCGTAGCGGTCGGCGAATGTGGCGAGCGCCGCCTTCATGGCATGCGATTCGAGGACTTCCGGCGCATTCGGCGTATCGGACCGGGCGCAGATATAGTCGACGCCCGACGGCTCGTGGCGGTGGATGCACTCGTCCAGCGTCCGCGTGCCCATCAGGTACTCGTCGATCGTGCCCGTCCGATCCTTCATGCCGAGGGCGATGGCGAGCTTCGCCTGGCGCAGGTCGAGATCGACCAGCAGCACCCGACGCGAGGCGTTCATCTTGGTGAGCAGTCCACCCAGCGCCGCCGAGAAGGTGGTCTTGCCCTCGCCCGGCGTGGAAGACGTGACCGCAATGATGCGGGCTGGCCGGTCGAGGTTGCTGAGGCTGATGGCCGTGAACACCGCGCGCATCGCCTCCGCCGCCGAGGAAGTCGTTCGATCGACAACCTGGGTAACCATGTTGGCGCGCTGCCCGAGCGTGCTCTTGACCAGCGGAATCATGCCGAGCACGGCGACGCCGGTGGCCTTCTCGACCTGCGACGCCGAGCGGAAGACGCGGTCGAGCTTCTCCGCCGCAATGGCCCCCGCCATACCGAGCAGGCAGCCGACGATGAAGGCGGCGAACAGGCCGGTCTTGTATTGCGGCGAGGACGGTGCATTCGACGGCCAGGCATAGGCAAGAATGCGCGCATCGGCGCGCTGGATGTCCTGCTGCTCGCGCAGCTCCTTGAAGCGGTTGAGGAAGCTTTCATAGAGCGTACGGTTCGATTGTGCTTCGCGCTCGAGCTGCTTGAGCTCGGCCTCGTACTGGCTCGCCGTGCCGGACATCACCGAGGCGCGCTCAACTTGCGCCTTCAGCTCTGCCTCCTCGGCCTTGGCCGCCTCGAGCTCGGCGCGGATGCCGTTCGTGATGCTCTGCGTCTGCTGCAGGAAGCGCGCGTGGACGGCCGCGAGTTCGCTGCGGGCCTGGACCAGTCGCGGATGGTTGGGCCCGAACTGGGTGGAAAGCTCGGCGATCTTGCGATTGAGATCCAGCTCCTGCGTGCGCAACGCGTTCAGGGTCGCATTGCTCGTGACCTCGGCAATGCCCGCAAGCTCGGCCGGGTTCAGGCTCGCCTTGCTGAGGGCGACGAGCCGGGCCTCCTTCTCGATGCGGCGTGTCTTGGCCAACAGGTACTTGGAATTGAGATCGGAGAGCGTCTGCGTCGAGACGACGCCCTCGGGACTGCCCGCGAGACCCTTGTCGCGGCGATAGGTGGCGACCGCCTCGTCGGCGGCCTGCAGATTGCGGCGCAGCTCGGCCAGCCGCTCTTCCAGCCATTCCGTCGCCCGCCGGTTGGCCTCGTTCTTGTTGTCGACCTGGTCGGCGAGATAGACCTCGGCGATGGCATTGGCGATGCGCGCCGACATCGTGCCGTTGGGGCTTTCGACCGTCACGATGATGACGAAGGTGCGGCCGAGCAGGGAAACGGTGAGATGGCCCGCCACCGTGGCGATGGCGGCGCGCCGGGCAGGATCGTTGTCCTCGTTGCGCGCCTGCCGCGCCGGAGCGGCCGGTGCGCTACGCTGCGGTGGCGGCGGCGCCAGGAGCGATGAAATGCCGGACTGCCACAGATCCCGGATCGGTGCCATCGTCGCATCGAGAAAGCCCGGCGGCCTGGAGCCGTTGAAGTCCGGATTGGAGGCAAGGCCGAGACGGTCGACGACACGGCCGATCAGGAACTCCGACTGGATGACTTCCAGTTCGCTTTGGATCGCACCGAGGTTGAGGGTGTCGACTCCGGACAGCGCCGCTTCGGAGTTGATCACCTTGAAGGTGCGGGTATCCAGCATGACCCGCGACGATGCTTTGTAGAGCGGCGTCTGCTGGGCAATGATCAGCGCCATGATCGCGACGGCCACCAGGCCGGCGCCGACGATGAGGGCCTTGCGCCGGTTGAGAAGCCGCAGCCATTCCCAGAGCTCGTTCGACGTGTCACCGGCGGGACCAGCCGAACCCAGCGAGTCGGGACCGGCAGGCAGGTTGCCCTGATCGTCGTCCCCCATATGCTCAATCTTACGCAGCGGTCCCATTAAATCCATCCTGCGCCTCGAAGGCGCGAAATCTCTTAAGTATGACAATACGTAATCGAATTCAGCTCATCCAAAACTTCGGCCATGACATATAGCAAAGTTGCATAGCCGATGCTATTAAAAATATCTCTCGGGCACCCGGATCACGTCGCCCGGCTCGACCAGCGTGTCCTCGGTTACATATTCTTCCTCGGCGGCCTGCGAGTAAAATCTCTTGATGGTGATCCGGGTCTTGGCGGCTCGGCGGGTAAACCCTCCGGCAATCGCTACGGCCTGGATGACGCGCAGGCAATTCACATACGCGAACGCCCCGGACCGGGCCACCTCGCCCAGCACGTAGAATGGACGAGTGGCCACGAGTTCGACACTGAGACGTGGCGAGATCAGGTAGCCGCTTGCCCTGTAGCGCTCGCGCAACAGCTCCTCGACCTCGTTCAAGGTCTTTCCGACGACCTGGACCGAGCCCAGCATGCGGGGCGATATGCCTCCCGTGGCGCTGACCTCGTAGTCGCCGGAAAATTCCGCGTCCTGAAGAGCGACCACACGGATCTTGTCGCCAGCTCCCAGTCGGTAGCTGCCGGTGCCGGCCCGGCACTCGCTGCTCGGCTGGTACGGCGGACCGCTGGTGGGAGGCGGAGTGCTGAACGACGCCACATCTCTGGCCGGAGGAACCGGAAGTTGCGTGACGCCGGTGGTGCGGGTTTCGCACGCCGCGGCCGACAGGAAGGCGCCGGCCGCGAGGACCGCCAACACCGCCTTCCAGAGAGAGGAGGCGTCCACGCGACGCCGGATGTCGAACTTGTTCAGCACACCGTCACCGTCTTGCGATCAGCCGCACGGAAATGACTTCGCGATCGTACGACGGCCCCGTGGTCGGATCGGTCGAACTTCCCGTGGTGTATTCGAAGAAGGGGCCGATCTGCACCTGGGGCCTCAGCGAATAAAGGAGGCCGATCTGGCCGCGGAAGATGGTGTCCGTACGCGGGGCAGCGCCAGACCCCTCGACCGGCGTATAGTCCGCGGTGACGAGGGCGACGCCTCCGACCGCCGTCCAGGCATCGTGGATCAGGTAGTTGAAATCGACACCGTAGGTCGTCGCCACGTAGTTCTTGTAGTTCGTGAGCGCTGTTTCGGCGATCGACCGCTGGATCGAGGGACGCAGCGTCAGCGGCTCATAGCCGTTCCAGCTTCCGGACAAGCTGAAAGTGAACGCCGAGGTCGCGCCGCCGAAGGTCTGGTACACCTGGTTCTGATAGCCGACCGTCGCCTCGAGCTTGGTTGCCGGCGAAGGCGACCACGTCGCGCCGACATTCATGAGCTGTCCGTTGGAATCGCGGTCCTGATCGACCGAGTTGACCGGATTGAGGTAGCGGCGCTGATTGAGCTCGGGCTGAACGAACAACGCCAGTTCGTCGAAGACATCGTAGCCGATGCGCAGCGACTCGACATACTCGGTGCGGTCACGGCTGGAGGCCGGCAGGCCGTTCACGATGATGGCGCTGTAGTCGTAGTAGGTGAAGCGGGTTAGCGAACCCTTCAGCTGGTAGAAGAGCCGGTTGAAGCGCTGATAAAGGCCGACATTGAGGGGGATCGAGTCCACGACCGTCGGCGCCTGCGCGAAGGCCACGTTCGGCGTGCCGAGCGCCTCGGTGGTCTGCTTGAAGGCGGCCGACCAGGTGGCATAGAAATCGGTGTAGATGTCGATCTTGCCGTCGGCCTGCAGCGTGTAATTGAGATAATTCTGCGTCGGTGCACTGGCGTAAAAGCCCGTGATGCCGCTCGCCAGGATATGCAAGTCGTGATTGAGCCAGTCCGACCGCAAATCGAGCGTCGGCGCGATGGTCGTATAAAGGGAGCCTACTGTTCCCAGCGACTGCGCCTGTGCGAAGACGTTGCTGTCGGTGCCGACATTGACTTCGATCTGGGGAGAGAGGCGGAACGAGCCGACCGATATGCCCAGTTCACTGTTGACCGCACTCTCGGTTCCTCCGATCGCCGGCTCGATGGGAAGGCTGGCGCCGAACGGCGCGTTGACGATGGTCGTCCCGTAGGACGGCAGCGCCGTCACATCGTTCGCGCCGACGGCGGCTGTCGGCGCATTGACGCTGGGGCCGGTGGTCGAGGAAGCGGCACCGGCCGGGGGTGTAATCGCGGGCAGCGCCGTCGCCGGACTGATGGCCTTGTCGGTCGTGACGGCGGGCTTCAGCGTCACACCGCTGGCGTCCGGCTGCCCGCCCGGCGACCCGTTCGGAACCGTCCCGTCGTTCGTCGCCGTGCCGGCGCCGGGATCGATTGCCGTCGTCCCCGTCCCCGGTCCGCTGCCTGATGGACCAACCACCGGCGTGCTGCCGACTTGCGCCAGGACGGTCGACGCCTGTCCGGACAGCAAGGCCCATCCGAGGATCGGCGTCCAAATCCACCGGGTACGGCGTACGCTAATCGACATGGGCGTTTGCGGCCATCCGGGCAGAGGTCCGATGACGGGCTGAACGACGATCTGCACGGCTGAACGTCAGGTGCAGCTAGCGGTCGTGCAAATGTTCTGCGGCGAGACCACCGGCGTCGGCGTCGCGGGCGCAATGTATGAGTTCCCAGACGGCGACGCGAGGGGCGCCGATGTGGACGTGGAAGTCGTCGTGGGGCTGCCCGCTGTCTGCGCCACACCGGCTGGTGGCGGCAGGAGGCTGACGATCGGCGGGGCGGGCGGTGCGACCAGAGTCGTCGTGAGAGCCGAGAGCGGCAACGATGCCAGCAGGATCAGGAACGGCGGGCCGCTCTGGAGTTGCGGCCGGACGAAAACCGCCGGCGTCGAAACCGACAACGGCACGGAGCCTTCAAGCGGACTTGCGCCGAGAAGCGGACCCGCGCTCTGCAACGGGCCGGCACCCTGCGGCACGGTTGTTCCCTGGAGCAGATCGCTGCTCTGCAGGAAGGCGGTTCCATCGTCCTGAGTCCGGCCCTGATTTTGGTTCCACGCCTCCTGCGCGAAGGCCAGCCAACCGAACCAAATCAATCCGGCAACGACCAGACCCTGCGTCTTGAATGCAATTTTCCGCATCGAAAACCACCCATTCACACCCCGACGATCGCGTCACCGTCGATTTCCTAAGCCTCAGCCTGCAAATCTTCCGCTAAGATACCGAAAAAGCCACCAAAAACCAAGTCGGGAAAGACGAACAGGAACTTCCGATACCTTATCGAACGCTGAACGCATCGGTCCGAAGAGCAATAATATTTCAGAGGATCAGGCTGCGTCATCCTTCTCGATCCAGTCTGCAAACCGCTCCAGGGCGGCGGCAAAACCGGCGGCATCGGCGCAGGCGACCCGCCAGTACGGCAGGTGGGAGCGCCGCGCCAGCATGTCGACGTCCGATTCCTCGCTGCCGACGAAGATCAACGGGCGCTTCGACGCCAGGCAGCCATAGATCTTCGACGGCATGACGAACCCCACGAAGCGGTCCTTGAGGGTGACGAGATGGCCGTCGGGGCTGCGCAGCAGGCCGGGAAGCCGTTCCAGTGGCACGGGCGGCGTGCTGTGAAAGGGCAGCCTGTCGTCGGTAAAGCGTCCGACAAGGGCCTCCGCGCCGGCCCCCGACGCGCTGAGCCAAAGGCGCACCCTGCCCGATCCCCGACGGTGATGAAGCCGGTAACCCTCCGCCACGGTCTCGACTTCATGTGCAATGCCGTAGTTGCCCGCATAGAGCAGCACGCAATGACCGGCGAGCTCGGCCGGGAGGGGATCGGCCGGGGCGTCCACGGCGAAGTCTATGGGTGACCCGTCGCGCACCAGCGCAATCCGCTCGGCGGCAACCCCGGTCGCCTCGAGGCGTCGGTACTGGTCGTCACCCAGAACCTCGAAGCCATCGACCCTTCGCCGCCAAAAGTTCGTGAGCCTCAGCAAGGCGCGCAGCATCAATGACGAGCGCTCCCGGGCGGCGATCAGGCATTCGGGGTGAAAGTCGGTGATCCGATAGACGAGCCGGCCTCGCCAAAGACGCTTGAGGGGCGCCAGGAAGTGGATCAGGAACGGCGGCGAGCCGGTGAACAGGATGCCGTCGGCACGCCGCATCGGACCGAAGGCGGCGGAGACCAGCCGCATGTCGGTCCAGATCGTCCAGAGGAGTCGTCTCGGCAGCGAGGCCCGCGGGACGGGTTGGGCGGACAATCTTGTTTCAGTCAGGGTTCCGGGGCCGAGCCGGGCACTGCGACGTGATCCGCGTCCCGCGGTCAGGCCGATCAACGTCACCTGATGGCCGCGCTCGGCGAACGAGCGGGCGCGCATCAGCATGTACTGGCCGACGGCGCCGAAATCGGGCGGCAGCCAATCGGCAATGATGACGATGCGCGGCTCGCTGGCGGGATCGAATGGGCTCAGGGACAGGAGATCGCTCATCGCAGCGCCTTCTTCCTCGCGTCCGCCGCGAGCGCCGATCGATACAGCGCCTCCATCTGCCCGACGACCGCAGGCCATCCATAGCGGGCGACGACATGGGCGCGCCCCGCATCGCCCATTGCCATTCGCCTGGATGCATCCGCCAGGAGAATGTTCAGTCCGGCCGCGACGGCTTCCGGTGCACCTTCGACCACGATGCCTGCCTTGGCCTCGCGCACGATTTCCGACATCCCGACTTCTCGCGTGACCAGCACCGAAAGACCGCGCCGCATCGCCTCGAAGGCGGCAAGCCCGAAATTCTCGGCGAGCGAGGGCATGGCAAACAATGCCGCTCCGGCGAACAGCGCCTCCTTGTCCGCGCCGTCGACGTGGCGCGCGAGTATGGTCACGCGATCACTGGCATCGAGCTGCCGTGCGAGCTCGCGCAGGGAGGCCGCATGGCCTTCGCGATCGTCGCCGGCGATGACGACACGCGCCGTCGGCGAAGCCGGCAGGGCGCCGATCAGGCGATCGAGCCCCTTCTCCCAGTTGATGCGGCCGAGGGACAAGACGTAGCCGCCGCCGGCGATCGCCGCAGTGACGTCGGCCGACGCGGACTTGCCGGATGTCTGCTCGGGATCGTCCACTCCGTGCGGCACGACCCGGACCGGCGGCAACGACCAGCCGAGACGGCGAATGTCGTCGGCCTCCGCAGTCGACGTGGCATGGATGGCGGCGGCGTTCTCGAGATTTCGGCGCTCGATCAGGCCGAGCCAGGCCTCCTTGACGAACCGGCTTTTTCGCCGGATGAGCTCGGGCGCCAGCATGCCGCGCGGTGACGATACGTAGGGAACGTGGACCCTGCGGGCAATGCGTGCGCCGGCCCAGAGCGGCCAGAGATAGATGGCATGCAGGTGCACGAGGTCGAAAGTCGGCAGGGCCTGCAACAGCTCACGGCGCATCGGCGGAGACCAGTAGAGGCGACGCAGCCTGCGGCTCGGGAAGTACGTGACCTTCACCCCGTCGAGATCGACGGCCCTTTCCAGCGGTACGTCGGTGTCGCCGTCCCCGTCGACATTGGTGGTGAAGACATGGACGTCATGGCCGCATGTTGCGAGGCCGCGACAGAGAGCATGAACCGAACGAATGGGGCCACCATATCGAAGCGCGGGCAAATAGGTCGGAACGATATGGAGAAGGCGCAAAAGATATGTCCGTCAACGTCGGGCTTGCGAGCAGCGCGGTGGCAATAGCATAGGTAGGGCCATCGGGAACGATCAACCGTTGAGGCGCTGGCCGGGAAGGCGCGGACGAGCATCGGATGAAGCTTCGCATCTTCTTCACGCCATCGGTTCCCGTTGCCCTTCTCGGTGGGCTCGCCGGTGTCTTGTGGTGGACGGTCTCGGCAAGCCCGTGGCCGCTGGATCTCATCTTCCTGCCCTTCGCGGCGTTCTACCTGCTGTTGTTCGCGATATCGGGCTGGGCGCTCGCCCGCCTGCGCGCGATCGAGCGATGGGAGACCTGGGACAGGCCTTGCCGTCTTCTCGTCCTGGCACCGCACGAGGACGATTGCGTCATCGCCGCCGGCGCAATTGGGCCACGAAACCGCAGCCTGGGCGGCGTCACGCGCATCGTCTACCTGGCGCCTGACGAGACGCCCGGACTGGCCGAGCGGCGTACCGGGGAAGCGCGCGCGGCATGGCGTGAGGCCGGCCTGCAGGACTGCGATCTCGTGCATCTCGACCTTCTGCCGCCGCTGCGCCAGCGCAATCCCGCGAGGCTTCGCGCCGCCGCCCTCGCCTTGAGGTCGATCATCGACGAATTCCGTCCTTCCGTGATCGTGATGCCGATGTTCGAGGGCGGCCACATCCATCACGACATGGTGGCGGCGCTGATCGGCCTGATCGTGACACCGCAGGATCGCTTCGAGGTGTTCGAGGCGCCCGAGTACAGCCCCTGCACTTCCTTGCGATACACGCCCCATCGTGTGATCGCCCTCTGCACGCGCTGGCTCTTCGGTCTCGTCTCCTATTGTGGACCGCCCGACGGCATCGATGACCGGACCATCGTCAAGTTCCGCCTCGATCCTCGCGAACTCGATCGCAAGCGCCGCATGCTGGGCTCCTTCGTGAGCCAAAACGCCGCGTCCCTCATGGCGACCCGCGCCTATCCCGACCGTTTTGCGCGCTGGGACCGGACACGCTGCAGGGCCCGCCCCTTCCCTCTTCGCGGCTCGTACCTGGGCTTCGTGCTTGCCGCACGACGGCTATTGCCGGCAGGCGTCGTCGATCGCCTGTTCCCCGTGCAACTCGGCACCATCGGCCGCGAAGGCGAGTTGACGGACTGGCGGAAGGAATTGCCGCCCGATGCCGAACTCGGCGCGGTCACCCGTACCTAGCAGCGAGCGCCGCGTAGGCTTCGGCGGCCGCCTCGAGCGTCAGACACTTGTCGAAGATGAGCCGGCGCGGACTAAAGGCATTGGTCTTCACTCCGTGCCAGAAGTCGGCAAAGGCGGATCGCAAGTCGGCCGCGCCGGCGAACTTGATGCCGCATCGCTCATCCCAGTAGGGCACGGACGTGACAGGTCCGTAGCGCACACCGCGCCGCAGATATTCGAGGTCCTGCCAGTCGCCGCCGGGATCCCAGGCGAAGACCGGCACGTCTGCCGACAGCATCTGCTGCAGGGCGATGCCCTGGGTCTCGTGATGGCTGAGATAGACCATGGAACGTACGCGGCGACTGAGAGCAAACAATTCCCATTCGGCATAGGAGCCGTAGCGCAGATATTCGACCGCGAGCCCATTGCCTCGCAGCTCGGCCATCAGCGGCTCGATCAGTTCGGTCCGATAGTCCTCCCGCCGGCGGTAGATCTTGTCGTAGACCAGGACGTCGACGTCCTTGGGTTGGGACGGCGAAGGCTCCCAGCGGCCGGTATCGATGCCGACCGGCCACACGCTGACGAGGCCAGGCCAGACCTTCGAGAACATCTGCCCGACCCATTCGCTCGGTACGAGCACCTGGCGGACCAGATGCCGTTTCGGAAGGCATTCGTCGTCGATCGGGTGATTGTAGATCGAAGTGCCGAACAAGAGCGGCGTGTGCGGCGGGAACCTCTGCAACAGATGCGGCTTGCCGATCAGGCACGCCAGATCGTCGGGATTCTTCCTCATGTATCGGAAGTCGTTGACGCGATGGGCAACGCCGATCCGGTCGAGGCCGGCCTTGAGGTTGAGGAACACGCGCATCGCCCCGCCGGGCTGCGTCGGACCACGCACCAGGTGCCGGATCAGACGTCGCGGGTAACGGTCGAGCGGC
The DNA here is from genome assembly GCF_036558665.1 of Reyranella sp. Classification (GTDB taxonomy): domain Bacteria; phylum Pseudomonadota; class Alphaproteobacteria; order Reyranellales; family Reyranellaceae; genus Reyranella. Next base: position 67,425 of record NZ_DATBFE010000063.1, on the reverse strand, counting down.
AGCCACCGGTCGGGATCAGGCTCTTCGTAGAACAGGTTGATCGGTCGTCCGACCTTCATCGCTGGGCCAGCCGCCATGCAAACCGAGGATGTCCTGCTTTGCCGTGCCAATCGGCTGCCGTCGGCGCCGGCCCTTCTCGATCCACCGGCGACGTCACGGATGGGCCGCTTGCGGAGACCTCCGCCGCGCCGCGCCCTGCGCCGGCCTGTCGAGCCACAGGATGACGCGCGGGACGACAAACTTGATGGTCGGGACAAATATGATCATGAACATCAAGGCCGCACCGATCATCTTGGGCAGGGAGACCTCGACGCCATCGCGCGCCATGCTGAAGGCGAAGGCCATGATGACCCCCTCGCGCATCGCCATCGGCAGGTCGAAGGACATCAGGACACGCACGCAAACGGCGAGGCCGAGCCCAAGCACTGCGATGCCGAGCAACATGCCCGGGAAGCCGAGGTCGGCGAAGTTCTCGCCCATGTAGCCGACGCTGATCGAAGTTCCCGTGGACACCTCGTCGAACAACAGCCGGCCGGTGAGCCGCACGTAGACCTCGGTGTCCGAGAGATCCGCCTTGTCGGGAAAGAACACGCGCGGCTTGAACACATGCTCCAGCGCCTCTTTCCACTGTCGCATCACAATCGGCTCGACGGACACCTCCTGGACGTCGATGACCGAGGCAAAAATGTCGACGTAGGCAAACCGGGTCAGCAGCAGATAGCTCGTCCGGCCGAGATCGATGTCGCCGACCGAGAGCATCTTGTCGCCCAGATATGCGAGGCGATCCGACAGCGGCACGACGATGGTCTGCGAGTCGGACGACTTCGACGCATATTCCCGATAGTCGGCTTTGACCCATGTCCAGAACAGCGCGAGCATCGTCAGGGTAACGACCGCGCAGACGGCCAGAAAGCCCGTGCTGAACCTCAGCCTGATCCGCGCCGTCACCGCCGCGATCGCGAGAAAGATGAAGACGCTGCGGAAATCCGACAGGAACCCGGTGAAGCCTGCTGCGATCTCGAACAGCACCACAGCGAGCATGATCGCCCCGCCACGTCCGGTCGACATGACGTAGACGAAGAGGACGAACAGGGCGACGACCTTGACCTGCCCCAGCGTCTCCGCCGGCTGGGCCAGACCGCCGCGGCCGAGAACGGCGGCCGCGCTGGAGACGATGAATCCCAGCCCGTACAGGATCACCAACTGGCGGACACTCCATCGAAGGTGGGCCGTGCGCTGCGCGGAAGTGGCGGGCTTGACGTTCGTCAGAACGAGGCGAAAGACGACGGCGAGGACGACCAGGCTCACCATCATGTACCAATAGGCGCGGACGACATTGGGCCCGGAAAGGCTTGCCGTCAGCGTCTGTCCGTCGACCCAGGACTGCACCATGCGGGCGAAGATCTGCAACCATTGCCATATGAACAGATAGAGCAGAGCAGCCGGCATCGCGCGCGTGTAAAGAATGCGCAGGCACAGCCACGGGATCGCGCCGCCGATGGCGAAGGCGATGGGATCGGGCGAGAAGACCGCGATGATCGCGCACAGGATCGCCAACAGCCGGGCCCCTTTCAGGACGAGCCTGAAATCCAGTTGGGCGGGTGGATGAATGGTCGAGGCGGTAGTGGCGGTCATGGCATAAAGATCAATGTTTACGCTGGTTTGTCGGCTTTTGCAAAAGTATTACTTTTGCAAACGGACGGCGCCTTCGAGGATGCCGCGGGCCGCGGCCGCCGGCGAATACGCGGCGATTCGAGCGGCGATGTCACGGCGCTGCCCCTCCGGCGCGGCGCGCAGCACGGCCTCGATCGCCCGGCTCAGGGCGGCGATATCCCCGAGCGGAAAGATTTCGCCCGTCAGCCCCGGGACAACGAGGTCCGGGCCGCAGCCGACGATATCGGACACCACCGCCGGCACGCCGCAGGCCATGGCTTCGTTCACGACGAGGCCCCAGGTGTCGGATTGCGAGGGCAGCACGACGACATCAGCGGCCGCGTACATGGCGGGCATCTCGCTCTGATTGACGAAGCCGCGCCATTTCACGGACAGGCCGGCCGAGTGCGCAAAGCTTGCGAGTTCCTCACCGAGCTGGCCCGAACCGGCGAAAGTGATGTCGAGATCCATGCCACGATCCTGCAGGAGCTTGGCGGCGCGAAGGATGTCCAGCGGACGCTTGCGGGGAATGAGCTTGCCCGCGAAAAGGATGCGCGCGGTGCGCGTTTGCCGCGTCGACCCGCCCGACTGCCGTGCCGCCTCGCTGCCGGACCGGAAGGCATCGTTGTCGACGCAATGCGGCGAGAAGAACAGGCGCCGTGGCGCGACCCCGTAGTGGAGCAGGTATTCGCGGTTGCGCTCGCCCACATAGAGAAACCCGTCGAAGCACCGCAATATCGAGGGAAAGACGATCTGCTTGATCGCCCGCAGAGGTCCCCGGCGCTCGTCGATGAGTTGAGAGTCGCCCCGGACCATGATCGGCACACCGTTCCGCCTGCAGGCGAACACCGCCTGCCAGTAGCTCCACAAGGCCCAGCCCGGCACGACGAAAGCGTCGAAGCGACCCTGGGCGATCTTCTCGACGATGCCGGGCGTGTTGCATCCCCAAAAGCTGTCCGACGAGGGGCGGCGCGAGACATTCGTCAGGAACTCGCTGCGATAGCCCGACATGATGTCGGTGTCCCACTCGAAGGGCACGCCGAACCCGGCGTGCGCCTGCTGCTCGGCAGTCTGGCGATGGGCGAAGTACACGGTGAGCTCGCACAACTTGTCGAGCTCACGCAGGATCGGCGTCCAATACTGGATCGGATGACTGATCAGGAAGCCGATACGAAGCGTCATCAGGCCGGCGCCTTGCCGGCGCAGGCACGGTCGAGCGCGGCGGCCAGCGCGCGCGTCGAGGCCCTTGCGGACAGAGACTCGCAGATCGCGGTGTCGACGGTATCCGGGTCCCAGGACGTATCCTTGATGAACTTTTCCAGTTCGCGGGCGATTTCTGCCGGCGCCGGCGGAGCTGCTTGCACCATGGAGAGGACGCATCCCGCTCTTGCCGAGCGGATCATATCCACGGCGCTGCTGTCGGCATGCAGCATCGCGAAGATCCGCCGACGCGACAGCATCCCCTGGAAGACCTTCGACGGCGTGTAGTGCCGCTCGCTCGATCCAAGGATCAGAATCGCGTCGCTCTTGTCGAGATGGTTCAGAGTGTCGACATAGCCGATGCGATGCGGATGCTCGGTCACCATGCCGTGGACGCCGAGCATCCGTGCGCGCGGCAGCACGCGATGGCCTTGCGGATCGTCGGGCGATGTCCCGGTGCCGACGAAGTGGACCCGAAGGCGGCTGGCGACGCCGGGTGCGAGCTTCTGCAGCTCTTTCAGTGCGCCGAGAAAAGCGTCGAGCACGTCGAGTCCGGCCGGCAGGAGCGCTCCCGCATAGATCATGTGGAAGTGACCGTCGTCCGGCTGGAACAGGAAGCTCGGCCGGTGCAACGTTCTCACCAGATCGAAATCCTCGGGCGCGCTCCCCATCGGCATGAAGGCGAGGATGGCGCTCCGTGCGACATCGGGATTGCGATCGAGCATGCCGGCGGCATAGCCCGGCGCCATGCCGGTGATCAGCGCTGCATCCCGCACCGACCAGGGTTCCAGCAGGCCGGCCAGCCGATAAGACGCCCACGCCTTCGTGAGCGGGCGGTCAACGCCGGGCCAGCGATTGATCCAGGGGTCCTGGTAGTCGATTCCGAACGGGACGCCATGGCGAAGGTGAATCAGCCGACCGACGGGAGCCAGGAAGTTGGAGGGAATCGTCACCAGCACGAAGTCGATCTCGCGCCGCGCCGCAAGTCCGGCCAGCACGCGGTAGCAGCCGAGGAAGGCGCGCACGCCGATGTCGTTGACGAGACGAAGCCGCCGGTTCGACAAGGTCGGCGCATGGATCACCCGCAGGTTTGCCGCTACCAGCCGTTCAAGATCGGGATCCGGCCTCTCTCCGTAGCAGGCCGGATCGCCGGTGACGACGATCGGCGTCCAGCCGAATTCGGGCAGGTAGCGCGACCAGAGCCGCGCGCGATGCGCACCGACGAGGTTGCTCGGCGGAAAGTGTCCACTGACCAGGGCGACGGTCTTGGTCACCGGCGTCCCACGCCGCGGCGGACTTCTTCATAGAGATCGAGATAGCGGGCGACCACGACATCGGGCGCATACTGCTCTTCGGCCCTGCGCCGGCAGCTCGCCCGGTCGAGCGCGCCCGCCTTCTCGACCGCGGCGCATCCCTCCTCGATCGACCGGATCAGAAACCCATCGACGCCCTGCCGCACGATCTCGGGCAAGGATCCGCGCGGACAGGAGATGACGGGCGTGCCGCAGGCCAGCGACTCGGCGAAGACGATGCCGAACGGCTCGTCCCACTGGATCGGGACGATCATGGCGCGGGCCTGGCCCAGGATGCGGTTCTTCTGAAGGTCGTCGACCGGTCCGACATACTCGATGCCTTCGCGACCGATCCGGGGCGCGATCTGCTGCTTCCAGTAGTCCGCCTCCGGCCCCGACGCGGCATGATTGCCGGCGATGAGGAGACGGCGCCTCGTCCGCCGTGCGATCTCGATCGCCCAATGCGCGCCCTTGATGCTCTCGACCCGGCTCAGGAACACCAGCGGCGCGTCGGGCGCGACGGCCGGGCTGAATTGAAGCGCCTCCATGTCGGCGAAATTCGGGATGCCCCGCCAGTTGCCGCCGGCCCGGCGTCCACAGGCGGCAACATAGTCGCTGCAGCCCGTGAAGCTGAGCATCCCGGGGGCCGCGAGCTTCAGTGCAAGTCCCACGGTCCGTGGCGTGGGATCGCGCTGATACGTCATGACGAGCGGAACCGGACCGCGCAGGTGCGGCGTGAGGTAGGCGATGCGCGAGAAGCTGTGGACGACGTCGGGCCGGAACGAGCGAACTGCTCGGCGCAGTGCCCAGGTGTTGCGCAGCGTATCCGGCCGCGCTTGGGATCTGCGGCCGGGCCAGCCGCGGAGAACATCGACCGGGCAGGTCGATCCCGGCTTCGCCACCAGGCAGACCGTGTGGCCACGGTGGCGCAATCGCCGCGCCAGGCCATCGACGATGCGCTCGATCCCGCCATAGAGTCTTGGCGGGACCTCTATCTCAGGGTCGGCCGTGAGAAGAATGCGCATCAGCGGATCGCTTCCATGTAGAGCGAATAGGGCTTGTGCTGATCGCGATCTATGGCATCGCCGGGAAAGCGTCCCTGGCGCCATTCGACCTTCTCGACCTCGGAGAAGCCGCCCTGCACAAGGGTGCGGCGAAGATGCTCCGCGTCGAAACCGCCATAGTGCTCGCCGTCCTGCACGAACACGTGGTTGAGCGCTTCCATCTTGGTCGCGAAGACGGCTTGCGGCTTCTCGCCGCCGCAGCCCACGGCATCGATCGCTTCCCAACCCGGCGCGATATAGGCGTCGATATACTTGCGCATGTCCGGCACGATGATGCGCAGCACGCCGCCGGGCTCGAGGCAGCGCCGGCACTCGGCGAGAAAGCGGGGGCGTTCGGTCGCCGGCTCGAGATGCTCGAAATAGTGTTCCACATGGATCCCGCGTGCCGAGGCGTCGGCCAGCGGGAGGCGGCGGCGGCAATCGGCGCGCATCGTCACATGGGCAGCCGCGAACAGATCGAGATTGATCCAGCCTTCCCGACCGAACGGCCCGCAGCCGATATTGACCAGCAATCCTCGCTGTCGCCCGATGGCCCGCCGCCTGGCAATCCAGCCGGGGTGCACGCGGCCAAGCAAGCGGACGGTCATCGCATTCAGCTCGCGCCGGAAGATGCCGAACACCCAGGGACTGACCGGCAGCCGCGGGATCAGCCACTTGCCGAGCCGCTGCTTCAGTGCCGACACCTGCTGCCTCCGGCGGCGCGATCGAGGGCGGCCGTTACCGCATCGACGAGGATGCCCTTCTCCACGTCCCAGTTGTAGCGGCGGCGACCGAGTTCCAACGCCGTCGCCTTGGCACCGGCGAGCGCTTGCGGCGATGAGGCCAGCTCGTCGAGCGTGCGCGCCATGGCGTCCGGATCCGAGAGCGAGACCAATGCGGCAGCGGCGCCGAGCTGGGGCGCCAGCGCCCGTTGCGCCGGCGTATCGCTCATCATCGTCGGCACGCCCGCCAGCAAATAGGTGAACACCTTGTTGGTGAGGCAGAGGCGGCGGTTCTCGGAGACGTCCGTCTCCAGCGACAGCCCGATATCGTAGGGCGACGCCAGCTTCACCATCTCCCCGGGTGGCGCCATCGGCAGCAATCTTATGCGTTCCGCCACGCCCAGCTGGCGGCCCATCTCGACCAGCCTGTCGCCGTGGCCCCAGCGATTGCTGCCGCGTATGTCCAGCGTGACGTGCGCGCGCGAGCGCGCCATGGCCTGGATGAAGCTCTGCAGGCCGCGATCCAGTCCGATGGTCTGCGAGAACCAGTAGGCAGTGAGGCCGTCGTTCTGACGCGGCGGGGCGACAGCCTCGATGGAAGCCGCCATGGTCTTTGGAAATACGTTCAGGACCGTCGTCGGAGCGACGCCATACCGCTTGGCGTAGGCCTCCGCTATCAGGGGGGAAGACGCAGTTATGTAAGCGCATCGCGGCAGGCAAGCGCGCTCGATCCGCATCACCAATTCCGTCTGAAGGCTGGTTGCCGGACTGTCCGTGCCTTCCCCGGAATGAAAGTCCTCGGCGTCGAAGCCCAGCGTGGCCCGATGCCGGCGCGCGGCCGCTGCGGCCGCGGGAAGCGCGGGCACATAATGTGCGATGTAGAGATCGGCATGCACGGCCGCCGCTGCGGCGGTCAGTGACGCGCTCGGACCGCCATAGGCGTTGGCTGCAACCGGAATCGGAACCGGAAGGCGCGCAGCCGACAGCGCCCGCGCAGCAGGCCGCGCGATGGCGTTCAGGTACCTTTCGCTCCGCCGTCGCGGCAGGCGAATGACTGTCCACGGCGCGTCCCCCGCGATCTCGTCGTCGAACGCCTTCAACGCGCCGGTGTAGTCGCATGCGATCACGGTCACGTCGTAGCCCGCCTCTTGCAACGCGTCGGCTTCTTTCACCAGGCGCGGATTGGACGACAGATTGCCCGGGCTCAAGATGCATATCCTGCGCGGCATCCGGCTATCCGAGACGTCGGTCGGAGTGAAGGCTCGGCGCCTCCTCGGTCGACAAGGACTCGAAGTGCAGCGGTGCGCTCAGCCGCAGCGCCAGATGACCGGCGCCCTGATCCTGGCGGAAATCGTAACCGACGGACCCGGGGTTGCAGGCGTTGACGAAGAATTGCACCGCCCCGTCGACGCGATGATCGACGACGATCGCGGTGCTGGTCGTCTGGAGATCGATATTGTACTCGCCCGCTGCCAGATAGAGCGGATCGAGCGACAGCAGGCATTCATAGCGGCCTGCCGTGGTCGGCAACGGGATGTTGCTGAAGCTCGCCGACGAGTAGAGGCCGACCGGCAGATTGTGATGATCGCGCAGTATCGCCACCAGCGACATTCCGGGCATGCCCGTCGTCTCGACGACCACCTTCAGGCGCAACGGCGTGCCCGGCGTGAAGTTCTCGGTGGCCGCGCCGTCGGCATCGACAAGCTTGGCGGAAATCAGCGTCGCGTCCTTGCCGCGTCCCCAATGCCGTATCCGCTCGGGCTTGCCGAGCGACGCGGTATAGTGGGCGAGGCCGGCATCGACGGGACCGTCGAAGGTGAGCACGCCGCCTTCGAGCACGATGCTGCGGCGTGTGAGCGCCGTCACCGCCGCGAAGTTGTGGCTGACGAACAACACGGTGCGCCCGCTGCCCGCGACCTCGGACATGCGGTTGATGCAGCGCGACTGGAACTCGGCGTCGCCCACGGAGAGGACCTCGTCGACAACCAGGATCTCCGCCTCGAGATGGGCGGCCACGGCGAAAGCAAGGCGGACGTACATGCCGACCGAATAGCGCTTCACCGGCGTGTCGATGAACTTGCCGACCCCCGAGAAGGCGACGATCTCGTCGAACCGGCGCCGCATCTCGGCGCGGCTCATGCCCAGGATGGCGCCGTTGAGGAAGATGTTCTCGCGGCCGGTCAGCTCGGGGTGGAAACCGGTGCCGACCTCGAGCAGGCTGTTGACGCGACCGTTGATCTCCACCCGCCCCCGCGTCGGCTCCGTGATCCGCGACAGGACCTTCAGAAGAGTGGACTTGCCCGCGCCGTTATGGCCGATGATGCTGACCAGTTCTCCCCGTCTGATCTCGAAGTTGAGATCGCGCAGCGCCCAGAACTCCTCGGTCTCTCCGGGCGTGTTGCTTGCGCGTCCCTTCAGGAACTCCGCGCCCCTGCGAAACAGCGAGCGGGCACCGGTCGTCATGGCCTCGCGCAACAGCCCGTCGCGCTCGACCTTGTGACCGATGATGAATCTCTTGCCGAGTCCTTCGGCGCGGATGACGGTATCGGTCATGTCAGATCACGTCCGCGAAGCTGCGCTCGATGCGGCGGAAGGTCCTGACACCCCACCAGAGGAAGAAGGCGGCCACCGCGAGGCTGAGGATGAAGCCGGGCAGATAGATCGGGCTGTCGCCGCCGACGATGCACCAGCGGAAGCCGTCGATGATGCCGACCATCGGGTTGAGATTGTAGAGCAGCCGCCAGCGCTCGGGCACGACCGAGCTCGGGAACCCGACCGGCGATACATAGAGCCCGAACTGAAGCACGAAGGGGATGACGAAGCGGAAGTCGCGGTACTTGACCACGATCGCGGCTGCCCAGATCGCCGGGCCCAGGCTCACGAGCAGCGCGAGCAGCACGAACAGAGGCAGGAGCAGGATCTGCCAGCCCGGAACGACGCCGTACCAGATCATCAAGGCCGCGAGGATCGACAGGCTCACCGCGAAATCGATGACGACGACGAGCACCGTCGCCAGCGGCACGATGAGCCGTGGGAAGTAGACCTTGTTGATCAGGTTGGCGTTGGCGATCACGCTCGTCGAGGCCTCGCCCAGGACGGACGAGAACAATGTCCACGGCAGCAGGCCGCCGATCACCACGATCGCATAGGGCACCGTCGTGCCGGTCGCGATCTTGGCAATGTGGCCGAAGACGACCGTGAAGACCACCATCGTCAGGAACGGCCGGATGAAGGCCCAGACGATGCCCACCACCGTCTGCCGGTAACGGACGGAAACGTCGCGCCAGGCCAGAATCAGCAGCAGCTCGCGATAGCGCCAGAGATCCTGCCAGTACTGGCGGTCGGCCCGGCCCGCCTCGAGCACGAGGCGCGTCGAGAACGGGCGGTCGGAGGAGTTCATGCGGCGTCCTTCGCGTGCCGCGGGGCAGCCATCAGGCGAGCCAGGAGCCGGCGCGCGGCGACGGCAAAATGCTTGCGCCGGTACGGCTCGATCGTCCTGGGGTCGCCCCTGCCCTCGCCCAGCAGACGTTTGATCGCCTGGGCCAAGGCCGCGCTGTCGTCGGGATCGACAAGCATCCCGGTCTGCCCGCCGACGGCATCGGCGCTGCCGCCGCCCCGCCCGCCGACCACGCGCAGGCCGCAGGCCGCCGCTTCGAGATAGACGATGCCGAAGCCTTCCTTGCTGCTCGGCATGACGTAGAGGTCGGCCGTGCGATAAAGGTCGGGAAGATCTTCTTCCGGCACGAAGCCGATGAACCGCACGGCCGCCCTGTCGCCGGCAATCTCGGCAGCGCGCGCCTCGAGGCGGGCACGGTCGTCGCCGTCGCCGGCCACGACATGGACAAGACCGGGAAATTCGCCGCGCAAAGCCGGCAGCGCTGCGAAGACCTGCTCGTGTCCCTTGTAGCGTTCGCTCGCGGCAAGGCGGCCCACCGTGAGCAGGATCGGCCCGGGGCCAAGATCGAGCCGTGTCCGCAGCGCCTCGGACGGTGGACCCGGCACGAACATGTCGCGGACCGTATCGGGCAGGACGCGCACGCGCTCGGGCGCGACGTCGGCCCATTCCAGCAACGCGCGCCGTGTGGCCCGGCTCACGACGGTCACGAGGTCGGCCGCCTCCACCGCGCGCCGCGTCCAGCGATCCGGGGCCTCGAACACTTCGGCGCCGTGCGCCTGCAGCCAGAGGCGCGCGCCGAGCAGCCGGGCAATCGTCCAGCCGAGCACCGCCATGTAGACATGGCCGCAGAACACGACGTCGAACGGGCCGTGTCGCCATGCCGTCAGAATCGAGCGCACGAAATAGTGGACGCGGCCCAAGGTCGGGCGCGCCTGCTCTACTCCCGGCGGCAGAGCGAGGCCCGTGGCGTCGCCCAGGCGCGGCAGGATGAAGGCACGCGCCCCGCCTTCGGCCAGCGAATCGAACAGGTCCTGGTTATAGCGCGCGATGCCGCCGCGCGTGCCGTAGCCATCGGTCAACAAGGCCAAGAGCCGAGGACTCCCTGTCATTCAAGCCAACGCGACGCCTGTCCAGCCCGCCTGCCAGACATGCCGCAACCAGGCACGCGATGCAGCCGAGAACGACACGTCCTCCGCCGCGCCCGCCGCGGCGCGAAGCCATTGGCCGACCGGCGTCGTGAAACCGGTCTTGGCGCGGCCGCGCACGGGATCGGGCAGCGGTGGCCGCGGGATGTCGGCCACGGCTGCCTTTGCGTCGATGGCCTCAAGGACATCACCCGGCGGCAACGCCGACAGGAAGAACGGATCGACGTAGGGAACGCGGATCTCGACCGAGTGCGCCATTCCCGCCCAATCGGCATCGCGCAGCAACTGATTGCGCATGTAGAGCGATGTCTCGAGCGTGGACACACGGTCGAACGCGCCGAGCGGGCGTCCGGCCCGCAACTCGGCGGCGATGCGACTGACCGGGGCCAGCCGCCGCATCCCTTCCTCGACGAGGTCGGAGTCGAGGAGAGCGGCAAGTTCCCACGGCATGTAGACGGCCCGGCGCAACAGATAGGCGCCGGCCCATTGGCCGCCATACTCGAACAGACCGGCGGCCTTGGGATGCCAACCGGCTCCGAGCCCGATGGCCGCCGACATGGCGCAGCGCAGCAGCCGGCCCGCTCCCGGCACGAAGTGGAACGGCCGCAGCAGGCGCACTGCCCGCGGCAGCTCGGCGAACGACGGGTAGCCGCCGAAGCACTCGTCGGCACCCAGCCCGCTCAGCGCCACCTTGATGCCCGCTTCGCGCGCGGCCTTGGCAACGAACCAGGTATTGATGCCGTCGATCGTGGGCAGGTCCATCGCCTCGAGAATGGCGGGCAGATCGCGCTCGAATTCGGCGCGGTCGACGGTACGAACGATATGCCGCGCGCCATAGCGCGCGGCTACTTCGGCAGCCAGCGGCGCTTCGTCGTTCGGCTTGCCGCGGAACTCCGCGAACGAGAGCGTGAGCGCCGAGATGTCGCGGACGCCGAGCTCCGCCATGGTGCCGAGCAAGGCCCCCGAATCGAGGCCGGCCGACAGGAAGACCGCGACCGGCACGTCCGCCACCAGATGATAGCGGACCGAGTCGCGCACGGCGGTGCCGAGCCTTGTTCGCGCGCCGGACGGGTCGCCTGCCTCCGCCGCCCGGCGTTCGAGCGAGCTCGCCACCTGATAGTAGCGGGCAGGCGAGTCCGGCCCGACGGCATCGACCTCGAGCGTCGTGCCGGCCGGAAGCGCACGAATTCCCCGCCAGACGGTGAAGGGTTCGGGCACGCTGCCCAGAAGATGGAAGCCGACGATGCCTGCCGGGTCCGGCTCGCGCGACACGGCGCCGCCGGCCAGCAAGGCCTTGGCTTGCGAAGCAAAGCGCAGCGTCCAGCCGTCGTCCGCATAGTACAGAGGCTTGATGCCGAGCGGATCGCGCGCCAGCAGCAGCGTACGCGCGCGCGCGTCCCAAAGCCCGAAGGCGAACATGCCGCGCAGCGCCCCGACCATGGCCGGGCCGCGGTCGGCATAGAGCTGGAGCAGCACTTCGGTGTCGCTTTCGGTGCGGAACGTGCATCCCTTACGCTCCAGCTCCGCACGCAGCTCGCGATAATTGTAGATCTCGCCGTTGAAGGTGATGGTGAGCACGCCATCGGCGCTGTGCATCGGCTGCGAACCGCGCTCCGAGAGATCGATGATGGCGAGACGACGATGGGCAAAGGCCACCCGCTGGTCCGGCGATACCCAGTCCGCGCTGCCGTCCGGGCCGCGCGCCGCCTGGCGGGCGCTGATGCGCGCGAGCTCGCCGCAATCGACCGGAGGCGCCACGTCGAGATAGGCGAAAATGCCGGCTATACCGCACATGTCGAAGGCGAAACTGGCACGAAACGAAAAGCGAGGGTGACCGTCAGCGGGCGCCGGCACCGCCGAGGATCACGGCGAAGGTGCGGAGCACGATCACGATGTCCAGCCATAGCGAGCAATGCTTCAGATAGAAGAGATCATACTCCAGTTTGGAGCGCATTTCGTCGTGGTCATGGGCATATCCCTGGTTTATCTGCGCCCATCCCGTGACGCCGGGCCGTACGATGCCACGCAGCGCAAAGTGCGGAATGTCGCGCACATACTGCTGATCGAGAACCAAAGCCTCCGGCCGTGGTCCGACCCAGCTCATGTCGCCGCGCAGGACGTTCACGAGCTGCGGCAACTCGTCGAGCCGGCAGCGCCGCAGGAAGGCGCCGATGCGGGTCACGCGCGGATCGGCGCTGCTCGTGAAGCTCGGACCCGCGGCGCCGTGGTACATCGTGCGAAACTTGACCATCCGGAAGACCCGGCCGCGACGGCCGACGCGCGGCTGCAGGAAGAAGATCGGTCCCGCGCTGTCGAGGCGGACAAGGAGGGCGACCGCGCCAAGCGCAGGCAGAAGCAGCGGCAGAGCGAGAACCGTCAGCGCAAGCTCTATGGCGCGCCGAACAAGCAGGTATTGCCGGGACGGCAGCAAGGCGCCGAACTCGTTGGGCGTGAGGCCGCCGAGCGGCGTCCGGCCCGTCAGGTTCTCGAGAATGAAACGCCGGTCGAGCACGGGCACCCCGGCTATGGCGGCGTTGGCCAGCGCCGAAAGCTCGCTCTCGGTCAGGCCGGCCGCGAGGTCGGCGACGATCGCATCGACGCGGACACCGCCCATCTGAACGTCGTCGAACTCGAGCCACCTGCACCCCGGCACCTGCGGCATGGTGCCGAGCAGCGACGTCGGCACTACGGCATAGTGGCGAACGAGGTAGCGCGCGCGCAGCCGGGCGATGGCTGCCATCCATACCATCGCCAGCACCCCGCTGCCGAAGAGCTGGATGCGGGAATATTCGGAGCGCAGCAGCACGAGGATCACCGCGATCGTCGCATAGGCTATGGCGGCCAGTGGCGCGACATAGCGCAGGTAACCTTGCAGGGCTGAGCGCGGAAAAGCGTCGAGCCGCCGGCCCATGTACCAGACCACGGCATAGGCAAAGGCGGTCGCGAGAATGGTCTGCTCGGTCGCTCCGAAGCCGTTTCTGAACGGCTCGCCTGTCGCGTAGAACGAAATCGGCATCACGACGCAGAACAGGAAGCCCCCGATGGCCTCGATCCATCTCTCGATGAAGCGCTGCGGAGCGGAGCGGATGACGTACTCGCGCATATGCAGCGACTCAGCCGCCGAAGGCTCGCCTCCAACCGCCATCGCATTTCGCAAAGTGCCGCTCCTTCGAAAGCCGCGTAGCGTCAATGGCACAGGCAAGACCTGAAGACCGGATCAATCTGCCGGCGAACCGATCGTCCAGCCGGGCGTGCCCTCGCCACAAACTACATCAACAATGAAATATAATTCATTGATTTTCTTTCGTAAAGGCCTTCGATGCCGGGTCGATTTGCGCGAACGCCTGGGCCCAACCCATGCCGAGGAGGGCGCTGACGAAGAAGGCGATGGACGGCATCTGCAAACTGAAGTCGACGGTAGAATGGAGGATCGGCACCGCCGCGACCGCGAACGCCGCCGCTGTCAGATCGCGACGTCGGCGGTGGCGCCAGGCAGCGCGCCCCGCCGCCATCCAGGGCAACAGCACGACCACCATCGCGACCGCGCCGCCCGGGATGCCCAGTTCGAGCACGGTCTCGAGCGGAGTGGAGTGGGCCTTGTCGTTGGCGAGCGGAATCTGGGGCGGTTGCAGCACGGCATAGATGTCCGGGAAGCTGCCAAGGCCCCAACCGAGCCATGGCGATTGTTCGATCGCGCGAAGCGTCGTCTGCCAGATGAGGACGCGATCGACGGTGCCACCGGACGACGATCGCGCGACCTTCTGCATCAGGGCGCCGCCTGCGATGACGAAGATCAAGGCGCCCGCAACGCCTGCCGTGACGAGAACCCTGCCCAGATGGCGGCGCGAGCGCAGGCGACCGCGTGACAGCAGCACCCCGAGCAGGACAGCACTTGCGGCCGTGGCGGCCAGACCGGCGCGGGAGCCGGACAGCAGCAAGCCGCCGGCAAAGAGCAGGGCCAGCGCCATCAGCGCCAGGCGCGAGCCGGTCAGCCAATCGAGCATATGGCTGCTCTCGCCAAGTTCGGTCACGGCGTGACGGTCAGCTGATCCTTCACGGAAGATCAGGGCGATTGCGGCAATCGCCGCCATGCCGAGGAAGCAGCCGAAGGAATTGCTGTTCACGAAGGTGCCCGACATCACGCAGCGATCATATTCCGCCACGTAATCGCCCTGCTTCTTCAAGTAGCTTCCGACGAAGCAGGAGTGGTTGGGCAATTCGAGAAAGGCATAGATCGTCACCAGCAAGGCGCTGGCTGTCAGAACCATCAGGAGCCACCGCGCGTGCCGCCCGTCGACGCAGAGAATGCGCGCGATGACGAAGATCAAGCCGCATGCCAGGCAGCGCACCAACGCCTGAAGCGATGCGTCGACCGCAAGGCTCGGCACCGGAGCATGCGCATGACCCAGTATCGCGGCCGCCCTGGCGTAGAACGAGGCGCTCGCGGTTTGCGGCGCGAAGGGTGACATCTGGAGCACCGCGACACCCATCGTCAGCGCGAAGCAGGCGATCAGGATCGCCATCGGCCTTCCCTCGCCGACCGCGAGCCCGAGCCATTGGCGGTTGCCGTGCATTGCGATGACGATGGCGAGAACGGCGACGACCACGGCCATCGGCGCCCAGGCCCAATCCCGATTGCCGCCCATCGGCAGCGGCGCCACCAGAAGCAGGGCCAGGAACAGGGTGACCATGAGGGCGTCGGCGGCGCGGCGCGCGAACGCCACGGGAGGCCGACCTGCCCTTCCGTCGGTTGTGCGGCGCCCGGATCGCGTGGTTGGCATCAGCGGCGCAGCTCGCGCACGATCAGCCCGGTGAGCTCCTCCTCGGCGCCGGGCTCGTCGCGCAGGAAATAGCGGATGATCAGCTCGTCGGCGGGCGAGCGGATCGCCCAGGCGAAGAAGCGACGGTCCGCGGCGACCTGCCAGGTCTGCCGCATGTACGCGGTGATGCGATCCTTTTGGCCGTCGCTGAGGTATGGCCAGCCATCGAGGATGATCCTGAGCCGCGGCAACCAGGTTCCCGGAATGAGCCCTGCGTAATCGATCGACAGGAGAAGCGGCGGCAGCATCGCGCGCGAGCCCCCGTCCAGGACGTCGATCATCGCCGCAAGCCGAAGCCAGCCGACTCCGCGTGCCGGCGCATCGGCAAGTCCTCTTTCGAGGTCGGCGCGGGCGCGGCGTTGCCACCGGGAGCGCTCCTCCGGCGCCACCTTGAGGCTGTAGGTGAGTCCCGCCCCGCCCAGCAGCTCGGATCGTTCGAGATAGCGGCCGGCCGAGGGATCGAGCGCAACGGCGCGATCGAGATCTGCGATACCGGCACGGACGTTGTCCAGGCCGAGCGGATGGCCGATGCGCAGATCGGTCATGACGGCGTCGGCCTTCTGCGCTTCCCAGGCTCCACGCGCCACCGGCAACGACAAGAACAAGAGACATGCGCCGCCGACTGCCAGCAGAACGCGCATCAGCCAATTGGATACGATCGACAACTCTCCCCCGCCGCGGACCTGCACTCCACCGCCGGTTTCGGGCGATGTCAAAGGACAACGCAATCCTAATACACCGGGAATGCGCAGGCGAAGGTTGCCGCCGTCGAGGCGTGGCGCCTATCGTTCCGCCCACAATCCCGGGGGAAACCATGCTCTACACCTGTTCGCCGCGTCCCAGCCGCCGTCTTGCCGCCGCCCGGCGCGACGCTCGCAAGGCCGCCGGGCCGGTGATCGACATCCATTGCCACATCCTGACGCCCGCCGCGACCGAACTGGTGGCGCATGCGGCCCTCGTTCACGACGAGCCGCAGGCGCGCTTCTCCAACGAAGAGACGCGGGCGGTGAACCGGGCGCAGGCCGAGACGGTGCGGCCGCAACTCACGTCGGTCGAGCGCCGGCTCGCCGACATGGACAAGATGGGCGTCGACATCCAGGCGATCTCGCCGGCGCCGCCGCAATACTACTACTGGACGCCGCCCGAGGTCGGCCGCGACGTGACGCGCCTTATCAACGACAACATCGCGGCCACGGTGGCAAGGCATCCGGACCGCCTCGCAGGCCTCGGCACGGTGCCCATGCAGGCTCCCGAATTCGCCGTCACGGAGTTGGAACGGCTGGTGAAGAAGCTCGGCCTGCGCGGCGTCGAGCTCTGCACCAATGTCGCCGGCGCCGAGCTGTCGGAAGAGCAGTTCCGGCCGGTCTTCGCCAAGGCGGAGGAGCTCGGCATCCTGGTATTCCTGCATCCGAGCGGCTTCACCGAGGGCCGGCGGCTGTCGCGGCATTATTTCAGCAACGTCATCGGCAACCCGCTCGATTCGACCGTGGCGGTGAGTCACCTGATTTTCGGCGGCGTGCTCGATGCCTATCCCAGGCTCAAGATCTGCGTCGCCCATGGCGGCGGCTTCCTGCCGGCCTATGCTGGACGCATGGACCATGCCCACGGCGCGCGCAGCGACTGCCGTCTTTGCATCAGGCGCAAGCCGAGTTCCTATCTCAAAAAGATGTATTTCGACACGATCGTGTTCGAGCCCGGGCAGCTCGAATATCTGGTCGAGACCTACGGCAGCGGCCATATCCTGATGGGCACCGACTATCCGTTCGACATGGGCATGTACAAGCCGGTGCCGTTCGTGGGCAACGCCAGGCTCACCGCGGCCGACAAGGCGGCGATCCTCGGCGGCAACGCAGCGCGCCTGTTGAAATTGAAGCAGAAACGTCGAACGCCGGCTCGCTAGCCAGCACATCATCGCTGTCGATCAGCAGGTCACGCCGCCATCGACGACCAGGCATTGGCCGGTGATGAAGCGCGCCTCGTCGCTCAGCAGGAACCGGACGACCGGCGACACATCCTCGACGCGTCCGAGACGACCCAGCGGTGTCCGATTCACGATCTGGCGGCGCTGGGCCTCCTGCACCGCCGAGGAGACGTCGGTGTCGAGATAGCCCGGATTGATCGAGTTCACAGTGATCTGCCGGCGGCCGATCTCGCGAGCCAGTGCGCGCGTCATGCCGTCCAGCCCGGCCTTCGAGGCCGAATAGGCGGCGAGCCCGGTATGGCCGCGCAGGCCGATGATCGAGGAGATGTTGATGATGCGCCCGCCCGTCGTCCGACGCAGCATGTGGCGTGCGGCAAGGCGCGCCATATAGAGCGCACCGACCAGGTTGGTCTGGATGATGTGCTCGGAATCGACGTTGGGGAACGTGGCCAGGATGCCTTCGCCCGACACCGTGGCGTTGTTCACCAGCCCCCAGACGCCGTCCGGGCCGGCCCAGCCTTCGACCGCGGAGAAGAAGGCATCGTCGTCCCGCGCCTCGCCGACGGCTCCCTCCTTCCAGAACACCTTGCCGGTCGCCATGAGACCCTCGAGCTCCGGCGACGAATTGCGGCTGCAGGTCGCCACGCGATAGTGGTTGGCCACGAGGTCGGCGATCAGCCCGAGGCCGAGGCCTCGGCTGCCGCCGGTGACGATGACAGCGCGGGAAGCAATGTTCGACATCAGGCGCGATCTTCTTTCCGCCTTGATTGACTTGAGGTTAGGGGACGATGCTGACAATAAAAGGCATGGCGCGGACCGGCAACTCCCAAGGGGCTTCGCTGACAAGTCTCCTACGGCGGCGGCGCTTCCCAGCCGAAGAGGGTGAGGCCGCGTTGGCCTTCCGGAGTGAGTGCGTACACGCCGCGTTCCACGCGCTCGAACCAGCCGTAGATATCGTTGCGCAGGATCGCGCCGGCATTGGGCGCATCGCCGGCCGCGCGCAAGGCCGCCACCTTCATCGGCCCGTTGCGCGCAAGCAGGCCGGCGCAACGCAACGCCGCCTGGCGATAGGCCGTCATCATCGGCACCTTGGTCGACGCGCCGCCGCGGTTGGGATCGCCGACACGCCGCGCATGCTCGCCCAGGAGCCGCCCGACCTTGCGCTTGTTCTTGCGCGGCGCGTAGGGAGCCGGATCGAGCAGTACATCGACCCTCCCGGAGCCGACGATCATCAGTCCAAGGCCAAGCCGACGACAGAGCTTCTTCACGTGGCGCATGTTCCTGGGCCAGGCACCCACGGCGAGATAGACCGTGTCGCTCAAGGCCAGGCGGTCGACACCCTGCAGGACCAGGCCGAGACCGAAGGTGCGCTTCAGCTCGACGATCACCGGCGGCTCGAGCCCTCGTACGCCGACGACGTCGCAGCCGCGGACCTCGCCCTTCACACTGTAGCCTTGGCCTTCCAGCAGCGCCTTGACCGGCGCATAGAGGTCGCTCTCCAGCGGCATGTCTCAGACTGGGGTGTAGATGACGAGCTTCAACGCGGCATCGTCGTTGGCCTGGAAGCTCGTGTGCTCGAGCCGCAGCACACCCTTCCGGGGATGCTTCAGCAGTTTTTGTCCCACTGCGACCGGCCTGATATCGTGCGACTTCCACCAACCCTCGAATTCCGGGCAGCCGCGCTGAAGGCGTGCCAACAGATCGAGGAATGCGGGATCGCCGGCCCACAGATCGTGCGTCGCGCGGAATTGGGCCACCATGCGTTTCGCCTCGTCAGCCCAACCCGTTCCGAACAAGCGCCGCGTGACGGGATTTGTCAGCATGCAGATGAGTGTGTTGCGATCCGCTTCCGGCAAACGGCTGAAGGCAAAGATCTCGTCCGCAGCCTTGTTCCAGACGAGGACGTCCCAGCGGCGACCTGCGACGTAAGCCGGCTGCTCGAGGCTTTCGACCAGACGCCGAATTGCTCCAGGCACGCTTTCACGCGCGAAGGCGCGACGGTCCCCGGTGCCCGTCAGCGCCCGTAGATGGGCATGTTCGACCTTGCTCAGTCGCAGCGCCCGCGCCAGCGCATCGATCGTCGTGACCGAAGGGCTGACGGTCCGGCCCTGCTCGAGCCGAACATACCAATCGACGCCGATACCGGCGAGCTCGGCCACCTCCTCGCGCCGCAAGCCCACCGTCCGCCGCCGCCGTCCGGCCGGGAGGCCGACTGCTTTCGGGCTCAGCCGTTCCCGCCGCGAGCGGAGGAAATTGCCGAGTTCGCCGCGCCTCGGATCCGTCATCGTCTTGTACTCGCTCGGCAGCAAGGGATTCTCAATCCTAGGATAATACTAGGCCTGAATACGCGGTAAAGGCCCTGAGACGATGGTCCATCGTACAAAAAGGATGGACCATGAAAGCTGCAGTCCTGAAGGCATTCGGCTCGCCCCTCGCCATCGAGTCCGTTCCGGCCCCGGCGCTGGGCACAGGGGAAGTCATCGTCGACGTCGCGGCGACGCGTGTCCTGGCATACGCCAAGGAAGTATTCAGTGGCGAGCGGCAATACCTGCTGGGTCTGCCCGCGATTCCTGGCCCGGGCGCAGTCGGACGCGTGCGCGCGGTCGGCCCCGACGCAGCCCACCTGGCCACGGGCGACTGGGTCTACTGCGATCCGACGGTGCGCTCGCGCGACGACGTCGTGGCACCCGACATCCTGCTGCAGGGGTGGACGGCGCGAAGCGACGGCAGTCTTCGCCTGCAGAAGCACTTTCGACATGGCTCCTTTGCCGAGCAGATGCGGGTACCGACCGAAAACGCGGTTCGCATCGGCACGCTCGATGAGGCGGCCGCCGCGTCGTGGTGCGCGCTCGGTACACTCCTGGTGCCTTATGGCGGCCTCGCAGCGGTGAAGCTGGCCGCGGGAGAGGCGGTCCTGATCAACGGCGCGACCGGGGCCTTCGGCAGTGCCGGAGTGGCCGTCGCCCTGGCAATGGGGGCGAGCCGGGTCATTGCGACGGGCCGCAACGGAAGAGCGCTCGAGGATCTGGCCCGCCGTTTCGGGGACCGCGTTCGAACCGTGAAGATGCTCGGCAACGAGGAAGACGATCGCGCGCGAATCCAGCGGGCCGCGCCAGAGCCGATCGACTGCGTCCTCGACCTGTTGCCGCCGGCCGCGACTGCAAGCCAGGTGCGCACTGCCGTTCTGGCCGTTCGACCCCATGGCCGGGTGGTGCTGATGGGCGGCGTCGGCATGTCGGATGCCGGCGGGCTGGACCTGCCCTACTCCTGGCTCATGCGGAACTGCATCACGCTCCGTGGCCAATGGATGTACGCGCGCGACGCCATCGCGCGCATGGTCGGACTGATCCGGGCCGGTCTGGTGAAATTGGACGATTTCCACTTCACCACGTTCGGTCTGGACGATGCGAACGAGGCTGTCGCACATGCCGCCGACAATGCCGGGCCCTTCCGGATGACGGTGATCCGACCGTAGGCCACACTACTGCCCGGAAGGAGCGAACTGCAGGGCCTGCTTATCGACAGGGAGATGCTGGTCCAGCCAATGCCGGATCCGGTCATCCATCGACTGCGGTGAAACGCCCGGCAACGGCTCCAGATAGAGAAACCGGACCGTTCGAATCCCCAACGTCGCGAGAACCGCTTCGAGATAGGGCGTGAGGAAGTCCGGCTGCCTGGCCCGTTCGCCCCTTATGAACCCGCCCGTGGCAACCACGACGTGGGTCGGCCGGTCGGCGAGCAGGCCCACCTTTCCGTGAGCTGTCCGCCGGAAGGTGCGGTCGAAGCGAAGGACCTGATCGATCCACGCCTTCAGAACAGCGGGGACGGTGAAATTGTGCATCGGCGTGCTGATGACCAGGGCGCCGGACTCTTCCAGTTCGGCGATCATCGTTTCCGACGCCGCCATCGCCTTCCGCTGCATTTCATCTTGTTGGGCCGTCGGGACATACATGGCTTCGGTGAAAGCCTCGTCGACGAACGGCGGCGCTTCGGCGACAAGATCCCGGCGCAGGACGGGCAGCTCCGGCTGCCGCATCTTCAACTTCAATCTTTGAACGACGTGTTCGCCGGCGGCCCGGCTCAGCGAACGGCCGAAGCGCGGGCTCGCCTCGACCAGCAGCAGAGGCCTCATGCCAAAGGCCTCCCGAAGTGCAATGCGGTCGAGAGGAGCCCCCACCGGAAATAGAATCGCTGACCGAGCGCGTTGTCGAGAGCCGTGTCGAGCATGAGCCAGCCACATCCCGCACTCTTGGCGAGCCGGGCTACCTCGTCCAGCAGACGCGCGCCTATTCCGCTCCGCCGCTCGCTCTCGAGCACGACGAGATCGTCGACATAGACGAAGCGGCCACGGATCAGGTTTTCCTGCAGGCGGTACCCGGCGGCGCCGACCGGCTGCTTGCCGCGCCAGGCGACAAGCAGTCGATAGCTCTGCTTCTCCTGGCGCCGCACGCGCGTCAGCAGCTCCATACTGTCGGCGAGATGTGGTCTCAGCTGGCGCATCAGAGTGAAGCAGGCCTCGATGTCCGCGTCGCGCTCGGCATGACGCAGCTCAAGCCCGTTCATGGACCGCCTCCGCTCTCGCAACGGGATGTTCGGCGCGCAAGCCGATCGCAATCCGGTTCCAGAGATTGATCATGCCGACCAGGATCGTGAGATCGGCGATCTCCTTGTCGGTGAAATGCTTCGTCAGGGCTTCGTAGTCGGCATCCGGTGCACGGGTCTCGGCGATCAGCGTCAATGCCTCGGTCCAGGCCAACGCCGCCCTTTCGGCCGGCGTATAGAGCGGCGACTCCCGCCACGCGTCGAGGAGATACAGCCGCTGCTCCGTCTCGCCCTGCTTGCGGGAGTCCCTGCTGTGCATGTCGAGGCAGTAAGCGCAGCCATTGATCTGCGACCCGCGCATCTTCACGAGGTCGATCAGGAGGGGCGGCAGATTGCTGCGCTGGATATAGGCTTCGACGGCGCGAAGCGCCGCATAGCCCTCGGCGGCGACTTGGGGAAGCGAGAGGCGTTTGGACATTGCTTGCTCCTGCAAAACGACCGCCATTACATGGCACTCCTATGGCCTATACAAATGAGCCAAGAATAGAGAAAATCACTAGGCCATGACCCGGGTCCCTTCCGCAAAGCTCACCGTCGCCCCGCTCGCACGATCGTCGTTGCCGCTGCAGGAACAGCTCTATCAGCGCATCCGGACGGCGATCGCCAAACGCCAGCTAATTGCCGGCGAACGGCTGCCGGCCGCCCGAACGCTGGCCAGCGAGCTTGGCGTCGCCCGTGGCACGGTCGACACGACCTATGCGCGGCTTGCCGGCGAGGGCTATCTCCTCATGCGTGGTCCGGCCGGGACCATTGTCTCGCCGGCACTGCAGCTCGATGCACCGCCCCTCCGCCCCATGCAAGCCAGAGCGCGTCCGCAACTGGAGAAGCGACCGGTCGAGCCGCGCCCCTTCCAAATGGGCTTGCCCGCGCTCGACCTGTTCCCTCGCGCCCTCTGGGCGCGATTGACGGCACGCGCCGCCAAACGGCTGGGCGGCGCGGCGCTTGCCTATCCGGATCCACGGGGCCTGCCGGACCTGCGCGAAGCAGTCGCCGCCTACCTGGCGGTTTCGCGGGGCGTTCCCTGCCGGGAGGAGCAGGTGATCATCACGGGCGGCTACCAGGCCGGGCTGCGCCTGATCTCACGGTTGCTCCTCCGACCGGGAGACCGGGTCTGGTTCGAGGAGCCTGGTTACATTCTGGCCCGGCGTACTTTGGAGGCCGCCGCCGCCGATCTCCTGCCGGTTCCCGTGGACGATCAGGGGATGGACGTGGTGTTCGCCCGCAAAAGTGCTCCGCGCGCACGCCTCGCGGTGGTAACGCCGGCGCATCAGAGCCCTCTCGGGTTCGCCTTGTCGCTTGCGCGCCGGCAGCGACTTCTCGCATGGGCGGCTGACACAGGCGCGTGGATCGTCGAGGACGACTATGACGGCGAATTCCACTACGTCGGACGCAAGCTTCCGGCATTGAAGAGCCTCGATGTCGCCGACCGCGTGATCTATGCAGGCAGCTTCAGCAAAACGCTCTTCCCCGGCCTTCGGCTGGGCTATCTGGTCATGCCCGATGCGCTGCTTGCACGAGCGGTCGATGCCAAACAGACGGACTCCCACGGTGAACCGATCCTGGGTCAACTGGTGATCGCCGATTTCCTCGCTCGAGGGCACTTCGGCCGGCACCTCAAGCGCATGCGTGCGCTCTATGCGGCAAGGCGGGATGCGCTCGCTTCCGCCCTCCGCGGCGTGTTCGGAAACAGAATGGAGATGGCAGTCCAGCCCGGCGGCATGCATCTGCTCGCCCGCTTCCCCGACCTCGATCCCGATGTGGCTCTGGTGCGCCGCGCGCAGGCCTGTGGTCTCGCTCCAGTGGCGCTCTCCGATCACTATCTCGGCCGGACACGCGACCGTGGTCTGTTGCTCGGCTTCACAAATATCGCCGAAGGACAAGCCTCGTCCCGGGCGAAAGCTCTGGCGCGCGCCATTCGATAGGCCGCTGTCGGAAAGCCGTCTCGTACCGCGACGGGCGGCATGATAGATCCATCATCCGCCACGGCACCCTGAAGATCCGAATGAGACTCGAAAAACTGTCCGTCGCGAGGACGCGCCGCATCGCACTCGCGGCGCAGGGCTTCGGCAATCCTCGTCCCGGCGGCGCGACCCACGCCGGCCATGTCAGGCGCATGATCGAACGCCTCGGCCTCTTGCAGATCGACTCGGTGAACGTGCTTGCGCGCGCGCACTACCTGCCGCTCTTCTCGCGCCTCGGCAACTACCGTGCCGATCATCTCGATCGCGCCGCATGGGGCCGCAAGAGTCAGCGGCGACTGTTCGAATTCTGGGCCCACGAGGCTTCCTTGCTGCCGCTTTCGTCGCACCCGCTCTTCCGCTGGCGCATGCAGCGGGCGGCGATGGATGCCGGTGACGGCAAGGGCAAATTGCACAAGTTCCGTCGCGAGAAGGCGGGCTACATCGACGAGGTGCGACGCGAGCTCGCCGACCGCGGGCCGCTGGCGGCATCGGAGCTGTCCAACGGCGGCGCCCGGCGCGGGCCATGGTGGGGCTGGAACGACGGCAAGCTCGCCCTGGAGTGGCTGTTCTTCGCCGGCGAAGTGACCACGGCGACACGGCGCGGCACCTTCGAGCGCGTCTACGATTTCACCGACCGTGTGCTCCCGGCCGATGTGCTCGGCCTCGCGACGCCGTCCGCCGAACAGGCGCAGCGGCAGTTGTTGCGGATCTCGGCGCGGGCGCTGGGCGTCGCCAGCGAGACCGACCTGCGCGACTATTTCCGCCTCGGCGTCGTGGATACAAAGGCGCGGCTCGCCGAGCTCGTCGAGGCGGGCGACCTGTTGCCGGTGCAGGTCGAGGGCTGGAGCAAGCCCGGCTATCTCGACCCCGCGGCGCGCCAGCCACGCCGCATCGAGGCGCGGGCCTTGCTGGCGCCGTTCGATCCCCTGATCTGGGAACGCGCCCGCACCCATCGCCTGTTCGACTTCTTCTATCGCATCGAGATCTACACGCCTTTGGCCAAGCGCAAGCATGGCTACTACGTGCTGCCCTTCCTGCTCGACGACCGGCTGGTGGCGCGCGTCGATCTCAAGGCTGACCGCGGCAATGGTCGCCTGCTGGTCCATGCCGCGCATCTCGAGCCGGGAGCAGAGCCGAAGCAGGTCGCCGTTCCGCTGCGCGAGGAGCTGCGGCTGATGGCGGATTGGCTCGGTCTGTCAGATGTTTCGCTGCCGCGGGCTGGCGCGCTTGGACGGGCGATGCGCTAAGCTTGACAGGCATTGCATTCGATAGCCGTTGGAGGAACCGACCCATGGGCGTCTACCGCTCGTCCAAGACCCATGAAGGCAAGCGCGCGCTGGCTTCGCGCGCGCTGTGGCGCGCCACCGGCATGACCGATGCCGATTTCGCCAAGCCGATCATCGCCGTCGTCAACTCCTTCGTCGAGTTCGTGCCGGGGCACGTGCATCTCAAGGACCTGGGCCAGATGGTGGCACGCGAGATCGAACGCGCCGGCGGCGTCGCGAAGGAGTTCAACACGATCGCCGTCGACGACGGCATCGCCATGGGCCACGACGGCATGCTCTATTCCCTGCCGTCGCGCGATCTCATCGCCGATTCGATCGAGTACATGATCAACGCCCATCGCGCCGACGCCATGGTCTGCATCTCCAATTGCGACAAGATCACACCCGGCATGCTGATGGCGGCGATGCGGCTCAACCTGCCGACGGTTTTCGTCTCCGGCGGGCCCATGGAGGCCGGCAAGGTGAACTGGAAGGGCCAGGAGATCCGGATCGACGCGGTCGATGCGATGGTCGTCGGCTACAAGCCCGACTCGACCGACGAGGATGTCGCCAACTTCGAGCGCTCCGCCTGCCCGACCTGCGGCTCCTGCGCCGGCATGTTCACGGCCAACTCGATGAACTGCCTCACCGAAGCGCTCGGCCTCTCCCTGCCGGGCAACGGTACCGTCGTGGCGACGCACGCCGACCGCCGCGAGCTCTTCCTCGAAGCCGGCCGGCGCATCGTCGAGATGACGAAGCGATACTATCTCGACAAGGACGGGTCCGTCCTGCCGCGCTCCATCGCCACCTTCGAGGCGTTCGAGAACGCGATGCGGCTCGACATCGCCATGGGCGGCTCGACCAACACGGTCCTGCATCTCCTGGCAGCGGCGTTCGAGGGCGAGGTACCCTTCACCATGAAGGACATCGATCGCCTGTCGCGCGTGACACCGCATCTTTCCAAGCTCTCGCCCTCCTCGCCGCTCTGGCATGTCGAGGACGTGCATCGCGCCGGCGGCGTCATGGCGCTGCTGGGCATCCTCGATCGAGAAGGCCTGATTCATCGCGACGTGCGCACCGTGCATGCCAGGACGATGGGCGCCGCCCTCGAGCGCTGGGACATCGGCAACGGTGCCGACGACGGCGTGAGGACCTTCTATCGCGCCGCGCCCGGCGGTGTGCGCACAAAGGCGGCCTTCTCCCAGAACAAGCGTTATCCCGATCTCGATCTCGACCGCGCCAACGGTTGCATCCGCGACTTCGAGCACGCCTACAGCCAGGACGGCGGGCTCGCGGTCCTTCACGGCAATCTTGCCGCCGATGGCTGCATCGTGAAGACCGCCGGCGTCGATCCCGCCCTGCTGAAGTTCCGCGGCCCGGCGATCGTGTTCGACAGTGAGAACGATGCGACGCGCGGCATCCGCGACGGGCTCGTGAAGGAGGGCCAGGTCGTCGTCATCCGCTACGAGGGGCCCAAGGGCGGACCCGGTATGCAGGAGATGCTGGCGGCGACCGGAACGCTGAAGGCGGTCGGCCTCGCGGCCAGGTGCGCCCTGATTACCGACGGCCGCTTTTCCGGCGCCACGTCCGGTCTCTCCGTCGGACACATCTCGCCGGAGGCCGCGGCCGGCGGCATGATCGGCCTGATCGAGAACGGCGACCCGATCGAGATCGACATTCCCGGCCGCACGATCTCGCTTGCCTTGGCCGAGACGGAGATCGAGCGGCGCCGCGCCGCGATGAGGGCCCAGGGTCGCGACGCCTGGAAGCCCAGGCGCGACCGCAAGGTTTCCGCGGCGCTCCGCGCCTATGCGGCGCTCGCCACCAGCGCCTCGACGGGCGCCGTGCGCAACGTCGATCAACTGAATGGCTGAGATGAACGATCTGGTGTTGAAAGGCGGGCGGGTCATCGACCCGTCGCAGGGGCTCGACAAGGCGGCGGACATCGCCTTTGCCGGCGCCAAGGTGGCGGCGATCGGCGACGGGCTGGCCGGCACGGAGGTACGCGATGTCGCCGGCAAGATCGTGTGCCCCGGCCTGATCGACCTGCACACGCATGTCTATTGGGGCGGCACCTCGCTCGGTGTCGAGGCCGAGCTGCTGGCGCGAACCGGAGGTGTCACGACCTTCATCGATGCGGGCAGCGCCGGGCCGGGCAATTTCCACGGTTTCCGCCGGCACGTCATCGAGCGCTCGCCGGTGCGCATCCTGCCTTATCTCAACGTCGCCTTTCCCGGCATCTTCGCCTTCTCTAAAGCGGTGATGGTGGGCGAAAGCTCGGACATGCGCCTGCTCGATGCGCGAGAGGCGGTACGCGTGGCCCGCGAGCACAGGGATCTGGTGCTGGGCATCAAGGTGCGCGTCGGCAGGTCGGCCAGCGGCGACTCCGGCATCATGCCGCTCGACATCGCGCTCGACGTGGCGGAAGAGACCGGCCTGCCATTGATGGCTCACCTCGACGCACCGCCGCCCGCCCGCCACGGGGTGGTGAGCCGGTTGCGCAAGGGCGACATCCTCACCCACTGTTTCCGCCCGTTTCCCAACGCCCCGGTCCGGCCCGACGGCAAGGTCCGCGACGAGATCCTGGCGGCGCGCGATCGCGGCGTGATCTTCGACATCGGCCATGGCAGCGGCTCGTTCGGCTTCGGCACCACCCGCGGCATGCTGGCGGCGGGCTTCCTGCCCGACGTGATCTCGTCGGACGTGCACGTCCTCTCGATCGAAGGACCCGCTTTCGATCTCCTCACGACCATGTCGAAGTTCCTTTGCCTCGGCGTCGACTTGCCGACGGTGATCAGGCTCGCTACCGCGAACGCCGCCGCCGCGATCAGGCGACCGGAGCTGGGCACGCTCCGGGTCGGCGGCATCGGAGAAGCCACGGTGATCGACGTGAAGAGCGGAACGTTCGACTATGCCGATTCGCTCGGCGAGCGCATGATGGGCGACAAGCGGCTGTTGTCGGCCGGCGTGGTGCTGGCGGGCCGCTGGTGGCACCCCTCATGACCAAGACACCGGACAACCGACCGAGCTCCCCGGCCTGCCTCGCCCACGAGGCGCAGGACACCTATATGGGCTACGCGAGCCGCGACGAGATCGCAGCGTTCCTGAACGAACTCCTGGAGGCCGAGCGCGCCGGCACCGGCGTCGCGCGGCGCAGCGCCGAGGCTGCTGCAGGCACCTCGTTCGTCGACCTCCTGCGCGACGTCCATCACGACGAGGCCCGCTGGTGCGCCATGCTCCTGAAGCAGCTCAAGGTGCTGGGCGCGCCGGCGTCGACCAGGATAGGGGCCTTCGAGGAAAAGGCGCTCGCCATCCAGGACATGCGCGAACGCATCGCCTTCCTCAATCGCGGCCAGGGCTGGGTGGTGCGCAAGCTGCGCGAGATGCTGCCCAAGGTGCGCGACGATGCGCTCCATCGCGACCTTCAGGAGATGCTGCAAGCCCACGAGGTCAATATCGCGCGCGCGCAATCGGCTTTGGAACGACCTTAAGATCGGCTCCCAACGCCCTTAAAATCAGGCGGTAATTGGCCGGTCCTCCCGGAACTTCAGGCGGTGCAAAAGTTCTCCCGACCGGCTCGGCAACCTTTTCCGCCATCGCGGCGTTGGTTTGGGTACGGTCGGGTCCTTGGCGTCGCCCCTGCCCCCCGCTCAGCGATGCCACCCTCCCCGCTCGGCCGTTACCGCCCGCCCTCGAGGAGACTTGAGGGCGGGCTGCCTATTTTCGGGGTCGTCATGCGAGGGCGAGATAGGCGACCGCGAACAGCCGTTCCGGATCGGTCCACAGCCGCTCCAGCCGGAAGCCGGCCTGCCGGACCAGCGATTCCAACTGCGGCACATCGTATTTGTAGGAATATTCCGTATGGACCCGCTCGCCGGCAGTGAAGGTGAAGGCCTGGCCAGCCACGTTGACGGACTGGTTCGACAGGCTGCGGAAGTAGATCTCGATGCGTCCCTCGACCGGATTGTAAAAAGCCTCGTGCCTGAAGCGGTCGAGGTTGAACGTTCCCTGCAGTTCCCGATTCATGCGCCTCAGCAGATTGAGGGTGAAGGCGGCCGTGACGCCCGCGCTGTCGTTGTAGGCGGCGTGGAGGCGCGCGAAATCCTTCTTGAGATCGACACCCAGCACCAGCGCTCCTTTATCGCCGAGGAGGTCCCGTGCATTGCGGAAGAACGCCAGCGCCTCGTGCGGCTCCAGGTTGCCGATGCTCGAACCGGGGAAGAAGCCGACCCGCCGGACGGACGGCGCGAGCTGCGGCAGGTCGGCGATGGACATGTAGTCCGCACAGACGGCCTCGATCGGGAGCGACGGATAGTCGCGGCGCAGGCGTGCGGTCGAGCTGTCGAGATGCTCGCGTGAAATGTCGATCGGCGCATAGAGCGCGAGATCCATGGCGTCGAGCAGCAGCCGCGACTTGACGCTCGAGCCGCTGCCGAACTCGAGCAGCGCACGGTCCGGGCCGGCGAGGGCCGCGATGTCCGCCGCATGGTCGCGCAGGATCTCGGTCTCGGTGCGCGTCAGATAGTATTCGGGCAACTCGCAGATCTTGTCGAACAGCGCCGAGCCGCGTGCGTCGTACAGGAACTTCGCCGGAATGGCGCGTGGCCGATGCGCCAGTCCGGCCAGTACAGCGCAGCGGAATTGCTCTCGATCGGCGGTCTGGACGCGATCGAGTTCGAGTACGAAGCCATTCATCGAAGATCCTCCGCCAGTCGGATGCCGCCAAACATCCAGCGGGCGTCCGGCGGAAAGAAATTGCGATAGGTCCTACGGATATGGTCGCCGGGCGTCGCCGCGCAACCACCGCGCAGCACCATCTGGTTGGCCATGAACTTGCCGTTGTACTCGCCGACCGCGCCAGCCGGCTCGCGATAGCCGGGGTAGGCAATGTAGGGGCTGGCTGTCCATTCCCACGCATCGCCGATCATCTGCACGAGTCCGCCGCCTTTCGCAGGGCCGGGATGCAGCAGGCCGCTTTCCAGCAGGTTGCCTGCAAGCGGCACATCGGTGGCCGCGACCTCCCATTCGCTCTCGCGCGGCAGCCGCTTGCCCGCCCACTTGGCATAGGCGGCGGCCTCGTAGCCGCTGACATGGCAGACCGGCTCCTCGTCGCGCAGAGGCCGCAGCCCGCCCAGGGTGAACACGCTCCAGCCTCCGTCACTCCGCTGCCAGTAGAGCGGCGCCTCCCATCCGCACTGGTTCACGCAGTCCCATCCCGCCGAGAGCCAGAATTCCGGCCGGTCGTAGCCGCCCTCCTCGATGAAGGCGGCATACTCGGCACAGGTCACGAGACGCGTCGCAAGCGCGAATGGCTCGATCCAGACGCGATGACGTGGCCCCTCGTTGTCGAAGGCGAACCCTTCGCCCGCATGGCCTATCGACGTCAGCCCGCCGTCGAACTCGATCCAGCCGCAGGGCGCGGCTTTGCCGCCCGCGCCGTCATGCGAGCGCATGTATGCGGGTTTCAGCGGATTGAGCGACAGCAGGTGCTTGGCGTCCATCAACAGGAGCTCCTGGTGCTGTTGCTCATGATGGAGGCCGAGCTCGACCATCGGCATGTGCTCGTCGCGTCCCTCCTCGATCAACGCGATCATGGCCTCGGTCACATGTCGACGGTAGGCAGCCACCTCTTCCACGCCCGGTCGCGTGATCATGCCGCGCTGCGGCCGCGGATGGCGCGGCCCGACCGCCTCGTAGTACGAGTTGAAGAGATATTCGTAGGCCGGGTCGAAGATCTCGTAACGATCGACGTGCGGACGCAAAAGGAAGGTCTCGAAGAACCATGTCGTGTGCGCGAGATGCCACTTGGTGGGACTGGCATCCGGCATCGACTGCACTGTCTGGTCTTCCGGCGAGAGCGGAGCGGCGAGCTGCTCGGTCAGCGCGCGCACGGAAAGGAAACGATCCACGAGCGAGACATCGGGCGCCTGCGCAGCACGCGTTACCAGGTTCGACACGACACCTCCGCCGGGTCCTAACGCGCCCGAAGAATAGCCGGTTGCGGCCGCTGTCGCGAACGCAGTTGTGTTACCTTCGTCCACAGTCATCGAAGGGGTACACGTGCCGGTTTGCGAAATCGATCCATGGCGCATGCAGTATTTCGAGCGCGTCGCCTGTCCCGACGATGTGCGCATCCCGACCGAGGACAGCGACGCCTGGACCTGGAATCCCAGACACCGCTGGGTCTACGACAAGCTCGCAGTGGCGATGAGCCAGGGACTCGACGCCGGACCGCACGGCGTCGCTCCCCCTGCCTACCCGGTCTTTTCCAAGCCCATCTACAACCTGAAGGGAATGGGCGTCGGCAGCCGCGTGCTCGCGTCGGAGGCCGACTATCACGAGGCTTATCAGCCCGGTCATTTCTGGTCGACGCTGCTTTCCGGCGATCATGTCAGCAGCGACGTCGCCCTGGTCGACGGCGTTCCGCATTGGTGGCGCCATGCGCGCGGCATCGCGAGCGGCGCCGGGACCTTCGACTACTGGGAGGTCCGGCCGGATGCCGACGAGCCGGTCGAGCGATGGTGCGACGGTTGGTGTCGAGGCCATCTCGCCGGCTATACCGGCATGGTCAATCTGGAAACGATCGGGGGACGCATCATCGAAGTGCACCTGCGCTTCGCCGATCAGTGGCCCGACCTCTATGGCGGCGACAGATGGGTCGAGGCGCTGGTCGGGCTGTATGCGAAAGGTGAATGGTCGTTCCGCGACGCCGGTTCGCGGCCGGGCTACAGCGTCGTGCTCTTCGTGCCGCATGGATCGCGATACCGGCATCCGCCGGCGGATTTGCAGCGGGAGATCCGCGGGATGCCCGGCATCTCCAGCTTGCAGATCACCTTTCACGAGTCGCTCGCCGCCGAACGACATGCGATGCCACCTGGAGGGTTCCGGGTGGCAATCGTCAATGGCTGGGATCGGGCGTCGGCAAATACCGCGCGCGACCGGCTGCGCGCCCATTTCGAAGCTACGGGCGGGTAGACTTTCCCTAGCCGGGCCGCCGATAGCCGATCTCGCGCTGGACGCAACGGTCGTAGGTGACCGATCCCCGCATCAAGCCATAGGAGGCGCAAGCATCCTGCGAATCGGCCACGATGCGGGATTCGGCATAGCCCGCCGCCATGCGGCCGCGCTGCCGCGCCGCCGCCTCGCGCTCCACGCAGACATTGTAGGCGGTCGTGCCCGGCGCGTAGCCGTACACTGTGCAAGAGTCGTCTGCCGGCGCCGGAGCGGTGACGGTGCGGGTTTCGCTGTAGGAGCAGGCTGCCGCCAATGCCGCTATGGCAAGGGCAGCAAGGACGCGCGTCGACATGGAGACCTCCGATGGCATTTGCTGTTGCTTGCTACCGCGCTAAAGCCTTCTGCGTGCCAGACCGACCACCACGCTCAGCACGAAGAGGATCAACGCAACAACAAACAGGATCTGCGCGATGCTGGCGGCGGTGCTCGCGATGCCTCCGAAGCCGAAGACGGCGGCGACCAGCGCGACCAGAAGAAACATCAAGGCCCAATAGAGCATCGTTCACTCCTTGGTGCGGTCCGCGACAGTGGGACGCGGCGAGGTAACGCGGCCTTCGTCGGCCGGTTCCGGCGAACCGCCGATAGCGCCAAAAGCCGCGCAACACGGCAACCTGACCCGCCAGGCGACGTTGCTCTCTCCTGAGTCCCCTTGAACAGGCCAACGGAGGCTCCCATGAAGCGCGATTCCACTCCCGTCGAAGCCCGCAGCGGCGTCGTGAGCGGCCGTGTCGTCCTTGTCCTCGTCTCGTCTTTCGTCGGAGCGATCATCGCTCTCGGCCTGAGCTGGGCGTTCCTCCTTCCCCACTGACTCTTTCATTCGTAGTTGTCGCATGAGTCCGCCTGCCCACAGACTGACCGATGCGGAGGGTGCATTGCTGGACGAGATCGCCATCCTCGCCGGCCATGACAGCATCGATGTGCCGATCAAGGATCTGGAGCTGCGCCTGGAAGATCGCGGCTTCACCGAAATGCAGACGCGGCGCGCCCTGATGTCTCTGCTGCGTCGCGGCCGGGTTTCGCTGGCCGGGGCGAAACGCGTCGCCTTCAAGTCGAACGGCAGTCAGCGCTAGGCGATCGTCGCCCCGTCATCCGCCATATTCGGGATGGCGCCGGACGAAAGCCGCGACAAAGCTGCAGGCCGGCACGATCTTGAAGCCGCGCCGGCGTGCGTCGTCGAGCGCCGCCCGCACCAGCCGCGACCCGATACCCTTGCCCGCGTCCGCCGGAGGCACCTCGGTGTGGGTGAAGATCAGTCTGTCATCCTGCTGGCGGTAAACCGCGATGGCGCGCCCATGCTCCGTCTCCATCTCGTAGCGGCCGAGCGAGGAATTGTGGGTAATCGACCTCGAGTTCCGCCAGCACCTGCCGCATAGCGTGCACACGCGAAGGGCCGATGCAACCGGCGTCGGCCCTCGCGTTTCGCGTCGAAGCCCGGCTCAGGTTGGCGAAATGACCTCGCATGTCACGCGGTCGACGAAGATGTCATAGCGTGGGCCGCGCACCGGCAGGCCCAGCCGCTCGCCGGGGCCGGCAGGCGGCACGACCACCCGCACATCCTCGACGTTCCGGCCACCGTTGGTGAAGTGACATCCAAGGACGGCGTTGATCGTGTGCGTGCTGTTGTTGGTGAGATAGAGGATCGACAGCCAATGCTGCGCCGGCACCACCTGAAGCGACGGCACGTCGAGCGTCACGATCGGGACGGTCGCTCCCGCGGTCATTGGCACCGTGCCCATGAGCTGTGCGCGCGGATGCTGGACAACGAGGCCGCGAACCTGCGCGGCCTGGGCGTTCGGGTCGAAGGCCCTGTCGGAGTACGAGGAAGGTCCCGGTGTTTCGACGGTGACCGGTTCCGGCGTCCAGACCTTCCCTGTCCGGCTGTCGCGGACCTGCGGCATGTTCTCGGCCAACGCGCTCGCGACGCCGATTACCGAGGCCGCGGTCGCCACCAGGGCGACCAGGCGAATGGCGGAAGTCATCTGCCTTCCGATCACATGCTGTGGTACTTCTTCTCCCACCCGCTTACTTGCGCCTCGGCCTGGTCGTGGCTGATGCCGTAGCGGGTCTGGATCTTGCCGACCA
This sequence comes from Reyranella sp., assembly GCF_036558665.1. Classification (GTDB taxonomy): domain Bacteria; phylum Pseudomonadota; class Alphaproteobacteria; order Reyranellales; family Reyranellaceae; genus Reyranella. Next base: position 33,308 of record NZ_DATBFE010000063.1, on the reverse strand, counting down.
GCTTCTCGCGGCGGCCCTGGATCTCCATCAGGTCGTCGTCGGTCAGCTTGCCCCATTGCTCCTTGACCGCGCCTTTCGTCTGCGTCCACGACCCCTTGATCTTTTCCCACATCTGATGGAAGTCGGGCTGGGAGATCGTGGTCGACGTCGTGCTCGAGGTCGACTGGGCATTGGCCGCCAGCGGCAGCACTGCCAGCGCGCCAGCGGCAAGAATTGCGATCGAGCGCATGCAAACCTCCTCTTTTCGACCGGCGTCGGAACGCGCGTCGGCATTCGTCGTCCAGTAACGGCATGGACCGGTCCAGGTTGCCGGGTCCAGCTCTTCACAGCCAAAGCGAATTCAGGAACAACGCGACAGGAATGGCGATGGCGATCGCGCCGTAGAGGTCGAGCAACTCGCTTTCGAGCGGATCGGGGTTCGGCTTGTCGACAGCACGATCGCGCGACGCGGCGGCGTGGCCTTTGGCCGTCGGGTTCGGGTCTTCGGGCAAGCGCACATCGAGCATGCCGCCCTCTCTCGTCTTCGGATGGTGCCGACTCAACGCGGGCCTCGCGCAACGGTTGCCCGCGGCGGTCGCTCAGGCGGAGGGCGACAGATGGTCGATGTGGTCGAGCGCCTGCTGCAGGTCGATCGACGAATATGGCTTGCCGATGAAGCGAACGCCGTTCGCTTCCGGGCTCACGGCACCGTAGCCACTGGCGATGATCACCGGCATCCCGGGAAAGCGCTGGCGTGCCTCTCTTGCCAGGTCCTCTCCGCTGATGCCGGGCAGGCCGAGATCCGTCAGCAACAGGTCGAACGCGCCCCCCTTGGCGAGCAGATCCATCGCCTCCTCGCCGCTGCCGACGCCGGTGACGAGGCAGTCGAGACGCTCGAGCATATCGGCTGTGGACATGCGCAAGACGACCTCGTCCTCGACCAGCAACACCCGCCTCGGCCGATCGCTCCTCTGCGCGGCCGGCGCGGGCCCGGCTGCCGCAGGGGGCGCCGACGCAGGCAGCGACTTGGGCTGCTCACGCTCGCGTGCGGCCAACGCAGTGCGAACCTTCGCCGCCAGCTCCTCGCCGCGATACGGCTTGGCGATCATCGGATACTCGGTGCCGTCCTGCTTGGGGATAAGGTCACGCGCATAACCCGAGGTCAGCAGGACCGCGATTGCGGGATTGAGGCGCCGCGCCAGCGCCGCCAGCTCGATCACCGACATCGTGCCGGGCATGACGACGTCGGTGAACAGCAGATCGAACGCCGGATCCTGCTCCAGCACCTCGGACGCGGCGTCAGGGGTCTCGACCGAAACAACCCGGTAGCCCCAGCCCGAAAGCATGTCGACGACCGCCAGTCGGACGTCCTTGTTGTCCTCGACGACGAGGACGCGGGCGTTGCCGCCGGCGGCGTCCGTCGATTCGCTCGGCGCTTCGACCACCGGATCGAGCGTGCGCGGCAGGTAGAGCTTCACGCTGGTCCCCTGGCCGATCGCGGTGTCGATCCGGATGTGGCCGTTCGACTGCCGGACGAAGCCGTAAACCATGCTGAGGCCGAGCCCGGTGCCCTTTCCCTCCTGCTTGGTCGTGAAGAAGGGATCGAATGCGCGCGCCACGACCTCGGCCGGCATGCCGGTGCCGGTATCGGCAACATCGACCAGGACGTAGGAGCCCGGCGTGACGTCCTGATGCAGCGACGCGTAGCGGCGATCGAGCGTGGCGTTCGATACCTCGACCCGCACCGTCCCGCCGTCGGGCATCGCATCGCGCGCGTTGATGGCAAGGTTCAGAAGGGCGTTCTCGAGCTGGCCCGGATCGATGGTGGCGTTCCACGAGCCCGGCGCGACCGCCACGTCGAGGGTGATCCGCTCTCCGAGGGCGTGCCGCAACAACACCGACAGATCCGTCACCAGGCGCCCGACGGCCGTCGGGCGCGGCGCGAGCGGCTGGCGCCGGGAGAAGGCGAGAAGCTGCTGGGTGAGGCGGGCGCCGCGGTCGGCCGCGGCCGACGCGCTCTGCAGGCGGGCCAACGCCGCCACGTTGGTCGACATGTCGGGCTTGATCAGGTCCAGATTGGTCTGGACGATCTGAAGGATGTTGTTGAAGTCGTGAGCCATCCCGCCGGTGAGCTGGCCGACCGCCTCCATCTTCTGACCCTGATGAAGGGCCGCCTCGTCGCGCAGCTTGTCGGTGACGTCAACGCAACGCACGACGGCGCCGCCGTCTGCCATCTCGCCGCGCGACACCTCATAGTCGCGTCCGTCATGGGAGGCCCGCGCCGTCAGGGTCTGATCGTCGATCCGGGCATCGAGCCGCAGTGGTGCGAGCAAGGTCTGCATCGCGGGCAGGCGTGACGACAGCAGCTCCGCGCGGCCAATCACGGGCTCGCGCGAGCGATCCCAGCCGGAGAGCCGCACGAACGCTTCGTTCCACGCCACCACGGTCCCTTGTGCATCGAGCACGAAAATCGGATCGCGCAGCGTTTCCAGGGCCGCCTGCAGCAAACGCGATCGCGCGCTGAGCAGGCGCTGCGCCTCTTCCAGCCTCTCGCCGCCGCGCACGATGATGTACATGCCGGCCAGCAGGCAGGCGAACGCGCCGCCGAGCACCAGCAGGCCCGCCAGATCGGCCTGATCCTGCTCGGATCTCAACATGCCAAGACGGCGCGACAGTTGCAGGCGCTGCCCTTCGACGAAGGACTCCGCGATCTGCCGGATATGATCGGTAGTCGCCCGGCCCGATCCCGGCGGCAAGGTCGCCTCGCGCCCGTAGAGCTGATAGGCGACGATGCCGGAATTGAGCTCGTCGAGCTTCTCGTTGGCCGCCGTCTTGAACTCGGTGATTTGCCGCAGCGCGTCGCCGTCGCCGGCAACGGAGGCCTCGATCTGCCGCAATGCCGTGTCCATGCGTGGCCGGGCGCGCTCATAGGGCCCGAGATTGGCGGCGTCGCCCGTCAGGAGGTAGGCGCGCTGGCCGACCTCCGCGTCCTGCAGGACGATCAGCGCGTCACGCATCAGGGCCATGGTCTCGTAGTTGCTGACGACGAAGCGCTGCTGCTCCGTCGCCGACCGCGAATGGCTGACCGTCAGCAGGCCGCCTGCGGCCACGAGTACGGCGATGGTGAGGCCGACGACGATTCCGGTCGAACGGGCGCTGCGGCGGACGCTAGCCATCCGGGCCACCCTCGCTGGCCATCGGGAACGTCACCACGACACGTGTGCCGCCGCCCTCGCGGCCAAGGATGCTCGCCTTGCCGCCGAGCTGCATGGCGAGGCCGCGGATCAGGGTCAGGCCGAAGCTCGCTCTGGCGTTGGGGCCGATCGACGCCTGGCTGGTATCGAGACCGTTGTCCTCGATCACGAGCTCGACTTCCTGGCCGCTCTGCTCGGTGGCATCGATACGAATCTCCGGCGTGCTGACGGTGCTGAAATCGTGGCTGAGCGCACTGCCCACTGCTTCCGTCACGATCAGTCCGACGGGAATCGCGATGTCCGGTCCGACCGCCATGATCGGGGCGCGGATGTGGTAGCGGACCGCGGGGCGCTCGAGGCCCGGCCGGGGAACCGAAATCTGGCGCACGAGATCGCTGATGAATTGCTGGAAGTCCACCAACGACCAGCTCGATCGCTCGTAGAGGTGACGGTGCAGGATGGAAAGCGTCAGCACGCGATTCTGCGCATCGCCGAAGAAGCGACGAATGCGTGGCGACCGAATCTCGCCGGCCTGCAGATTGAGCAGGCTCGAGATCATCTGCAGGTTGTTCTTCACCCGGTGGTGGATCTCGCGCAGCATGTGGTCGCGCTGCTCCAGGCCGGCCTTGAGCTCCGCCTCCCGGCTGGCGATCGCCTCGGCCATCTTGCCGACCCCGTCGCCCACCGTCGCCAGCTCGCTCGTCCACGGCCGATGTGGCGCGAAGCGGACATCCTCTCCGCGTGCGACGCGGCTGGCGAAGTCGCCGATATACCGGAGGGGGCGCACGCACCAGCGGTCGGCGCCGAACCACGTCACCAGGAGGACCATGACGGCCGCCAGCACGACCAGGCCGAATCTCCCGAGCTCGACCGCCATCGAGGCGAGGCTCTCGGTCAAGGGCATCGCGGCTACGGCGAAGGTGGCGTTGCCGGCCAGCGGAATGATGTGAAAGCGGTAGAAGGAGCCGTTCTGGCCGTAGTCCCTGAAAGTCCGCTGACCTGCCGCTATGGCCGAGGCGAGGCGCTTGGAGACCGGCATCGCCAGCGTCATCTGCACATCACCGCCGACCGGCGCTCCCGTCTGATCGACCAGGACGACGGGAATGCGCTGGCTCGCGGGCCCACCGGTGGACAGCTCCGAGAAGAGCTGCAGGGAGATCCCGAGCGAGCACATGCCGCGAAATTCACCATCCACCGTGATCGGCATCGCCATGGGGATCACCGTATGGGGCGCGGCGCGACTTGCCGCAAACGTACCGATCGACACGCCCTTGGTTTCCTGCACCAGGCGGAAGATCTGGCGGTCGGCGAAGCTCAGGCCGATCTCGTCGGGCGCGGTCGAGCAACGCGCGATCCCGGTCTCGTCGGTGACCATCATCGCCGAATACTGGTTGGGAAATCCTTGCAGCACGCCCGACAGGTAGCCCTCGCAGGCGTCGACGTCTGCCGGCGTCGCGGCCGGGCTCAGTACCTTCCTGACGGCATCGGCGGAGCAGGCGGCGATCACCAGCCTGCGCGACCCCTCGATCAGTTCGCGATGCCGCGCGGCGGCCTGCTCGATGGCTGCCGATACGGCATCGTTGCGGGCCGCGCGGGCCGCGACGATGTCATCGTAGGTGCTCCATGCCATGAGCCCGATGGCCGGCGCCAGGGCCAGGACGACCGCTGCCACCAGCTTCGTGCGCAGCGACCACCGAGCCATGACCGGCGCGACCCGCGCTCAGATCGAGACGGTATCGAGCGCCTGGGCGATCGCTGCACGAAGAAGGTCGGGGTCGAACGGCTTTGAGATGACGAAGGCGGGTTCGATCTGGGTGCCGGTCAGGAGCCGCTCGGGATAACCGGTAACGAAGATCACGGGTACGCTCATCGCCCGCATGATCTCCTTTACCGCGCTGATGCCACTGTCGGCGCCGCGCAGCTGGATGTCGGCCAGGACGAGATGCGGCGAATGCTTCTTCGCCAGATCGACCGCCGCCTTCTCCGTCGCTGCGATGCCGACGACCTCGTGGCCTGCATTGCGCACGATGTCGGCGACATCGAGCGCGATCACGGCCTCGTCCTCGATCACCAGCACGCGCACCGAGGCGACGCGCTGCAGCTCGCGGCGCGCTTCCTGAAGGCTCCTCTCGGCGGTGTCGATGTCGATGTCGAGGATATGGGCGGCATCGCCGACGGTAAATCCTTCGAGGACGGTGAGCAGCAGCATGCGTCGCTGCAGCGGCGCCATCTCGGTCAGGGACTCCTTGAGCCGGCCACTCACGCTGCCCGCCTCCGCCGGCTCGTCCAGGCCGCCGAACGGCTGCTGCAGGCGATGGAACAGGGCGAAGACACCGAGCTTGGTGTCCTCCATGTTGGCGACCAGCTCGGGCTGGCGCATGACAACCTCGGCGCAGAGCCTAACCCACTCGTCGCCGCGCTGCTGCGAGCCTGTCACCGCGCGGGCGTAGCGGCGCAGGAACGGCAGCGTCCTTGTGATGGCCTCGGACATCTTCTTCGTTGCGGCAGATCCTTCCGACACTATCGCCCCCTCTCGCTTCTCGACCGTACACTACGCCCCAAACGCCGGGAGACAACCCACCACTCGATGCCTCGGCCGACCGCCGGCAGGACGCATATCGCCGACGACGGGTTGTCTTCGGCCGTCGTCGAAGAAATGCCGAAACGTCGCGCAATCACGGCAGTTGCCTGCCGGCCGCGATTGTCGGCCCCGGACGAAGACATGCGACGAAGACATGCCACGACGGCCCCGCCGTTGATCTGGGCAGCGGGTCCGGTCGCGGCATCTGCGCTGGACTCAAATATTTTCCTCCAGAGGGAAGTCCGCTCGTAACGTGGTCGGCCCCTCCGCGGTTCCCCTCGGGGCGCGCCGGACGCCCCTGCTACGGCGCCCGGCGCGCGGTTGGCGGCGGGAGAATTCAGAGACCGCCAACCCAGGTGTTCACCTGCTTCTGCGCCTCGTCCTTGGCGACGCCGTAGCGCTCCTGGATGCGGCCCACGAGTTGATCCTGTTTGCCGTTGATCACCGTCAGATCGTCCTCCGTGAGCTTGCCCCATTTCTCCTTCACCTTGCCGGTGAACTGCTTCCAGTTCCCTTCGACACGATCCCAGTTCATCTCGTCCTCCTGTGAAAAGCGTTGGTGCAGTTAACGCGGCCGTCTCGAAGGCGGTTGCCCCACGGAAAATCCCTTTGCACCGCTTTCGCCATGGCCCCACATAGGCTGTTCGCTCGTTATTGCCTCGTGCACCCGGAGCCATCACCTCGATGATTAAGGACGATATCGTGGCGTTGCTTCCGGACCTGCGCGCCTTCGCGCGCTTCATGTGCCGCGAGCGCGAGGCGGCCGATGAGCTGGTCCAGAACACGATCCTGATGGCCCTCGACAAGCAGAGACAGTTCGCCGAAGGCACCAATCTGAAGGGATGGTTGTTCACGATCATGCGCAACCGCTTCTATTCCGACTTGCGTGCACAGCGACGGCGTCCGGCCCCGATCGACGACAGTGCGGCGGCGCCCCTGGCCGCGGTGGACAACCCGGAGGCTTCGCTTCAGCTCAAGGAGTTGTCGGCGGCGTTATGGGCGCTCAGTCCACAGGCGCGCGAGGCGCTCATCCTGATCGGCGCCGGTGGATTTTCGTACGAGGAGGCGGCCGCGCTGTGCGACTGTTCCATCGGCACCTTGAAAGCCCGCGTATCGCGCGCGCGCAAGCAACTCGCGGGCAAGATGCGCTGACCCAGACGGTCCCGAAAGATCATTGCAAATCAAAATGTTAGCCGTCAGCTCCCGGCGCCCATGTAACCTTTCCGACCGCCAGGCATTCATCCGGTACCGTCGCTATACCGGAGAAACCCATGGCCGCCGCCGAGATTTCGAAGAGAACTGACGACAACCAGGACCTCCGAGATTTCCATGAACAACTGAAGGCAATCCTTCCGCGGCTGCGCGTCTACGCGCTGTCCCTGACGCGCGACCGCGATGCCGCCGACGACCTCGTCCACGACACGGTGATCAAGGCGCTTACCGGCCGCCGCAGCTTCGAGCCCGGCACCAATCTTTCAGCGTGGGTATTCCGCATCCAGCGCAATGAATTCATTTCCGGACTGCGCCGCATGCGTCCTTCCGTGCCGGTCGATTCCGCGATTGCCGAAAGCCTCTCGCATCAGCCGCACCAGGAGAGCCGCCTCGTCATGCGCGAATTCATGTCGGCGTTCGGCAAACTTGCTCCGACCCAGCGCGAGGCGCTGTTGTTGGCTGTGCTCGAGGGCCAGTCCTATGAGGTCATCGCCGCTCACACCGGCGTGTCGGTCGGCACCGTGAAGAGCCGTATTTCGAGAGCTCGCGACACGCTCGAGCGGTTGCTCCTGGAAGGCGATGCCCGGCAGCGCCCGGCGTCCGGCGCCGAGCAGCGTGCCTCTCATGACGGCGAGCGCCCTGCAGCGGTCGAGCGTTGATTCACCACAGGCTGCAATGGACGAGTGAGCGAAACATGGGCATTCTCACCGGGAGAACTGCATGCCTCGGACAGGAACCTGTGGGGTGGTCCTCCTTCCGCGGAACGACATCGATGGCGAATGACAACAAACCGCTGAAGGGTCGGGCCGGCGACGCGGTCCGCGGAAAGAAGATGAAGTCGGCCACCGAACGACCCTTCGACATGTGGCTGCAGAAGCAGTTGCACGCCATGTACGACGAGATTGCGAGCGAGCCGTTGCCGGAGGATCTGCTCATGCTGATCGAGCGTGACGCCGAGGCGGGCAAGGGTCCCGGCGGCAAAAAGTAAGCCGTCCTCCGGAAGAAGAATGGCGGCGGCCTCGCGGCCTCCGCCATTCCCCAGTCCGCTATCCGCCGGTCAGCCCGGCCGGCGTGCAGCGAATTTGTCCTGAACGCATCGCTCGAACCGTGCCGTTGCCGGCGGCGCGCGGTGAGAGGTGAAAACGGCCTGCGACCGGGCCCTCGTCGAACCGGCAAGCGGGACTCGCTTCACCATCTTCGCCTCCCTGCGCGCCAGCATCCCAGGAAAGCGTAACGACCACGGGCTTTTGCGGTTCCGCCTCGCTTGGTTATACAGGCGCCAAGGAGCAGCGCATGGAATTGTTCGATCTTTCCGGCCGGGTCGCCGTGGTCACCGGCGGCAACGGCGGTATCGGGCTCGGTATGGCCAAGGGCATGGCGAAAGCAGGCGCGACGATCGTGGTGGCCGCCCGCGACGCCGCAAAGACCGCAGTCGCCGTCAAGGAAATCGAGAAATGCGGCGCCGCGGCAACCGCGATTGCGGTCGACGTCCTCCAGGAGGAGTCGTGCCGGGGCCTCATCGCCGACACCATGAAGGCTCATGGCCGTCTCGACATCCTGGTGAACAATGCTGGCATGAGCATCCGCAAGCAGCCCGAGCACTACACGCTCGCCGAATGGCACACGGTACTCGACAGCAATCTCACCAGTGCCTTCCTGTGCAGCCACGCGGCCTATCCCGCCATGAAGCAGCGTGGCGGCGGCAAGATCATCAATATCGGCTCGATGATGTCGATCTTCGGCGCGCCGTTCGCGACCGCCTACGCCGCGAGCAAGGGCGGCATGGTGCAGATGACCAAGGCGATGGCGACCGCGTGGGCCAAGGACAACATCCAGGTGAATGCGATCCTGCCGGGCTGGATCGACACCGCCCTCACCCGCCGCGCCCGCCAGGAGGTGCCGGGTCTCCACGAGTCGGTGCTGAAGCGCACACCGGCGGGCCGCTGGGGCGTTCCCGACGACTTTGCCGGCATCGCGGTCTTCCTCGCCGCGGCGGCCTCGGATTTCATCACCGGCGCCGCCATCACGGTCGATGGCGGCTTTTCCGTTCAGGGCTGAGGCGAAAGATTTCGTACCGGCGACGACGTCTGCGGGAAGAAATAGGACGTACGCCGCATCTCGGCGCTGCGTTCCTCGGGCGTCAGGCTCTTGAGCTGCATGAAATAGGAAAGCTGGCGCTGTGCGGTCGCTTCGTCGAGATCGCGGCGGCTGACCTTGAGGGAGTTCTCGAAGTCTCCGCCCATCGCGTAGGCAAAGGCGAGATTCTGGCGCACGCGGCCGTCGGCCTGCGGGCCGGTCGCGATCGGCAGAAGCTGCGCGATCGCATCCTGCGACTGGCCGATGATCGCCAGCGACAGGCCCATGTTGCTGCGCAATGCGACGTCATCGGGTGCGAGGGCGATTCCTTCCCGATATCGTGCCTCGGCTTCGGCGTGCCGGCCTTGCATGTCGAGGGAGACGCCGAGCACGTTGAGCGCGTGATAGTCGTGGCCGTTGGCGGCCAGCGCCATCTCGGCCTGCTTCTCGGCGAGTTCGGGCTGCCCCTGGGTGATCAGCGCCGCCGCGAGGCCGCGCCGCGCGACCGTGTCGCCACCGCGCTTGGCCAGGACGTCGCGAAACTGGGCAGCCGCTTCGCCGCCGGCGCCAAGCGCCAGATAACATTGGCCAAGCCCCAGCTTGGCATCCATGCCCTCGGGGTTGGCCTGCAGCGCACGGCTATAGAGCGGGACCGCCACGTCGAGGTCGCCGGCCTTGCGGGCAGCGTCGGCTTCCTGGAGGGCGGCGGTGTAGCTGTCGCCCTGCGGCCCCGTGTGAGCCGCTTCGTACCCGCATGCCGCCAGCAAAAGCGCGAGGCCCGCAGAGATTATGGGCGCCAACTTCATTCTCGTCCCCGACACCCCCACCCGCTGGGGCTGACCGCGACATGGTATCAAAATATTGAGGGTATTTGCAACCAAGCCTCAATACTTGGATTTCGCTTCAAGGGGCCAGAATCGAATTGGCCGCCCGAGGCGGCCAATCCTGCAATATTTGGGACCGGAGAGCCCGGGTTCGGGCCGATGCCAGAAGGCATCGGCCCGGCTTCCGAGACCTAGTTCAGCAGCAGTCGCGGCTTGGTAAAGGTCGTCGTGATCGCCTGGAAGAGCTGGGGCAGGCCGGAAACCTGGTTCGCGGAACCGGAGATCTGGCAGGCCGAGTTCGTGGTGTAGAACAGGCTCTTGTCCGAGGCGATCGACTGCATGGTCGTGCACGGATTGTGCGTGTCGCCCGAAGAGCAGCCGCTCGTCGGCGCGCCGTAGGCAACGGAGTAGATCTTGGTTCCCGCGCTCGTGATGGTCTGGGCCGCCGCGATCGCCTGGTCGCACTGCTTCGTCACGTGCGAGGTCTGGTTGTTGAGCTCGGACTTCGAGGCGTTGTAGTCACCATCGCTGAGATAGATGATCACGTTCTGCGTTCCAGCCTTGGCAGCCGGCAACGCCGCCTGCGCCTTCGCCAGCACCTCGGCGCCAAAGCTTCCTTGTCCGCCCTTGTTGGTCACGCAACCGGTGAGCGACGTGCCGTTGCCGACCGCCTGGACGAGCGGCGAGGAGTTGCTGAGATTTCCGTTGCCGTCGTTGAAGCTCGAGTCCATCGTCGTGCCGATCTGATACTTGATGTTGGTCGTGTAGTACGGCACGGAAGACGGCTGGGTCGCACACGGATGCTTGGTCGGGCTGTATTGCGAGCCCATCCCCGGAAAGATCATGAGGCCGGCGGTGTCGAGCGAGGTCGGCATCACCTTGAGCACGCTCTGGATCGAGTATTGTGCGCACTGGAGCCTGGTCGGATGGCTGACGCCCGGCACCGTGCAGCCCGGATCGGAGTTGCTCATCGACCCCGTGGCGTCGAGGACGAACATGACGTTCACCGACTTCGCGTTGCCGCCGGCCTTGGTCGCCGTCGCCGACGACGTCAGCGTGAACTGGCTGCGCCCCAGGGCCTTCAGGAAGTAGGTCGGGATCGTCCCCGTGCGGGTGACCGAAACGGCATTCGGGCTCGTCCCGTTGCAGCTCGGCAAGTTCGACACCGAAGTGTTGCAGCTGAGCGTCGCCGTCGACCCCGTGCCGGTGACGCCGGCCACCGGGTTTGCGGTGTTCCAGTTGGTGACCGCGGTCTGAACGCTGCTCGTGCTCCAATTGGGATCCGAGAGCGCATAGGCGCCGGCCAGGGCCGCTGCCTGGGTCTCGGCGGCGAAAGCGCGCTTCGCGGCGAGCGCGCGCCCGACGTCGACTGTCAGTCCGGCTGCGCCCATCAGTACCGGCAGCGTGGCCGCGATGAAGACAAGGGTTGCACCGTTTCGGTCACGCCAGACGTCGCGAATTGACCGACGCACGACAAACTTGGAACGCTTCATGATTGCCTCCTATTGGACTATCTGTGCTGTTGAGGCGGACAATGTGCATCCGCCAGACTTGTAGTTGATGCCCATAACCGTGAGATCGCAGGGATAGGTCAGCGTCACCTGTGCCGACTGCCCTGCCACAAGCGCCGTCGAGCAGCCGGAGTCGTCCGAGCAGGCGGTGCCGTTGATCCTGGTGGTGATCGTGATGCTCGACGAAGTCAGACTTGGCGCGGCATTGGTGATCGCGGTCGTCGTCGTGGTGTATGGCGTCGACGTGCCGCGACTCAACGCGAGTGTCATTGCGCCCTGGGCTGCCGCGCTGGTGAGAATCAGGTAGTGGCTGAGCGCGATACCGAATTTGAGCATTCCGGTGACGAGCGCCACGAAGACCGGTGCGACGATGGCGAACTCGATCGCCGATACGCCGCCGGTGTCGCGTGAAATCTGGACAAAGCGACGCCAACGGACCCGCCGGGTTTCTCCCGACAGTCCATCGACCCAGCTCGCCCCGGATGCACCGGGGCGGGTTACGCTATCGACGGCAGCGCCCGATTGGCGGTCCCCAAGGCACCCGCCACCGTTGCGCGCAGCGCCTCGCGCCCGCGAACCTGATCCCAACATTTCCCCACTTCCCCAAACGTCCAAAAAATCATTGCGTACCTTTGAGAGGTACAAAATAAGGTTGACTTTATACTAAAGGGACGCGACGCAACTATAAGGAAAGTATATCAATTGTATCTAGACGAAGATCGACATGATGGCCGGCGCCAGAAGCACGACGATGAGCGTCGGCAGGATGAAGATCATCAGCGGCACGGTCATGAGGGCCGGCATCCGGGCGCCCTTCTCCTCGGCCTTCGAGGCCCGGGTCTGGCGGAATTCCTGGCTCAGGATGCGCAACGAGTTGGCCAGCGGCGTGCCGTATTTCTCGGTCTGGCGGAGAGCATTCACCAGCGCCGCGATCGCCGAGGAGTCGGACCTCTCGGCCATGTTCTCGAGGGCCTGCTGCCGGTCGGGCAGATAGGTGAGCTCGATGGCCGTCATCTCGAATTCGGCGGCCAGTTCGGGCATCGACTCGGCCATCTCCTTGGACACGCGCCGGAACGCAGCGTCGATGCTGAGGCCCGCCTCGACGCAGATGGTCAGGAGATCGAGCCCTTCCGGCAGCACGTAGTTCAGGGTCTCGCGCCGCTTGGTCGTGACATTCTTGATATAGAGGTCCGGCAGCATGAAGCCGGCGAGCACGGCGCCGATGCTGATCGGCAGGACCATATTGTCGGCAACCGGGAGGAGATTCGTGATCGAGGTCAGCAAGATCATCACGAACCCCAGCGCCAGGGGAAGCACGAGCTTGATGAACATATAGACGACGGCCGCATCGCGCGAAAAGAAGCCGGCCAGCCGCAGCTTCCGCGTCGTCTGGTCAGCGGCGGCGCCGCGCAGCAGATTGAGCCTGGTCGTCAGCATGCGCATGGCGCCGATCGAGGCGGCCTTGGTCGACGGTCTCGCGACACCCGCCTGTTCGCCACGCGTCTTCATCCGGCGCGTGCGCAGGGCCCCCAGGCGGGCCTCCATCGGCGGCCGCCACGTGATCGCAAGCCACAGCGCCCAGAACGACACGAATGCCGCGACTCCAACGACGAGCATGAAGCTCTGATCGGACAGCATCGGGTTCATCGCCGTCACACCTTGATCGTCGCGATCTTGTTCATGACGAAGATGCCGAACGCCATGCTGCAGCCGGCGGCGCCGGCGATCGTGAGGCCTGTCGAGGTCATGAAGAGCGGCTTGATGTAGTCCGGCGAGATGACGAACAGGGCGCCGCCCACCAGGAACGGCAGGCCGACCATGATCGACATGGTTGCGCGTGCCTCGGAGGTGAAGGCCCGGATCTTGAGCCGGAGCTGCTGCCTTGCGCGCAGCAGGGCGCTCAGGCTGGCAAGCGTTTCGGCCAGATTGCCGCCGGTATCGCGCTGGATCGACATGGCGACGATCAGGAAGTTGAACTCGTCGGTCTGCACCGTCTTGGCGACACGCCACAGCGCGGTCTCGATCGGGACACCGAGTTGCATCTCCCGCTGGGCCTCCTGGAAGATGGAACCCACCGGATCCTTGATTTCCTTGGCAACGTTGCCGACGGCTTCCTGCACCGGAAGACCAGCGCGGAGCGCGCGGACGATCAGATCGACCGCTTCGGGAAACAGGAGATTGAACTTCAGGCCGCGCTTCTTGGCCTTGCGGCCGACGACGACATTGGGCAACCCGAAACCGATCGCCAGCGCGGCGACAACCGTGATGAGCGGCGGCGCGCCGACCACGAGGTACAGCACGAAGGCCACTGCCAATGCAAGGCTGAGCGAGGCGAATGCGAATTCGCCAAGGCTGACGTTCATGCCCGAGGTCTGGAGCTTGCGGCGGATGCTGTTGGCATTGGGGAACCAGCGCCAAAGCAGCCTGTCGAGCATCGCCAGCCGACTGCCCTTCTCGACGCGGCGCAGGTTCGCCATCTGCATGGCGCGATGGCCCGAGCGATTGCGCAGCTTCAGTTCCTCGACCCGATCGCGCAACCGGCGCTCGGCGAAGAAGCCGCCGAACACCACGCCCAGCGCCACGATCGTCATGCCGACCCCGACCGCGATATAGATCGCGACGAGGTCGATGTTCAGGCCCTGGCCCGCCAGGGCGCTCACGCGATCGCCTCCATCAACACCTTGTCGAGGCCGTAATAGGCCGCGCGCGGCAGGAAATGGGGGCGCAGGCCGGAGCTCTTGAAGGCCCCGCTCAATTTCCCGTCCGGTCCCTCTCCCTTGAACTCGTAGGTGAAGAGATCCTGGGTAATGATGACCTCGCCCTCCATGCCCATCACCTCGGTGATGTGCGTCACGCGGCGGACACCGTCGCGCATGCGGCTGATCTGCACGATCATCTGCAGCGAGCCCGCAATCTGGGTGCGGATCGCCTTGGGCGGAAGGCTGGCGACGCCCATCGTCACCATGTTCTCCAGCCGGGTCAGGGCTTCGCGCGGACGATTGGCATGCAATGTGCCCATCGAGCCGTCGTGGCCGGTATTCATGGCCTGCAGAAGGTCGATCGCCTCGGGGCCGCGCACCTCGCCCAGGATGATCCGGTCGGGCCGCATGCGCAGCGCGTTCTTGACGAGATCGCGCATTGTCACTTCGCCATTGCCTTCGAGGTTGGCCGGCCGCGTCTCCAAGCGGACGACGTGCGGCTGCTGCATGCGCAGCTCGGCCGCATCCTCGATGGTGACGACGCGTTCCCCGTCATCGATCATGCCGGAGAGCGCGTTCAGCATCGTCGTCTTGCCGGACCCCGTGCCGCCCGACACCACGAGGTTCAGGCGGCATCGCGCCGCGATGCGCAGCAGCGTCGCCATGGCCGGCGAGATGTTGCCCTGTTGCGCCATCTGGTCGAAACCGATCTGGCGCTTGCCGAACTTGCGGATCGACACCGACGCGCCGTCGATGGCCAGCGGCGGAATGATGATGTTGACGCGGCTGCCATCGAGCAGGCGCGCGTCGCAGATCGGGCTCGATTCGTCGACGCGCCGGCCGATGCGGCTGACGATGCGATTGCAGATGTTGAGCAGATGCGCGTTGTCCTCGAACGTCACCGACGTCAGCTCGAGCTTGCCCCGCTTCTCGATGTAGATCTGCTTGGGGCCGTTGATCATGATGTCGGTGATGCCGTCGTCCTCGATCAGCGGCTCGAGGGGACCCAGTCCCATCATGTCGTTGACGAGCTGGTAGACGAGGTCGGCCTGCTCGGGCCGATTGAGCTGCATGCGCTGCTCGGCCAGCAACTCGGAAACCAGGCCTTCGAGCTGGCGCACCAGTTCCTTGCGCGGCAGGCTGACCGCGGCGGCAAGATCGATGCGGCTGATCACCAGCGGCTGGATCGTCCGGCGGGCCTGATCGACCTTGCTGCGCGACAGTCGGCTGCCCGACTTGTCGGCCGGTTCGGCACGCACCGGCTCCGGCGGCCGGATGGGCGCTACTGTCTTTGCAGGCGCCGGAGGAGGGCTCGCCGCGACGGGCTGGGCAACAACGACCGGCTGTGGCGGGAGCTCTTCGGCCGGTACCGGCGGCTCGGCGGCCGGCGGTGCGTCGTCCTGGTCGGGGAGCGGCGCGGCCGTGGTGAAATTCGTGGCCGGCAGGACCGGTCGCAACACGTCGGTGACGAAGCCGCGCAGCTCGAGCGGTGACAGGATGACGCCATGGCTGTGAAAGTGGCCTTGCGTCTGGAGCCCCGCCTGGCGCGTGATCTCGCCCGGCGAGCTGCCGGCATTTACGAGATCATGGAGGCGCGGTGCGACCACGTTGGCAAGCGTCGCGGCAGCGCCGGCAAGCCGGCTGGCCCGGTCCGGTCCCGACGAGGCACGGTCGACGCCCGGATCTCCGGGCGCGCGGCGTCCCAGACGATCGAGCGCCCCGGACGCGACATCCGGGGCGCCTGCGGCGTTCCTGTTGCGCAAACCGAACATGCGCCGCCTACTTCTTCTTGTCCTTGCCCTTGCGGGCCCTGAAGGGCTGGGCGAGACGCACCAGAACGCCGGCCCGTCCGGCCGTCGGGCCGGCTGCGCCTGACGGCCCATCCAATGCCGCGACGAATGGCTTCAGCGACTTCACGATGCCGCTGTTGGGAGCGGCTTCGGAAACCGGCTTGCCGAAGTTGACGGCCGCCAGTGCCGCCGTCTGGTCGGCAGGAATCTGGCAGTTGACCTTGCGGCCGAGGGTTCGTTCGACGTCGGCGACCTTGACCGCCGAGCGGCGCGCGTCGATCACGCCGCTCGTCGCCAGATGCAGATGCGCGCCTGGCGCGACATCGAGCACGAGCTGTTGCAGGCGCATCGCGTCGCGCACCCCCGGCAGGGAAAGATCCGTGACGAGAAGGACGTCGGTCGACGCTTCGATGACCTGCCGCTGGATGGCGGGATCGCCGCGCGGGACGTCGGCGACGACCCACCGGAAGCGACGATGCACGGAGCGCAGGAAGTCGCTCGCCGCGTGCGGCCGCGCCTGGAAGCCGCCGGTCGGCGCCTCCTCCGCCCCGATGGCATAGAGATACTCGGCCTTCTTCTGCGCGACCTGCTGGATGAACAGGCCGTCGATGCGGTCCGGCTGGTCGAGCGCCTCGCGCAGTGCGTCGATCGCCTCGAGGTCGAGCGCCAGCATGAGCGAGCCGTAGTGCAGGTCGAAGTCGATCAGCAGGACCTCTTCCTTGAGACGCTTGCCCAGCATGCCGGCGACTGCGATGGCAACTGTCGTGACGCCCACGCCGCCGCGCGATCCGATGACCGACAGGGTGCGCGGCTTGGCATCCTTCGCCGCGGCGCTCGCCCCCGTCAGGCCGCCGCGCTCACGCAGCTCGAAGGCGCGCTCGACCGTCCGCCCCATGATGCCTTCGGCGAGTGGCAGGGCGAGATAGTCGCTGAAGCCGACCGCGATGAGGTCGCGATAGAGGGCCACGTCGTTGATCCGGCCGACGCCGACGACGATGCAATTCCCCGGCACCGCGGTCTTCAGCGCCGCCGCGTCGGCCACCGGGTCGGCGGCATCGCCGAGATCGACGACCAGCAGGTCGAGATCACGCGGCCATTCGCTGATCGCCAGGGCGGTGGCGATCGAGCCGTCCCGGACGTTGGCCTTGCCCAGCGTCATGTGAAAGAGGTCGGCCGACACCCGGCCTTGCGCCACCGAATCGGTGATGAACGCCATGGCAGCTACAGCCGGCTTTTCCTCGCTCGCAGCGGCCGATGTGCGCTGCACGCTGGCAGATGCTGAAGCCATGTCGTCCTCGTCAGTTGCCGGAAGTGGTGACGGTGACGCCTGTTCCACCGGTGCCGCCGCCGCCCGTGCTCCCGTCGGCATTGGCGGTGCGCACCTTGCCCTCGCGATAGCGCTGGATGGCGGCCGCATTCACAGTGGCGTCAGCCGGTCCGGGCGAACGGCCGACGGCGGCGTCGCGCGAGCGCGCGAGCATCTGGCCGAAATTGTAGGCGTTCGCGCAGCCGAAGCCGGGCATGGTGGCTTCGTTGGTGTTGGCGATGCTGGCCGGAACGTAGTCCGGGCAATCGCGCTCGGCGACGCGGTACTCGGAGCGGACGACGACCACCTTGTCGGGTCCCATCACCATGGCCGGTTCGACGGCGGATCCGACCCACCGCGCACCGGCCGTCGACAGGCTGCTCATGATCTGGCGCGCCCGCGCCTGCTGGACCGGACCGCCGGAACCGTCGGTCACCACCACGAACTCGTCCCGCTCCGCGGCACGGTTGTCCGCGACCAGGGCGCGCAGCTCGTGGACCTGGTTGGGGGCGAGCTGGCCGGTGCCGGGCCGGAAGCCGATCGCCAGGATCTTGTCGGCCTCCGCCGGCTTCATGCGCGCATCGACCCTGGCCTGCTGGGCCACCGGATCTTCACAGGCGGCGAGTGCAGTTGCCGCAAGGAGAACGAGGAGCACGGAACGCATCTGGATCACCTAGTTGAGCTTGAAGCCCGCCGTCGGACCGGAGACCTGCTGACCAACGGTCAGACGCTGCGGCGGCGTGGGATAGTTGAAGCGTCCATAGACGATGCGGTCGACGTCGGTCGGCGGTACCCGGCCGCTGAGCGGCGTGCGCAGCGGGCCGTTCGTCGGCTCGACGAGATACGGTGTGACGATGATCACGAGCTCGGTCTCGTTGCGCTGATAGGCGTCCGACTTGAAGAGGGCGCCCAGCACCGGAATGTCGCCGAGCCACGGCATCTTCTGGATATCCTGCTGCGAGGCGCGCTGCATCAGGCCGGCGATTGCGAAGCTCTGGCCGCTCGCCAGCTCGACGGTGGTGGACGCGCGCCGCGTCTGGATCGCCGGCACGATGATCGAGGCCGTGGCGGAGATCGGGACGCTCACCTGGCCGGTCGTCGTGACCTGGCTCACCTCGGGCGCCACCTTGAGGTTGATGCGGTCGCCGATGATGGTTGGCGTGAAGTTGAGGCTGATACCTACCTGCTTGTAGGTCACGCTGATCGTATTGGTGATACCGCCCTGCGGCGCGATCACCGGAATTTCCCCGCCCGCCAGGAAGTTCGCGGTCTCGCCCGACATCGCGATCAGATTGGGCTCGGCGAGGATGGTGGCCTGGCTCTGGGTGGCGAGGAAATCGATCAGCGAGTTCAGCCCGCCGTCGGCCGTCTGCAGCTTGATCGCGCCCGACCCGGTGCCGCCGGTGCTCAGGATCGTGTTGATGGCGAACCCGGCCTGCAGCCAGCCCGTGCCGAACAAGGCGATGTTGTTGATGTTCTGCCAGTTGATGCCGACGCGTTTCAGCGAATTGCGATTCACCTCGGCGACCTTCACCTGGAGCTGAACCTGGGTTGGCGCGTCGATTTTGATGTTACTGATCACCTTGGAGGGATTGTTATTGACCTGTTGCAGTGCCAGCCGGCGGGCATCTTCGGCGACCTGTGCCGAATGGACGGTGCCGCCCAGCACGATCGTCTCGCCCTGGTTGTCGAAGGTGACACCGTTGTGGGGATGGGCCTGATCGAGGGTTCCCTTCACTCGGCTGAGCGGCGAGGTGACGCTCACAATGGTGTTCAGCAGCACCCGGTCCTGGTCGTCCACGGCATAGAGAACCGTGTCGCCGGGTTTCTTGGCGAACACATAGATCATGCCCGGCGACTTCACCTGGACGTCGGCGATGTCGGGCGCTGCGACGAAGACGGTCGAGGCCGGCCCGGGCAACTTGATGGCGGTGCCCTTGTTCACCTCGAGCCTCAGCGTCGGCTGCTGCGGTGACACCACCTGGCTCTGCCCGAAAGCTCTTCCCGGAGCGCCGCCAGCGGCCGGCGGCGGAGTGCCCGGCGCGGTCGTCCTGGGCGACGGCTGGATCGGCACCGGGGCCGGAGCCGGCGCCGGCGCTTGCGCGATCTGAGGTGTCGATTGTGTCGCGTTGGCGGGCGTCGGCTGGTCGCCGGCAGGCGCCATCGTCAGCTCCGCCGGGATGCTGCCGCGCAGCAGTTCGGGCCGATCGCCCGACCGGGGCGCGGGCTGCGCGGCCTCTGCCGGGATGCTGCCACGGAGCAGTTCGGGCCGCTCGGCCGGCCGCGGCGCGGTCTGTGCCACGATCGCCGGAGTATTGCCGCCGCCTGCTTTTGCCTCGGACTTCGGCGAGCTTCCCGCGGTCGGTGCCGGCGCGGCTGGGACGGCCGACCGTGCGAGAGTGGTGGCGGGCGCAGCGACGGGAGTCGCTTCGCCTACGGTGGCGGCTGCCGGGACTGCAGCGCCCTTCAACTCGCGCACGACCTGCGCGGCGCGCTCCGCCTCGCGCCGGTTGAGGTCGTCGGAGACCATGTCGGTCGGCGTGTGGCGCGAAGCTTTCCGGTGCTTGATATGAGCCTTCGGCTTCGTCGTGTGGTCCTGCGGCGCCTGTTCGCTGTCGGGCGACTGGGCGAGCGCGAAGTAGGGCTGCAGCACGAAGGCGAGCGACGCCGCAAGCGCCAGGGTGGTGCCAGCCTGACGCCATCGTGGCGGCGCCGGGACGAGGGAGGGGATGTTCATCATTGCGACACGCTGGGGGTTTTGTTGAGGGTTGTCGTGCGCGGAGTCTTGTTGCCGGCGGCCTTGGGATCTTCGCCCCCTTCACCGCCGGAATTGCCGGTTCCATCGTCGAGGCTTTGCTTGGTCTGACTGCTGCCACGCAGCACGAGGACGACGTGCGTCGCCGCCTGCTGGGCCGGTGGAGCATCGCTCATCAGCCTGCTGACCTGGACGTCGCGCGTATAGCTGTCGCCCGGTTCGGCAGGCGCATCCTCGGCCGTCGCGGAGTCGCTGTCGGCGTTCTCCTGAAGGCTGCGCAGGACCAGGGACAGATCGCCCATCTGCACGGCGAGCGTCACGATCTCGGTTTGCTTCGGGGTAAGCTCGAGCGTCGCGGTCTTCGCGACGTCAGGCTTGTCGCTCGGCGACGAATCGACCTTCTGGTCCATCGCGATCACGCGCGCGTTGCGCAGGATGGTCTCGGTCGCCTTGTGCTGTCCTTGCGCACCGCCGAGAGTGTGCGTGAGCAGGACGTCGACCCGGTCGCCCGCATATATGAAGCCCGAGACCGCAGAAGTCGCCGACACCGGCACGCTCACCGCCCGCATTCCGGGCAGCAGCACCGCCGACATGAACCCGCGGGTGCCGACCAGCACCAGCTTCGTCTCGGTGACGGGCTCGCCGGCGCCGATCGGGCTGCGGGCGACGGCGCCGACGAAATCCGTCAACGGCCGCTTTCCCTCCAGCACATAGGCCTGCGCAACGTCACCGTCGGGCCACGCCTGCCAGCGAAGATCGTCCGGCTTGACGATATGGCCGGTGCGAATCGCCTGCTTGGCGACCAGCACCTTGTGAGCCGTTGCCTCGGGCTGGACGCGCTGTGCGCCGGCGCGCGCCTGGGCCAGGATGGCGGCGCGCTCCCCCTGCAGCCAGGTGCGTGCCAGGAAGGCCGTTGCGCCGGCGACGAGCACGGCCAACAACAGGAAAACGATACGCTTGCTGTTCATTTCTCGTCTCCTGCGGTCAGGCCATCAAGAGCGAGGCGGCGACCCACAGGCCACCGGCGGCGATCGCCGGGCCATAGGGCAAGCCGGAACGCAGTGCGCCGACGTGAGATTGAGACCGCGCGGACGGGCCGATCGGCGCGCCGGCGAGGATGGCAAGGCCAAGAAGGCCGCCAACGATGGCGGTAACTGCAAGGAAGTCGAATTGACGCGTCGGCCCGGCAAAGAGGCTGGCCACAGTCAGCAGCTTGACGTCGCCACCCCCGATGGCGCCGACAGCAAAGGCAAGGGCGCCGACGGCGAAGACGGCGATGGCGCAGCCGGCAGACCAGCCGATCTGGCTCATCGTGACGCTGCCCAGGAGGAGACCTGCGCCTGCCCACAAGATGAAGCTGGCGGCGACCGCCAAGGAAAGACCATTGGCGATACGCATGGTCCGCAAATCCTGCCAGCCCGCCGCGATCAACAGGAGCGCAAAGGCTGCCACGCAACAGACCTGCAGAAGCGCCAATAGCGACATCCGACCCCCAATCAAGACCCGCCGCATGGCGACTCCGTCCCCCAAGAACTATTTATCACCCAACGGGACCTTACAAAGCTTTCCTCAGTTAGATCCTTAAGTAGGCGCGAAAATATGCTCGGGGCGTGAAACAACAAATAAGAACATTACAAACTGTATCTGTCATCGCACTTTAAATCAAGAGCCTAATATATTTGATTCAAAAGAGAAAAATGGTCACAGCACTTCTAATAGTGGTCAAAGAAAACGGGCATCCTATCGCTAGGATGCCCGATCTTCGTCTGGCTTATCTCCGTCAGCTCATGGCGCCGCCAACATTGCTCAACACGTTGCTGACCTTGCCACTGACGGTTCGCATCGACGCGATGGCGGCCACCGCAATGAGCGAAGCGATCAGGGTATATTCGATCGCGCTCGCCCCTTCGGCGCTTCTCATCAGTCGGCGGAACAGAAACAACATGAGGGGATCTCCATTTTTGTATGATTATTCTGTTACTTGGAGACCTTACTTAAGACTCATTTCGCGGTCAATGAAATCTCCATCGAAAGATGAATATAGCCACGTAACTGATTAGAATTATTATTTTTTATTCGTCCGACACCGATCGACTATCAACGCTGTGCAGCGGAACGACAGCGGCCGACGATACCTTCCGGTCCTGTGACGCCTGACGACGGTATGCCATCCAGCTGAACGGGATCAGGCAAAGATAGACCAGGCCGAGCAACGAGAAGCCGATCCAGGGCGAGCTGGCGATGACCCCCATGACCAGCGCCGCTCCCAGGAGCAACGGCAGGACCAGATGCCTGGGCACCCGGCCCTTCTTGAACGAGAAGGTGGGCAGCCGACTCACCATGAGCCCGCCGACGCCGACCAGGGCGGCGCCCACCACCAGGGGATGGCGCGGCCATGCCGCCTCGGCCTCGAAACTCACCACCAGCGGGATCAGCGCCAGCAACGCCCCCGCAGGCGCGGGCACGCCGGTAAAGAAGGAGCCGGTCCAGGCCGGTGGCGGGGTATCGGCCAGCAATCCGGTATTGAAGCGCGCCAGCCGCAGCGCCGAGCAGATCGGGAACATCAGGGTCACCACCCACCCCAGGGCACCGCCGTCCTTCAGCGACGCCAGATAGAGCACCAGCGCCGGCGTGACGCCGAAGCAGAGAAAGTCGGACAGCGAATCGAGCTCGGCCCCGAACTGGCTCGTCACCCCGAGACGCCGCGCGACACGGCCGTCGAGGGCGTCGAAAATGGCAGCGACGATGACGGCAATGACGGCTTGGCGGAACTCACCCTGCAGCGCGAACCTGATCGCGGTCAGCCCTGAACAGAGGGCGGCAAGCGTCAGGACATTCGGTATGAGCCGGTTGACGGAGAAGCCGCGCAATCCGCGGCGGCTGCGATAGTTCCTGTCCATGGCGGTCTCCGCAAGAATTCTAGAATTCGATCGCCGATCGTGGTGTGCCGACGGCCGGATCCAGCTCGGCCATCACCGTTTCGCCACCGATCATGCGCTGGCCGGCCGCCACCAGCAGCCGCGCGCCGGGCGGCAGGTAGAGATCGGTGCGGCTGCCGAAGCGGATGTGGCCGAAGCGCTCGCCCGCGGCCATCGTCTGACCCGGCTTGATGTAGCAGACGATGCGGCGTGCGACCCAGCCGGCGATCTGGACGCAGCCGATCAGCCGGCCGTCGGCACGACGGAAGGCGATCGCCATGCGCTCGTTGTCTTCGCTAGCCTTCTCGGCCGCCGCGTTGAGGAACTTTCCCGACCGGTAGGCCATCGCCTCGATCGTCCCGGCACAGGGCGCGCGGTTGATATGGACATCGAACACGCTGAGAAAGATCGACACGCGGGTCAACGGCTGCTCGCCGAGGCCGAGCTCGGCGGGCGGTACGGCCTCGGCGATCATCTGGACGAGGCCGTCGGCCGGGGCGATCAGCAGCCCGTCCTCCTGCGGCACGCCGCGCGGCGGATCGCGGAAGAAGTAGACCGACCACAAGGTCAGCGCCATCAACGGCCAGAAGAGCCAGGCGATGCCCGTCAGCGCCGCAAGCAACGTCACGCCGGCGAAGATGGCGATGAAGCGCCAGCCGTCATCGAGGACCGGGATCAGGAAATTCGCCAACATGAGCACGCTCTTCCGAGCCCGGCGACCTCAGTCGACCTTGGGCAGGCTGAAAACCTGGCCGGGATATATCAGATTCGGGTCGCGGATCTGGTCCTTGTTGGCGTTGAAGATCAGGGTGTAGCGCAACCCCTCGCCATAATGGGCGCGCGCGATGTTCCACAGGTTGTCTCCGCGGACGACGTGAAGCTGCCGGCTGTCGCCGGCCATCGAGACCGCCTCCTGCCGATCGAACGGCATTTCGAGCCGTGCGGTCGGCTTGCCGTCAGCGCCAAGCTTGTCGAGCCGCAGCGTATGCTTGCCGGTCGGGACCGGTCCGTCAGGCACCAGGTGCCAGCGCCCATCCTTGCCGGCAACGCCTTCGCCGACCAGCTTGTCGTCGATGTAGGCGCGCACATGGCCGCCGGGCGCAGCCTTGCCCGTGACCGTCACCTGACCGCGCTCGTCGTAATCGAGAGTCGAGAGCTGGAGGTCGCCCGACTTCGGCGTTCCCGCCGTGGTCGGCGGCTGGACCAGTGTCGGCACCGAACCCGGCGGGGCGATCATCACGAGCGTCTGGTCGTTCGAGCCGGGAGCCGGCTTGGGCACGACCGCGACGACGACCTGTTCCGAGGTGACCGGCGCACGTCCTTCGATGTGCTGCACCACGCGCAGTTCATGCTGTCCAGGGCTGAGCGGAGGTTCCTGCACCAGCAGCACCCATTCGCCCCGGTTGTCGGCCTCGCCGTGGGCGATTTCCTTGCCGCCATCGAGCAGAACGATCTTGGCGCCCGGTGCCGCGCGGCCCGCGATCACGGCCCGGCCGTCAGGGTCGATGCGCGCCACGTCGAAGCTCGGCGCCATGACGGCTGACGTCGCGGGGGCCGTTTCCGCCGGCTTGGGCTGCGGCGGCAACGCAATCGCCGGCGCCGCCGGAGGGGGCGCCGGTTCGGCCGTCTTGGCCTGGTTCATGGCCTCGCGGTCGCTCATTTTCCTCTGCCAAGCGACCCCGAGGGCGATGGCAATGACCGCCGCGCCAATCGCCATCAGCGCGAAAACAGTGCGTGACATTTGACTCCCAGCGGTGCGACGACCGACCGCTATTGGCGCCGTCCCTTTCTTGGGCGAAATGATACCATGTCGCTCGGGTCCGGAAAGGCGTCGGATCCCTTAAATAAGTAACGAACCCACCGTGTCCGAGCCCTTTCCCTCCTCCATCTGCGTGTTTTGTGGTGCCCGCTTCGGCAACAATGGTCTGGCCCGCGACATGGTGGCCAAATTTGGCGGAATACTGGCGCGGGAAGGAATAGCGCTCGTCTATGGCGGCGGCGGTGTCGGGTTGATGGGCGTACTGGCTAACGCCGCCCTCGAGGCAGGCGGAAGGGTCATCGGCGTCATTCCCCGGTTCCTCCTCGAGCGCGAGGCGGGCCATCCCGAGCTCGACGAGACGGTGGTCGTCGAGACCATGCATGAACGCAAGCTGGAGATGTTCGAGCGCGCCGACGCCTTCGTCGTCCTGCCGGGCGGAATAGGCACCCTCGAAGAGTTCTTCGAGGTCCTTTCGTGGCGGACGCTGGGATTGCACGCCAAGCCCATCGTCATCCTCGACGTGGAAGGCTACTGGGAGCCGCTGGCGGCATTGTTGCACGGCGTGGTCGAAGGCGGCTTCGCGGCTCCTACGCATCTCGATCATGTCGCGTTCTTGACCGATCTGAACGACGTGTTGCCGACCCTGGCGGCAATGCCTCGCGTCGGCGGCCCGCAGAAGGAGCTGGACCGGCTCTGAGGTCGTGCAGCCGGTCACCTTGCCGCGCTCGTGCCGCTTCGCTAAAAGGCCGCGCGCGTTGGATTTTGGGGTTCGAAAGGAAGCATGATGGCGAAGATCAAGGTGAAGAATCCGGTCGTCGAGATGGACGGCGACGAGATGACCCGCATCATCTGGAAGTTCATCAAGGACAAGCTGATCCTGCCGTACCTCGACATCGACCTGAAGTACTACGATCTCGGCGTCGAATACCGCGACAAGACCAGCGACCAGGTCACGGTCGACTCGGCGAAGGCGACGCAGCAGTACGGCGTCGCCGTGAAGTGCGCCACCATCACGCCCGACGAGGGGCGGGTGAAGGAATTCAACCTCAAGGAAATGTGGCGCTCGCCCAACGGCACGATCCGCAACATCATCGGCGGCACGATCTTCCGCGAGCCGATCGTGTGCAAGAACGTGCCCCGGCTCGTGCCGGGCTGGACCAAGCCGATCGTGATCGGCCGTCACGCCTTCGGCGACCAGTACCGCGCCACCGACTTCGTGGTGCCGGGCAAGGGCAAGCTCACGATCACGTTCGAGGGCGCCGACGGCAAGAAGATCGAGCACAACGTCTACGACTTCCCGGGCGGCGGCGTGGCGCTCGCCATGTACAACAACGACGAGTCGATCATCGGCTTCGCGCGGAGCTCGTTCAACTACGGCCTGATGCGCGGCTGGCCGGTGTACCTCTCCACCAAGAATACCATCCTCAAGCGCTACGACGGCCGCTTCAAGGACCTGTTCCAGGAGGTGTTCGACAAGGAGTTCGCCGACAAGTTCAAGGCCAAGGGCATCACCTACGAGCATCGCCTGATCGACGACATGGTCGCCTCGGCGCTGAAGTGGGAAGGCGCCTTCATCTGGGCCTGCAAGAACTACGACGGCGACGTGCAGTCCGACACCGTGGCGCAGGGCTTCGGTTCGCTTGGCCTCATGACCTCGGTGCTGATGACGCCGGACGGCAAGACGGTCGAGGCCGAGGCGGCGCACGGCACGGTGACCCGTCACTATCGCGAGCACCAGAAGGGCAAGCCGACCTCGACCAACCCGATCGCCTCTATCTTCGCCTGGACGCAGGGGCTGAAGTATCGCGGCACGTTCGACGGCACGCCGGACGTCGTGAAGTTCGCCGACACGCTCGAGAAGGTCTGCGTCGAGACGGTGGAGAGCGGCAAGATGACCAAGGATCTCGCGATCCTGATCGATCCCAAGCATCCCTTCCTCAATACCCAGGACTTCCTCGACACGCTCGACGCCAACCTCAAGGCCAAGATGGCCAGGTGGTAGTCGGCGCTTGATCGTCGCCGGCGCCGACGGCTGTCCCACCGGCTGGGTGGTCTGCCGGCGCGACGGCGACGGCACACTCGACATCAAGGTCGTGAAGGCCCTCGCAGACGCCTGCGAGGGCCTTTCCGTTCTGGCGGTCGACATGCCGATCGGGCTTTGCGAGACGCCGCGGCCCGGTCGTGCGTGCGAAGCCGAAGCCCGCGCCCTGCTGCCTGGCAAGGCGAGTTCGGTCTTTCCGAGCCCTTGCCGTCCCGCCCTCGCCTGCACGAGCCATGCCGACGCCAACGCGACCAGCAAGGCACTGGGGCTCGGCCTCAACCAGCAGACCTATCATCTTTTCCCAAAGCTGCGCGAAGTCGACAGTCTTCTGCGCAGCAAGCGCGACCTGTGCCGGATCATTCACGAGGCGCATCCGGAACTCGCCTTTGCGCGCATGAACGGCGGCAAGCCCGTGCTTTCGAAGAAGCGCAAGCCCGAGGGCTACGAAGAGCGGCTGAAACTGCTCGCCAGGCACGGTTTCGAATGCACCGTGGACCGCCTTCCCGGTGCGGCCCGCGACGACATCCTCGACGCCATCGCCGTCTGCCGCACGGCGACGCTCATCGCTGCGGGTACCGCGACGCGCCTCGGGCCGGCCGAAGGGCGTGATCGCTATGGGCTGGCAATGCACATCTGGTACTGAACGATGGGCGACACGATGAAGAGATGCCTGCTTGCGCTTGCCGTCATGATTGTTGCCGCCGCCGGCGCCAACGGACAGAATCGCGCCGAGATCGGCCCGGGCAACGGCGAGCAATCGGCGGCCCTGCCGGGCGCGACGCTCAGGCTTTTCACATACCGTCCAACGGACTGTACGCCCGACCTCCTGCTGCTCGTGTTCCACGGCGTGCAGCGCGATGCCGGACCCTACCGGGACCACGCGCGTCCCCTGGCGGATCGCCTCTGCGCCCTGGTCGTCGCGCCTCAATTCGACAAGCAACGCTTCCCGCGCGATCTCTACCAGTATGGCGGCATCGTGCAGAACGGCGTAGCCGTGACGCCGGGCGGGCGGACCGTCGATCTCGTCGCGCCCTTGGCGGCATGGGCGCGGGCGGCCGCCGGATCGCCGCAAATGCCTTACGTCCTGCTCGGCCACTCCGCCGGCGCACAGTTCGTCGACCGCGTCGCCGCGTTCGCGACGACCGATGCGGCGCGCATGGTCGCCGCCAATCCCTCCACCTGGGTCATGCCGAGTCTCGCCGAGCCAGCGCCGTTCGGGTTCGGTCGTTTCGGACCGACGGGCGACGCCGAGGCGGCGCTGCGCGCCTATCTCGCCCGGCCGCTCGTCGTCCTGCTGGGCGATGCGGATACCGGAAAGCACAACCTTGCCGCCAGTCCCGAGGCGATGGCGCAGGGACCCTATCGACTGGCGCGCGGACGCAATGCCTTCAGGCAGGCGCGGGAAACGGCAGCGCGAATGAGCTGGCCGTTCAACTGGACCCTGGTCGAGATTCCCGGCGTCGGCCACAATGCCGCCGCCATGTTCGCCGCGCCGCAGACGGCCGCGGCGCTGGAAGACCTATCGCACCCGCGCCCCTAGCTCATTCCCAGCGCGTGCTTGTAGGTGTCGAGCAATGCTTCCTGCTCGTCGCGGTCGGCGGCGTCCATCTTCCGGAGCGACACGATCCTGCGCATGGTCTTGACGTCGTAGCCCACGCCCTTCGCCTCGCTGTAGACGTCGCGGATGTCGCCACCGATCGCCTTGCGCTCTTCCTCGAGCTTCTCGATGCGTTCGACGAAGCTCTTCAGCCGGTCGGCCGAGATCGGCCCGGCCTTGACCTTCTTCGCAACAGCGCCCCCGTCCGGCATGTCCGCTACTCCCTGATCCTGTGGGGCGGACCATAGGAGCGGTGACGGCATCCGCTCAATGACGTCGAGGCGATGAAACGTGGGGATAACGGGGACGGCCTGCGGGTCCTCAACCGTGCTTGTGCTGGGCCTTCTCGAAGGCCTTCTTCTGATCGCCCGAGGCTTCCTTGTGGTACTTGGCCTTCCATTCCTCGTAGGGCATGCCGTAGACGATCTCGCGGGCCTTGGGATCGGCGACCTCGATGCCCTTCTTGCCGGCCTCCTCGCGATACCAGCGCGACAGGCAGTTGCGGCAGAAGCCGGCCAGGTTCATCAGATCGATGTTCTGCACGTCGGTGCGCTCCTGCAGATGGGCGACCAGTCGACGGAAGGCGGCGGCTTCGAGCTCGGTGCGAGTCTTGTCATCCATGGCCATTCTCCTGACCCCTGCGCTAGTTCGCCGGGATATAGGCCGCGGCCAGCGCCGCTGCAACGGCGGCCCGGATCGCCGGCGCGAGCTTTCGGGCCCAAGTCCGAGCCTCGTCGGGCGTCTCGATCAGATCCTGTCGCACTTCCAGCGAGCAATGCGGCAAGGCACGCGGCCGCGCATGGGCCGTGAGGGTGTATTCGTAGGATGCGCGAGCCGAATAGGGCTCGTTGTCGCCCACCACCAGTGCGCCATCACGGCGCAACTCGGCCAGCAGCGGCTTCGGCAGGCGCGGATCGTCGTTCCACAAGACGCCGACATGCCACGGCCGTTTGAACCCTTTCATCTGCGGCGTGAAGCTGTGCACCACCAGGAGGCAGACCTGGCGGCCGCCTTGCGTCATGCGATCGAGCCGGCGGTCGACTTCCTGATGGTACGGCCAGAAACAGGCGTGCGCCCGCGCGTCGATCTGCACCTGGCTCAGTCCCATGTTGGCGGGCACTTCCGTGCCGTCGCTGATCTCGGGAATCGAGCCCTCGCCGCCTGGCCAGCGATTGCAGTCGATGACCAACCGCGAGTAGCCGGAGGCGACCAGCGGAGCATCGAGCTGCGACGAAAGCTCGAGCGCGGCGTCGAACCCGCCAATGTCCCAGCCGATATGGCGCGACAGCTCTTTCGCCCGCAGGCCGAGACCGTCCAGCGCCTTGGGAACGGCCTTGCTCGCGTGATCGCAAAGCAGGAGAAGCGGCGCCTCGCCTCTTTCATTGTGGACCCGAAAAGGCGGCGGATCGCCCGGCCCGAGCAGCGGTTGCATCGCGCCCCTATAGTGCGAAGATCGCGCAAATGAAAGATGCCGAGGCCCGCGCGCTCCTGCGCGATCTGTTCGATGCCGCGCTCGCCGCCGCCCGTCCCGCCACCTGCCTTGCACCCTACATCGACAAGCTGCAACCGCCGAAGGGGCGGAGCATCGTGATCGGTGCCGGCAAGGCGAGTGCCGCGATGGCACGCGCGGTCGAGGAGCGCTGGCCGCATCCGGTCGAAGGGCTGGTCGTCACGCGCTACGGCTATGGCGAGGCGTGCAGGCAGATCGAGATCGTCGAGGCGGCGCATCCCGTGCCGGACGAAAAGGGCCGCGCCACCGCCGGGCGCATCCTCGACAGGGTGAAGGGCCTTGCAGCCGACGATCTCGTGCTCTGCCTGATCTCGGGCGGTGCGTCGGCGCTGCTCGCTCTTCCCGCGGCCGGCCTCGGCCTGGCGGACAAGCAGGAGGTCAACCGGGCGCTGCTCAGATCCGGCGCCAACATCGTCGAGATCAACACGGTGCGAAAGCACCTGTCGGCGATCAAGGGCGGCCGCCTCGCGGTCGCGGCCCAACCGGCGCGCGTGGTGAGCTGGCTGATCTCCGACGTGCCCAACGACGATCCCGGCGTGATCGGCTCCGGCCCGACGGTGCCCGATCGCACCACCTTCGCCGACGCCCTGGCGGTGCTGGCCAAATACGAGATCGATCCGCCGGCGTCGGTCCGCTCGCATCTCGACGCGGGCGCCGCCGGCAGGATCGAAGAGACGCCGAAGCCGGGCGACCCGAGATTGGCGCAGGTCGAGACGATCACGGTGGCGACGCCGGGACGCTCGCTCGAGGCGGCGGCCGAGCTCGCGCGGCGTCGCGGCTGCGAGGTGGTGATGCTGGGCGACAATCTCGAGGGCGAGGCGCGTGTGCTCGGCGCGGCGCATGCCCGACGAGCGCTCGACCTCGTGAAGTCGGACGGCAAACCGACCGTGATCCTGTCGGGCGGCGAGACGACGGTGACGGTGCGCGGCACGGGCCGCGGCGGACGCAACGTGGAGTATCTCCTGAGCGAGGCCATCGCGGTTGGCGGCGCGCCGGGGATCTGGGGTCTTGCAGCCGATACCGATGGCGTCGATGGCGCGGAGGACATCGCCGGCGCGATCTTCGCTCCCGACACGCTCGCCCGTGCCCGCGCCAAGGGCCGTGACCCGAAAGCGATGCTGGACGACAATGACGGGCACGGCTTCTTCGAGATGCTGGGCGACAGCCTTGTCACCGGCCCGACCCGCACCAACGTCAATGACTTCCGTGCCAGCCTGGTGGCCCCATGACCCAGTACGACGGCTCCTGCCATTGCGGCGCCATCCGGATCAGACTCGAGTCGCCGAAGCGGCCGGAGGAAATGCGCGTCGGCCGCTGCGCCTGCTCGTTCTGTCGCCGCCACGGCGCACGCACGATGGGCGACCCTGCCGGCTCGATCGAGTTCCGCGCCGCCGCGAAGGACGTCTCGCGCTATCGTTTCGGCCTCGGCATCACGGACTATCTGCTGTGCGCGAAGTGCGGCACTTATGTCGGTGCGGTGATGGAGGACGAGGGCCGATCGATCGGCATCGTCAATGTGAATGCGCTCGATGTCCGCGACATCTTCGATCCTGCGCCGCCGTTGCATCACTACGATGGCGAGGATGCCGGGCGTCGGCGCACCCGCCGCCGAAAGTTCTGGATGCCGGCAACCGTCCTCGCCTAACGTTCGGCCATGGCCATTCTGGGAATCATCGCCGACGATTTCACCGGCGCCACCGACGTCGCAGGCATGCTGGTGAAGGGCGGCATGCGCACGCTGCAGACGATCGGCGTGCCGGCCGAGGGCGTGATCCCCGCCGACATCGACGCCGTGGTCGTCGCCCTCAAGACGCGCTCGATCGCGGCCAAGGACGCCGTCGCGCAGTCGCTCGCGGCGCTGAAGTCGCTGCGGGAAGCGGGCTGCGCGCGCTTCTTCTTCAAGTATTGCTCGACCTTCGACTCGACGGACAGGGGCAACATCGGGCCGGTCGGCGATGCGCTGCTCGATGCGCTGAAGGCGAGACAGGCGATCTACTGCCCGGCCTTCCCCGAGAACGGCCGCACGATCTTCTTCGGCCATCTGTTCGTGGGCGATCTGCTGCTCTCCGATACGCACATGCGGCATCATCCGCTCAACCCGATGACCGACGCGAGCCTGGTGCGCGTGCTGGCGCGTCAGACGAAGCACAAGGTCGGGCTGGTGCCGCTCAGCGAGGTGCAGGCGGGATCGGCGGTCTTGCGCGCCGCTCTCGACAAGCTCGCGGCCGAGGGCGTGCGGCATGTCGTCGTCGACGCCGTGGCCGACACCGACCTCGGGATCATCGGCGAAGCGGTCGGCGACGATCTGCTGGTCACCGGCGGTTCGGGCGTGGCCATCGGCCTGCCCGCCGCCTATCGCCGGCGCGGCTTGCTGGCCCACAAGTCGGGCGTCGACGCCCTGCCCGAGGTCGACGGGGCTTCCGCCGTTCTCGCCGGCTCCTGCTCGGCGGCCACGCTCGCCCAGATCGCCAACTTCAAGGGCGCGCATCTCGCGCTCGATACCGACGCGATCTGCCGCGGCGAGCCGGTCGCCGAAGAAGCGCTCAGTTGGGCCAGCGGCAAGCTCGGCAAGGCGCCGATCCTGCTTTCCGCCAGCGACAAGCCCGACGCGGTGAAGACACTGCAGGCAAGGTACGGCGTCGAGAAATCGAGTTCGGCGATCGAGCAGACAATGGCGCGCCTTGCGCGCGGTCTCGTCGCGGCCGGCGTCCACCGGCTCGTCGTCGCGGGGGGCGAGACCTCGGGTGCCGTGGTAGGCGCGCTCGACGTCGTGGCGCTGCGCATCGGACCCGAGATCGATCCGGGCGTGCCGTGGACGGCCTCCGTGGGCGACAAGCCGCTCCTGCTGGCGCTGAAGTCCGGCAATTTCGGCGCGCCCGACTTCTTCACCAAGGCTTTTGCCGGGCCATGAGCAAGGAAGCGAAATCGCGCGAGGCGATCTGCGCGCTCGGCGGCAAGCTCGCGGCGCGCGGCCTCTGCCCCGGCACGTCGGGCAATATCAGCGTCCGTATCGACGAGGGCTGGCTGATGACTCCCACCAACTCCTCGCTCGGCGAGCTCGACCCGGCGCAACTCTCCAGACTCGATGCGGCGGGCAAGCACGTGGCGGGCGATCCGCCGACCAAGGAAGCGCTGCTGCATCGGTCGGTCTACGACGTGCGCCCGAAGGACGGGGCGATCGTGCATCTGCATTCGACGCATGCCGTCGCCATCTCCTGCCTCGATCCTTCCTGCCATCACAATACCGAGACCACGCTGCCGCCGCTCACGGCGTACTTCGTGATGCGCGTCGGCAAGCTGCCGCTTGTGCCCTATTTCAAGCCGGGCGATCCCAAGCTCGCCGACGCGATCCGTGAATATGCGAAGGGCCATCGCGCCGTGCTGCTGGCCAACCACGGGCCGGTCGTTGCCGGCACGTCGCTCTCGGCTGCTTCCGCTTCGATCGAGGAGCTGGAGGAAACCGCGAAGCTTCACCTGCTCCTGCAAGGTCTCAAGACGCGCACGCTTTCCGACTTCCAGGTCCGCGAGATCGAGGAAGCCTTTCCCTCCTGACCGG
>NZ_DATBFE010000062.1:0-25198 GCF_036558665.1 Reyranella sp. | reverse complement strand
TCGTGCGCCTTGCGGATCGCCTGCACGGCGAACTTCGGCGTGCTGATGTTGAGGAACACGTTCGCCTTGGTGCTGGCGAGGTCGATGATCTGCGAATCGACGGTCGCGTCCGTGACCTCGTAGCTCACGGTCCGCACGATGATGTCCTTGGCCTTCGCTCCCAGCCGTTCGCTGAAGCCCCTGATGAAGTCCTTGCCGAAGTCGTCATT
Organism: Reyranella sp.; assembly: GCF_036558665.1. Classification (GTDB taxonomy): domain Bacteria; phylum Pseudomonadota; class Alphaproteobacteria; order Reyranellales; family Reyranellaceae; genus Reyranella. The sequence continues at coordinate 24,989 of NZ_DATBFE010000062.1, read as the reverse complement.
CTGGTAGAGCACGGCGACCTTCGGGTCCTTCACCTCCTTCAGGACGTAGGCGCCGTAGATGCTGGCCTCGGCGGTGTAGATCGGCGTCAACGTCATCGTGTACGGGAAATTCTTGGGGTCGTTCCAGCGTGCGGCGCCTGTCGCCAGGAAGAGCTGCGGCACCTTCTTCTGGTTGAGGTATTTCTGCACAGCGGCGTTGGTCGAGGTGCCGAGCGAACCGGAAATCGCCAGGACCTGGTCGTCCTCGACGAGCTTGCGAGTCTGCTCGACCGTCTTCGGCGGGCTGAAGCCGTCGTCGAGCGAGATCAGCCGGATCTTGCGACCGTTCACGCCGCCCTGGTCGTTCACCATGTCGAAGTAGGCGAGCTCGGCTTTGGCGAGCGTGATGAAGCCCGACAGCGGGCCCGAATAGGGCATGGTCTGGCCGAGCTTGATCTCGGTGTCGGATGCGCCGGGATCGTACTTCTTCTGGGCCAACGCGGGACAAACGCTCAACGCGAACGCAACGCACGCGGCTGTCGCTTTTGCGATCATGCCCATGGTCTCCTCCCGATCTCGTCGGCTAGCATGGCACAACGAAACGGAGGAAACGATGGCGCTCGTCAATTATGAGCAGGACGGCGCGGTGGTGACACTCACCCTGAACCGCCCCGAGAAATTGAATGCCTTCAGCGACGAGCTGGTCGGCGCGCTGGGCGATGCGCTGCATCGCTTCGACGCCGACGAGACAGCACACATCGCCATCCTGTGCGGCACGGGCCGCGCCTTCTCTAGCGGCGCCGACGTGCAGCAGCGCCAGCTGCGCAGCCGCGAGGAATTTCTCAAGCTTGGCGGCCCGCAAGGCCGCGGCACGCATTCCTCCGACCTGCTCACCAAGGCGGTGAACTGGAAGCCAGTGATCGCGGCGGCGCATGGCTACGTGCTCGGCCTGTCGGTCGGCATCGTGCTCGAATGCGACCTGATCGTGGCGGAAGAGGGCACGCGCTTCCAGGTCACCGAGACGTCGCGCGGCCTCGGTGCCGGCAAGTACTGGGGCCTGATGCATTTCCGCGGCGGCGGCGCCTTCACCATGGAAGCGGCGCTCACCGGGCGCTTCTTCACGGCCGAGGAGGCATTCGCGGCCAACCTGATCAATCGCGTGGCGCCCAGGGGCAGGCATCTCGAGCTGGCGCGCGAGCTTGCCGGGGAAGTGATCAAGAACCCGCCGCTCAGCGTGCGCTCGACGGTCAGGCTGCGGCGCTGGTACATGGACCGCATGAGCCGCGAGATCATGCATCAGACCGCGCCCGAGCGGCTCTACCTCACCGAGGATTTCCAGGAAGCCGCGCGCGCATTCACCGAGAAGCGCAAGCCGGCCAAATTCAAGGGACGCTAGACATGAAGAGCAGCAGCGACCGCGTTCTCACCAGCCATGCCGGCAGCCTGCCGCGTCCGGACGATCTGATCGAGGCCAACAGGCAGCGCGAGGCGGGCAGGGCCGACGAAGCGACATTCCAGAAGGCGCTGCGCCAGGGCGTTGCCGACGTCGTGCGCCGCCAGAAGGAGGCCGGCATCGCCGTGCCGGGCGACGGCGAATACGGCAAGTCGATGGGCCACAAGATCAACTATCGCGCCTGGTGGAGCTACTCGTTCCAGCGCCTCGGCGGCCTCAAGGTCGCGGGCCTCGGTCTCTACGACTTTCCGGTCCGGCGCTCGAGCCCCGGTCACGTCGTGCTGTCGAGCTTCGGCGACAGGCGCGATCGCCTGCGCTTCGCCGCCGCCTATTCGGATCCCGACTCGGGTGTGTCGACCGGGCCGCGCGCGACCGATTGGCCGGTCTGCGTCGGGCCGCTCACTTATACCGGCCATGCCGCCATCGCCGCCGACATCGCGAACTTCAAGGCCGCGCTCGCGGCCAACGGCATCGGCGAAGGCTTCATGACCTCGCTCGGCCCGGGCAGCGCCTCGCGCATCGGCAACGAGCACTACAAGAGCGACGAGGAGTTCGTGTTCGCCTGCGCCGAGGCGATGCGCGAGGAGTACAAGGCGATCGTCGACGCCGGCCTGGTGCTGCAGATCGACGATCCGGCGATCGCCGAGAATTTCGACCAGATCAATCCCGAGCCCTCGGTCGAGGACTATCGCCGGTTCACGATGCCGCGCATCGACGCACTGAACCACGCGCTGCGCGGCCTGCCGAGGGACCGCATCCGTTTCCATCTCTGCTGGGGAAGCTGGCACGGTCCGCACACCACCGACATCGCCATGCGCGACATCGTCGAGGTGATGCTCAGGATCGATGCCGGCGCCTATTCCTTCGAGGCCGGCAACGTGCGGCACGAGCACGAATGGGCGGTGTGGAAGGAGGCCAAGCTCCCCGACGACAGGCTGATCCTGCCCGGCGTGGTGAGCCACGCCACCAATGTCGTCGAGCATCCCGAGCTGGTGGCCGAACGCATCGGCCGCTTCGCAAAGCTGGTCGGCCGCGAGCGCGTCATCGCCTCGACCGACTGCGGCCTCGGCGGCCGCGTCCATCGCGACATCGCCTGGGCCAAGCTCGAGACCCTGGCCCAGGGCGCCGCCATCGCCAGCCGACAGCTGTGGTAGTTCTTTGCTCACCGAGCCGGAGGCTGCAGTCCGAAAGAGGAGGAGGTCTTCTGGACCGCGAGCGTCCCGCTCGCTCATGGTGCGGCATGAACCACAAGGGTTGGCATTCGCGGGGATACCTGCCGCATTTCGACTCTGCCGAGACGGTTCAATTTGTAACCTTCCGGCTGGCCGACAGCTTGCCGAAAGCGGTCGCCGAAGAGCTCACCAAACTTGCCGACAACCTGGCGGAGACCGATCACAAGCTGGACAGCGGCCTCGGATCCTGTTGGCTCAGGCAGCCGTTGGTCGCGCAAACGGTCGAGGCGGCCATCCTTACTTTGATGGCAAACGCTACCGACTTCTTGCCTGGTGCATCATGCCCAACCACGTGCACGTCGTCGTCGAGCCAGCCGATGGCCAGACCCTGGGTGCGATCGTCCACAGCTGGAAGTCGTTCTCGGCCAAGCAGGCGAACGGGATCCTGGGGCGATCCGGACCGTTCTGGCATCGCGACTATTTCGACAGGTTCATTCGCGACGAAGGCCATCTTGCTCGTACGATCCACTATGTCGAAGACAACCCGGTGAAAGCTGGACTTGTTTCGATGCCGAGCGAATGGCCCTGGAGTTCGAGTCGCTTCCGCGCCGCGTGAGCGAGCCAGAGGCTCGCGGTCCAGAAGAGCGCGAGCCTCCCGCTCGGCTATGGTCCTACAAGAGCCTCGGCCATTTCGCGGAGCTTGTTGCGCTGGATCTTGAAGCCGTTGGGCGACGGCGTCTTGGGGAAGTCGTCGACCGCGAAGACGCGCAGCGGCACCTTGTAGTTGGCAAGACCTTGCCTGCAGTGGCCGATGACGGCGGCCTCGTCGAGCGCGGTGCCCGCGGCCAACATCACGAACGACACCGCACGTACGCCGTCCGGCCGGGCGAGGGCGATGGTCTGGCAGCCTTCGATGCCGGGCAGCCTCTGGATGTGCGTTTCGATCTCGAGCGGATTGACGAGGAAGCCCGAGAGCCGCAGCACGTCGCCCATGCGGCTCAGGAAAGTGAAGCCACCCTCTGCATCGAGTTCGCCGAGATCCCCGGTACGGACATAGCCGTCGGAGGTGATCGTTTCGGCGGTCGCCTTCTCGTTGCCCCAGTAGCCCGCCATCAGAGACGGCCCGGCACATTCCAGCACGCCGGGCTGGCCCGGCCCCAGCAGGGCGCCGGTTTCGGGATCGCGGACGCGCACGTGGGCCAGCGCCGAGGTCGGCACGCCGCCGCCCTTCTTGCGCCGCATGGTCGGAGCGTCGAGCGGCTGGGCGGCATAGAGCGCCTGTACCTCGCTCATTCCATAGAGGCCGCGCAGGACGAGCCCGCGCCGCTCCGCCGTCTCGGCGATCGCTTCGAGCGCGGTGTTGAAGCCGGCGTAGCCGGCCCAGCGCACCGACGGCATCGGTCGCTCGCCCGGCATGCGATCGAGCAGGCGGGCGAACATGTCGTCGCTGCCGAACAGCGTTGTGGGCCGATGGCGCTCGATCAGCCGGGCGATCGTGTCGATGTCATAGGACTCGACCAGCACGCACGGCTTGCCGGCCGCGAGCGTCGTCAGCGTCTGGTTGAAGCCGAACACCCCGCAGAGCGGCATGATGGCCAGCGACAGCGTGTCTGGCGCGCCGAAGCCGAAGACGCGGGCCACCTGCTGGGCGTGGCCCGCGATGGCGCCCTGACGGTGGGTCACGAACTTCGGCGCGCTGGTCGTGCCCGACGTTCCGAAGATGTTGCAGGCGGCCCTGGCGCCCGCGTCGTTGGCGCCGCGCCGCGGTCGCGTCAGCAGGCGGTCGAACGGCACGCGCCGCAGCCGTTCGATGGCGGCCGGCGCCGTGGCGGGTTCGTCGCCGACCACGACCAGGGCCTTCAGCGCATCGAGCGCCTGCGGCTCGATCCCGGCCAGGATCGACAGGAAGTCGATCTGGCGAAAGCCCGGCGCGCAGGCGAGCACCTTGGCGCCCGACCGGCTCACGATGTCGGCGACCTCGACTGCGCGGTAGCGCGTGTTGACGGCGACGGCGATGGCGCCGAGGCGTGTGCAGGCAAAATAGAGCAGGGGATAGGCCAGCACGTTGGGCAGCCACAGCGCCACCCGGTCGCCCGGCCCGATGCCGAGATCGGCCAGCCCCTGCGCCACCCGCAGCGACCGCTCGGCGAGCTCGGCGAAGGAGATCACGCGGTCGCCGTGCAGGAGCGCGGGCGCGGCCGGAGTCTGCTCGGCCCAGTCGGCCAGCAGGGTCCAGACATCCGGTGCAGGCTTTTCGAGAGGCATGCGCGCGGAGACTACCTGATGCCGAGTTCATCTCAAGCGCGATGCCCGCGAGACGTCTCGTCGCCGGCGTCGCGACGCGCTATGTGCAGGGAGGTTTTCGGAGGAAGAACATGAAGCTCGCCTACTCGCCCGCCAGCCCCTATGTGCGTAAGGTCACGGCCTCGGCCATCAAGCGCGGCATCGACGACCGGATCGAGCGGCTCAAGATCGGCACCACCGATCCGGCGCTGCTGCAATACAACCCGCTGTCCAAGGTGCCGACGCTCGTCATGGACGACGGGATGTGCATCTACGACAGTCCGGTGATCTGCGAATACCTCGACAGCGTCGGCACGGCGCCCCGGCTGTTCCCGGCATCGGGCGCGCCGCGCTGGAAGGCGCTCACGCAGATGGCGCTGGGCGACGGCATTCTCGACGCCACCCAGCCGCGGCGGCGCGAGCTCACCCTGCCGCAGGACGAGGGCCGCAAGAGCTATATCGAGCTGCAACAGGGCAAGGTGAGACGCGCCGTCGATCTCCTCGAGAAGGAGGCCGGGACGCTGGGCGAGCTCGAGACCATCGGCGAGATCACGATCGGCTGCGCGCTGGGCTATCTCGATTTCCGCTACGCCAACGAGGCGTGGCGGCCAGGTCATCCCAAACTGGAGGCCTGGTATGCAAAGGTGGTCAAGCTGCCGCCGCTCGCCGCGACCATGCCGGTGGGATGAGCCGGGGCGGAGGACTGGCGATCGGCAACGGCTTTGGCCTAGAATTCGCGCACGATCTCGCCTCGGCATAGGAGCAGCCTATGAGCGACGACGTCGTCGTGAAGCCTGAAACGATCGCCAAGCCCAAGGTCCAGCAGCCGCGCCTCTACAAGGTCATCCTGCTGAATGACGACTACACGCCGCGGGAGTTCGTGGTGCAGGTCCTGAAGGCTGTCTTCCGTACCAGCGAAGACCAGGCCTATCGCATCATGATGACGGCGCATCAAAGAGGCGCCTGCGTCGTCGCGGCCTTCACGCGCGACGTTGCCGAGAGCAAGGCGAGCGAGGGCACCGAGATGGGCCGCAACAAGGGCTATCCGCTCGCCTTCTCGACCGAACCGGAGGAATGACGGCGGGCGGAGCCGTGTGACGGCGCCACCTCCTGCTTTGCGCAGGGGAGGAAGTCCTCCCCATGCAAATGGGGAGGTGGCCCGAAGGGCCGGAGGGGGCATGCGCACGGCGACGCCATCTCCCGCTGCTGATGCAGTGCAGAGTTGATCAGCGCAGGTCGGCGCAGAACTCGCCGATGCGCTTGCAGCCCTCGCGCAGGCTCTCGATGTCGGTCGCGTAGGAGATGCGGAAGTAGGGGCTCATGCCGTAGGCGGCGCCCTGCACGGTCGCCACCCGACACTCTTCGAGAAGCGCCGTCACGAAATCGGTATCGGACTCGATCCGGCGGCCGGCGCGGGTGGTCTTGCCGATGCAGCCCGCGATATTGGGGAAGACGTAGAATGCACCTTCGGGCGTATGGCAGGTGATGCCAATCGCCTCGCGCAGCCAGCCGACCACGAGGTCGCGCCGGTTCTGGTAGTCGGCGACACGCTCCCTGATCAGCTCCTGCGGCCCGTCGAGGGCGGCAACCGCCGCGGCCTGCCCGACGGTCGAGACGCCGCCGGTCGCCTGGCCCTGCATGTTGATCATGGCGGCGATCATCGCCTTCGGCCCGCCCGCATAGCCGACCCGCCAGCCCGTCATCGCATAGGCCTTGGACGCGCCGTTCACGGTCAGGGTGCGGTCCTTGAGCCCTGGCTCGACCTCGGCGATCGAGCAGAACTCCTTCCCGTCATAAGTCAGGTGCTCGTAGATCTCGTCCGCCATCACCAGCACGTGCGGATGCTCGAGGAGCACGTCGGCGAGTTGGCGCATCTCGGTCCGCGAGCAGATCGCGCCGGTAGGATTGTTGGGGAAGTTCAGCACCACCCATTTCGTCCGCGGCGTGATCGCCGCCTCGAGATCGGTGGCCCGCAGCTTGAAGTGGTTGTTCTCGGGACAGGAGACGGAGACCGGCACACCGCCCGCGAGCTTCACCTGGTCGGCATAGCTGATCCAGCCGGGAGCGGGAATAATGACTTCGTCGCCCGCATTCACGCTCGCCATGGTGGCTCCGAACATGATCTGCTTGCTGCCGTTGCTGACCATGATCTCGTCGAGCGCGTAGTCGAGCCCGTTCTCGCGCCTGAACTTGCGCTGAACGGCCTCCTTCAGCGCCCGCGTTCCGTCCTGTGCCGGGTACTTGGTGTCACCCGCGAGCGCCGCCTTGTGCGCAGCCTCTATGGCATGCGCCGGGGTGCGGAAGTCGGGTTCGCCGGACGAGAGGCCCACGATCTTGATTCCCTGGGCGCGCATCTCGCGCACCTTGCGGGTCATGGCGGCCGAGGCGGACACCTTGACGCTTTTGAGACGCTCGGCAGGCTCGAACATGGATCCTTCCACAATGGGCGCGCGACACTTACGGCCCGGCGCGCCGCAGCGCAACCGCGCCGCGTTCGTGCCGAAGATCGTCGAGGAGACCAGGGAAGGCCGTCATCAGCAGCGCAAGGCGGCCTGATCTTCAGCCCGATACCAGGCCGGTGGCGAGGATGCCGGCGATGCAGACCGCCTCGTCCTCCTCGCCGGTACCGCCGCTCGCGCCGGCAGCGCCGAGGACGTTGCCTTCGGGATCCTTGATCAGCACCGCGCCGGTCTGCGGCAGGAACTTGCCCTGCGCGGTCGCCGCCAGCGCGCCGAAGAACTGCGGATTGTCCTTGGCGCGCTGCAGCAGCGTGCGGCTCGACGCGCCCATGCCGACTGCGGCCCACGCCTTGCCGATCGCCACGTCGTTGCGGAACATGCTGGCCTCGTCCTCGCGCTGCAGCGCCTTCAGGAGGCCGCCGTCGTCGAGCACGGCGACCGCCAGCGGCTTCACCTTCATCTCGCGCGCCTTGGCGAGCGCCGCTTCGATGATCCTGTTCGCCTGGGCGAGTGTAAGTCTCGGCATGTCTTGTCCTCCCGGGCCCCAAAGACCAACCCACCGCGTGTCACCCGCATGGCGGAACGGTTCAGTCGATCACCTCGTCGGCAGCGGTGAGCAGCGCCGGCGGCACAGTGATGGCGAGGGCCCTGGCCGTCCGGGCGTTGATGATAAACTTGAAGCCCGAGGTCGGCTGCTCCACCGGGATGTCGCCCGGCTTGGCGCCCCTCAGGACCTTGACGGCGATCGCGGCCGCGCCCCGCAGGAGGGCGAAGGAGTCCTCGGTGTAGGTCACCAGACATCCTGCCTCGGCCCAGCTTCGATCCTGGGGACAGGCGGAGGCCAGGCCATTCTCGAGGGCCGTCTTCATGATCGCTGGCTGCCAGTTGTACATGATGCGATCCACGCTGATGAAGACCGCTGCCTTGCCGCCGCTGGCGAACTCGGCAAGTTTCGATCCGACCTCATCGAGAGTGTTCAGGGGCACTCTGAGCGATTCGAGGCCCGCGGCGGTCGCCGCGTCTGTCATTTGCTTGTCGAAGAATGCAGCGTACGCCGGTTCCCGCTCGACCAGCGACTTTCTGTTTTGCGCATTGGACAACACCGCGACGCGCCGTGTTGCCGGCGAGATCTCGTGCAGGTATTGCCACAGCTTCGGATAGGTGATCAGGACGGTGGTCCCCGAGGCGTTGCCGCCGGGCCTGGCAAGGCTTGCGATCATCCCCTTCTCGACGGGATCGCCAACGCCGAAAAAGACGACCGGCACCGGCTTGCTCGCCTTGATGGCCGCGACCGTCGGCGGCGTCCCCTGGGTGACGATCATGTCGACATTGGTGGCGACGAGGGACTCGACCTCGGCCGGAAGTCGCGCCTGATCTCCATCGGCGTGGCGATGTTCAACGATCAGGTTCTTGCCGAGGACGAAGCCCGCGTTCTGCAGGCTGTCGCGAAAGGCGCCCCACGGGCCCTTCCATGTCTCGGCCGGTGTCGGAACCGTCCCCGGACTGCCGACCGTGAGCCATCCGAGCCGGTAGACCCGGCCGGGTTCCTGTGCGGACGCGGCCGTGATATCGACTGGCAGGGCGAGCGCGGCCAGCAAGACGGCCAAGACCACCGATCTCATTCGATCACCTCGGCGGCGGCGAGCAGCGCTGACGGCACGGTGAGGCCGATCGCGTTCGCTGATTTGCGTTGGGTACAAGGCTTAAATCGTAGCGCGCAAGACTGAGGGTTGGAACAAGATTTGTGCGCGGGGCGTTCACCTGCCATGGCGTCCGACGTCCGCATCGGCATCTCGGGTTGGACCTACAAGCCCTGGCGCGGCGCGTTCTATCCGCCGGGCCTGGCCCGGAACAAGGAGCTGGCCTACGCGGCGTCGGTGTTTCGCAGCATCGAGATCAACGGCACGTTCTATTGCATGCAGCGACCCGACAGCTTCGCGCAATGGGCTGCCGACACGCCCGACGATTTCATCTTCGCGGTGAAGGGGCCGCGCTATCTCACGCACATGCTGAAGCTGCGCAATGCGAAGGCGCCGCTCGGCAACTTCTTCGCCTCGGGTGTGCTGCGGCTCGGCGGCAAGCTCGGCCCGATCCTGTGGCAGTTCCCGCCCAACTTCCGCTTCAACGCCGAGAAGCTCGAGGCTTTCTTCGCGCTCCTGCCGCGCGACACCGATCAGGCGGCCGAGTGCGGGCGCCAGCACGATCATCGCCTGAAGGCGCGGGCATGGCTGCAGGGCGACAGGCGCCGGCGGATCCGTCACGCCATGGAGATCCGGCACGAAAGCTTTCGCGATCCCGCCTTTATTGCGCTGTTGCGCAAGCACGGGATTGCGCTGGTTTGCGCCGACACGGTGGACTGGCCGCTGCTGATGGATATCACCGCGGACTTCGTCTATGTCCGGCTGCACGGCTCGACCGAACTGTACAAGAGCGCCTACAGCCGGCCGGCGCTCGAGCGTTGGGCGGCGCGGGTGGCGGCCTGGCGGGACGGCGAGTCGATGACCGACGGCCACTTCATCTGCGCCCGCAAGCCGAAGCGACGGCCGCGCGATGTGTTCCTCTATTTCGACAACACCGACAAGCTGCAAGCGCCCCGGGACGCGCTCTCCCTGATGCGGCGCTTGGGCCAGGCCTGACATGGCGCCGCAGCATCCGTCCGCAGCGAAGCTCGCCAGGGTGGCAAAGGAGGCGAAAGCCTGCACGCGTTGCCCGCTCTACCGCAACGCCACCCAAACCGTGTTCGGCGAAGGACCGGTCGGCGCCGCGCTCATGCTGGTCGGCGAGCAGCCGGGCGACCAGGAGGACATCGCCGGCCATCCGTTCGTCGGTCCTGCGGGAAAGATGCTCGACCGCGCGCTGGTCGATGCCGGGATCGATCGCAGGCAGGTCTATGTCACGAACGCGGTGAAGCACTTCAAGAACGAGCCGCGGGGCAAGAAGCGCCTGCACAAGAAGCCCAACCGCTACGAGGTCGAGGTGTGCAAGGTGTGGCTTGCGCAGGAGGTGTCGCTGGTGAAGCCGGGCCTCGTGGTGGCCATGGGCGTGACGGCCGCGGCGGCGCTGGCCGGCCGGCCGATGACACTGGCCCGCGAGCGCGGCAAGGAGATCGCCTTTGGCGAAGGCCGGCGCGGCATGGTCACCGTCCATCCTTCGTCGATCCTGCGGGTGCCCGACAAGGCCGGGAGGCACAAAGCCTATGCCGGGCTGGTGCGGGACCTGAAACTGGCGCTAAAAGTCCTCCAAGCCGCTTGAATCATTGGGAATTCTGCCGGATTCGAGCCACAACGGGGTTGACGGCACGATCCCGCCTCCCTATTTTCCGGCCGCTTTTGGAATTCACCCCGGCGCGGCCGGGGCTTTTTGTTGAGAAGAGCCATGAAGATCCGCCACTCGCTCAAGTCCGTGAAGACCCGCCACAAGAACTGCCGCATCGTGCGCCGCAAGGGCCGCGTCTACGTGATCAACAAGACCAACCCCCGCTTCAAGGCGCGCCAGGGCTGATCCGGCGCGGTCCGGACTGAAACGAGCGGCGGAAGCTCCGGCTTCCGCCGCTTTTTCATTTGGCGTAAGGAGTCGGCCATGCAGATGCCGCTGCTCGATCCCGACATCCTGCGCCGCCGCGGCGAGATCGTGGCCGCGTTGCGCGCCATCGTTCCGGGCGAGGGCGTGATCGACGATCTCGACGGCATGCGTCCCTACGAATGCGATGCGCTGTCGGCCTATCGCCAGATGCCGCTGGTGGTGGTGCTGCCCGACACGGTCGCCCAGGTCTCCGCGATCCTGCGCTATTGCCAGCAGCACAAGGTGAAGGTCGTGCCGCGCGGCGCCGGCACCTCGCTGTCGGGCGGTGCGATGCCGGTGGGCGACGCGATCCTCCTCGGCATGGGCAAGTTCAACCGCGTGCTCGAGATCGATTTCGCCAATCGTTGTGCGCGCGTGCAGCCGGGCGTCACCAATCTCGGCGTCACCAAGGCGGTGGAGCACGAGGGCTTCTACTACGCGCCCGATCCCAGCTCGCAGATCGCTTGTTCGATCGGCGGCAATGTCGCCGAGAATTCCGGCGGCGTGCACTGCCTCAAGTACGGCCTCACCACCAACAATCTGCTCGGCATCGAGATGGTGCTCATGAACGGCGAGGTGGTGCGGCTGGGCGGCAAGCATCTCGATTCAGGCGGGTACGACCTGATGGGCTTGATGACCGGATCCGAAGGTCTGCTGGGCGTCGTGACCGAAGTGACGGTGCGTCTCCTGCGCAAGCCCGGCACGGCTCGTGCCGTGCTGCTCGGCTTCCCGACCGAGGCCGCGGCAGCGGATTGCGTCGCGGCCGTGATCGCCTCGGGCATCATCCCGGGCGGCATGGAGATGATGGACAGGGACGCCATCAAGTGCGCCGAGAACTACGTCGGGGCAGGCTATCCGCTCGACGCCGAGGGACTCCTCATCGTCGAGCTCGATGGCCCCGCCGTCGAGGTCGACCACCTCGTCGCGCGGGTCGAGGAGATTGCCAGGGGCCGCGGCGCCACCACCTGCCGGGTGAGCCGCGACGAGCAGGAGCGGGTGCTGTTCTGGGCCGGCCGCAAGGCCGCGTTCCCGGCCGTGGGGCAGATCACGCCCGACTACATGTGCCTCGACGGTTCGGTGCCGCGCGGCCGTCTGGTCGAGGTGCTGGCCGAGATGCGCGAAATGTCGAAAGAGCATCGCCTGCGCGTGGTGAACGTGTTCCATGCCGGCGACGGCAATCTGCATCCGCTGATCCTGTTCGATGCCAACGATCCCGAGGAGTTGCGCCGCGCCGAGGAATTCGGCGCCGATATCCTGCGACTCTGCGTGCGGGTCGGCGGCGTGCTGACAGGCGAGCATGGCGTCGGCATCGAGAAGCGCGACCTGATGGGCGAGCAATTCACCGAGATCGACCTTGATCAGCAGATGCGCGTGAAGTGCGCGTTCGATCCCGATCATCTGCTCAATCCCGGCAAGGTGTTCCCGAGGCTCCGTCGCTGCGCCGAGCTGGGCCGTGTCGTCGTGCATCACAACAAGATTCCTTTCCCGGACATCCCCCGGTTCTAGGCATTGCGACGACCATGAGCGGCACGATCAAACCGCGCGACGCCAAGGAGCTGCGGCAGGCGGTCGAATGGGCGCTCAACGAGGGCGCGACGCTCGATGTCCGCGGCTCCGGCAGCAAACGGGCGCTCGGCAAGCCGATGAAGTGCGATCACGTGCTCGACGTCTCGGGCATCAGCGGCATCGTCGACTATGCGCCGGAGGAGCTGGTGGTCACGTTGCGCGCCGGCACGGCGCTGCGCGAGGTCGAGGCGCTGCTCGCCCAGCGCAACCAGATGCTGGCCTTCGAGCCGCCCGATCTCGGACCGCTTCTGGGAAGCGAGCCGGGGGAGGGAACGCTGGTCGGTGCGCTCATGGGCAATTTCGCCGGACCGCGCCGCCTTTCCGCCGGCGCCGCGCGCGATCATCTGCTGGGCTTCAGCGGCGTCAACGGCCGCGGCGAAGCGTTCAAGTCGGGCGGCCGGGTCATGAAGAATGTCACGGGCTACGATCTCTCCAAGCTCATCGCGGGTTCCTGGGGAACCTTGGCCGTGCTCGACGAGGTCTCCGTCAAGGTCCTGCCGGCCCCCGATCAGACCCGCACGCTGATGCTGCTCGGCCTCGAGGAGGCCGTGGCGGTGAAGGCGATGTGCGCCGCCATGGGAAGCCCGCACGAGGTCTCGGGTGCAGCCCACATCGACAATCGGACGGCCTTGCGCGTCGAGGGCGTCGCGCCGTCGGTCGAGGCGCGTCTGAAGGGCTTGCGCGAGCTGCTGGCCGGCACGAATGCCCGGATGGAAGAGCTCGGCACGCTCGAAAGCCGCGGCTTCTGGCGCGAGGTACGCGATGGCGTGCCGCTCGACGCCGCCACCGATTCGATCGTCTGGCGCCTCTCCTGTCCGCCGACCGAAGGCCCCGCGGTTATTGCCCGCATTCGCGCGCAACGGCCCGGGGTGAAGGTCTTCTACGACTGGTCGGGCGGTCTCGCCTGGCTCGCCCTGCCGCATGGTCCCGACGCGGACCATCTGCTGGTGCGCAGCGCCATCGGCCCGGCCGGTGGCCACGCGACGCTTATCCGCGCACCCGACGCGGTGCGTGCGGCCGTACCGGTTTTCCAGCCGCAGTCGCCGGCGCTCGCCGCCCTGGCGCAGCGCGTGAAGCAGAGCTTCGATCCCAGGGGCCTCTTCAATCCGGGCCGCATGGGGTAGGCATTGCCTGTACTAATCAGAGTGATTAGTATTAGAAGTGATGATCGACGAGAGTCGATTCCGCGACAGACGAACCTTGCGCCTCTTCCATGGCGAGCGAGTGCGCCGCTATCCTCCGGACCTGGCCGCGAGGACGCAAAACAAGCTGAAGATTGTCTATGCGGCAAGTCGATTCGATGATCTGGCGATTCCGCCGGGCAATCACCTGGAGGCCCTAAAGGGCGATCGACGTGGCCAATGGAGCATTCGTATCAACAGTCAATGGTGCATTTGCTTCGCTTGGGACGGAATGCGGACGCTGGCGATTGAGGTGGTGGACTGTCACTGAGGGGACATGACGATGAAGCGCAGGATGAAACCGGTGCATCCGGGCCGTATTCTGTACGACGAATTCATGGTGCCAGCCAGCATCTCACAGTACAGGCTCGCACGGGCGACTGGCCTCTCGCAGGTCCAGGTCGGTAATATTATCCGGGGCAAGCGGGGAATCACTGCGGAGACGGCATTGCGGTTGGAGCGGGCGCTGGGCATGAGTGCCCAGACTTGGATGAACCTGCAGACCCTCTACGATCTCGAGACGGCCTTCGTGCAGGCCGGCCGGCGAATCAAGGAGACGACCGAGCGGCTCAATCTGCACGACGCGGCGTAGCGTCAAGGCGGTGCATGCAGACCAGCTTCACCCTCGCCCAACTGGCCGATCCCGAGACGGCGCGCAGCGAGCAGATCCTGCGCAAGTGCGTGCATTGCGGCTTCTGCACCGCCACCTGCCCGACCTTCGTGCTGCTGGGCGACGAATGCGATTCGCCGCGCGGGCGCATCTACTTCATCAAGGCGATGCTGGAGGGCAACCGCGCGCCGACCGCCTCGGAAGTTCGCCACATCGATCGCTGCCTCTCCTGCCTCTCCTGTATGACCACCTGCCCGTCGGGTGTGAACTACATGCATCTGGTCGATCACGGGCGGCGCCATATCGAGGCGACCTACGGACGCGCGCTGTCCGATCGCCTGCTGCGCCGGCTGCTGGGCTTCCTGATGCCCCGTCCGCAATTCCTGCGCTGGGCGACGATCCTGGCGTGGCTCGCGAGACCTCTCGCGGCGCTGTTGCCCGCGCGAAGCAGTGACCCCGGCGGCGCCACCTTCCTGCGGCGCGTGAAGGCCATGGTCGAGGCCGTGCCGTTGCGCGTGCCGGTGCCCTCGGCGGTCGACCGGCCGCAGATCTTCGCCGCCGAAGGCTCGCGGGTGAAGCGCGTGGCGCTGATGCCGGGCTGCGGCCAGCAGGTGCTGGCACCCGAGGTGAACGAGGCGACCGTTCGGCTGCTCACGCGGCACGGCGTCGAGGTGGTGAACGTCGCAGGCTCGGGTTGCTGCGGCTCGTCGGTGCAGCATATCGGCGACAACGAGCAGGCGCTGGAGCTTGCCAAGCGCAACATCGTGGCGTGGTTGAAGGAAGTCGATGGTCAAGGACTGGACGCCATCGTCATCAACGCGTCGGGCTGCGGCACGACGGTGAAGGACTATGGCTGCATGTTCGCACACGATCCGCTGTGGCGTGACAAGGCGGAGCGGGTCGCGGCGCTCGCCAGGGACGTGAGTGAATTCATGATGGAGGTCGGTCTCACGAACGTGACCAACCGCCCGCTCACCGTCGCCTATCACTCGGCGTGTTCCATGCAGCACGGCCAGAAGGTGAACGAGCAGCCGAGAAAGCTGCTGCGCGACGCGGGCTTCCTCGTCAGGGACGTGCCCGAGGGTCATCTCTGCTGCGGCTGGGCAGGAACCTACCAGGTCTTGCAGCCCGACCTGTCGCGCCGCCTGCGCGACCGCAAGGTCGCGAACATAGAGAGCCTGGCGCCGGATGTGATCGCCGCCGGCAATTTCGGCTGCGTCGGCAACATCGCCGCAGCTACCGCCATTCCGGTCGTGCATACGGTCGAGCTGCTGGACTGGGCCACCGGCGGGCCCAGGCCGGCGGCGATGAAGTGATCGCATGACTCTCCTTCGCGCTTGCCTTGCCGGCCTGCTCGGCCTGATGCTGGCGACGAGTGCTTTCGCGCAGACCTCGAACAGCGACAGCGGGAGGGCCGCCGTGCTCGATACCCTGTTTGCCAAGCTGCAATCCACCACCGATCCCATGGCCGCCCAGGCGCTCGAGCAGGCGATCTGGGAGCAATGGACGATGGTGCCCGATCGCGATCAGCGGCAGCTCATGCTGCTCGGCATGGCCGAGATGCAGCAGCAGGATCTGCAAAGTGCGGTCGCGACCTTCACCCGGCTGATCGAGATCGCGCCCGACCTTTCCGAGGCGTGGAACAAGCGCGCCACGGTCTATTGGCTTCTCGGCAACTTCGACGCCTCCATTTCCGACATCTGCGAGACGGTCAAGCGCGAGCCGCGCCATTTCGGAGCCTATTCCGGATTGGGCATGATCCGCGCGCAAATGGGCGAGCCGGCCCGCGCCGCTGCCGCCTTCGAGCTCGCGCGCAAGTACAATCCGCATATTGTCGGCATCGACGACGAGATCGCGCGGCTCAAGGCGCAGGCCGGCGCCGACGCGCCCGTCGACCCGCTGGGTTGCGGCGAGCGCACCGCCGGAAGATAGTGCGGGCTCTTTTTCGACAGGAGTTGAGGTAATGGCGACGTTGTATGTCGGTGGCCGGTTGTTCGACGGCGAGAAGGTGCGGGACGGCCAGGCGGTCCTCGAGGATGGCGGCAAGGTCAAGCGCGTGGCACCGGCCGGTGAGTTTGCGGGCTTTGCCGGCGAGAAGGTCGATACCGCCGGTGGCACGCTGATCCCCGGCATCATCGATTGCCACGTCCACTCGCTCTCGGGAGCGGAGGGCAATCCCGGCGCGGCGCAGGATCGCATGAGTGCGGCCCAGCTCGCCGTACGCGGCATGGAGTTCATGCGCGCGACGCTGGAGGGCGGCATCACCGCCGTGCGCGACTGCGGCGGCAAGGACTACGTCGAGTTCGCGATCCGCGACGCCTACAACAGCGGGCGCTTCCTCGGCCCGACCATGCGCTGCGCGGGCCGCATGATCTGCATGACCGGGGGTCACGGCAACCGCACCGGCCGCGTCGCCGACGGAGCGGACGAGGTGGTGAAGGCGGTACGCGAGCAGATCCATGCCGGTTCCGACCTGATCAAGATCATGGCCACGGGCGGCGTGATGACGCCCGGCGTCAATCCCGAGGATGCGCACTATTCGGCCGAGGAGATGAAGGCCGGCATCAGCGAGGCGCATCGCTTCCACAAGTGCTGTGCCAGCCACGCGCAGGGCGCGCTCGGTATCCTGAACGCGGTGCGCGGCGGCATCGACTCGATCGAGCACGGCATCTTCATGACCGACGAGTGCGTGAACGAGATGAAGGAGCGCGGCGTGTGGCTGGTGCCGACGCTGGCCGCGGTGAAGAACATCCTCAAGGGCTACGACGACGGCGACCGCTCCATTCCCGACTACGTGATCGAGAAGGCGCGCCGCGTGTTCGACCGCCACATCGCCTCGATCAAGATGTACTACAGGGCGGGCGGGCGCATCGCGATGGGCACCGACGCCGGCACACCGCACAACCGGCACGGCGAGAACGCCCGCGAGCTCGAGTTCATGTGCGAGATCGGCATCTCCTCGCGCGATTCGCTGTTCTTCGCGACGGCGAGCGCCGCCGATCTCGTGCGGCTTGCCGACCAGGGCCGCATCCGGGAAGGCAATTCGGCCGACTTCGTGCTGTGCGACGGCGATCCGCTGGCCGACATCAAGCGCGCCGCCCGCAAGGAGAACCATCGCCTCGTGGTGAAGCGCGGGCAGGTGGCCAAGGACAACCGCGCCGCCTTCGCCTCTGCCGCCGTGCGCGTGGCGGCGGAGTAGCGACCGGAGCGTCCGCGCCGGGCGAGCCCTTGGACTACCTCCTGCTGATCCTGCTGGGGCTGGCCTGGGCGCTCGGCACGCCGGTGGTGGCGCTCGTCGCGTTGGCGCGCACCTCGGGCCTGCGTGACCAGAATGCACGGCTGACGGCCGAGGTCGCAGCGCTGCGCCGGCAGATCGCGGAGCATCCGCCGTCTCCGGCGCCCGCGGAAGCGACGACGGCGCCGCCAGCGGAGGAGCCGGCATCCTTGCCGCCACCGTTCGTGGCCGAGCCGGCAGCGGAGAGCGCGATGGAGGAGGCGGCAGCGCTACCTCCTGCTCTCGAGGCGGCGCCCGACGCCGTTGCGGCCAAAGTCGGTTGGGAGCAGCGGCTGGGCGCACGTGCCTTCGTCTGGGTCGGTGCCGTCACGCTCGCGCTGGCGGCGATTTTCCTGGTCCGCTACTCGATCGACGAAGGCTATCTCTCGCCCGAGGTGCGCGTGATCCTGGCCGCGCTGTTCGGCTTCGGCCTGATCGCCGGCGCCGAAAGGGTACGCCCGCGCGACGATCGGGTCGCGCAGGCGATGGCGGCCGCCGGCGTCGCCGCGCTGTACGGCGCCCTGTTCGCCGCGGTCGCGCTCTACGGCATGATCTCCAGGGTGGCGGCCGGCGGTGGCGCGGCGGCGCTCACCGCATTCGCCATCGGCGTCTCGCTGCGCCACGGCATCTTCGTGGCCGCGCTCGCCTTCGTCGGCGGCTTCGCCAGCCCGGCGATCATCGGCAGCGAGGAGCCGAACGTGCCCGTGCTGTTCGGCTACCTGCTGGCGATCGGCGCCGGCACGCTGGGCGTCATCCGCTACAGGGGCTGGTGGCCGTTGGGCTGGGGCGTGCTTGCTGGCGCCGCGCTCTGGACCGTCTTCTGGATGGCGACCGCAGGCGACGGGCTGCCATGGGTGTGCGCGTTCGTGGTGGCCGTGGCCGGCCTGTTCGTCTGGACGACCGGGAAGCGCCTCGGTGAGAGCGACAATCCGCCGATCGAGGTCGTCGCGCAGGTGTGGACGGCGTTGGCCGGGACCGGCTTTCTTCTCGTCGCTCTCATCGTCCGCGACGGCGGTCAGCAGGATGCGGGCTGGCTCGCTCTCGCGGTGCACGGCACCGGCGTCTATGCGCTCGGCCGTTGGACGCCGCGCTTCCAGTACCAGGCGGCGCTCGCGCCGGCGCTGTCGCTCGCGACGCTGGCCTTGTGGTGGGCGACGATGTCGAGCGCGAGTCTCGGCTGGGATGCCGATCGCTTCGCCTGGCGCGCCCTGCTGTTCGGCGGTCTCTATGCCGCGGGCGCCTTCGCCCTGATGTGGAACGCAGCCCGGCCCGGCTTCTGGGCGGCGCTCTCGGTCGCCGCTGCCCTGACCCATTTCCTCCTGTGCTGGTACGTGCTGCGCTCGCTCAAGACGGCGATGCCCTGGGGGCTGGTCAGCGTCGGCCTCGCCGCGCCCTTCCTGGTCGGGGCGGAGCGGCTGGCGCATTGGCGGCAACGCATGCCCGGCGCCACCGAGGCGCTGGGGTTTTTGGCGGCGGGCGTCGCGTTCTTCATCGCCGCCGCCATCCCGCTGGAGCTCAGCCGCGAATGGATCACGGTCGCCTATGCGATCGAGTTCGCCGCAGTCGCGGCGATCGCGGCCACGCTCGATCTGGTCGCGATGCGCCGCATCTGCTGGGGCTTGCTGGCGGTTGTCGTCGTGCGCTTCGTGCTCAATCCCCGTGTGCTGGACTATCCGCTCGGCGTGACGCCGGTATTCAACTGGATCCTCTGGGGCTACGGCATCGCGATCGCGGCCCTCGTCGTCGGCCTGCGCTATCTGCGGCGGATGCGCGACGAGCCACTGGGGCGCGCCACCGAGGCCGCCATCGCGCTTCTCGCGTTCGTGCTGGCGACCCTCGAGGTCCGCAGCCTCTTCCGGCGCGATTCGATGGACGCCGTCGACGCCTCGTTCATGGAGCGGGCCGTCTACGTGATGGTATGGGGCGCCTTCGCGCTCGCGGCCTTGTGGATCGCGCGCCGGGGCCGGGACATCGTCGCCTTGTGGGCATGGCGGATCAGCGGCCTGTTCGCCGTCGGCACGGCGCTGATCGTGCAGGTGCTGATCGCCAATCCGGTCTTCGTGTCCGCCGACGTGGGCGAGTTGCCGATCCTGAACGGCCTGCTGGCCGCCTATGCCATTCCCGCGGCCATGGCCGCGATGGCACGGCGCTGGATGGCCGGCGTCGAGAGCGACAAGGCGTTCGCGATGGCCGTCGCCATGGCGGCGGGCGTCCTCGCCTTCGTCTATGTCTCGCTGGAGGTCCGCCATTTCTTCGACCCCGACTTCGGGCGCCCGGGGCTGCAGGCCGAAGGGGTCGAGCTCTATGCCTATTCCTTCGTCTGGCTGCTGTTCGGCGTGGCGTTGCTGGCCTTCGGTTTCGCGCGTGGCTCGGCGGTCTTGCGCCATGCCGGAATGGCGCTGGTCTGCATCGTGGTGCTCAAGGTATTCCTGGTCGATCTTGCCGGGCTGCAGGGCCTGTTGAGGGTGATCTCCTTCCTCGGCCTCGGGGCGGCGCTGCTCGGCCTCGGCTTCGCCTATCGTCGCTTCGGTTTCGACTCAACGCCACAGCAGTAGGAAAATGCGCTTTCCCGAGTTCGGCCTCACCCTCGATTCCCTGCGTGCCCTCCAGCTCGAGCGTCTGAAGGCTGCGCTGGCTCATGCTTATGCGCATCAGGCACCCTATCGCGCCAAGTGCCAGACGGCGGGCGTCCATCCGGGCGATCTTCGCTCGCTCGACGATCTGCAGCGCTTTCCCTTCACGGAGAAGAGCGACCTGCGCGAGGCCTACCCGTTCGGCATGTTGGCCATTGCCCGTGAGGAATGCGTGCGTATTCACGCTTCCAGTGGCACGACAGGCCGGCCGACGGTGGTCGGCTATTCGGCCGGAGACATCGACACCTGGAGCGACCTGATGGCCCGCTCGCTCTACGCCGGCGGCGCGCGGCCGGGCGACATCCTGCACAATGCCTATGGCTACGGCCTGTTCACGGGGGGCCTCGGCTTCCACTACGGCGCCGAGCGGCTGGGCTGCACGGTGGTGCCGATGTCGGGCGGCTTCGGCGAGCGCCAGGTCCAGCTCATCGCCGAGTTGGGCGCGCGTGGTGTGCTGATGACGCCGTCGTACATGATGGCGATCGCCGACGAGTTCGACCGGCTGGGCATCGATCCGCGCAGCACGGCGCTCGAGGTCGGCTTCTTCGGCGCCGAGCCCTGGACCGAGGGCATGCGGACCGAGATCGAGCAGCGCATGGGCATCGATGCGATCGACGTCTACGGCCTGAGCGAAGTCATGGGTCCGGGCGTCGCCTGCGAGTTTGCCGAGACCAAGGACGGCCCGACCATCTGGGAAGACCACTTCCTTCCCGAGATCGTCGATCCCGAGACCGGGCTGCCGGTGCCGGACGGTCGACCGGGCGAGCTGGTTTTCACCTCGCTCACCAAGGAAGCGATGCCCGTCATCCGCTATCGCACGCGCGATCTCACGCGCCTGCTGCCCGGGCAGGCGTCGGCGATGCGGCGCATGGCCAAGATCACCGGCCGCAGTGACGACATGCTGATCGTGCGCGGCGTCAACCTGTTTCCGAGCCAGGTCGAGGAGCAGATCCTGCGCGATCCGGTCCTCACCGGCCATTACGTGATCGAGCTCACGCGCACCGGCGCCCTGGATGATCTCGTGGTGCGGGTCGAAAGCCGGATGAGCCTCGACGGCGACGGTCACGCCCACTGCACGGCCGGGCTCACGCGGCGGTTGAAAGGGATGTGCGGGCTTTCGGCAATGATCGAGATCGTCGAACCCGGTGTCATCGAGCGTTCGATGGGCAAGGCGCGGCGGGTGATCGACAAGCGGCCGAAGGCGTGACCGCCACGGCCAGCGACCGCGCTACAGCCGATGGTTGGCGAGCTTGATCCTGGCCCTGATCAAGCCGGGATCGAAGGGCGCGTGGCTCACCTGCTCGGGCAACTCCGACGAAGTGATCAGGGCAGCGCCATTCTGGGCGCGTGCGGCGTGCGGATTGTTGAAGGCGACCACGGCCAAAAAAGTCAAAATCGTGGCGGCAAGAACAAGGTAGTCCACCCAGTTCAGGGCCGCCTTTTTCGAACGGGCCGGAGCTTCGGATCGGTCGCCTTCCACGGTCGCCTCGCGCAGTGCTTCTACAAGGACTACGGGGCGACCGTTTCGCCCATCCCCGAACTTTTCTAGACGTAGGCGATGCGCAGCGTGTTGGTGGCGCCGGGCGTACCGAACGGCACGCCGGCCGTGATGACCAGCCGTTCGCCCTGCTGGGCGAGCTTCTCCTTGCGCGCGATCCTGACGGCCCTCTGAACCATGTCGGAGAAGCTGTGCGCATCCTCCGTCTGCACCGGATGGACTCCCCAGGCGAGCGTCAGCCGTCGCGCGGTATTGAGGTTGGGCGTGAGGCAAAGGATGTGAACGTCGGGCCGTTCCCGCGCGGCCCGGAGCGTGGTCGAGCCGGTGTTGGTGAAGGTCACGATCGCCGCCGCCGTCAACGTATGGGCGCACTGGCGCGCCGCCGCGCTGATCGCATCGGCGGTGGTCGCCTCGGGCTCGCGGCGACTGGCATCCATCAGGCGGCGGTAGAGGGGGTCGGCCTCCACGCTCTTCAGGATGCGATCCATGATGGTGACGGCCTCGACCGGATAGTCGCCGGAAGCCGATTCCGCCGACAGCATCACCGCGTCCGTGCCGTCATAGACGGCGGTCGCGACGTCGGACGCTTCGGCGCGGGTCGGCGTCGGCGAATGGACCATCGAGTCGAGCATCTGGGTCGCGACGATCGCCGGCCGCCCGGCCGCGCGGCAGGCGGCGAGGATGCGCTTCTGCAACGGCGGCACCGCCTCGGGCGGCATCTCCACGCCGAGATCGCCGCGCGCCACCATGATGCCGTCACTCTGCTCGATGATCTCGTCGAGATGCTCGATCGCCATCGGCTTCTCGAGCTTGGCCATCACCGCGGCGCGGCCGGCCACCAGCTTCTTCAGCTCGGCGATGTCGTCGGCGCGCTGCACGAAGGAGAGCGCCACCCAGTCGACGCCGAGCGACAGGCCATAATCGAGATCGCGCCGATCCTTGGGCGTCATCGGCGACAGCGGCAGCATGAGGTTGGGCAGGTTCACGCCCTTGCGATCGCTGATCGGGCCCGCGACCTCGACCGCCGCGTCGATCGTCGTGTCGCTGTGCGCCAGGATGCGCAGCCGCACCTTGCCGTCGTCGATCAGCAGCAGCCCGTCGCGCCGGGCAGCCTTGAAGATCTCGGCGTGGGGCAAGGGGATGCGCTTGGCTGTCCCCGGTTCCGGGTCGAGATCGAAGTGCAGCTTCTGGCCTTTCCTCAGTTCCATCGGTCCGTTGGCGAAGGTGCCAAGCCGCAGCTTCGGCCCCTGCAGATCCATCAGGATGGCGATCGGATATTTGTAGTGCTTCTCGAGGGCGCGCAGCAATTCGACGCGCTGCTTGTGGTCGTCCGGCGCGCCATGGCTGAAGTTCAGGCGAAAGACATCGGCGCCGGCCTCGAACAACGCACGCAGCCGCTCGGGACTGGATGAGGCCGGCCCCAAGGTGGCGACGATCTTGGTGAAACGCTCCCGCCTCATGCCTTCAGTCTAGCGCTTCGGCGACGATACTTTGAAGCCACCCGCCTGTTCGTAGACCTTGACCACCGCCGCGTCATCGAGCCGCCCCCAGCCGGCGCCGGCGGCGGCGAGGAAGAGCTGGTGCGCCGCCGCCGCCATCGGCAACGGCAGGCGGTGCTCGTGCCCGGTGCCGAGCACCAGCCCGAGGTCCTTGACGAAGATTTCGACCGCGGATAGCGGCGCGTAGTCGTCGTCGAGCATGTGCGGCACGCGATTGCCGAACATCCACGAATTGCCGGCGCTGGCCGAGATCACCTCGTAGACCGCGCGCGTGTCGGCACCGGCCTTGGCGGCGAGCGCGACGGCTTCGGCGGCCGCTGCAATATGCACGCCCGCCAGAAGCTGGTTCACGGTCTTCACCAGCGAGCCGATCCCAGGCGCGCCGCCGAGACGGAAAACCTTGGCGGAAGTGGCGGCGAAGATACTCTCCGCCGAAGCAAATGCGCCGGGCGTGCCCGACGCCATGAAGGTGAGCTCGCCCGACTCCGCGCGCGCCCGGCCGCCCGACATCGGGGCGTCGAGGAGAACATGACCGGTCTCCGCGAGGCGTTCGCCGAGGGTGCGGGCAAATGCCGCCGGCACCGTCGCGCATTGCATCACCAGGCCGCCCTTGCGCAGCCCGGACACGGCACCGTTCTTGCCATAGAGCACGGTCTCGACCTGCCTGTCGTTGACGACGGCGATCACGACGACGTCCGCGGTCGAGGACGCGGCGGCCGGCGTGTCGGCGATGGCGCCGCCCGCAGCCTTGAACGCCTCGCGTGCGGCCGCACTGGGATCGACTCCGACGACCTTGTGGCCGTGCTTGAGAAGGTTCCTCGCCATGCCGAGTCCCATCGAACCCAGGCCGATGAAGGCGATGTCGGGCGTGTTCTTGTCGCTCATGCTCGGACCTTGATGCCGTACTTGGCCGCCCAGCCGAGACCGGCGGCGGTCGTCGTCCTGGGCTTGTATTCCAGGCCGACATAGCCCCGGTAGCCGAGCCGGTCGAGGACATCGAGCAGGTACAAATGGTTGGCCTCGCCGAGGTCGGGCTCGTTGCGGTCGGGATTGCCGGCGATCTGCACATGCCCGGTGAGAGGAAAGAGGCGCTCGGTGCGCCTGGTGAGATCGCCCTCGGTCACCTGCAAATGGTAGAGATCGAGCTGCAGCTTGAGATGCGGCGCGCCGACCTCGTCGATGATCTTCTTCACCTGGTCGGTGGTGTGGGTGAAGTAGCTGGGAATGTCGCGGTGATTGATCGGCTCCAGCACCAGCGTGACGCCGCTCCCGGCGGTGCGATTGCAGGCCTTCCTGAGGTTCGAGAGGAAGGTACGATGCATGGCCGTCGTATCCGCTCCCGGCGCGATCAGGCCCGACATGACGTGCAGGGTGCGGCACTCCAGGGCCTCGGCGTATTCCAGCGCCTTGTCGAGGGCGGCGGCGAAATCCGCTTCGCGGCCGGGCAGCGCCGCCAGGCCGCGCTCGCCCTTGCTCCAGTCGCCCGGCGGCAGGTTGAACAGCGCCTGCACGAGTTTGTGCTTCCTGAGCTCGGCGGCGATGTCGGCGGCCGGTAGTTCATAAGGGAAAAGCATCTCGACGGCCTCGAAGCCGTGCGCGGCGGCGGCACCAAAGCGTTGCAGGAGCGGCACCTCCTGATAGATCCACGAGAGGTTGGCGGCGAGCTTGGGCATTCGGGCACCGGTCAGGAGGGAAAGGCTTCCTCGATCTCGCGGACCTGGAAGTCGGAAAGCGTGCGCGTCTTGAGACCTTGCAGGAGCAGGTGAAGCTTCGCGGTTTCCTCCAGCTCCTCGATCGAAGCGGAAGCAGCCGAGAGCGACG
>NZ_DATBFE010000061.1:0-2919 GCF_036558665.1 Reyranella sp. | reverse complement strand
GGGGGCTAGGCTTTCGACGGCAAGCAAGGGAGGCAAGCATGCGACATCTGTCGGGCGGGTGCCTGTGCGGCAAGGTGCGCTATTCGGCCGACGCCGATCCGGTGTTCACCGCGATCTGCCATTGCAAGAACTGCCAGAAGCAGGCCGGGGCGTCGTTCTCGCTCAACGTCGGGGTTCCGGCCGCCGCGCTGTCGGTGACCGGGCCGATCAAGACCTTCCAGGACAGGGGCGACAGCGGCAAGCCGGTGCGCCGCAAGTTCTGTCCGGAGTGCGGCTCGCCGCTCGTCACCGAGGTCGAGACCATGCCCGGCGTCGCGATCGTCAAGGCGGGCACGCTCGACGACACGAGCTGGCTCAAGCCCAACATGGAGATCTATTGCGACAGCGCCCAGGCGTGGACGCCGCGTACCGCCGGTGCGCAGCAGTTCGCGAAGGCACCGGGCTGAGGGCGCCGGGCTGAGGGCGCCGGGCTGAACGGGTCGCCGGCCGTCGCGACGGCTGCTTGCGTCCACGATCCGCCGGCGGCCATCTCTCCGGCTGCGCCGGGGAGGCAATGATGCGATCGGAGTCGATGCGCTCCAGGATGGGAGCGGGTCATCGGGGGGAGACGGCGTGAAGGAGAGATCGGGGGGAGCGCGCTGGGCGATGCTGGCGCTCTGCTTCGGGGTGCGCATCGGGCTCGGCTTCCAGTTCCAGACCCTGGGCTCGGTGGCCGATCCGCTGGCCGGCGCGCTGGGCTTGAGCTTCGCCGAGATCGGCACGCTGATCGGGCTCTTCATGGTGCCGGGCCTCGTGCTCTCGATTCCGGCCGGCGTCGCCGGCCGGCGCTTCTCAGATCGCAGCCTGATCGCGGGCGGGATGCTCCTGATGGCGCTGGGCGGCGCGATCGCGGCGCTGGCCGACGGCTTCGCGCTGCTCGCGGCCGGGCGTCTGGTCTGCGGCGCGGGCTTCGTCGTCGCCACCATCTTCCTCACCAAGGCGATCGCCGACTGGTTCGCCGGCCGCGAGCTCGCCACCGCCATGGCGATCCTGGTGATGAGCTGGCCGTTCGGCATCGCCATGGGCCAGGTGGCGCACGGCTGGCTGGCCCGGCTCTTCGACTGGCGCGTGCCGTTCGCGGCCGCCTCGCTCTATTGCCTGCTCGGCGCCGCGGCGATGTGGCTCGCCTACCGCGCGCCGACCGCGCACGAGCCGATCGCACCCGAGGCGGTAGCGACAGCGCCGGCGGCGGCGACGACGCTCAGCCGGCGCGAATGGATCCTGACGCTGGCCGCGGCACTGGTCTGGGCCGCGTTCAACGCCGGCTACATCGTCTATCTCAGCTTCGCGCCGCAGGTCCTGACCGCGCACGGCATCGGCGCGCTCGACGCTGCCTCGACCATCAGCCTCGCGAGCTGGGTGATGATCTTCTCCGGCGCGCTCTGCGGCCAGATCGCCGACCGTACCCGGCGGTCGGACCTGATCCTCGCCGTGTGCCTCGGCGGCGCCATGCTCGCGCTGGTGCTGCTGCCGCAGGTCGCGTGGAGCGTGCCGCTGGCGCTCCTGTTCGGCCTCGTCGGCATGGCGCCGGCCGGCCTCATCATGGCGCTGACCGGCGAGGCGATGGCGCCCGCCAGGCGGCCGGTCGGCATGGGCATCTTCTTCAGCGCCTATTTCCTGCTGACCGCGCCGGCACCGGCGATCGCCGGCTGGCTCTACGACCGCACCGGCGATCCCTTCCTGCCGATCGTGCTGGCCGTCGCCTTCTTCGCCGTGACGCTGGCGGCCAATCTCGGCTTCCGGCTGGCGCAGCGGCGGCTGCCGGAGGCGGCGTGAGCGCGACCGCTATTGCCGTTTGAGCTGGACGTCGCCCGGCCCGTCGGGGGTCGAATAGACGCCGCGCAGTTCGTTGGCGCCCGTCACGCGCAGGTCGAAGCGATAGTTGCCGTCCTGGCTCACGAAGTGCAGGACCTCGCCGGCCAGGTTCCCTCGCCATTTGCTCACGCCGGGCTTAATCGCGACACCGTTGCCATGATACGTGACGCTGTCGCCCCACACGTACCTCGCCCTGACGACCCCCTGCGGCTCGATGCGCGCGATGACGAAGCCGATGCACAGGGTCACGTCGGTCCCGTTGCCCGACGGCTGCGTGGCACGGCCCACCCAGATGCCGGAAAACGCGCGCGCGCCGGCCGGGATGTCCGGAGCCGGCGGCGTCATCGCATAGTCGACCTTCTGGCCGCAGATCGTGGTCGTCTGGGCACGCCCGTCGCCCGGATGAAGGGCGAGCACCGAGATCGCGACGCCGATGGCGGCGAGATATCTCATGAAGGCCCCCCCGGGTTTCGCGATGGTCCCTTCGTCGAAGCCCAGCATATCGAGCAGCCGGCGGACGTGCGCAACGGGCATTCCTCTACTGTGAACTATGGTTGACATGACCCATGCCGTTGCCATAGTTGACACTTGGTCGAACTCATCAAAGCCGATTCCTTCGACAGTTGGCTGGGCCAGCTGCGAGACCGCCAAGGCAAGGCCCGTATCCTCGACCGGATCGAGCGGTTGGCAAGGGGCAATCCCGGCGACGTGAAGCCGGTGGGTGGCGGCATCTCCGAGATGAGGATCCACCATGGCCCGGGCTACCGGGTCTATTTCATTGAGCGCGGCCCGCTGGTGATCATCCTGCTCTGCGGCGGCGACAAGTCCACGCAGAAGCGGGACATCGAGCGGGCCAAGGCGCTCGCCGCGCAATGGAGGAACTGAATGGCAAAGACGAAGAAGGCCAGGACCACTTTCAGCCGGTACGATTCGGCCGAGTATCTCAAGGACGAGGAGGATATCGCTGCCTTTCTGGACGTCGTCATGGAGGAAGGCGCCGCAGATCCGGCCTATGTCACCCATGCCCTCGGTGTCGTGGCTCGGGCCCGCAACATGAGCCAGCTC
>NZ_DATBFE010000060.1:0-2274 GCF_036558665.1 Reyranella sp. | reverse complement strand
CGGGGCGATGTCGTTGAGCTTGGCGGTGGCGATCAGCGTGTAGATCGCTGCGGCGCGTTCGCCGCCGCGATCGGACCCGGCGAACAGCCATGACCGGCGCCCGAGCGCAATGCCGCGGAGGGCGCGCTCGGCGGCATTGTTAAAGGGCATGGTGCCTGCGGCGCCCGGATGGATCGTCGGTTTCGTCGGGGTACGATGAACCGCCGGGATAGGGGCGCCGGGAGCACGAAGTGGCGGCAGGCCGTCCTGAGCATGAGTCGCGAACTCGAGTTGTTACTTGGCCGCCCCTACGACTTGCCCGGCTGCGC
The DNA here is from genome assembly GCF_036558665.1 of Reyranella sp. Classification (GTDB taxonomy): domain Bacteria; phylum Pseudomonadota; class Alphaproteobacteria; order Reyranellales; family Reyranellaceae; genus Reyranella. The sequence goes on along the minus strand of NZ_DATBFE010000060.1, from coordinate 1,966 downwards.
TGCGAGCGCGTATCCGTAGATGTCGTGCAAGCCCGCCAGCTCCCGTCATCCATGGAGGGAAAGCTGTGCGTGTCATCGGAATGGACATACATCGATCATTCGCCCAGGTAGCGATCCTGCAGGAGGGTCGGATACGAGAAGAGTGTCGTGTCGATCTTGTCCATGACCGGTTCATGAACTTCGCGCGAACGCTCCGGCCAAGCGACGAGGTGGTCATCGAGGCGACCGGCAACAGCGCCGCGATAGAACGGCTTCTCCGTCCGTTCGTGAAGCGAGTCGCTGTCGCAAATCCGCGGCTCGTCAAGGCGATTGCTTACGCCCGCGTGAAGACCGACAAGGTGGACGCGAAGATACTGGCCACGTTGCATGCTGCTGGTTTCCTGCCGGAGATCTGGGTGCCGGACGAGGTCACGCTGGCGCGACGACGGCAAATCGCAGAGCGGATGGGCGTTCTTGCCCAGCTGGTAAGGACGAAGGGGCGAATCCAGGCGCTTCTCCACGCCAATTTGATCCCACGGTACAAGGGTCATCTGTTCGGGCCGGCGGGTCGGCGTTGGCTGCAGTCCCTGCCGCTAGAGAACGACGAGCTCGGCATGATGGGGCGCTATGTCGACGAGCTGGAGCGTGTGTCGGCGCAGCTTGCGAAGCTGGACAAGTTCCTCGCGCAGCAAGCGTTGGATGATCCTCGTGCGAAGCGTATAATGACTATTCCGGGCGTGAGCTCGGTAGTCGCCTCTACCGTCCTGGCTTCGATCGGCGATGTACGTCGGTTTCCGACACCTGACAAGCTGAGCAGCTACTTCGGCCTGACACCTCGAATCCGCCAGTCTGGCGACCACCTGGCTCGGCATGGTCGGATCACCAAACAGGGAAACAGCGACGCGAGGCGCATGCTGGTAGAGGCGGCCTGGTCCACAAAGACGGCGCCCGGGCCATTGCGAGCCTTTTTTGCCCGCACTCAGAAGAAGCGAGGAGCGCCAACCGCCGCGGTGGCCACAGCGCGAAAGCTCGTGGTGATGATCTGGCACATACTCACGAGCGACCGAGACTACGCTTACGCTCGGCCGGCCTTCACGGCGATGAAGTTGCGAAAGGTCGCGTTGAAAGCGGGTGCTCCCAGCGCCTATGGGAAGGCCGGACCGGGCCGAGATTACTGGATCAAGGAGATCCGCCAGCGAGAGGCCGCTTACGTCGAGCAGGCCGAACGCGCCTACGAGCGAATGGTCGAAGCCTGGAGCAAGCGACCGAGAAAATCTGCACCGAGCTGACGATTCTGACTTCTCAGCACCATCCGTGCTGAGGCAGATGTGGCCGTCGTCGAGGAAGCGGGTGAAGGCCGGCCAGCGCGTCAGCATGTAATCGATGGCTTTCGCGGTTTCGGCATGGCGCGACAGGCGAGCACGTTCGGTGCGCATCCATCGTTCGAGATCGGCGATGATCGGCCGGCTCTCCCGATTTCGCGCTGCCCGGCGATCAGTGGCCGACACGCCATTGATCCGGCGCTCGATGGCGAAGAGCTCGTCGATACGGCGGACTGCATCGACCGCCAGCGGCGCCTTCTTCAGGTCGGCCAGTTCGAAGAAGTGACGCCGGCCGTGGCTCCAGCACGCCGCCTCGGTGATCGGGCCGGGCTTGCGCCTGCCGTCGTAGAGCTCGCCGAACCCGGCGTAGGCGTCGGCTTGCAGGATGCCGGCATAGGAGGCCAGGTGCCGAGCGGGATGCTCGCCGTCGCGATTGCGCGAGTAGAAGAACACCGCCGCCGGCGGGTCGGGGCCGGCAAACGGCCGGTCGTCGCGCACATACGTCCATAACCGAGCGGTGATCGTCTTGCCCCGGGCGAGCAGCGGCACCGTCGTGTCGTCCCCGTGGAGGCGCTCGGCGACCGGTAGGCCGTTGATCCGGCGCTCGATGGCAAAGATCTCGTCGATGCGCTGAACCGCCGCGATCGCCAGCGGCGCTTTCCTGA
>NZ_DATBFE010000059.1:0-9808 GCF_036558665.1 Reyranella sp. | reverse complement strand
TTGCGCCATTCCTCGAACGCCTCCCTGGGCTCCCTGAAAGGGATCAGCGGCGCCTCATCGCGGTCCTTGAATCCCAGCCGGTTGGCGACCTCCACGAAAATATCGAAGTCGCTTCGCGCGTGTCCCGGTGGATCGACGGCTTTCAGCAGGAGGTTGACGCTGCGGTCGGCGTTGGTGACGCAGCCCGTCTTCTCGCCCCACATCGCCGCCGGGAAATAGATGTCCGCCAGGTCCACCGTCTCCGCATCCAGGAAGGGGTCCTGCACCACCAGGAAGAGCCGCCGCAATATCCGCTCGCTGCGGTTCTGATCGGGCAGGCTCACGAGCGGGTTTGTTCCGACCACCCACATGAACTCGATCTCGCCGCGCTCGGCGGCCTCCATCATGAGCAGGATGTCTTTCGGCACCTCAGGATGAAATTTGCCGAAGTCGAGGTTCCAGCACTCGCACAGGTCGCGCATCTGTTCTTCGCTGTGGGGATTGCGGTAGCCGGGGTAGGAGCCGCCTGCGCCCGCCTCGCGGTTGCACATTGCCGCCGGCTGGCCCGCCATCAGCAAGGGACCCGCGCCGGGTTTGCCGATCGCTCCGGTGAGCAAATGCACCGTGTTCACCAGCGAGGACGACGCGGTCGCCTCGACGCTCTGGTAGAAACCCTGAAGCACGGTCGACACCATGCGCGGCGTGGTGCCAATCCACTCGGCCGCCGTTTCGAGCTCGCGTTGGGAAATGCCGCAGATTTCGGCGACCCGCTCGGGCGGATACTCGCGGGTCACCGCATCGAGCTCGTCGAACCCGACCGTGTACCGCGCGATGAAGTCACGATTCGCCTGGCCACGTGCGATCAGCAGGCGAATGATGCCATTCATGAGCGCGACGTTCGTGCCGGCACGCAGCTGGAGGTGCAGGTCGGCGCCCTGTCGCACGGTCGGTGTCCGGCGCGGATCGGCGACGATGATGCGCCCGCCGTTCTTCGCCTTCGCCGCCAGCATGCGCTCCCACAAGACGGTCTGCGCCTCGGCGACGTTATGGCCGTAGAGGCACAGCAGATCGGCCTGATCCACATCGACATAGGAGGCGACAGGACCGTCCACGCCGAAATTGGCCATGAGGCCGGTGGCGGAGGTCGCCGTGCACAAGCGGGTGTTGCCGTCGATGTTGGATGATTGCAGCCCACCCCGCCAAAGCTTGCCGAGCGTGTAGAACTCTTCGATCGTGAGCTGTCCGGAATTGTAGCAGGCCAGGTTCTCGTGCCCCTGCTGCCACGCGGCCTTGAATCGTTCGGTGAAGAAATCCATCGCTTCCGCCCAGCTCACCGGCTGCAGCGAAGCTCCTTTCGTCCGCCGGATCAGCGGGGTGGTGCCGCGGCGCTTCGAGTTGTTGGCCACCCAACCGTGCTCGCCTTTCGGACCAAGGTGACCGAAATTGACCGGGTGATCGGCGGTTCCGCGGACGCCGACGATCCGGCCGTCCTTCACGGCGATGTCAACGCCGCAGCCGTTGGAGCACAGGATGCAGGCCGAATGGACCCAGGCATCGGGTTCGCCTTTGATACCGAGATTGGTGTCGATCCGGGGTTGCATGGGATACTCTGCTCAATGCGAAACGGAAGCTTCCCCCACGCTTTGAATATCGCCCTTCCCGGCGCGCACCTAAAGAGTTGTTTCCGATCGGACCTCGAGTCGATCGTGCCGTCGGGCCAAGGCGCGCTGTTGAAACGGGGCTTTTCGCGCTTCATCGAAGACTCGGGATTCGCGCTGCTGCGACACTTTGCACCTCGAAGGACAATGCGATGACGGCGGCCCACCACTCTACGGGCTCCAGGTGAGCGACCGATGATCATTTCAGGTATCGGATCAAGAGGCGCGTGGCCTCGTCGATGAGCGTTCCAGTGGCGTCGTCCGCCAGGATTTCGGCGCGATGCAAGACCGCCGTATGCGTCAGCGCCTCTATCGAGGTCACGCACACGAATGCCGCAAGCTCCAGGTCGACGGCGCGAAGCTCACCCCTGTGATCCTCGAGATAAGCCTTGAAGAGGGCATAGTATTCGCGATTGAAGGTTGCCACTTTCTCGAGCCGCCCGGTGCGCGGGATCTGCTCGGCAAGGACGCGATGCAGCTTGGGGGCGATGCGATGGGCGTCGATCGCCACGGCGACAAGCTTGCGCACCGCCTTCTCGACCGGCAGCGCGGCGACCTCAGCCAAGGCGGCCCGGACGACCTCCATCAGCTCCTGGTTGTGGCGATCGATGACGGCGGCAACGAGCGCCTCCTTGCTGGGGTAATATTGATAGAGGGAGCCGACGCTCACGCCCGCTTCCTGAGCGATCCTGTTGGTGCTCGCCTTGTCGAAACCTTCCCTGACCAGGAGACGTGCCGTCGCCTCGATCAGGGCATCGACCGTCGCGCGCGACCGCTCCTGGGAGGCCGCCTTCCTGGGCATCGTGAGCGGCCTTCGCGCCATGCCTGGTGCTCCCCATGTGCAAGCCGACAACATGAGTGATCGCTCGCATTATGTCCAGAACGCGAGCAGTTGCGCCGAAGGCCCCGCGACCGCCGCCTGGGATCGCCCCGCGACGCAGGTTTTCCGCGATCGGCCAATGCGAGTAGACAATGTGAGCGATCGCTCACAAATTGCAGCATACAAGATCTCTCGACTTCAACGATGAAAGACCCCGCGATGTCCACCCTCCCCTATCGCACCCTGGTCCGCTACAAGCGTTGGGCCACCAACGGCCTGAATGCGGTCGTTGCCGACACTCTCGAACGCATTCCCGCAGACGATCGGCTTCTGATTCAGCGGCTGCTCGACCACATCCAAGTCGTCGACGAGATCTTCCGCCATAACCTCGAGGCGCGGCCCCATGGCTATCAGGCGCCACGCTCGGCCGAGCTTCCGTCCCTCGATGCCCTGGCGGGCAAGGCCCGCGCGACCGCGGACTGGTATGCCGACTATGCCGACTCCCTAACGGCAGAAAAGGTGGATGAAACGATCGCCTTTTCCTTCGCCAACGGCGAACCCGCGCGCATGACGCGCGGCGAAATGCTATTACACGTCGCGATGCATGCGGCAGGCCATCGCGGCCAGGTCGCGCTCCTGCTGCAGAAGAACGGCATCCAGCCCTTCCCGGACCGGATCACCGACTTCCTGAAGGCCGAGGGTGCCGACCCATATCGACAGGTCCCTGTTGCGGAGGTCACGGTATGACGAAGCAATTGTCGCTGGAGCGCTTCCCGCTCCATCTCGGCCTCGGCGCCAAGGCCGTGCCGCAGCCCGAATTCACCGGCATGGACTGGTATGCGCCCTACGTCGAACGCAACGCCGCCGACGGCAGCGAAGGACGGCTCGTCTCGCTCTACGGCTTCAGCGAGAGCTGGACGAGCTGGGAGAGGCATCCGGCGGGCGACGAGGCGGTGATCTGCACCGCAGGCGAGATCACACTGATCCAGGAATTGCCCGACGGGCCGCAGAAGATCACGCTGCGCGCGGGCGACTATGCCATCAACCCGCGCGGCGTCTGGCACACGGCGGATGTCACCGGCCGCGCCACGGCTCTGTTCATCACGGCGGGCGTGGGAACGGAGCATCGCCCGCGCTGAAAACTGGGCTCTACCATTTGACGCGCGACAGTTCAGAATGTCGACGACGTCGTCGGCGTCTATCGTGACCACAGAAACACGATGGACCCGCCCGCGTCGCGCTCACGCGAGCGAGAAACCTGGCGCCGGGAATACGCAACGATCCCGCCAAGGGCTTCGGGTCAGTCCAGACCGGCGACTATCCTATTGACGAGGAACCGGCATCTCCGCGATTGGGGACCGGCTCGCCAGTACCGCAAAGCAGGAGACATAACGATGCCCAACACGGTCCGCCTTCATCGAATCCTCGCCACGGCGCCCGAGAAAGTCTACCGCGCCTTCCTCGAGGCCGACGCAATGGCGAAATGGCTGCCACCGAACGGCTTTGCGAGCACTGTCCATCATCTGGATGCGCGAGTCGGCGGCACCTTCAAAATGTCGTTCCGCAATTTCACCACGGGCCACAGCCACTCCTTTGGCGGCGAATACCTCGAGCTCGTGCCCAATGAACGCCTGCGCTACACGGACAGGTTCGACGATGCCAACCTGCCGGGCGAGATCCATGTCACGGTGTCGCTGAAGAAGGTCCTGGTCGGCACCGAGATGAACGTCGTCCAGGAAGGCATTCCGGACGCCATCCCCGTCGAGGCCTGTTACCTCGGCTGGCAACAATCGTTGGAAAACCTGGCGAAGCTCGTCGAGCCCGAAATCAACCAGTGAGAGAACATGGGGTCTCGGCCCCTCTTGCGCAACACAGAGGAATTCCAGGTCAAGGCCCTACTCGAAACCTGGGCAGACGCGCTCCGCCGGCACGATGTGGCCGCCATCCTCGCTCATCATGAGCCGGACATCGCTTCGCCCGCGCGTGAGCCGCGCTACGCCACCTGCCGTCAGCAACGAAAGCGCGGATGATCATCGGCGTCCGTCCGTGCCGCCCAGAAGTGCGGAATCAGGTTGATGCGACGCGGCTTCCGCTTTCGGCTGCCTTCTCGATCGCCGCGATGATCCGATGTACCGCGACCGCGTCGTCGAAGCTTGGCGCTGTGCGCGTCCCCTCGCGCAAGTCCCGGGCCACTCTGGCGTAGAGGCGGGCGACGTTCCCCGACTCCGCGTCCTCCGGCCAGCCCGCACGGTATGATGCGGGGACCTCTAATGGTCGAAATGTTTTCTCTTCTCCGCGCGCGCCTTCGATGGAGAGTTGCACCATCTGCGTGTGGCCGGATCGACCCGACACCCGGATGTCGCCTTCCGTGCCATCGATCTCCCAGAACAGACCGTCGCCGTCTCGCGCCGCACCGCCGCGATAATGGATGGAAACTGGCACGCCGGAAGCGAACGCACCGCTGACCAGCACCTGGTCTGGGGCCGTTACGGGCAACGCTTCCCCTGTATTGGCCATAAGCGCCGTCTGTCGTCGGACAGCCAACACCGAAGAAACTTCCGCGACGTCACCGAACAGATCTTTGAGAGCTGCCAGAGTGTGGCCCACAGGGATCGTCAGCAGGGTGGCGCCATTCGAACGGTCCAGCAAATAGGCCCAGGTTTTCTTGTCGGGAATGGCGCCGCCTCCCTGCAAGGCGCCGCCGCGCGCAACCAGTGTGGTCGATAGCACCTCGCCGACGAAGCCGCCCTCGATCAGATATCTCAAATATTCGATCTCCGGAGCGACACGCGCCTGCGTCCCGACAACGCCGACGACTCCCTTTGCTTGCGCGAGCGCGGCCATTTCCTCGGCTTCGGCCAGACCATTACCAAGCGGCCATTCGCAATAGACGTGTTTGCCCGCGCCGATCGCCGCCTTCACGATCTCGAGATGAGCCGGCACCTTCACTGCGACGGTGACGATGTCGACCTCTGGTGCCGCGATCAGCTCGGCGAGGTCGGCGAATGCTCTCGGAAGCCCGGTCGCGGCGGCGGCTGCTTCGGCGCTGGCTTTGCTCGTGTTGGCGACGCCGACGATTTCGAAGGTCCCAGGCAGAGCGCGCAGCGCGGGAATATGGGCGCGCGCGGCCCAGCTCCTGCCCGGCTCCACGCCGACGATAGCGACTCCAAAGCGTTTTCCCGGCATGGCGTTCTGTTCTCCTTCGCATCGCCCCGCGTCGGAAATACGCCCGAGCCCTCTCTGTGGAAATTCCGTATATATGCGAGCGATCCTTGAGATTGTGCACAGATGTTCGATTGGGAAGACATCCGGCATTTCCTCGCCGTAGCGCAGAGCGGCACACTTTCGGGCGCCGCCCGCAATCTGAAAGTCGATCACTCGACGGTCAGCCGTCGGCTCGCCGCGCTCGAGGCCGAGCTTGATGTCCGGCTCGTCGATCGCTTGCCGCGATCCTGCCGCCTGACGACAGTGGGCAGGCAGGTGTTGGAGCGGGCCATGGAAATGGAAGCTGGCGCGCACGGCATCGCGCGTTCGGCAACGGCCGCCCATGCGCCGCTGGTCGGTCGAGTGACGCTCAACGCACCGCCCGTGCTGGTGACGCATCTTCTTGTCGAGCATCTTGCCCGCTTCCGGGCCGAGTATCCGGATATCCGGCTTTCGCTTTCCGCCCAGGGACAGCAGGTATCGCTAAGCCGACGCGAAGCCGATGTTGCCGTGCGGCTCGTCCGCCCACAGGAAGCGCGGAGTATGACGCGGAAGGTCGGAGCAATGGCCTTCGGTCTCTATGCGCACCGATCCTATCCCCATCTGGCTGCGCCGGAACGGTGGCAGTTCATCGCCTTCGATCAGAACTTCGCCGACATGCCGCAACAACGATGGCTGCTCGGCATTGCCGGCGACCGCCCGGTGGCCTGCGAACTGAACCACATCAGCGAGCACCTGATCGCCGTGCGGGCGGGCGTAGGTGTAGCCGGCTTGCCCTGCTTCATCGGGAACAAGGATCGCGATCTCGTCCGGATCGGAGAAGACATTCTGCCGTTCACGCGCAACATCTGGCTGCTGGTTCACCGAGACCTGCGCCGGACCCCTGCGGTGCGCGCCGTGATGGATTTTGTGGCGGTCACAATCTCCGAAAATCGGGATCTGCGTATGCGATAGACAGAGTTGGGATCTCGGGATCCGCAAGACGGTTTGCATTTCACGATCCCTGAATCTCAAAATCATCCGGGCGCCATGTCACAAAGCCGCTCTCCACCTTGTCATATATGGCACAGCGCTCGAACGGGTGGCCGTGCCGTAGGCCCGCCGGAGCGACGCCGCCATCTCGAAGTGAAAAGCGGCGGAACTTGGTCGATTGAGAGATGACAGATGCAAGGACCCGCTGAAGCGTTTGACCCGCTGCGTCCCACCTTGATTCGCATCGCATATAGGATGCTGGGATCGGTCGCCGACGCGGAAGACATCGTTCAAGAGACCTTCTTGCGGTGGATGGCGACCGACCGGACCACCGTCCGGCAACCCGAGGCGTTTCTCCGTCAGATTGTCACGCGGCTATGCATCAACCATCTGAAATCCGCGCGGCGCCGACGCGACATGTATATCGGTCCCTGGTTGCCCGAACCAATGGTCGAGGCTCCGGCCGAGGACATCGACGATATCACATTGCCCCTTATGATGGCGCTGGATCGGCTTTCGCCGCTGGAACGTGCCGCCTTCCTGCTACACGACGTCTTCGGCGTCAGCTTCGAGGAGATTGGCGAAATCATCAAACGCGAACCAGCGGCCTGTCGTCAACTTGCCACCCGAGCGCGCCTGCATGTGCGTCAATCGCGACCGCGCTTTCGCGTTGATAAAGACCGTGCCCTGGAGTTGGCCCAGGCTTTCTTCACGGCCTCCCGAAGGGGCGATCTGGCGGCGCTACGTGCGATGCTTGCGGACGATGTCTCTATCTATGTCGATGGAGGGGGAAGGCGCCGTGCGCCCAGCCAGCCCGTCCACGGCGCCATCCATGTGATCAAGCTCCACAAAGGTTTGGCCATGCACTACGCAGAGCACGGCTCGACTCTCATGCAAGTTGGCTTTGTCAACGGATTGCCCGGCCTCGTCACGAAGGAAGGCGATGGTGAGCTTCAATCGACCGCGCTCGCCATCGAAGATGCCAAGATCGCGGCCATTTATGTCGTGCGCAATCCCGAGAAGCTTCTGCACCTCCAGGGGTCTGCGCTCGGCGGGACTGCGAGGGCGGTATGAGCGTGGCACAAACCCTTCGTTCCCGCGCATCGATCCGTGGATATACGGAAAGAGAGGTGCCCATCGAGACGGTGCGAGAGATCCTCGATGCCGCGCGCTGGTCCCCGTCAGGCGGCAACATGCAGCCTTGGAGGGTGATAGTAGTTGCAGGAGCCGCTCGAATCGAGGTTTGCGAGGTCGCCCGCCGCGCACTGATACGCAATCCGAGCGGTGAAGACGGCGACTATCCGGTCTACCCCGAGTGCGTCCGTTCGCCGTTTCGCGAGCGACGCAGCCTGGCTGCGCATCAGCGTTACGCTGCAATGGGCGTCGAGCCGGGTGACAAGGCGGCTCTCGCTGACTACGTAGCGCGCAACTATGAGTTCTGGGGCGCACCGGTCGGGCTGTTCTTTGTGATCCCTCGCGATTTCGGTCACAGCCAGTGGGCCCATCTTGGCATGTTCATTCAGTCCGTCGTTCTTGTCGCGACGGAACTGGGATTAGGCACTTGCGCCCAGGAAGCCTGGGCCAAGGTTCGAGAGAGTCTGCGGGTGCATTTCGGTCTACCGAGTAACGAGGTCGTCTATTGCGGCATGTCGCTTGGATATCCCGACTGGACCCAGCCGATCAATGCCGTCCGAACGGCCCGCGAGCCGGTGGCGGGCTTTGCCACCTTTCTTGGCTGCTAGGCGTGCGGGTTGCCGAGAAGGTATATTCACCGCTGTGCGCCGGCCCCTCCTCTTCGGCCTTTCTGTCTGGCCACAGCGGGTAGATTCGCGGCGCCGAGCTGCAACACTCAACCGGTCGCCGGATCCCAACCACGGATCGCCACCGCCACGACCGCCGCCGCAGTCAGAACGACAGCGCCTGGCAGATGGCGCCACTCGCGACAACGGATCAGCGTGATCACCGCGGCCACCAGGATCACGACGCTGCCAATCGCGCCGGCCCGCGACGTAGCCGGGACCAGCAAAAGCAATCCCGCTATCGCCTCGAGCCCGCCTGTCGCCCGATGAAAACCGGCCGGATAGCCCCAACGCACAAAGGAGTCGCGGACTGATTGAGAGCCGACGAAGTTGACGGCGCCAGCCCCGATCATCACGACGCCGAGTGCGATCGGAAGCCCGATCGCGAAGAGCTTGCCTGCTGGCATGTGATGATCCTCACGTTGCTGATTACTGGTGTCCGCCATGCGCTTGCGGCTGGCCAAGGGGCGCCAAGGCGCCGATCTGGGTGAAGATGTCGAGGGTGTTGAGCTCGTCCCAATGCTCGATGAAGCGTCCGTCCTCCACGCGCCAGATATCGATCGAGCGCATGGCGAAAGCGTTGCCTGTCGCGGGATATCCGAGGAAGTTGCCCGTGTGCGTCCCCTCGTAGCGGTAGCGGCCCACCAGGCGCGAACCATCCGCCGACACGAAGACGTCTTCGGCGGACACCTTCAGGTCGGGTACGCCCGCGATGATCGCGCCGAAGACCTTCTTGACGCCTTCAGGACCGGGTTCGGCGAAGGCGTTGTGGTTCAAATAGCCGGGCGCGACGATCTCATCGAAGCGCGACACGTCGTGACCGGACACGATCTCGGCGAAGAGGTAGCCGAGCCTCAGAGGATCGGTTGACATCAACGTCTCCTGCTCTAAACGAGACTGATCGGTCTCGTATATGCTACATAGCGAGACTGATCAGTCTCGTCAAGGACCGCTGATGACCCCCTCTGCCTCGCCGCGCCCCGGACGCGTTCTCGATCCCGCCAAGCGCGCGGCGATTCTCGAAGGCGCGCGCGCCGTGTTCCTGCGCGAGGGGTTCGCGCTGGGTTCGATGGACGCGGTCGCCGCCGAAGCCGGCGTCGGCAAGCAGACCATCTATCGCCACTTCCGATCGAAGGAGGCGCTGGTCGAGGCGCTGGTCGAGGCGATGTGTGCGCCGGAGGTCGTTCGACCGCCAACAAGGTCGCTGCCGGCCGGACAGCGGCTTCGCGAACTGCTGGTGGCGTTCGTGACCGGCGTCGCCAGTCCGGACAGCGTCCGGCTCTACCGCGCCATCGTCGCCGAGGCCGACCGGATGCCGGGCCTGGGGCGCCTGTTCTGGGAGGCCGGGCCGCGTCAGGTCCGGGCGGCAATCGCAC
>NZ_DATBFE010000058.1:0-14751 GCF_036558665.1 Reyranella sp. | reverse complement strand
CTGCAGATAGAGGACGTCGGGCCGGCCCGCCGCATCGTGCTTGTCGTTCATGCCGTGGTCGGCGGTCAGGACGACGGTGCAGCCCATGGCGTCGAGCGTCGCCAGGTAGCCGTCCATCATGGCGTAGAAGTCGTCGGCGACTGCGGATCCGGGCGGGTGCTTGTGCTGGATGTAATCGGTGGTCGAGAGGTACATGATCTCGGGCCGGTCGCGTTCCATCAGTCTTACGCCGGCGGCGAAGACGAAGGCCGACAGCGCGGCGCTGTAGACGTCCGGCACCGGCAGGCCGACCAGCGTCGTCACCTCGGCAATGCCGTTCTCGCCCTGCGTCGCCTCGCCGGCCTTCTCCGAGGAGAAGCTGCAGGCCTTGCCGGGGCCGAGCGAAAGCCCTTTGCCGAGCAGGCCGCGCAGCTTGTCCTTGGCCGTGATCACGGCGATCCGGCAGCCGGCGCGCTGCAATGCCGGAAACAGCGTCTCGACCCGGAGGAAGCGGGGATCGTTCATCATCACCTCGCGCCCTGTCTCGGGATCGAGGAAATAGTTGCCGCAAATGCCGTGCACGGACGGCGGCCGGCCGGTGACGATCGAGAGGTTGTTGGGGTTGGTGAAGGACGGCACGACGCAGTCGGCGATCAGATTCGTGCCGGTCTCGAGCACGGCGGCAAGCCAGGGCGCGCGCCCCGCCTCGGCCGCGCGTTCGATGTAGCCCGGCTCCGAGCCGTCGATGCACACGACGACGGTCGGCCGCCGCGGCAGGCGATAGCGCCGGCCGTTCACCGTCACTTCTCCGCCGATCGTGCGTGCACCGTCTGGAGACATGCGACCCTGTCCTTGCATCGCCCGAGCACACGAGCGCACTCGATGATCGGCTCGCGCAACGATTCCGTCCAGTGTCGCCTGGTACACTGTCAAAAATCTTTCATCGCCTGCCGGCGAAGCGTAGGTTGCGGCAATCATGCACGGCGTCGACACCATCCTGAACATCCTCGGCAGCGTCACCCTGCTGCTGTGGGGCGTGCGCATGGTCCGGACGGGCCTGACGCGGGCCTTCGGCGCGACCTTGCGCCGGGCCATCGGCGCCTGCTCGCGCAACCGCTTCACGGCCTTTGTCGGCGGCCTCGGGCTGACCGGCCTGCTGCAGTCGAGCACGGCCACCGCCCTTCTGCTGGCGTCCTTCGCCGGCCGCGGCCTGATCTCGCTGCCGATCGCGCTGGCCGTGATGCTGGGCGCCAATGTCGGCACCACGCTCACTTCCCAGGTGCTGTCGTTCGATCTCGGCTGGCTGTCGCCGTTCCTGATCGCAGCCGGCGTGATCGCCTTCATGACGATCGCTTCGGACAAGCCGCACCATCTCGGCCGGGTCGGCATCGGGCTCGGCCTGATGCTGCTGTCGCTGAAGCTGCTGACGGGCGCCATCGAACCGTTGCGGACCTCGCCGTCCTTCGTCGCCGCACTCGCCGGCATGCAGGACGAGTACGTGATCGCGGCCGTGCTCGCGACGGTGGCGACATGGTTCATCCATTCCAGCCTGTCAGCCGTGCTGCTGATCATGTCGTTTGCCTCGAGCGGCATCATCAGCCCGGCGCTGGCGCTCGCCATGGTCGTCGGCGCGAACGTCGGCGGCGCGCTCGCGCCCTACATGGACCAGTCGTCGACCGACATCGACGCCCGCCGCGTGCCGCTCGCCAACCTGATCTCGCGGCTGGTGATCGGGGTTGCCTTCCTCTTCGTCCTCGTGCCGACCGTGCACTGGCTGTCGCTGCTGGAGCCGGCGCCCGCCCGCATCGCCGTCAACTTCCATTCGCTGTTCAGCCTCGTGGCCGCCGTCGTCTTCCTGCCGCTGATCGACCCGGTCGCCAACCTCTGCCGGCGCCTGCTGCCGGCGCGGCCGGTGGCCGACGATCCCGGCAAGCCGCGCCATCTCGACCCGAACGTGCTCGATACGCCTGCCGAGGCGCTGGGCTGCGCGCTGCGCGAGACGCTGGCGCTCGGCGATCGGGTGGCCGACATGCTGCGCCAGTCGATCGACGTGTTCGAGCATTCCGACCCGAAGGCGGTGCGCGCCATCGAGCACGCCGACAACGCCGTCGACCGGCTCTACGAGGCGATCAAGCTCTACCTGATCCAGACCTCGCGCACCGATCTCGGCGAGGAGGAAGGGCGGCGCTACGTGGAGATCCTGACCTTCACGACCAACCTCGAGCATATCGGCGACATCATCGACAAGAATCTGATGGAGCTGGCGGCGAAGAAGATCAAGAACCGCTATGCCTTCTCGGCCGAGGGCCTGGGCGAGCTCAAGGCGTTCCATGCGCGGGTGTCGGAGAACCTGCGCCTGGCGCTCAATGTCTTCACCACGCGCGACATCGCGCTGGCGCGCCGCCTGGTCGCCGAGAAGGCCGCGATCCGCGAGGCCGAGGCCAAGGCCGGCGACAGCCACTTCGCGCGCCTGCGCGAGGGCCGGCCGGAATCGATCGAGACCAGCTCGATCCACATGGACGTGATCCGCGATCTCAAGCGCATCAACGGCCATCTGACCTCCGTCGCCTATCCCATCCTGGAAGCCGCCGGCGAGCTCGCCGACACGCGCCTCAAGGCGGCCCAGCCCTTGCGCGACGTCCCCGCCGGCTCCTGATTCAGCGGCGGCGGCAGCGCGCCAACCGGAGCGCGAGGTCGCGCGTGGCAGCCGCGGCGTGACCCGCCCCATACCGGATGCGAGGAAGGTCCCGGCCGGATCGCCGCCGCGTTGCAATCCACGGGCCAAGCTGCCTATGGTCCGGACCGTGGCGGCGACGACCTCGACCTTGCGCGCTCGTGTCCATGCAACGCTGCGGCATTCCGACAACAGCCAAAGCGGCCGGCGGTGGCGCGCCTTCCACCTGTTCGCCCTGGGATCGGGCCTGATCGCGGTCGCGGTTTCCTCTGTTGCGAGCCTGCCGGAGGCCGCCGCGCGCGCGCTGGCCGTCGTCATCACCCTCGTCGCCGCGGTCTTCCTCGTCGAATATGCGCTGCGGCTATGGTCCGCACCCGAGTCGCCGCGCTACGGCGGCCTGTCAGAAGGCCGCGCGCGGCTGCGATGGGCGTTTTCCGCCACCGGCCTGATCGGCTTGCTCGCCATCGTTCCGGCATTCGCCATCACGGTGCGCGCGGTCGGGGCCGAAAGCAACATCGCCTCCATCTTCTGCATCCTCTGGATCCTGAAGCTCGGCGTGCACGCGCCGGCGATGGGTACGCTCGCGCGCGTCATTTCCAACGAGCGGGCCACGCTTTCGAGCGTGCTGATCGTCTTCGTCATCGTCCTGGTGGCGGCCGCGACGGCGACGCACTTCTTCGAGCGCGACAGCCAGCCCGAGCTGTTCGGCAACCTTCCGTCCTCCCTGTGGTGGGCCGTGGTCACGCTCACGACGACCGGCTATGGCGACGTGGTGCCCCATACCGTGGGCGGCCGGATGGTCGGCTCGGTGGTCATGGTGAGCGGTATCGTGGTGCTCGCCCTGATGACCGGCATCCTCGCCACGGGTTTCGCCGAGGAGGAACGCCGCCGCGAATATCTGCGCGTGTGGGATCAGGTCGTGAAGGTGCCGATGTTCACGGAGCTCGGCACCGTCACCCTGTCCGAGATCGTCAGCAAGCTCCGGGTCCGCCATTATCCCGCGCGCTTCGTCGTCGTGCGGCGCGACGAGGCCGGCGACTCGATGTTCTTCATATCGGAAGGCGAGGTCGAGGTGCGCCTGCCGCGCGAGCCGGTGCGGCTGGGTCAGGGCGGGTTCTTTGGCGAGATGGCGCTGCTCGACCGTCTGCCGCGAAGCGCCACCATCGTGACCACCCAGCCCACGACGTTGCTCGTCCTCTACGCCAGCGACTTCTACGAGATCGCCGCTCACATTCCGTCTCTCGTCGCGGCGGTGGAGAAGGAAGCGCGGCGGCGCCGCCAGGAGAACGAGGCCGCAGGAGCGCTGACGGGCGGCATGACGTGACGTCGTGTGCCGTGCACCATGAATGGGGCCGGCTCGGCGTGGCGATCGTCGGCATCGCGCCGGCCGACGAGATCGTCGTGTTCCACGAGGACTCGCAGCGATGGCTGGCGCCGCAAGCCGCCGCTTTCTGCCGGGCCCATGCCGGCCGGCGCCTGATCGACGTCGATGCCGCGCGCGCCCGGCGCATCGATGCCCAGGTCGAGAGCCTGGCGGCGTTGCTGGAGGCCGAGGCGGTCACCGTCCATCGGCCCGAACGCCTGCAGGGCGCCGAAAGGCGGTTCCTGGCGCCGAACGGCGAAGGCGTGCAGCTCTTCGCGCGCGATCCGCTGGTCGTGATCGGCGGCCATGTGATCGATGCCTCCTTGCGCCTGCTGTGCCGACAGCGCGAGCGCTTCGGTCTGCGTCCACATGTGCAGCGGCTGACGGCCGGCGGCGCCCCATGGTCGAGCGTTCCCTTCGGCTCTCCGGGCGCAGTCGACGGTCCCTTTCTCGAAGGCGGCGACGTGCTGCTGAACGGCCGCGAGATCTATGTCGGCATGTCCGGCTGCGCCACCGACATGGCCGGCATCGATTGGCTGCAGGCACTGCTCGGCGACAGCCATCGCGTGATCCCGGTCGCCCTGCGATCGAATGTCCTGCATCTCGACTGGGCGCTGGGCCTGCTCAGGCCCGGCCTGCTGGTGCATTGCCCCGACTGGCTGATCGATGGCCTGCCAATGTCGTTGCGCGCGTGGGACAAGATCGCGCTGTCGCCGGCCGAAGCCGGCGAACTGCAGACCAATGTCCTCGTGCTCGATCAAGACCGTGTGGTCGTGGAAGCCGGCAGCCGGCGACTGGCCGAAGAGCTGCGTTGCCGGCATGTCGAGACGATTCCCCTCGCCTTCGACGGGCCGGTGAGCCTGGGCGGCGGCCTCCGCTCGGCGCATCAGCCGGTGCGGCGCGGAGGCGCGCCGGTGTGATCCAGGCCGTGTATGTGCCTCGCCTCAGGGCGTCAGCGTCAACGCCTTCAGTTCCTTCCGGGCTGTGCCGAAAGTGCCAAGCTGATAGACCGATGCGCCGGTCGACGAGAACGTGAACGAGTCGAACGGCTCGGCCAACATCTTGTTCAAATAGGTTTCCGTTCCGACCCCGATCGTCACGTGCGGATTGAAATGCCTGCCCGCCGCGATCGTAACGAAATGGGAGACGTATTCGATCAGGGATTCCTGGATGTCGCGTCCGCCATCTTCGCTGAAGAACGCCGCCGGGGTCCCGGTCTTCACGGTGTAGGGCTCGACGGCCTTGATCAGTTCATCTTGCAGCCGATGCAGGTCGTCCGTCGGCTCGACGACGATCCCCGCGAGGCCGACCGGCGGCGACCGGATGTAGTAATATTTGAAAGCCTTCAGCGTCCATGAGGTGGGCTTTTCCTTGGCCAGAACCGCATTCGCCGCGGCAAATACCTTGTCGAGGTCGGCCGTGCGGACGAACTGCTGCAACATGGTGACGTGCGGGTGGTGCGTCTCATCCAGAGTAAAGCCCTTCGGAAAGGACTTGAGCAGACGAGCGTTGGCGTCCTTCGCGTGCCGAAGCATCGTCGCATCGGGTTCGAGCGCGATGTCGATCGCTGTCACGCGATTCTGTTGCGCGACGGCCGCTGGGGCGAAGCCGAGCACCAAGGCCAGTCCGAGACCGATGGCCGCAAGGACTGGCGCCCAGGGACGACCCGGATAATCCAGAGGGGCAGGAATGCGTGCCAAGCCGGCAGTTTTCATCGCTGTGCGCCCTAAAGAAGAAAGGTGTCGTCGAGGGGAATTTGGTCGAACGCGACCCGGCGCACTATGCGCTTTCGGCGGCTTTCAAGTCGTCGTTCGGTGCCTTGACCGATCGCTCGGAGCCACACGGATCAGCATCGACGGTCTAGTTGCCGCGCTTGGGTGTGCGGTCGAAGACGACCGGCTTGGGCGGCGCGGCGGCCTTCCTGAGATGCACGAACAGGCTGCGCACCACGGTCGCCACCTGGCCGCCGACGAAGCGCAACAGCACGACCGCGAAGCGCAACGGCCGCATCTCGCCGTCACGGATGAAATTGTGTCCGGCGCGCAGGAAGGTGGTGGCGCACGCCAGCACCCAGACGAGGGTGAGGATCAACGCAGCCAACAGCAGTGGCACCAGCGTCGGCGCCAGGAGGCCCGCCAGCAGGCCGGACACCACGCCGACCAGCAGCACCGGCTGGTTGAGCGACATGCACAGATGCAGGAGCGCCGCTCCCTTGGCGGCCAGCGACATGTCGCGGCTCTTCAGGATCACCGGGAACATGCGCATCGAGACATGGCGGAAGCCGTCCTGCCAGCGCTGCTGCTGGCGCAGCCATGTCCCGGTATCGGCCGGCAGCTCGCCGGGCACCGCAACGCTGGTCAGGAACACCGCGCGCCAGCCCTTGACCCAGCCGCGATAGGTGAGGTCGAGGTCCTCGGTCACGGTGTCGCCCTTCCAGCCGCCGCCCGCCTCGATGGCGGCGCGCTGCCAGATGCCGCAGGTTCCGTTGAACGGCAGCGGATGGCCGGCCCAGTAGCGCGTCGCCTGCTCGATGCCGAGATGGGCGTCGAGCGTCACCATCTGCATCTCGGTGAGCGCGTTCTCGTGCGGATTGAGGAAGTCGAAGCGCGCTTGCACGAAGGCGGTATCGGGCTCGGCCAGAAACACCCGCATGCAGCGCCGCAGGAAATCGGCCGGCGGCACGTAGTCGACGTCGAAGATGGCGAAATAGTCGTGCGGCGTCTGCTGCATCGCCTCGTGCAGCGCGCCGCCCTTGAAGCCGCTGCGGTCGGTGCGCTGCAGCGCGACCACGTCGAAGCCCCTGTCCCGCAGCTCGGCGGCCACGGTGCGCGCGAGCTCGGCCGTCTCGTCGGTGCTGTCGTCGAGGATCTGGATGTGCAGCTTGTCGCGCGGCCAGTCGAGCCGGGCCGCCGCTTCGACACCGCGGCGCAGCACCGGGCCTTCGTTGAAGGACGGGATCTGCACCACGACATGCGGCAGGCCGGAATCGGCCGGCAGAGGCGTCCGCAGCAGCCCCTCCTCGTGCTCCAGCCCCTCGTGCCGCAGGCGATGGTGCAGCACGACCATGTAGAGCAGGCTGCCGATGAACGCCGCGAGCAGCAGACAGCAGACGCCGAACACGGCGGCGAGGAGCAGAGCCAGGAAGGCGACGACGGCCATCATGGTCAGGTGCCGGTCTTCGGGGTTCGCCTGAACTCTGTCTTCCGGCCGAGGGCCGCTGCGACGATCGCCCCGGCATTGGCTGCGGCAAGGTAGACGATCAGCGCCGGCACGGTGGCCGCGGTCGCGAGATAGTCCAGCAGGCCTCCGCGCTTCAGGCGATGGTAGGCGCCCCAGGTCATGCCGAACAGCACGATCAGCATGAGGATCAGCCATATCCACAGCAGGGACCCGAAGAGCGGCAGGAGCTGGCCGTGGCCGATCATCGACAGGACGAGGGCGGCAATGCCGATCGCAAGGACGGGGAAGATGAGCTGCTGGCCGAGCGCAACCGTGGTGACGAGCTTGGCTTCGCCCCGCCAGCCCGAGCTCCACACCCTTGGCAATAGCTTGCGAGCCACCTGGACGAAGCCCTTCGACCACCGGCTCTGCTGGGCGCCGAAGTCACCCAGCTGCTGCGGCAGCTCGCCGGTGACATGCGGTTCCATCAGGAACACGCCGTCCCAGCCTTCGAGATGCGTGCGCAGCACGAGGTCGAGATCCTCCGACAGCGTGTCGTGCGACCAGCCGCCCGCTTCCTCGACCGCGGCGCGGCGCCAGATCCCACCGGTGCCGTTGAACTGGAACGGCACGCCGCGGCGCGCCCGCACGTCCTGCTCCACCGCGAAATGCGCATCCTGCATCAGCCGCTGCGCGCGCGTCAGCCAGTTGCGGTCGCCATTGCCCCATTCGATCCGCGTCTGCACGAAGGCCGCCCTTGGCGCAGCCAGCAGCGCCGCCATCGCGCGGCGCAGCCAGTCCCCCGGCGGCACGAAATCGGCATCGAACACGGCGACGTAGGGCGCGTCGCAGAGCGCCATGCCGGCTGCCAGGGCGCCGGCCTTGAAGCCGATGCGGTCGCGCCGACGGATATGGCTCGCCTCGATGCCTTCGCGCTGCAGGCGCGCGACCGCATGCTGGGCGATATCCGACGTGAGGTCCGTGCTGTCGTCCAGCACCTGGATGTTCAGCCGGTCGCGCGGCCAGTCCAGGCTGCCTGCCGCCCTGATCGCGCGCTCGACCACCATCGGCTCGTTGTAGACCGGAATCTGCACCAGCACGCGCGGAAGCTCGTCGGGCAATGGCGCCGCCGCGCCTTCGGCGCGCGGCAGATCGGCCAGCCAATAGAGCAGATAGAGGAAGTAGCCGGCGATCGCGAGCTGCGCCAACAGGCAAAGCACGACGACGAGGTCGATGACGATGAGCAGCACGATCGCGGTCAGTGGTAGTGGATCGGCACTTCGAAGCAGCGGCCGTCCTCGATATGAAGGCGCCGGTTCGCGACGTCGAAGATGCGCTCGTCGTGGGTCGACAGCACGACGGCGCACTTGGCGCGCATGGCGAGATCCTTGAGCTGGTCGACCACCAGCCGGCCGGCGACGCGGTCGAGGGCGGAGGTCGGCTCGTCGGCGATGATCAGGTCGGGCAGGCCGATCATCACGCGGGCGATGGCCACGCGCTGCTGCTGGCCGCCCGACAGCTCGTCCGGCCAGGACTCGGCCTTGTCGGCCAGCCCGAGCAGGCCGAGCAGGTGGCGGGCCCGGGTCTCGTCCCAGTCCGGATGGGTCAGCGCGGTCGTGGACACACCGGCGATGACGTTCTGCAGCGCCGTCAGCGACGACAGGAGGTTGCGCTTCTGGAACAGGAAGCGCACCCGGTTGCGCAGCCTGTCCAGTTCGGCGTTGGCGAGGCCGCCGACATCGGTGCCGAGCAGCCTGAGCTTGCCCTCCGACGGCCGGCGCATGGTCCCGAGGATGGTCAGCAGCGTCGTCTTGCCCGACCCGGACGGACCGGTGACGATCAGCAGTTCGCCTTCGCGGACCTGCATGTTGATATCGAACAGGACGTCGACGCGCTGGGCGCCGTCGCCGTAGTGGTGGTGCACGTCGATCGCTTCGACGACCGCCGGGCCGAGGAGAGTGTCGGTCGACATGGCTACTCGAACAGCATGATCGGGTCGACCTTCCACAGCCGCCGGATCGCGAACAGGCTGGAGACGACGGTCATGACGATCGACGCAAGCAGCGACACCACCATCTCGCGCAGGCCCATCGTCATGCCGAGATGGATCGAGGCCTCGGCGACTCCGTAGACGACGCGCGCCATGGTGAAGGCGACGATGTAGGCCGGCGTTATGATGGCGGCGCCGATCTGGCCGATCATGCACAGGAAGAACCACCAGTCGTAGCCGAGGCTCTTCAGGATCGCGTATTCGGGCAGGTAGAAGCGGATGATCTGGTACTGCGCGTAGTAGATGAACACCATGCCGATCATCAGGCCCATGACGAAGCCCAGGTCGGTGATGTAGCCGACCGGCGTCTCGCGCGACCAGTAGCGCCGTTCGCGCGCCTGGAACTCCTCGCGCGTCACCACCTCGCCGCGGCCGGCGAGGTCCCGGTTGAGCTGATCCACGACGGCCATCTTGTCGGCGCCCGGCACCAGCCGGATGCCCATGAAGGCCGGGCGGTCCGAGTACCACTCGCCCAGGATCTCGTCCATCGACGCTTCCGACATGATGATGGCGCCGTCGTTCACCACGTTGGGCCCGATCGCCACGGTGCCGACCACGAACATCTCGCGCAGCAGGCCGCGATTGTCGGGCGGACCGGTGACAGGAACTTCCTGGCCGCTTTGGGCGCGCGTCGCCAGGTCGCCGAAATAGGGCCGCGAGTCGCGGTCGAACAGGATGCGGCGCGTGACGCGAAGCTTGTAGAGGTTCTCGCGCAGGCCCGGCACGTCGATCGCCGGCCGCTCGACGTCGATGGCGTACCATGCCAGGCGCCGCGCGACCGGCATGTCGGCGCCCTTGAGCGACATGACGCCGAACCAGAAGGGCAGAACCTGCGCGACCGAGGGATTGGCCGAGACGACGTCGGTCATGGCGACCGGCACGTCGGCATTGAGCTGCAACGACTTGAAGCCCATCGGAACCAGCACGAGGTCGGTCACGACCGCCTGATGGACGCGGATCGAGGAGTCGTAGACGGCGCGCTCGATGCCGAGCTGCGCGAACACCACGAGCAGGCTTGCGGTCACGCCGGCGAGCGACAGCAGCGTGCTGGTGCGCTGGCGCTTGAGCTGCTGGGCGCCGAGCGGCATCGCGGCGGCGGTCCGGGCGGCGGCCCGCAGCGGCGCCAGGGAAAAGAACGGCCATCTCCAGCGCAGCCGTGGCGACGCAGCGGCAGGCAGGGAGATGGCCATCAGAGGAAGGTGACGCGCGTCTCGCGACCCAGCACCTGCGGCATGCTGGACGGATCGTCGAGCGTGATCTCCACCTGCACGACGCGGGCGTCGGTCGCCGAGCCGCCGTCGGGCTCGGTGCGCTGCATGCGCTTCACCGCGGGAGCGATGCGCGAGATCCTGCCGGTGTAGACCGTCGTGCCACCGCGGAACGTGACCTGCACCTTGCCGCCCACCACGACGCGGCCGAGATGCACCTCGTCGACGTCGGCGAATACGCGCATCTGGCTCATGTCGACGATCTTGGCGATGCCGTACTGGCTGACCCGCTCGCCCGGCCGCGTCCAGATCTGGACGACCAGTCCGTCGATCGGCGAGCGCACGAGCGACTGCTCGCGCGTCGTGCGCGAGTTGTCGAGCCTGGCCTGCTTGATGCTGATGTCGGTGTCGATCTGGGCGAGGTCGGTCGCCAGCGTCTCCTTCATCACCTTCAGCTTGGCCTGCTCGCGCTCGAGCTTCTGCTCGGAGATCTTGAGTTCGAGCTGCTTCTGGTCGGGCGGCTTGCCCGACCGCTGCAGCTCCAGCGCCTTGAGCTTGTTCTCCTCCGCCGTCGACCTGACGACCACCTCCTGCTCGGCGATCTCGGCGACGCGGTAGCCCGACACCATCGCCTCGCGCTGGCGCTTGGCCTTCTCGACCTCGGCCTCGTTGGCGCGCACCGACACGTCGGCGATCGGATAGTTCGACAGGACGGCGATGACATCGTCGTGCTTGACCTTCTGGCCCTCGGCGACCCGCAGCTCGAGCAGCACGCCGCCGCCGCCCGTGTCACCCGCGATCGCCGCGGTGCCGGCCGGTGCATCGGTGTAGCCGCGCGAGATCAGCGGCCCCGTCGCGGCCATCGCTTCCTGTGCGCTGCTGGTCTGCCGGCTGGGAGCGATCCATATCACCAGCGCGGCGATGACGAACAGAATCGCCACGCCGGTCGCACCCCATCTGAACTTCTGCTCTCGCGCCATCCGAACTCGTCTCTCCAATCCGACGCGTCCCCCATCCGATCAGAACGTGGAGGTTGGCGTTACGGAGCCTTTCGCAATACCCACGATCGAGAACGTACGGTAAATCGCGGTCAGAATCTTATTGTACTCGTAAAGTGGCGCATTCGTGACATATATCACGTCATTCGCCTGCATGCCGAATTGCTGGGCCACAAAGATAGACACAGGCTGCATCAGGTCCAGTCGAAAAACCCGGGCCCGGGCGTTCGGATTGTCCTGGATGTCGCCCATTCGGAAAACGTAAACGCCGGTTTTGTTGGCCCGTTCGTCGGACAGGCCATGGACCTCGCCGAGGGCCTCGAGCAGCGTCATGTTGGCCTTGGTCAGGGCGACATTGCCGGCCTTGGCGACGGCGCCCAGCACCGTGAATGTGTGCGAGTTGGGGCGAACCACGATCTCGTCGCCCTTCTGGATGCCGACGTCCGCGCCGGCCAGGAGCTCGGAATACTGCTTGTCGAGGATCACGTTGCCGCGCCGGCGCAGGACGACCTGCAGTTGCGTGGCGACGCCCGTCGGCCCGCCCGCCCGGTTGATGGCATCCACCACCGAGCGTGTTCCCTCGAGCAGGGACAGGCGGCCGGGACTCTTCACCTCGCCCGACACCATGACGGTGTTGTTCCGGTCGGCGACGAACTCGACGATGACCTGCGGGTTCTGCGCCTTGTTGCCGAGTTGCTGGACGATGCGTTGCTCGATCTCGCGCAGGTTCAGCCCGGCGACCTTCACTATCCCGACATAGGGGACCTCGATCGTTCCGTCATTGGTCACGACCTGATTGCCGAAGTCGGCACCCGGCTTCTGGATGGTCGGAAAGATGCTGCCTTCGTAGGGCTCGAAGATGCGGACCCTCAGCACGTCGCCTGGTTCGACCGAGACCCGGGCGCCCGCCGACAGGTTGCCGGTCTCCGAGGGCTGATCGACCGTCGCAGCAGGCCGGTAGGCGACGACGGTGGTCGGGGTGAGATCGATGACATCGAACGGCAGGGCCTCGCTGCTCGTCGACTTCGCGCCGTTCATCCACGGACCATCGCCGGGAATCGCCTGGCAGCCGGCGACGGCCACACCAAGACCGAGGACAATGGCGGTAGGTCGACCGACAGCATGCAGCCATGTCCAGATTGTCAATTCGCGATCTCCGTCCGGAACGGTCGGCATGCAAGCGCCGCTCCGTGTTCCTGGTCCTGCCTCAGCCCGCCGGGTAATTAACCTGCGGCGCCATGGCGGTGCAAGCGGTCTGCAGGGTTTCCCACCGGCTTTGCCCGCAGCTTCGCGGCCGCCTCCTCGGGTGTTCCGACCACGTCGAGAAGCTGGGCGAAGCCGCCCACGACGAGGCAATCCTCGGCCGCCCCGGTGAAGCGACAGAACACGACTCTCGCCTGCTGCTCCTCGGCGTGACGAAGCACCGTCGCCAGCGTGCGCACGCCCGCCGCGCTCATGTAGGTGACGGCACCGCCGTCGACCACGACGCGCGCACCCGGCGCCAAAACCTCGAGCATCGACTTCTCCACATCCTGCGCCGTCGCCGAATCGATATGGTCGGGCAACAGGACGGTGACGATGGCGCCGGCCGCCTTGCCGTCGCCAGTTCCGTTCGCACGCGCTTGTCGGCTCATACGGGCTTCTCCGGCATGCCATCCCCTTTGCTGCGCCACTGGCCGCCGAGATCGGTGCCCCGCCAGTCGATGGTGCGGCCGCCGAGCGCCTGCACCATCAGCAGGGGCGCGAGTGCCTCGCGCACGAAGGCGGCAGCGGCGGCGCGCGGACCAAAGGCGAGGCCGCGCCCCGCCATGAACCATTTCTCGGCGGCAAGCCACAAGCCGGCGTGGAAAATGAGGCCGACCGTCAGCGCCGCCGCACCAAGGCCCATGCCCGACAGGGCGGCGGCTCCGGCAATGCCGGACACCGCGCCGCCGATGGCCGGCTCCCACAGGACCAGTGGCCATACTGGCAACCGCAGGCGCGTGCGGGCCCATCGCACCTGACGCAGCCAGACGTCGCGCCATCCGCGCCGTCCCAGCGGCAGGCGCGGCATGATGGCGCCGAGCCTGGTCTCGAGACCGAGCTCGCGCACGGCGCGGGTGACGGAGTAGTCGTCGGCAATCCAGCGGTTGAAGCCGCGCCAGTTGCCGATGCGCTGCAAGGTCTCGTGCGCCATCACGGTCACGCCGCCCGAGGCGACAGCGATGCCGATGCGGTCGGCGGCGAACAGGAAGCGCGCCTGGTGGCCGTCGATATAGGCCCGTTCGAGCTCGGCCGCGAAGTTCTCCGCCTCGTCGGCGGCCTTGAGCGCCAGCACCAGCCCGACCTTGTCGGAGAGACCCGCGGCGGCCTCGCGCAGCTCGTCGAGGCCGAGCGCAATGCCCGCATCGCACAGCGCCACGACCGGTCGGCTGGCGGCTTCCAGCCCCTTGCGCACATTGTTCATCTTGGGATTGAAGGTCGTGTCGGCCCCGACCAGCAGCAGCGCCTCGGGCCAGATGGCACGCGTCGCTTCGACGGCGCCGTCATCGATGCTCGCGACGCAGATCAGGACCTCGGCGCCCGCCTGCGACAGGGCGCGCAGGCTCGCGACATAGGAGGGCGATGCATCGGCCGCCCCCTTGAGCGGCGCCACGACGCTGAACTCGTCAGGTCGATGGCGCATGCGTGCCGGCGGCCCGGGCGTGCGCGCCAGCGCCGCGCTCAGCCATTGGACGGCCGAGCCCGCGGCCCACCACGCAAGCCCGAGCCAGACCAGGGCGCCGCCCGTCATGTCCCATCACCCGCTCGCGGAGAAGCGGTGGACGTCGTCCTTCTCCACCAGGAGTGCGCGATGATACGAGCGGATGACCTCGCTGGGGTCGCCCTGCTCGCGGATGCGGCCCTCCTCGATCCAAATCGCGCGGTTGCACAGGCGCCGCACCTCCGCCATCGAGTGCGAGACGAAGAGCAGCGTGCCGGATTTGCGGAACTCGTCGATCCAGTCGAGGCACTTGCGCTGAAAGGCGGCGTCGCCGACGGCCAGCGCCTCGTCGACCACCAGGATCTCGGCCTCGACATGGGCGCAGATCGAGAAGGCAAGCCGCGTGCGCATGCCCATCGAATAGTGCTTCACCGGCTGGTCCATGTAGTCGCCGATGCCGGCGAACTCGGCGATATCGTCGAACTTGCGCAGGATCTCGGCGCGCTTCAGCCCGAACACCGCACCGCCGATCATGACGTTCTCGCGCCCCGACAGCTCGACGTCGAACGTCGAGCCGAGGGCGAGCACCGGGGCGATGCGGCCGCTCACCCGAAGCTCGCCGTGGCTCGGCAGCGTC